>CAZCBX010000030.1:0-1741 GCA_964497185.1 uncultured Bdellovibrionales bacterium | reverse complement strand
TCACACGCACCATCAAAGGCAACGAAGTCAAACGAGAAGCATCCGATGACTGTCCTGCTTATTTGATTGAACAGGAAGACGGAGACCGCGTGCTAAAATCGCACTTCGAAGTCCAATCCGCCTAACTCACATGACCCCCCAAAGAGCCAACCAAGCCTAGGACAAGCCTTCCAGGGCTGTTACGCAGCGAAGCGAAGTCCTGCCCTGGAAGGCTTGTCCTAGGCTTGATCGGACCCCTCATTTTCCAATGTAAGCCCTTTTATCAATTGACGAACACCTTATAGCGCGATACAAGCACAGCCATACAAGACCGTTTGGATGGTCTGCAACAAACGACTCCCAATCCAGTCAGGTCCGAGAGGAAGCAGCTGCACGGAGCCCTCTTTGGGTGCGGACCATCCAAACGGTTTTTTCATTGGAAAGTCTAGAGCGTCTCCGATATAGCGTAGTGATCTATGAGTGAATATGTTGTTTTAGCCCGAAAATACCGCCCCCAAACGCTAGAAGACCTAGTGGGGCAAGGTGCCATTTCCCAAACCCTCACCAATGCCATTGAGTTGGGGCGCGTGCCGCATGCCTTGTTGTTTACGGGCACCCGAGGCGTGGGAAAAACCACGTCGGCCCGCATTTTGGCCAAAGCATTGAACTGCCAGCAAGGGCCCACCGCCCATCCGTGTGGCCAGTGCTCCAACTGTTTGGAAATCACCGCCGGACAAAGCGTCGACGTTTTTGAAATTGATGGTGCATCCAACACATCCGTGGACGACATTCGTGAATTAAAAGAAAATGTCCAATACGCACCCAGCAAATCTCGTTTTAAAATTTACATCATCGATGAAGTGCACATGCTGTCCACCAGTGCATTTAATGCACTTCTAAAAACCCTGGAAGAGCCACCGGCCGGCGTCTATTTTATTTTTGCCACCACCGAGGTTCATAAAATTCCAGAAACCATATTGTCACGGTGCCAGCGGTTTGATTTTCGTCAAATCACCGAAGAGCAAATTGCAGGACATTTGCGCCATGTCATGGAAAAAGAAAACGTTTCAGTTTCAGACCTGGCGTTAAGCATGGTGGCCCGTCAAGGCAATGGCAGCATGCGTGACGCGCTGTCTTTGCTGGACCAAGTCATCGCTTTTTCAGGTGAAAATATTCGCGATGAAGATGTCATCGCCAGCTTGGGCTTAACCGATCGCCACCTACTCAACGATACGCTAGAAGCATTTGTTGGCCACAATGCCACCGACGCGGTCACCGCACTCTCTCATGTATTTGAAAAAGGTTTTGATCCCAAAACGTATTTGTTGGAGCTTTGGGAAAATATTCGGTTGATGATTCTGTTATCCTCTTGCAAAGACCTATCATGGCTTAATTTGCAAGAAGACCATCAAAAACAGCTCAAAGCGTGGGCCGACCGCGTCGATGCCATGGAGCTCGACCGTTGGTTTGAGATGATCAAACAAGCGCTATCCAATTTATCCCGCGTGGAATTTCCTCGGTTCGTGCTTGAGGTGTTGTTTTTGCGCATCACCCGACAAGCACCCAGAATGGAACTTGATCAACTCATAAGCCGACTTGAGTCCTTGGAAAAAACATTTCCAGAAGGCGCCCCTCGTCCAACGCCGGTTTTTAAACCAAATCACCCCAAACTTTCCACCACCGCCACTTCCGCACCGAAGTCTACTTCCGCGCCCAAAGCACCGCCTGCCACCCACAGCAAAAGTTTGCCCACGCTGTTTAA
>CAZCBX010000029.1:0-2241 GCA_964497185.1 uncultured Bdellovibrionales bacterium | reverse complement strand
TTTTAATATTTAACATGAACAGTAAGAAGACTGCGTATTAAACGCAGGGTCATGATATTGACTGTTTTTAAACTATTTGGTTTTTTTAAGCTGAACCAATACCAGCTTGGCGATGGCCTTGAGGGTTTCGAAGACGCCTTTGCCTTGGGAGGCGATGGCTTCAAACTCGGGCACATAGTATGGATTAAGCTGGTCGCTTAGTGCTTCCACCGACGTAACGTTGGGCAGATCACGTTTGTTGTACTGAATGACATGGGGAATTTTAGCAATGTCCATGCCTTGCTCGGCAAGGTTTTCTTTAAGGTTGTCCCAAGATTCGAGGTTGGCATCTTCGCGATCTGCCTGCGAGTCGGCTACAAATACAATGCCGTCTACGCCCTTAAGAATAAGTTTGCGACTGGCGTCATAAAAAACTTGTCCGGGTACGGTGTATAAATGAAAACGGGTTTTAAAACCGCGAATGTCGCCCAATGACAAGGGTAGAAAATCAAAAAACAAGGTGCGCTCTGTTTCAGTGGCCAGCGAGATCATTTTGCCTTTGGACTCTGGTTTGGTGCGGCCATAGATAAACTGCAAGTTGGTGGTTTTGCCACAGAGACCTGGGCCATAATAAACAATTTTGCAGTTAATTTCGCGTGATGAATAGTTAATAAACGACATGCCTACTCCCGAAACAACTTATCAATGTCATCATCACGAAAAAGATTGTCGATATCATCATCCGTGATTTCAGAGAATGGGGTTTTGGACTTGGGCGCTTGGGCCTTTTTGGATAATTTGGCCAACACTTCTTCCATTTCAGCTTGTGCCCGTTTTACGCGCAAACGAATCAAACCCAATGAAGTGCGGTCGTCAAAAATCACCACCAAAATCACGCCGCCAGAAATTAAAGACACGTGGATGTGCTGATCTTTGCCTTCGTGCAATAAAACCGAAAATTCTTTTTCACCAATGAGTTTGGCCAAGCTACCGGTGGCAGCAATGCTACCCGCCACCAAAGAAGACAGTGATGTCGAGTCAATGTCAGTGATTTCGCCGGCTTCAGCGATCATTTGCCCGTTTTTATCAACCAAATAACAAGCGCGGCTTGTGGCTTCGCGGTATAGTTTGTTTAACAAAAAAGATATCTGACGATGCTCTTCTTCGTACATGATCATCTGTGACATAAGGTCTTTATTTTACACAAAATAACAAAAAAACCCCGCAAAAAAGACAAAACCGTCTTTTTTCAATCAGCCCCACGCCCGGCGGTCGTTGATGGCTTTGCCCAGCGTGTACTGATCGGTGTACTCAAGGCTGCCGCCTGAAGGGATGCCTTGCGCAATGCGGGTAACAGGAATGCCCATGGCGTGAATTTTTTGAGATAAGTACAGCGCCGTGGCGTCTCCTTCGACATTGGGACTGGTGGCCAAAATGACTTCGGAAAAAGTGCTTAGCTGTAGTCGGTCCAGCAGCGGTTGAATTTTAATGTCTTCCGGACCTATGCCTTCCAAAGGTGCCAGCACGCCGTGAAGCACGTGATACACGCCCTGAAACTGTCCGCTTTTCTCGATGGCAAAAACGTTGGTGGGGTCTTCTACCACGCACAGCTTTTGCTCGTCGCGTTGACGGTCCATGCAAATGGGACAGCGTGGTTCTTGTGTGTATACAAAGCAAATTTCACACAAGCGTAGTTGATTTTTTAACACTTGCAGTGCTTCGACGATGGGCATGATTTTTTCATCTGGATGTTTCATCAGCGAAAAAATAAGCCGCTGTGCTGTTTTTTCACCCACACCGGGCAAGATGGATAACGCTTGAACCGCTTGCAAAAAACTGGCTGGACCTGTGTACTTCATTGATCTTCCTCAATGACTTGAATGTCATTACCGCTTACGTCAAACAGACTGATGGCCGTTTGGATGACAGGGGCATCTTCGGTTGGTTTGGTGACCGATCGTTTGGGTGAACTGGTTTTTGCATCCTGATTTGGCTGGTTTTCAAGCATGGTGACATGCAGCTTGACCGGCTGGCCGCCCAGTTGGGCCGATGCCGCTTGCTCCACGTATTGGCAGAAACTTGGCTCTTTGGCTTTTTCAAATAAAAAACTGCGTGAAAACTCAAGGTGAATGCCGTCGTCTTCCCATCGCGATTCTTTCACGCCCGCAATCACGCCTCTGTAGGGGGGCTTTTGCTCCATGATGTAATTAAACAGCGTGGGCAAACTTTTGCTGTGGGTGGCAGGCGGTGCTTTGGGCGCGG
>CAZCBX010000028.1:0-3150 GCA_964497185.1 uncultured Bdellovibrionales bacterium | reverse complement strand
AAATTATGAATGAAAAACATGATATTAATGATGTTTTCTTATCTAAAAAATTATGTATTGAACGCACGCTTTTATTCTTAAATTATTCAATTGAGACACTTTCAAAAGCTGACCTTGAACATATTGGGCAAGATCATATTGATGCCCTAGATCATATCAGCGAGCACCTAATCTTAGTCCGCAAAGACATGGATCAGCTCCTCGAAAATGATCCCAAAATATTTAATATTGAGCCTTCAATAAAAGATTAAATTATTTGATCTATTCAACTTTACTTCTCTTAAAATTGAAGCGTTCATGGTGTTGTCAACGAAAGGAAAAACCATGACAACACAAACTCAAAAATCAAAGATAATCCCTGCAATTAAGGATCAAAATAATACGTCTGTTGTTCCAAAAAATGATCATCCCAAGGAGGTAAAACAGGACACTCCCAAAGAGCAGAATATTAAAAAACCTGATCCAAAACCAGCCCCTGCAAAAACAACCAAGAAGGCGATGGTTGAAAAACTCCTTAAGCAAGAAGGTGGTGTTACTATCGAAGAGGTCGCCGAAAAAACAAGCTGGCAACATCATACCATCCGAGGCCATTTTTCTACCATTAAAAAATCAGGTAATGAGGTCATCAACACGATCCGAGATGGTAAAAGATACTACTCAATAAAATCTAATTAAGTCGCTTCTTCGTTAAATCATCAAAGCTCTGGCCGTCATTGGCCAGAGTTGCTTGTTTTCCAGTATAATCCTGCCAGCGTCTCACAATGACATCGGCATATTTGGGGTCAAGCTCGATGAGCCTCGCCCGGCGATTTGTTTTTTCACAGGCGATCATTGTTGATCCTGATCCACCAAACGCATCCAAAACAATGTCTTTGGTCTTGCTGGAATTATGAATGGCACGCTCTACAAGCTCTATCGGTTTCATCGTGGGGTGAAGGTCATTTTTGACGGGCTTGTTAACGAACCAAACATCGCTTTGATCACGCGCACCGCACCAAAAATGCTCATGACCTTCTTTCCAGCCATAGAGGATGGGTTCGTATTGACGTTGGTAATCTGCACGCCCAAGTGTGAATGTGTTTTTTGCCCAGATGATAAATGTTGACCATTTACCACCAGCCTCGCTGAATGCATGTTGTAATGTGTGAAGCTCTGATGAACTCATGCAAACATACATCGCGCCTTTGCACATCATCATCAAATTGGTGCAGACGTCATAGAGAAACTCACCAAACTCATCGCCGAGATTATCATTTTTGATGGGACGGTTTGTTCCACGCATTTTATCTTTGGCAGAATTCGCGTAATTAACATTATATGGTGGATCGGTAAAAACCATATCTGCCAGCTCTTCGCCCATTAGGTTTTGATAGGCATCAATCATCGTTGAATCGCCACATAAAACTTTATGATCACCGCAAATCCAAATATCACCTGCAACTGATGTTGGGTTTTCGGCTACTTCGGGCACAGCATCTTCATCCGTCATACCGCCTTGGGCAGCGTCAGGATCAAGGAGGATATTTTCAAGATCATCTTCACTGAATCCCAAGATATCAATATCAAAATCAAGGTCATCAAGCACATGGATTTCTTGTCGCAGGAGTTCTTCATCCCATCCTGCATTCTCAGCAATTTTGTTATCGGCAATTACCAGCGCACGGCGTTGTGTTTCGTCCAAATGCTTCAAGCGGATTGTAGGAACGGTTGCCAAATTAAGCATTTTTGATGCCATCAAACGTCCATGCCCTGCGATAATGGTATTATCTTCTGCAATCAGGATTGGATTGATAAAGCCAAACTCGGTCATGGATGCTGCAATTTGCGCCACCTGTTGATCTGAGTGTGTCCTCGCATTTTGAGCGTAAGGAATTAAATCATCCACTTTCAAATGCTCAATTTGTATTTTGTTTTTATCTTTGCTCATTATGATTTTCCATCTTTAAAAGTTGTAAGAACATGCCACGCATAAGCGGCTGCCAAAGGGACGACTCCATTTCCACAGGCTCGAATTCTGTCCACCCGATTGGCCATCCCATCAGCCATTCGACAAATTGCGGGTTTAAGACCGGATGGGATGTTGTCCCAATATCCTTCTGGTCCGGGTGGAAATGGCAGACAGCTTTCACATTCAATGGCTTCGTGTTGCGAGTAAACTGACTTGGCCCTGCGTTGTTTTTCGAATCTTGTGTTGTGACTGTCGGCCACATGATCTGTTCTCGAAGATTGCTCGGACGAGTTCGACCTGCACGTTGGCCGTTCGGCCCCATCAATTTTTCCATCGCTTCTTGTGATCGTGGGGGAAGATGATCCAAAGTGTTCGGCGTTGCCCAATTCACAATCGATACTTCCAACCGCCCCTTCGGGTTGCCCTTGTCGATTTCGCTCTGACACGGCCCGTTGGCAGACGACACACGCACAGTCGGCCATAGATGTTTCACTTGATCTCTCAAACTTAGAGGCATTCCAGCATCTAGCCGTTCTTTGAATTTCTTGTAACTCAGACAGCCACCCATTGGCTCTGTCGCTTTCACGGTACGCCAATATGAAGAGACGTTCGCGTTTGTGAGATGCACCAACTTCCGCCGCTGTAAACAAGCCTGTCTTAACTTGGTAACCCATTGCTGATAAGTCATCATGGACTTGTTCAAACCCCAATTTGAGATGTCCTCCGACATTCTCAAAAAAGCAAATTCGTGGTTGGATATCTCGGATGATATTGGCGATGTTTGGCCATAAGTGCCTTGGGTCGTCTGCGCCTTTTTGTTTTCCTGCAACTGAAAATGGCTGACAGGGGTATCCGCCAATGATGCAATCCACAACTCCACGCCATGGTTTGCAATCGAAGGTTCGCAAATCCGTCCATATAGGCGCTTCATCCAAGGCTTGGTCTTCCATGCGCGTTGCCAAGACTTCGCACGCAAAGGCTTCGATCTCGACATAGCAAATTGTTCGAGCATTTGGCTGCGCCACTCTAATGCCGAGGTCGAGTCCTCCAACGCCTGAACACAGGGATAAAATATTGAGGGGACGAGTATCCACAAAATGGTTTTCCTTTTTAGGATTTGGGTCCGCATGGGTCCGCACCCTAGGTCCGCACCTAGAGCCGTTGTAAATCCTAAATTTTGATTATAATTTTGTTCGAAGTGC
>CAZCBX010000027.1:0-8254 GCA_964497185.1 uncultured Bdellovibrionales bacterium | reverse complement strand
TCCATATTCTATTGGTTGAAGATGATGAAGAGGATGTCACCATTTTTAAACGGCATCTGAAAAAGCATCCTGAATTTCAATACAACTTGGTGCACCAAGACACGTTGCTGGCGGCCATTGATCAACTATCTCAAAAACAATTTGATGTGATTATGCTTGATTTGGGCTTGGCCAATTCGCGGGGTCTTGAAACTTTTGAATGTTTGATCCCGCACGTAGGCAGTACACCCATCATCGCCCTAACCGGCAATGAAGACGATCAATTGGCATTGCAACTGATTGCGATGGGTGCGCAGGATTATATTGTCAAAGGCAAGCAAGCAGATTATCCCCGCATCATTCGGTACGCCATCGAGCGTAAACAAATTGAGCATAACATCGTGACCATGCTCCATCATGACTCGTTGACAAACTTGCCCAATCGAACTTTGTTCATTGATCGTTTAAAACAAATGATTGAGCAAGGATTGCGCTATGATCAAAAGTTTGCACTGATCCGACTATACATTGGCGACATGGCTCAAATCAATCAGGTCCATGGATTGAATATGGGAGATGCGATGATCTCTGAGATAGCCAAAAAACTAAAAAAGAATGTAAGGAGTTCAGACTGTTTATCCAGGGTATCAAGTGCATCATTTGCATTTTTGATCCCTAAATTTAGCCGTGAAACCGATGGTATTAAAAAATTTGTTCAAAAATTAATGCACACTTTTAAGGAACCCATTGAAATAAGGGATAAGAAACTGCAGGCAAATATACAAATTGGTGTAAGCTTATTTCCGGATCATGGCAAAACCTATGAAGCGTTGCTCATCGCATGTGATCTAGCCTGCGAGCAGGCTAGACAGAAACAAGAACCAAACATAGTAATTTTTAAAGGCTAGGGCGCGCTCGGATATCCCTAACTCGCCCTAGATATTGTGGTGGCTCGTTATTGAACCACCTGAATCACCCCACAAGAAACTCGTGGGCCTGCATTGCCCGATGGTTGCACATCAAAATGGTCTTCTGTCGCATGCACAATCAGTGCACGGTTGAGCACTGAATGATTATCCGCTTTGTACAAATTGATGCGATCATTGACGAGTGTGGTTTGCACACGGCCTTGAGCATCCGATTGGATGTTGCCCATGTCGCCTGCATGCACATCGTCTTGCGAGGGCGCGCCATGGTCATGATTATCGGGATTGAAATGGCCGCCCGCAGATTTGGCATCGGGGGCTGAACAGTCACCGGTTTGATGAACATGGAATGCATGCGTGGAGTTTGCTGGTAGGCCTTGCAAATCCAATGACATGCTTACGCCTTCATCGGTTTGGCGAAGCAAAACATGACCGGACACATTTTGTCCGCTTTTGCCCTGCATATTCGCTTTGGCAAGAACATCCTCCTGCATGGTGTGAGTTTTGTGTTTGTGGCAGTGGACGAGGCCAAGTGCCATAAAACAACATGTGGTAATCATAAATGGTAAACGCTTCATATAAATTCCTTTCTTATTGTCCTTAACACGTACCAAACTTTTCAAATATCGCAACTGACCTTGGTTAAATGATCATTGTCTTTACGGATGGATTGATTTTGCATACATATCTTTACATGTCGGAGATATTGAGGATCCAAAATGTATCCAAACAGTATGACAATGGTTTTCAAGCATTGTCCCAAATTGATTTAAATATCCAAAAGGGAGAAATTTTCGCTTTGCTGGGGCCCAATGGCGCTGGAAAAACGACTTTGATCCACTCCATTTGTGGCATCGTGACACCGACCGAGGGTAAAATTACGGTGGATGGGTGGGATACGCGAGCAGACTACCGCCAAGCCAGAAAATTGATTGGCCTTGTGCCCCAAGAACTTACCATTGATACTTTTGCGACGGTATGGAATACAGTTACGTTCAGCCGTGGTCTTTTTGGTAAGAAAAAAGACCCTGAGCGAATAGAGCAAATTTTGCGGGACTTGTCGCTTTGGGATAAGAAAGATCAACAACTTCTAACTTTATCCGGGGGCATGAAGCGACGTGTGCTGATCGCCAAGGCGTTGGCGCATGAACCTCAAGTGTTGTTTTTGGATGAGCCCACAGCAGGCGTAGACGTAGAACTGCGAAAAAACATGTGGGGTATGGTTCGAAAACTGCGCCAGCAAGGCGTGACCATTATTTTAACCACACACTACATTCAAGAAGCCGAAGAGATGGCAGATCGCATCGGTGTCATTAGCCAAGGAAAAATGATGTTGGTTGAAGATAAAGATCAATTGATGAAAAAAATGGGCCGTAAACAAGTCATTTTTGATTTGCATCAACCGCGCACTTCATTGCCTGAAGAATTAGAAAGCTTGCCGGTCACTTTAAGTGCCAATGGTCAGCAAATGATTTATACCTACGACAAACATGATCAAAGCGAGGAGCTTCATCAGGTTTTGGGTCAAATGTCGAACGCAAACCTCCAGTGGGATGACTTTTCTACCAAGCAAAGCACATTGGAAGAAATTTTTGTGGAAATGGTGGAGCAGCCATGAACATCAGGGGGATTTTTACCATATACAAATATGAAATGGATCGCGCATGGCGCACGCTAGGGCAAACCATTGCTTCGCCCGTTCTTTCGACGGTTTTGTATTTTGTCGTTTTTGGTTCTGCACTGGGATCCCGCATCGACCAAGTGGAGGGCATTCATTATGGCGCGTTTATTATTCCGGGACTGATCATGCTTTCTGTGCTGAATCAGAGTATATCCAACGCTTCTTTTGGTATTTATTTTCCACGCTTCACAGGCACCATTTATGAAGCCTTGTCTGCACCCATCTCATATTTGGAGATTGTCATTGGGTATGTAGGCGCGGCTGCATCCAAAGCCTTGCTCATCGGTGTGATTATTTTGATCACGGCATCATTTTTTGTGCCGTTTGAGGTGGCGCATCCCATGTTAATGGCGTTATTTTTGGTTTTGACGTGCGTTACGTTTTCTCTTTTTGGCTTTATTATTGGTATTTGGGCCGACGGCTTTGAAAAATTGCAAATCATCCCTTTGCTGGTCATCACGCCGCTGGCGTTTTTGGGGGGCAGTTTTTATTCAATTAATATGCTGCCACCGCTCTGGCAGAAAATATCGCTGCTTAACCCCGTCGTGTATTTGATCAGCGGTTTTCGATGGAGCTTTTATGAAAATTCGGATGTTTCGTTGGGGATTAGCTTGGGCGTGATTTTGGTTTTGCTTTTTGTTTTACTGTTGTTGATTCGTTGGATGTTTAAAACAGGCTACCGTCTTAAAAGTTAATGCCGCCATGGTTGAACCAATAATTTAAAGATTTTCTGCTCTTTGGCGTCCCGGTGGGTTGGAAGGCCCAAATCCGTGCCTTCGACCTCAAAATCCGATTTGTATGTTTTGCAGACTCGGTCCCAAATGGATAGACAAAAGCCAAAATTTTGATGGGTTTCTCTTGGATCAACACTGTGATGAATGCGATGCATGTTGGGCGTAACCCAAAGCGCGCGCAAGACTCGGTCCAATTTTGATCGCACGTCGATGTTGGCATGGCTCCATAGCGAAAACCCGTTGAGCAGCACCTCAAAAACAAACACGGCTTCAAGGCTTGCACCTAACAAAATAATGCAAATCCCTTTGTACAAAAGCGATATGCCTATCTCTAGCGGGTGAAAACGAATACCGGTGGATGTGTCGAGGTGGGTGTCGGTGTGATGCACCTGATGAAGTCGCCACAAGTAGCCAAACTGGTGGAAAGCCACATGCTGAAGATAGATCAAGAAATCCATGCACACCACCACCAACAACCCTTCGAGCCAAAGCGGCCACTGTGTTTGATAAAACAGTCCCCAGTTTTGTTCTTGCTTGGCCCACGCAGCAATACCCAATGCGCCCAGGGGCAACATAGCGCGAATGGCAATGGTGGCAACCAGCAAAAGCCCGCCATGGTGCGCCCACCGCATCCAAACCTTGCCTTGTTTGGCGCGGGCAGGCCAAATGGTTTCAAGCGCTATCATCACGATGCTGATAAGGCCAAAAATAACCAAACGAAGCGTGGGCAAACTCATGCTTTGACTTTACCACAAACGCAAAAAAGAGTTGGTTTTGCGAGCTGGCTTGATACCTTAGGATGATGGGTTATTTTTGGAATACGTCTGAATTTGCAAAGCAATATTGGCAGCAGAAGCCGTGGCATGGCAAGGCCCAGCTGTCGGTTCAAGAGGTGCAAATGGATCCTGCGGATTTGGATTACATTTGTCAAAACGAGCACATGACCACACGCTTGTTGGTGAATGGTCCCAATGGGTTTTCATTGGCGCCATCGCATTGGTCGCTTGAAGATGCTCAAAAACGGACGTTGTTTATTCAAGACATGGAAAGTTTTTTCCCTCAAGTGCAAGCGCTGATGGACGTGTTTGAACGGTTTCCCCGCTGGCGCATGGATGATGTCATGGGTAGTTACAGCACGGCAGGTAGCAGCTCTTCGCCCCATGTAGATTTTTATGATGTGTTTGTCATTCAAGTTTCTGGCACGAAAAAGTGGACGGTTGAAAAAAACAAACGCGCATTTTCTGCCTGCAAAGGCCAAGCACTTCTTGAGCACGATGATCTTCGCATCATTGCTGACATGCAAGCCAGTCAAGATTTTGTTTTGGAACCCGGCGATGTTTTGTATGTGCCCACACGTTTTGTGCATGAGGCTGTGGCGCAAGAGGATTCATTTTCCTTTTCTTTGGGGCTTCGTGCGCCCCGCATCAAAGACATGGTGGCGTGTGCTGGCCCCGAGCTTGCTGAGCAAATCGATGAAGATCAACGCATGGAAGAAGACCATATTTATGGCAATCCTTGGCAAGTGCCGCATGATATGATGGCCCACATTCAAAATTGGCCCACACACATTAAGCGCCCCGCCGCACCGACACCCGAATGGTTTGGTCGTTTGGTTACGCATCCAGAAGATGGTCATGACTTTCATCATGGCTTGGAGCAGATTGATGTAGAAACCCATGATTTATTGCATGCTGGTTTAAAAGATGATGCACAGATTTGGGTTAAAAACACAAAACATCGCTATGCCTGGCAAGCTACAGCGGATCCGACGCAGTACAAACTTTTTGTGCAAGGAACGTGCATCGATATGCCTCAAACGGCCTTGCAATTCATGCCTTACTTATTTTTACAAACGGAATTTACTTCCAAGGAGTTAAAAGAATGTTTTGCAAAATGTGCCTGGCTTAAATCTTTTTGGTTATATCTTTGTGCAAACCATTGGCTTTTGATGGAAGAGGATGTGTGAAAAAGAGCTTTGAGTATGAAAGGTCGATGACTGAAAAAAGTGGCATTTGGTTTCTTGGTTCTAAAACAATATGTGTTTGAGCTTTTTAGACTTCTGCTCGCTAGTCCTCGCTGCGCTGCGGAGACGCTCGCAGAAGTCTAAAAAGCTCCCGTCGTTACCAATCTTTTTTTTAAATATAAAAAAAAAAAACAAATGCCATTGGCGTTTGTCATTATTAATTTCTCCACAAATCCGGCCGAGGAAGATTGCCAGCCCTTGGTGTCTCTGCATGAACGTCTCCGCAGCGCGAGGACTAGTGAATGGAGAGCCACCAAGGGCCCCACGAAATCCTCAAACAATTCCAAAAATTTTAAGAATCAAGCCTAATTTTTCTATGAACATCCTGGCCAATCATCGGCACCCATGATTGCGCCAAGGAGGTCATGTAGCGAGCAAAGTCGTTGGGAAGCAGCAAAACAGTGCTTTCCCATATTTTTTCAACTTCATCTCCGACGTTTTGATAGAGATCCAAGTGCAAAGATTTATAAGTGATTTGCTGAGAAATGGGAACTTGCACGTAAGCAGGGTGGATGAATGAAACCACTTGGCCATTGGCGGTGGCCATCATGAAATTGGGATTGCTGCGGGTTTGGTAGGTGGTTTCTTCTGATGTGGTTTGGCCGATTTGTAGCACCAAGTGATAGTCGCTTTGTTGGGGGTCTTGGGTGATTTCGTATTGCTTTTCCAGCACCGAGCGCAATTCAAAGGCGAATTTTTTGGCTTCTATGGATGAAGAGGAGAAGGCCAGAAGGATTTTTGTTTTTTGAGGGGTGGGTGACTGGGCGGATGGATCCATAAAAGCCACCACTGATGCACGCGGATGGCTGCAGGCTGTGAATAAAAGTATAAGACTGACAATGAGGGTTCGCATATCTTTGCTTTTATCATAGGGCCCATGCGGCGCAAAAAGCATTTTGGTATTTTTATGCATTGGTGGTACTAATGGCTTCATGCACACGCGATCTGAAAAACTGCGCCATTTTTTTCAAACTCTAAGCAAAGATACTTTGGCACAAGTCATGGATATTTATGACCAAAATGTGACTTTCCGTGATCCCGTTCATGAGCTTCATGGTGCCAAGGCGATTCAAGACTATTACAAAGGGCTGTATCAGAATGTAGATAGCATCTCTTTTGATTTTCAGGGCGAGGTGATTCAAGAGGATCAGCATGTTTTGATATGGAACATGCAACTGACCACGCCCAAACTTAACAGTGGCAAACCATACAGCGTGCCTGGTAATTCGTGGATTCGGTTCAATGCGCAAGATCAAATCGTTTACCATCAAGATTTTTTCGATATGGGGGACTTTGTCTATGAACGCATTCCATTGTTTGGCGGTTTGGTGCGTATGGTAAAAAAACGGATGCAAGATTAAACCATGAAGACAACACGTCCGAAATCGCATACAACCATTGGATGGTGGGAATGGGTTTCTTTTCCCAGTGCGCATATCTCAAAGATTAAGGCCAAAATAGATACAGGTGCGCGTACTTCTGCTTTGCATGCCGAAGAGTTGGATTTTTATTCACACAAAGGAAAAGAAAAAGTGTCTTTTTCAGTGTTTCCGGTTCAGCGTAGTCGAGCCAACCATAAACGGTTAACCATGAACGTGGAAGAATACCGTGTGGTCACCAGCTCTACTGGGCACCGAACGCGAAGACCTGTTATTTTGATGCCCATTGTTTTGGGGCCACTAACTTACGATATTGAACTCACCCTGGTGAACCGAGATATTATGGGTTTTCGTATGTTGTTGGGGCGCCAAGCATTGAAAAAAAATATTTTAATTAATCCAGCGAAGAAAAACTTGCTGCAAATAAAGAAAGTGAAAAAATGAATATAGGTATTTTATCCCGCAGCTCTAAAATTTATTCGACCAAGCGGTTGGTTGAAGCGGCGGAGCAGAGAGGTCATGATGTCATGGTGGTGGACCCTCTAAAATGTTACATGAACATCACTTCCTCCAATCCAAAAGTACATTATCAACACCGAACATTGAATGAGTTCAATGCCATCATTCCTCGCATTGGCGCGTCGATTACATTCTATGGAACGGCGGTGCTTCGCCAATTTGAAATGATGGGCGTGTATGCATTGAATGAATCGGTGGCCATTTCCAGATCAAGGGATAAGCTGCGTGCTGCTCAAATTTTATCCAGAAAAGGTGTTGGTTTGCCCATCACCGGTTTTGCCCATTCGACCAAAGACACCGAAGAGCTCATTAAACTGGTGGGCGGTGCACCGTTGGTGATTAAAATTTTGGAAGGCACCCAGGGCAAAGGCGTTGTATTGGCCGAAACCAAAAATGCCGCAGAGAGCGTCGTGGATGCGTTTCGCAGTTTGGATGCGCACATTCTAATCCAAGAATTTATCAAAGAAGCGGGCGGGGCAGATATTCGCTGTTTGGTGATCGGTGACAAAGTGGTGGCATCCATGAAGCGTCAGGGCAAAGACGGAGAGTTTCGTTCCAACCTTCACCGCGGCGGGCAAGCCGAAGTGGTAAAAATTACACCTGATGAGCGCGCCACAGCGGTACGTGCTGCTAAAGTATTGGGACTGCGTGTGGCTGGCGTGGATTTGCTTCGTTCCAAGGATGGGCCAGTGATCATGGAAGTTAATTCTTCGCCGGGTTTGGAAGGCATTGAGCGGGCGACCCAAAAGGATATTGCGGGGATGATTGTTGGTTATCTTGAGAAAAATGCCAAGCATGGGGATACTCGGACTAAGGGTAAGGGTTGATTTTTTTTTCTTTTTTCTTTGGGTTTCTTTTTTTAAATGTAGATTTGTGGGACTTTGGGCTTGCCCCAGAAAAGCTCCACGAACTCCACTGCGTGCCCTCCTGTCGAAGGTGGTTCGAGTTAGTTGAAGGAGTTTTCTTCGGCCAGGGTATCCCTTTTGTCAGACACATTCCGCTTTTCTGGGGCA
>CAZCBX010000026.1:0-8917 GCA_964497185.1 uncultured Bdellovibrionales bacterium | reverse complement strand
GTCATGTTGTTTATACTAAAGCCCAACAGCATGGCGCCAATGAGGGTGATGGCCAATGAAAACGGGATGCCCATGGCCACCCAAAAGCCTGTGGAAAAGTTTAAGAAAAAAAACAGCACCAACACAATCAAAGCAAAGCCAATCAAACCATTGGAGCCGATGATGGATAGGCGATTTCGAACATCGTAAGATTCATCGTCCATCATAATCACACGAAACCCGCTTTGCCCTTGCTGGGCCAAAAAGCTTTGGGTGAATTGATCCACTTTTTTTTGTGCGGTTAAAATGTCGGTGCTGGCACTTTTCTGAATGTTAAAAATGATCGCTTCGTGGCCTTGAATTTTTTGAATGGTGTTGGTTCGCTCAAAGCCATGTTGCGTTTTACCGATGTCTTGAATTCGGATTTTTTGGCCTTGAAAGCCACTTTGAACAATGGTTTGGTCGATGGCTTCTAATGTCGTCAGCTCACCCATTAAACTTATTTCTGACTCCCGTGTATCGGTCATGTTGCCCGCCGGCACGCGAATGTGTTGGTCGACAATGGCCTGTCCAATCTGGTCCATGGATACTTGCTGGCGTTGAATCTGTGCGGGATCAATCATGATTTGTATTTCTGGACGAACATACCCACTGACCTCTACACCACTGATTTCAGGCAGAGACAAAAGCTTGTTTTTAAAGGCCAGTGCATAGGTTTGAAGGGTTTGGCGCGTGGGCGTGTCTAGGGTTTTATGCCCGTCCAGATACAGCCCGAGATCAATGATGGCTTTTTCGGCGCTGTTGAATTGAGAATAAAGAGGGTCTTCAGTTTCACGAGGCAATTCGGTGCGTTCGATGGCATCTTTTAAATCCAACACCTTTTCTCGAAATTCAAAACCACGGATGTTTGGATCCACGGTGATGCGAAAAGAGGCGGCTCCATAAGAGGATGTAGAGGAAATCTCATAAATGCCCGACACGCTCTTTAAGTTTTCTTCGATGGGTTTGGTGACAAAAAGTTCAACATCTTGTGCAGAAGCGCCTGGATAAGCCACTGTGGCACGAAGAAAATTCATGGAAAATTCTGGAAGCTCTTCTTTGGAGATTTGACCCCAAAGAAGAAGTCCCATCAACAAAACACCAAACATCACCACATTGGTTAAAAGCGGCTTTCGGCAGAAATAGGCGATGAGGTTCTTCATAGAAAAGACTTACATACGTGAGTAAGGGGGTTTTTCAACTTTCCATGATAACCATTTCGTGCCTGCCGCTTGATTGATCAACAAGGCGGCCCATTTATATTTACATAGAGCCAACAGGTTTTAAGGTGTGAAAATCATCATAATCGACCATCAAGCGCCCGTCCGGTAGTTGATGAATGATGTCTTTAAAATACCGATTTTGCGCGATATCGCTGGGTAGATAATTATGACGCGCGTAAATGGTATTGGAGTAGGTGCCATCATGACCTGTGATAATGACAACAATGGCCTGTAATTTGCCATCGTAGAGATCCATACCATACAGAGGCGAGTTTTGATCAAGGATGTGGTTGACCGTCCAGGTCAGTTTGAAAAAAGGCGTGCCTTTGCGGGTGGGCGTAAGTGTGACCAGTTTTCTTAAATGTTCACCTTCGTTGGTCACGTGATCGATCAGGGCTGACATTTTAATTTCAGCCGAAATGATGTCGTTGCCGCGCGTATTGCCAATGCGAAAAGACAGCGTGCGTTGTTGATCGATGATCGTATCCAAAACATGTTCGCTAAACAATACCTTGGAGTTGGGTTTGGCCAGTTTGGTAAAAATAAGACCTGTCACCACGGCGACACCAATGAGTCCAAACGCAGCTTCGATGGTAACAATTAAATTGGAAAACAACCCATTGGGCGCCAGGACGCCATAGCCAATGGTCGACATGGTTTGTACACTGAAGAAAAATGCATCGGCAAAACCGCCCATGTGGATGTTGTTAATGGCCTCAGGCACCAATAGGTAAAGGGCTGCAAAGAATAAATTGCTGATAAGATACACCAAAGTAATGGCCATCATCAATTGAGTCCAGCTGGCTTCCATTAAAAAGAAAAAAAGATCTTTTTTAAAGGAGCTTGGCACACCTTTGAGAACAGGCTCAAAATTAAAAGCGTTATGAGACATGTTTGTTTTATATTTGGGATTTGCCACGGGCATGGCTTCGCGCATGAGCTGCCTTTCATCGGCGTCGGTGGGCGCAATAAGAATGTCAAAAGCAATTTGAAACAAACAAATGGATAAGCACAAACATAAAAAAAGCGTGCCCGATAGCACGGGAGAGATGAAACCCAATAGCGCAATCATGACGCCTGAAAACAAACGAATATTGACACGAAACGTATTGGTCAATTTGGAATTGCGACGCAGGGTGACTGAATCAATGATGGATGTGGCGATGAGTATCGTGGCCAGTGAAAGCGCCAAAAGCAAAGCATACTTATAAGCCAGTGGCCCAACATGAAATAGAGCAGCATTTTTGATGCCCACGCCCAAAAATACGATGGCTGCCTGCAGAGGAAGATGCGAATACAACCAGGTCACCATTGAAAATCGGCCACTGGTGAGTTTGGTGTTGGCGACATCGTCAAAATAAATCCACCAAATCGAACACGTGAGCAAAAGCGCAAAGCAGGCTTGCAAGATTTGCATCAAGCCCATGTGCCCCGTAGAAAGCTCTGACAAAACTTTTACAAAAGACTCGCCCAACACAATGATGGTCAACAAACCGTATCGCTCAGAGAGGTGCTCATGATCAAAAGGATAACGATCCGATAGCTGTTTGGCCCGGCCGGTCAATGCGGCCGCCACTACAATGACCACGCCTACAATCCAACCCCAGTAATAGTAAGGCCCAAAAAACAAAGATACGGCCCATACAATGCCGCTGATGAGAAAGGTGTATCCCCAGTACTGTGCATAATCAGCGCCTTGATTTTGCTGACGCCAGCTACGCCAGTACATCAAGAAGATCATGCATTGAGCACACGCATAAGCCAAACCAAACACCAGGGGCCGCCCCTGGAGCAGCGAAAAGATGGACATGCCCATGGCACCCACACAGAACATTTTGCAAAACACCAATATGCGGTGCACAATGTCGTCTACGTTGTATCGGTTGGCGTAGTAGGTAAAACCTGTCCAAGTGATCCACATGGGCACAAAAATCGCCATGCACTGGACAAAATCATTGAAAGAGACATTTTTTGAGAAAAAATTGCCCAGCTGTATAAAGGCCGCCACATAAATCAGATCATAAAACAGCTCCAACCAACCTACTTTTTTTTCATAATCATGATGAAACGTATGAAAGATGGGAACATGAAAGAATCGACTGCGCATTACTTTCGTCCTATCACCAAATAAGCAGAAGGGTAAAAATTTTCACCAGTGGGACAAAAAAAATGCTAAACAGTATTGATATTCATTATCAATTATAGTACATAGCGTCATATGAAAACAATTTACACATCCCTGGCAGTTGGCCTATTGGTTTTTAGTCATATTGTTTTGGCGCAAACGCCTGAAAAGCGAAATTGCAATATCCTACTTAAAGGTGAACATACTTTGGTCGAACGGTTTGGGGATCGCAATCATCTTGAAATTGTTCAGGTTTTAACCGAGGAGCAATGTGACTTACTCTGCTTGGAGTATGAAGAAAAAGAATACGAATCTGTGCCTGTAACCATTGGTCGCGCCGGCTTTAAAAGAAAATTAACCAGTCAGTTTAAAATTTTCGAAGTCGAAGACTGCCAATGGGGTGATTTTAGCGACAAAGTGGCCGATTTTTTCTCTCGATAAGCGATTGCATCGGTTTTGGGGATAGTTGCTTTTCTCCATCATCTCTCGTATAAAATGACCATGCATCATACAGAGAGCCACGAAAAAGTTTTGGATTTATTGGGCAAGATTTATCAAGCCGAAATGGCCGGTGTGAATCAATACATGCATTATTCCTTTATGATCATGGGCCATAACCGCATTCCGATTCAAAAATGGTTTCGAGACAATGCCAACGAATCCATGACCCATGCCATCATCATTGGTGAAAAAATCACCAGTCTCGGTGGCCATCCACCTATGTATGCTGCCAGAGTGGAAGAATCCAATGAGCACTCGGTACAGCAGTTGTTGCAAGAGAGCCTTGATTTTGAAGAAAAAGGCATTGCTTTGTACAAAGAATTGGTGGGCGTGGCCGTCGAAACCGGAGACATTGCACTCGAAGAGTTGGCCCGCGGCTTTGTAAAAGAAGAAGTCGAACACGCCGACGAAGTGCGAAAAATGCTTCGCAAACCCTACACCTAATTTAAGACATTTTTCGTCTTGGTATTCTGAATTTTTTTATTTTTTTGCCCAATAGCGGGCAAACGGTGTGTGCTTTAAGCCACTTTGTCTTTCTGATTGTTAGAGATGTGCTCCGCAAACAAAGGAATACGAGATCGGTCCATGGAGCCTGCTAGTTTTTGGAGAAGCTGCTCGGCGATGGATCGAGGTAGGTGAAATTTTCCGCAACCAAAATCAATGGTTAAGAACCCGCAGGGGCCTTTTTTGACTTCAACGTTGCTACATGGTTTGCCTTGTGTGATGCTCATTTAATAATGATAATCAATATCAACAATAAAAGAAAGTATTTTATTGAGTTGGTGGGAGGTCTGACTTGCGAACGCTGGCATATTTGGGCAAATAAATAGAGAATTTGGTTTTGTGTTGCGCGCTTTGAATTTGAATAAAACCACCATGCATCTGGGCAATTTTTTTACAAGATGCCAATCCAATCCCTAGGCCTTGATAATCTTTTTGATGATGAAGGCGCCTAAAAATATCAAAAATTTTGTAAGCATGTTCTTGTGGAATGCCGATGCCATTGTCTTCTACCGTAAGAACGTGATGGCTGGATTGCTCGTATGTGCCGATTGTGATGATCGGAGGTGTATTGGGTCGGCTAAATTTTAAGGCATTTTCAACCAGGTTTTGCAACATGATGGATAGCAAAGCGCTATCGCCATAAATGGGGCATTGTAATTCATAGTTAAAAGTGGCCTTTTTAACTGCGATTTGCTCAGCAAACATCAGCTCTATATTTTTACCCAGGTTTTTGACATTGACTTGCTGATGGTTAAATTCTTGCCGACCAATTCTAGAGTAGCGCAAAATGGCATCAATCATGTCATTCATTCGTTTGGTGGCTTCCTGAATAAAATCAAACCACTTTTGTTGTTCTGTGTTGCCTTTGGGCATAAGCTCTTCGCGTATAAAGTTAGTGTACGTGGCAATGTGACGAATGGGAGCACGCAAATCATGGGAAGCCATGTAAACATAATTTTCAAGCTCTTCAATGGTTTGTGATAAGTCCGCCTGGGTTTGTTTTAAAGAGGTGATGTCAGTATGGGTGCCAATCATTCGGATTGGGCGGCCATTTTCATCCTTAATGGCCACACCCCGGCATAAAACCCATACAGTGGACTGATTTTTATGACGGTAGCGAACGGCTAGATTGTAGGGTTTGCCTTCTTGAATGTGATCTTCATAAGCTTTGAGCGCCATGTCCTTGTCTTCTTCAAAAATTTGATTCTGCCACCATGAAGATTTGTTGGGCACTTCATGATCTTCATAACCAAACAGCTTTTTGAGTGAAGGGCTGTAATATTCTTCTTCGGGGTTTAGCAAATCCCAATCCCACCATCCATCGGTGTTGACTTCAGATAAAACTTGAAACAGCAAGTCTTTCTCTCTCAATTGTGCTTTTAGCTTATGAATTTCCGAAACGTCTGAAAAGTAGACACGTGCGTGAAGAATTTTTCCGTCTTTACCTCGAACGGCGCGTATGGTGCATAGGGTGTCTATGCCTTCACCATTTCGGTGTTGAAGTTGAATGTGTATGTTTTTCACAAATCCATAATCCATAAATTTTTGATGGATAGCCCGGACATCTTTTTGATGATGGGTGGAAAACAATGTTTCAAAATTTTTCCCCACAAGACTTTGTTTGTCTACATAACCCAGCTTGGTGATGAGAGTACGGTTGCATTCAAGTATATGTTTTGTGGATACATCATAAGAAAGCAACAGTTCTGCAGAGTTTTCATAAATTTCCCGATACTGATTTTCCTTCAGTTGTAATGATTGCTCTGGCGTGCTGGAGACTTCAATAAGAGATCTTTGAAGCCGTGAACCTCTTTTTTGCATAAGGCTTGCGGCGTCCATGTCTTGAAAAATGCCTCTTAGTTCAACTGCCTGCCCATTGACACGGTGGCATTCGCCAATTGTGCGGATCCATTTTTTATTTCCTTGGGCGGTGATGATTTGTAGTTCGATATCCCATGGTTCACCAAATTCGATGGCACTTTGCACTTTTTCTTCAATGATTTTTTGATGTTCAGGCACATAAAAATTTATGCCTTCTTCAAGCTTAATCGGTGTATCAAGGGGCACTTCGTGAATCTCATACACCTTGTCACTCCAAAACACCTTGTTGGACTGAAGATATACGCGCCAGCTGCCAATGTTGCCCATTTCTGAAGCCTGTTGCAGCAAACTTTCTTTAATGACATGTTCAGTGACGTTTCGAGCAACACTGTTGACATGCTGATGTTTTTTAGAAAAGCTTAATTCCCACGCCAACCACACGTGGCTGCCATTTTTGTGAATATATCGATTGCGGAATGAGACCAGTTTTTCCCCTTTTTTTAAGCGGGCAAAGGCTTCTTGGGTAACTGAATAGTCGGAAGGGTGGACCAACGTTTTCCATGAGATTTCATACAGCTCTTTCAAATTGTATCCAAGAATATCCGCCCAAGTTGACGAAAGTTCGACCCATTGGCCGTCAAGATTTGAGATGCAAAGTAAACTATTCGAATGTTCAAATAGCTCTTTTAGTTTTTGCATCTTACCCTTTGTACACATGGAAAATGGACAAAAATAAATCGATTTAGCATAGGAAGTTTATGAGGTAAGGAATGTGCCATGGAGGTTAAGTTAAAGTATATTATAGCACGTCAGATGATAAAGATTGTAAATATTTTTTTTGCCTAAAATCAATAAAGCCAAAGCTTGCGGAGTGACAAGCTTTGGCTTTTTGCTGGGTTTAAAGAGCAACCCAAGAAGGACTATAACTGCTCGCGGCGCAGGACACGTCCATAGATGAAAAGTGAGATGAGCAAAAACCAAACATAGTAATGGTTGTGACTTGAAGCGCAACCCTGGCCGGATCCGCCTGAGGGCTGAGACACTTTATCACTGTTGATGTCATTGTTTTGAGGTCCTTGTTGAAATACACTGATGGTTTGAACATTGTAGGAACTTGGGCGAAACTCATCGGTGATCATAAGATTGCTGACTTCCAAGGTGTGGGTTCCCACGTTGTTTTCCATAAAACTCAAGCTCTGTACGTCATTGAGCGTAAAAGCTTGCTCAACATCTTGGTCAATCAAAAAGTCCTCGAGGTGAATGGTTAGCCAATCACCATTGGGCATAGCCTCTACATCAACGCATGGCTGGCCAGTGCTAAGGTAACGGTTAAAGCAAACTTGAAAGTCCCCAGAGCTTCTTACCCAGGCTACAACACTTTCAAAACCCACCAATGACTTGGCGCCTGCTTCACTGACAATCATGCGTTTGACAATGGACATGTGGTTTTCATTTTCAGTGGTGGAACGTTGGATCGCACAACCGGATAAAAGAATGTTGTTGGCGTCCTCTAAATCCAATTCTCGCAGAGCCTCTTCTTGAGCAATGAAATTGCAAGTTTGGGTGGAAAAGAAAACATTTTGTGGATCGATGCCCTGACTTTCATTCACCCATCCACCGTCGAAAGTACGGATTTGATCGACGCGCACTTCGTTTTCATCAATTAAGGTGATCTTGGCTGATAAAAAAGGTGGTATGGCTTGTACAAACTCATTTTCACCGGGTTGAAGCACCAAGGCTTGCTGTGTGGGTGCCGCCAACACGGAGGATTCTGTCACCAGTTCCATTTCAAGTGTATATTCAAGCGTGTTGTCTGTTTTATTGTCAATCATCAAGTGAACTTCATTGTTAAAGGTGTGCGATTCGGTGATGTAGGCTTCAGGCAAGATGGGATTTTCTTCATACGTATCAATGCTGAACTCATCCAATACGAGGTTGGTTAGGGCCTGTTCATTGCCCGAATAAAAGCTGTTGGTAAGAATGTGATACACTTTTTGATCCGGAGCGGGCACATACGGTGATTTATTGGCCCAATGGGTGTCCAAATGTTGGTTGCCCATCTCATCTTCAAAAATGTGGAAAAAGTTTACAAAAAGGGCACTCTCTTCAAAATTGTTGATGCGTGAGTATTGAAACATGGGGTAGTCCAATTCGATGGGCACCACGTCACGAAAGGTTTTGGAAGGCTCATTCAATCGAACATTTTGTTCCACATCGTACAATTGCCCGGTCATCTCGCGCATTTGCACAGAAGCCACCAAATTACCGGATTCATCGCGGTACAACACCAAAATCGAATCGGTGTAACCACTGACAAAAAGCTCCGTGTCTTGTCGAATGATGGTGGGCGTAGACCCATTGGGCCCCACAGCTGGAACAAATGCATCCAATGTGCCGCCACCCATTCCGAGAAACTGTGCATTGGCTGTCCATTCAAACAAAAATAAACATAAAAATACAACAGTACGTAAGCCGAATCGGTTCATACGACACTCCATTCAAAAAAAATTATTGGAAAAAATACGCAGATAGAATCATCTGGTATAGTTATAATGTAACAACTTAAGATATAAATGTCAAATGATAACCAAAAGAAATAATATTAGTTGTTATTTTTATGGTTTATTTTCTAATATATTGAAATTATTATATATTTAAATTATTCAATATAAATTTTGCATTTCAATATAAGGAAAGATAAATTTAGAAGATGCCCGACATCAAC
>CAZCBX010000025.1:9933-10164 GCA_964497185.1 uncultured Bdellovibrionales bacterium | reverse complement strand
AGTCGAGCATTATTTTTTATTCTCAAACCGATGAAAACAACATTAAAAAAACATTCTATCCCAACAACGTGGAAGTCATCGACAAACCCGACGGTGGAAAAATTTTATTTGTCGGTGGGGTGAGCATCACCGCAGATGCATCACAGCAGCAGTGTGCAAGCCAAGGCCTGTGTGCGAAACAGAACAATTACGCAGAAACCATGGACCGACGCCCGGGGATGGCCATGATCC
>CAZCBX010000025.1:0-9870 GCA_964497185.1 uncultured Bdellovibrionales bacterium | reverse complement strand
TGTGCCCATGACCAAAAACAACATGGCGGACCCATCCGTGGTATTTAAAGTGCCGCGTCAGGGTGGAAGTTGGAGAGCCAATCAAACGCAGGCTTTAACCACCATTCCGGAAACAAACAACGGCCGCGTGGTTTCATCCATTGCCAATCGCACCATCCAAGTCGGTCAAGCCGAATACCTACCCGTATGTGTGACCAAACCCATGCCAATATGCTCAGATCGACGTGAGCCAGAATCCTGCCAATATTATGACGCTGACAGTGGTGAAGTGGTGAACGATCCAAGACAAATGATGGGGCAGATTCGTTTGATGAACGTGAACAATCCGTCTCTGGCCGCCAGCGCTTTTTTGGCCAATCACAACTATGCGTGCAGTTCCATGTCGTTTAATGAGAACAACGATTTGTTGGTCTCTGGTCGGTTAACCATTCACGCCATTTCGAATGCCGATATGAGTGAGGCCATTCGTGCGGCAGAAGGTGCTTCGGATTTAGGCACGTTTAAAGGATTTAACAATCAAATCTTGCTGGATGATGTGGCCCAAAGAATGGAAAATGGCGACATGGTCTATGCCGATGGATTCATTGTGGATGAGAACACCTTTGCCGCTGGCGGTTCGCAAAAAGTTGGATGGCGCGGTGGTACTTCCATGGCGGAGTTTGACGATGGAACCTTTGGTGTATTGGCCACCAATACGGTTCGCCTCCGTAACAAAGAAGGAGATGCCGTCAGTGAAGTGATGAACGTGGGCATTCACAAAGTCACCATGCCCAATATGCAAGAGCGCGTGATGGTCAACATTCAAACCGATCCAGAAAACATCAACAACACCCGGATCATTGCCACCTACTTTGAAGGCGGCAACTTTGAGGCCTACCCCACCACGTACATTCCCGGCAATTATTTCGTCAACGATGAGGCGCGTACTGAGCCCACGGCCTTGCCTGGCGTGATGACCACGATGAGCACCGCAGACTGGATTGACTTGTACCGAGAGTTGCGGGCGCCCAAAGGCGAAACCATCAACGAAGAAATGCCTGCATTGGAATTGTCTCGCGGAGCAACAGTTGATTGTTCAAGCGCGTACGTGGATACCTGCGCGTACTAAGACCTATTCAATCAAGTTGCGTCTTGATTTTGTACTTGGTCGCTTTTTTTCACTTCCCAATGATCACCGCCGCGTACAAGCTCACTTAAGTTGCCAGGTCCACGCTGTTCGATGACCGCTTGATTTTGTTGCTGCACAAGAATTTCGTAAGGCGTGCGATCATATTGGCGAAAAACGCCCATGGGGACTGGAAAATCAGGATATTCCATGCGTGATAGCATAAAGGCTTGCGTGGCATTGCCTGGATCATGCACCGCAAGGTCTTGCGCTGTGATCCCATCTTGACCCAACGTTACTTTTTTGGGCATGCCGTTTTCGAAAATAATTCCTTTTTCGTTTTCTTCACCGTAGCGCATGGGCTCGCCGGCAACCAGCTCCAAAGTGTTTTCTGCGCGGGCGCTGCGTTCGACAATGGGTTTGTGTGTGCCATCGTTAAAAATGTTGCAGTTTTGGTAAATTTCAATCATGGACACGCCTTGGTGCGCATGGGCTTGCTTCATGGTCTCCATCAAATGCGGCGCATTGATGTCATAAGAGCGAGCGATAAATGTAGCACCCGCAGATAAAGCAAGATTGGTGGGGTTGGCGGTGTAGTCCAATGAGCCGTAAGGCGTTGATTTGGTTTTTTTGCCTTGCTCACTGGTGGGTGAGTATTGCCCTTTGGTCAAACCATAAATGCGGTTGTTGAACAAAAGAATGTTGATGTTGACGTTGCGACGTAACACATGAAAAAAATGGTTGCCGCCAATGGACAATGCATCACCATCGCCGGTGATCATCCATACAGACAAATCTGGATTGGCAATTTTTACACCCGTGGCAAAAGCAGGGGCACGACCATGAATGGTGTGAAAGCCGTAGGTATTCATGTAATACGGAAAGCGCGACGAGCAACCAATGCCAGAAATAAAAACGAATTTTTCTTTGGGCACACCCAATTCTGGCGCCAGTTTTTGAACGGCATTGAGAATGGCATAGTCTCCACAGCCTGGACACCATCGCACTTCTTGATCGGAAGCAAAATCTTTTTTGGTAAGCTTTTCAGCGGTATTTTCTGACATTTGTATGGGTTCCTCTATGACGTTTGTAAAAGTTGTTGAACGGCGTCTTTGATTTCTTGAATGTACAGGGGTCTGCCCTGAACTTTGTTTAAAGGTTTGGCATCCACCAAATACTCAGCACGGAGCACTTTGCTTAGTTGGCCCATGTTGAGTTCTGGGATGAGCACTTTTTTATACCGTTTGAGTATATCACCCAAGTCTTTGGGCAGCGGGCTGATGTACCGAACATGGGTATTGGCCACGCTTACACCATCGGCGCGAAGTTGTTCGCATGCGCTCATGATGGCGCCAAATGTACTTCCCCAGCCGACGACCAAAACATCGCCTTGCTCAGGGCCATACACCGTCGTATCGGGCAGCTCATTGGCAATGCGATCCACTTTTTCCTGACGCAAATCGGTCATGCGTTGATGGTTTTCAGGATTGTAACTGACGTTACCTGTGTTTTCTTGTTTTTCCAAACCACCAATTCGGTGCTCTAATCCCTTGGTGCCAGGGATGGCCCAGGGGCGTGCCAATGTTTCTTCGTTGCGCTTGTAGGGCTCAAAGCCATTAACTTCCGTTAAGTGGTTGCATGGAAACGCTTTGTAGCTATCAATGTCGGGAATAATCCAAGGCTCTGCACCATTGGCCAGGGTGTTGTCCGAAAGAATCATGACAGGCACCATGTATCGCGTGGCAATGCGCGTGGCTTCAATGGCGGCATCAAAACAGTCGCCTGGTGTCATGGGCGCAATTACGCAAAGTGGACTTTCGCCGTGTCGACCGTACAGCGCTTGCAATAAATCGGCCTGTTCCACTTTGGTGGGCATACCCGTACTAGGGCCTGCACGCTGCACATTGACCACCACCAAAGGCAATTCGGTCATAACCGCCAACCCCAAGGCTTCGCCTTTCAGGGCAACGCCAGGCCCGCTGGTACCGGTTACACCAATGCTGCCTGCAAAAGACGCACCGATGGCGCTGCAAACCGCGGCAATTTCGTCTTCGGCTTGAAAAGTGGTGATGTTGAAATGTTTATAATTGGACAGCTCATGCAAGATGTCACTGGCAGGGGTGATGGGATAAGAGCCGTAAAACATGTTTTTGCCAGAGAGCTGTGCGGCCGCGGCCAAGCCAAGTGCCAACGCTTTGTTGCCTGTGACTTGTCGGTACTGACCTTCGGGCAGTTGTGCCTCAGGGACATGATAGGTGTTGGGAAAAAGCTCACATGTGTCGCCGTAGTTGTAGCCGGCGTGCAGTGCTTTTTTATTGGCTTCAATGATGTTGGGACTTTTTTTGAATTTTTTTTCAATCCAATTTTCGGTGGGTTCCATGGGGCGATCGTACAGCCAGTACATCAATCCCAGGGCAAAAAAGTTTTTGGAACGATCGATTTCTTTGGTGTTTAAATCAATGTCTTTCAAGGCTTCGCGGTTGAGTTTGGTGATACCGATTTTGACAACCTGATAACTATCCAAACTGCCATCTTCCAAGGGGTTGCTGTCATATTGGGCTTTTCGCAGGTTGGGGTCTGTAAAAGCGTCTTCGTTGACAATGATCATGCCGCCTTTTTCTAAATCTTCGATATGAACTTTTAAGGCCGCAGGGTTCATGGCCACCAGTACGTGAGGTACATCTCCAGCAGTACGGATGTCGTAATCGGAAAAATGAAGCTGAAAACCACTGACGCCAGGCAAAGACCCAGCAGGCGCGCGAATCTCGGCAGGAAAATCGGGGAAGGTTGAAATGTCGTTGCCCACCACGGCCGAGGTCATGGTGAATTGACCGCCCGTTAGCTGCATGCCGTCGCCAGAATCCCCGGCGAAGCGAATAATAACATTGTGAAGTTCTTGCGATTGGCTCATGAGGTCTCTCTAATCAAATCCTAATCAAATCATATACAAACTAAGGTTGTTGACGGGTGACTGGGGGCTTGTGTGCGCAAATACCGGTCACTAAAGCCGTCTCCAACCATGGATGGGCATAGCTGATATCAGACTTTTGACCAAAAATACACTTTTTGCCGCGCCAAACGGGCTTTTTAGGCTGTTTTTTTGCTATTTTTCAAGGCCGCCCGCACGTTGTCTTGCAATTTGTCCAGAGGGATTCGTGCCAGCGCATGATGGTCAAAGAGTGTTTGATGGGTTTTGTGATCGAGTGCAAGAATGTCTTGGGCACTCAATGCCACCGCCGATTTGGGTGTTGTTTCGGGGGTCGGAGGGTATACGGCGGCTTTGTTGTTCCATGGACAGACTTCTTGGCAGATGTCGCAGCCTGCCACCCAGTGGTTTAAATTGTTTTGAACATGGTCCGGCATGGGCTCATGGCGATTTTCGATGGTGTGATAAGAGATGCAATCGGTGGCCACCAGGGTGTAAGGCTTGGGCAAGGCTTGGGTTGGGCATGCATCCATACAGGCTGTGCAGGTGCCGCAATGATCGGTGGTGGGCGCGTCTGTGGGTAGGTCGAGACTGGTGGCCATCACACCCAGGTATAAGTAAGAGCCGTGACGCTTGTTCATGAGCATGGTGTTTTTGCCGATCCACCCCACACCCGCCATGGCTGCAAAATCTCGCTCCAGCACAGGGGCAGTGTCTACAAAACAGCGCCATGTAAACGGTTGGCCGAGTGCCTCTTGGGTCCACTGCGCCAGGGCTGTCAGTTTGTCTTTCATAAACAAATGGTAGTCCTGGCCCCATGCATAGCGTGCAAATTTTACATCAGACGCATGGGGCTCATTTCGGTGATACGACAAAGCCACCACCCACACGCTTTTGGCTTCGGGCATCAATTCACGAATGTCTTGACGAAGGTTTTTTCTTTTTTCTTCGGCCAGGTACCACATGTTGCCGTGATGGCCTTGTTCAAGCCAGGCTTTATACTTTGGATAGGTGGAGGCACGGGTTTGGTTGGTAAAACCAATGTCACAAAAGCCCAACGCGTGAGCCTGCGCGCGAATGCGGTCTTTGATTGACACCGAATGATTCATGCTTATGTTTGTATCAGGTATTGATAAGACAGAAACAAGAATTTGGAAGATAAGAGGAGATTTGATATGCAATCATGCATGAACAGAACATTTATTTTCGCTACAGCCCTGACTGTATGTATGTCACTGATGGCCTGCAACGGCAAAATTTCTCTTCCTTCAGAGTGGAATCAAAGTTCCAAAGCCCAAGGTGATCAGAATACGCCGGGCCAAGATGACAAAGCTTCTTCTTTGCAAGAGGCTTTGAGTCGTCCGCCAGCCAAAAAAGACCCCAATCAAAAAGTATTATGGAAAGGCTCGAATCTGGGTGCAGATACCTTTATCGAAATTTCGAAAAAAGCCGATTTGGGCGTTGTGAATATTGGTACCACCAAGGTGATGAAACCCCGTGCAAATCCATTTGGCCAAGGCCCTCGTGGCGGGTCACCCTTTGATCAGTTTTTTGGTGAAGACATGTTTAAGTTTTTCTTTGGCCAGCCTCAAGCACCACAGCAAGAGCGAAAACAAACCAGTCTGGGCTCGGGTTTTATCATCAGCAAAGACGGTTTGATTGTCACCAACAATCACGTCATTGATCAAGCCGATGAAATCACAGTGACCATTGGGCACGACCGAGAGTACCAAGCAAAGTTGATCGGCAGCGACCCCAAAACGGACGTTGCATTGATCAAAATTGAACCCGAAGAAGAATTGTATCCATTGTCGCTGGGTGACTCTCAAAGTTTGCAGGTGGGCGAAATTGTTGTGGCCATCGGCAATCCATTTGGTTTATCCCATACCGTGACCCAAGGCATTGTCAGTGCCAAAGCGCGAACCATTGGTTTTGGACCGTACGACAATTTTATTCAAACGGACGCCTCCATCAATCCCGGCAACTCTGGGGGGCCGTTATTGAATCTTCAAGCCGAAGTGGTGGGTATCAACACAGCCATTCATGCCACGGGCCAGGGCATTGGTTTTGCCATTCCCATCAATTTGGCCAAAAACATTCTGTCCCAGCTAGAGGAAACTGGCAGCGTGACGCGCGGCTGGTTGGGTGTTTACATTCAACCGGTGGAAAAAGAAGTGGCCGATGCGCTTGGTTTGGACAAAGCGCAAGGGGCTTTGGTGGCCAGGGTGCAGAAAAACAGCCCAGCTGAAGCAGCAGGCATTCAAGCAGGGGATGTCATCTTAAACGTGGATGGCAAACAAATTAAAGACGCCAATGCTTTGCCTCGTTTTGTGGCCAACCTCAAAGCGGGCCAAGAAGTAAAAATTGTATTGATGCGCAAAAAGAAACTCAAAACCATCGAGCTGACCATTGGCACCTTGCCCGATGAAGAGCAGCCCGAAGCCCAGCAAGAAACCATCAAAAAAGGCAGCAAGCCGGACAAACTGGGTTTGTATACTTCCGAAATTACAGACCAGGATCGACAACGCCTTGATTTGCCGGAAGGACAAAAAGGCGTGGTGGTCAATGGCATGACGCGAGACTTCCCCGCTTATGGACAGGGGTTGAAGCCAGGCAATGTCATCACAGAGGTTAATTACAAAGCCATCACCAATTTGAAATCTTACGAAAACATCCTTGATGATTTAAAAGATGGAGACACGGTGTCCTTGAAAGTGCTTCAAGACAATCGCTCCGAGCTTTTCTTGGTTTTCCCACTGAGTGGTCAGTGATGGTCGTAAGCTGAAGGCTTGCGCGAATTTGGCATGGCCAAGAATAAAAAAACCTCGTCTGAAAAAACATCGGATGCGCTGAAGTCCCCTTCGCTACCAGCTGTTTATCAACCCAAAGTACAAGACTCGGTCGATCTGTACTTTCGGCAGCTAAGCAAGCTTCCGATGTTGACACCCGAAGAAGAGAAAAAAATTGCCATTGAATGGTTTGAAAATCGCGATCGTGAAGCAGGGCAAAAACTGGTCATGTCCAATTTACGTTTTGTGGTTAAAATTGCCAAAGAGTATTCCAAATACGGCATTAAAATGTCGGACCTGATTCAAGAAGGCAACATGGGTTTGATGCACGCTGTGGACAAATATGATCCCAATAAAGGATACCGATTGATCACCTACGCCGTATGGTGGATTCGGGCATACATCCAAGCGTTTGTGCTGCGATCGATGAGCATGGTTCGGTCGGGTACCACACGTGCGCAGCGGCGGGTGCTTAATGGCCTGCAAAAAGCACAAAAACGAATTGCGGCTATGCAGGGCGCGAATCTACCGGTGACCAACAAGCAGCTTGCCCAAGAGTTGGAAGTGACCGAACAAGAGGTGCAAGAAACTTTGAGCTTGATGAACAACCGCGATGTAAGCACCAGCATGCCGTTGTCGCGCAAAGAAAATGCGATGACTTTTGGCGACACGCTGTCAGACCAAGAAACCTCGGTGGAAGAAAAAGTGATTCGTGAAGACATGACCAGCCGCATTCATGACGTGCTGGACGATATGTACGATGACCTTGCACCCCGCGAGCGCTACATTCTGGAGCATCGGCTTTTAACCGATTCGCCCATGACGCTGGAGGCAGTGGGTGATGAGTTTGGCGTGACGCGGGAGCGTGTGCGCCAGCTGGAAGCGCGTTTAAAAAAGAAACTCAAGAAAGCGTTTGTTGAAAGCGATTTATAAAACCTTTTGCGTTGTCGCTTGCTTCACATACTTTTTTCTTTGGATTCTTGTAAGGTAGGACTGTGGGGCCCGAGGGGGTCCGTATGGGCTAGTCCTCGCTGCGCTGCGGAGACGCCCATACGGACCCCCTCGGGCTGACGCTCCTTATGGTTGTTGGTTGGGGAAGATTATAGAGGTAAACGCCGTTGGCGTTTGCTTTGATATTTATTTCTTCCCGGAACAAAATCCGATTGGCCATGCAGCTTTTTGGCTTGTGCGCGCGACTCCGCAGCGAAGCGAGGACTTAGCAAGCACAAGCCCAAAAAGCTGTGACTGGGAGCGTCTTTGAATATCGAAAGACCAAAATCCAGGCAACAAATCCTAGCCACCACACCGACCCCAAATTTTTCGTGCAAAGGCTTTCGTAGTATTTGAGTCACCTGTATCTTTGGCTTGCACTTGCGAACACTCCTGGTAGTAATGGCTCATTGACTGTTAACAACCAGGAGATATGTCATGGCAAACGCTTATTTTAATCCACCTTTTGCTGAAAATGAACCCATTCTTTCGTATGGGCCTGGGTCCCCCGAGCGTGAACAGCTTGCGCAAACCCTCAAAGCCATGAAGAATCAAGAAGTGGATATTCCCATGGTCATTGGCGGACAAAATGTTTTTACCGATGAAAAAAAATCCATTGCGCCCCCGCATGAAATTAAACATACCTTGGGTCAATATTCCAAAGGTTCAAAACAGCATGTGCAACAAGCCATTGATGCAGCCATGGAAGCCAAACCGGCATGGGAAGCCATGGCATGGCAGGATCGCGCCGCCATTTTTTTAAAAGCTGCGGATCTAATCTCTGGGCCGTATCGCGCACGCATGAACGCTGCCACCATGCTGGGCCAAAGCAAAAATGTCTACCAGGCTGAGATCGATGCGGTGGCTGAGTTGGCTGATTTTTTACGATTTAACGTTTCGTTTATGACCGAAATGTACAACCAGCAGCCCGAAAGCAGCCCGGGTGTATGGAACCGCATGGAGTATCGTGCGCTCGAAGGGTTTGTTTTTGCCTTAACGCCGTTTAACTTTACCGCCATTGCAGGCAACCTATGTGCGGCACCGGCCATGATGGGCAACGTCATTGTTTGGAAACCTGCTGAAACCCAAATTTATTCCGCCCACTTGCTCATGGAAATTTTTGAAAAAGCGGGCTTGCCCAAGGGCGTGATCAATCTGGTTTTTGTTAGCGGACCCGATGCCGGAGAAGTGATTTTTAAACACCCTGACTTGGCGGGCCTTCACTTTACTGGCAGTACGGGCGTGTTTCAAACCCTTTGGAAAACCATTGGCGAAAACATTTCCACTTATAAAAGTTACCCGCGTGTGGTCGGTGAAACAGGAGGCAAGGACTTTGTGGTCGCGCATCCGTCGGCCAACGCCAAAGAAGTGGCCACCGGTTTGGCCCGTGGCGCGTTTGAATTTCAAGGTCAAAAATGCTCTGCTGCCTCTAGGGCTTACATTCCGCAAAGCCTTTGGCCTGAAATCAAAGAACAGCTCATTGAAGACATGCAAAGTTTTCGCATGGGTTCCACCGAAGATTTTGGCAATTTCATCAATGCGGTGATCGACGAAAAAGCCTTTGATAAAATTGCAAGCTACATCGACAAGGTGAAAGAAAGCTCAAGCGCAGAAATTCTTCAAGGCGGGGAGTACGATAAGTCCGAAGGCTATTACATTACGCCCACCCTGATTCAAACCCAAGATCCCACTTTTACCACCATGGTGGAAGAAATTTTCGGTCCGGTCTTGACGGTGTATGTGTATGAAGACGGCGAATTTGAACAAACGTTGGATTTGGTAAACCAAACCTCACCGTATGCGTTAACGGGCAGTATTTTTTCGACCGACCGTCAGGCGGTGGCCCTGGCCAGCGAAAAACTAAAGCATGCAGCGGGCAATTTTTACATCAACGATAAACCAACCGGCGCGGTTGTAGGACAACAACCATTCGGTGGCGCCCGAGGCTCAGGCACCAATGACAAAGCTGGCTCCATCCTTAATCTATATAGATGGGTATCGGCACGCACGATCAAAGAAACCTTTGTTCCGGCAACCGATTATCGGTATCCGTTTTTGGG
>CAZCBX010000024.1:0-10205 GCA_964497185.1 uncultured Bdellovibrionales bacterium | reverse complement strand
TTAAACCAACAATGGGCAAACGATCATCATACAAGTCCAGTCGCACCACTTTGCCCTGTACGGTCACTTTGGTGTTTTGCTCGGGTAAAATAAAAGAGAGTTGAAGCTGATCGCCAATGGCAGGAATGGCACTGGCATCATTGACCACTTCGGCGCATACAGCCATGCCCGACATGGAAATGTCACGGGCGTAGCCAAAAATAAATTTTGGATTTTGGGGTGAGTCCACCTTGATCGATACGGGCACGCGGGGACTTTTTCTTTTTTCAACCATGATTTTTTTACCTCTATCATGAAACCCAATGCAAAATCCAGCCCATAGCCGTGTTTTCTTTGCGGCGCTGCCGTTGAAAGTTATGGAAAAATGCCATCATCTGATATGTAAGACCCACGAAATTACGATTACCAATAAGGAGTGTTTTGTATGAAATGGGATAGTTTATCGGTCACGAACGTATTGTTGTTGATCATTGCGATCATGATGTTGATTCTCATCGTTGGCCAACCGAGCCCACGACCCATGGCCGGTTATGGTTCGCCCAGCATGCCTGCACCTCAAAACATGGGCCCTCCGCCTGTGGTCTCCCCCTTGCCCAGTGCTGAGCAAGCCGCTGGACCCAACCCTCATATGCCCACAGCAACGGGTGATTTTGATTTTCAGAACATGGTTTATGCCGCGCTGGCTTGCCCAGAAGATCCTGCCATCACGTTGGCTGATTTTGGGTGCAAAGGGGATGATGCCAAGCAACGCCGTGAAACCGTACAGGCACTGGCCAAACAAGGTTTGCCTCCACGCATGATGTTTGATGAAATCATCGAAATATATGGTTTGGATGCGCTCACCGATGAAGCCAAAGAAATACGTCGAACCAATCGAGCCAGTCAGTAATTGAATCACGACCCTTGCGCTGCAAGGATCAACAGTTTTTCATCACCACTTTGTATGGCCGAAGTTTAACGTTTCAATCACTTCCAGAATTTTTTGGACGTCTGCGGGTCTGCGTTCAGGCTTTTTGGCCAGACAGGTCATGATCAAATTGACCAAATGATAGGGGATGTCTTTGACATGCTGATCCAAAGGCGTTGGATTGGTGTGAATGTGGTCGTGCAAAATGTCTTCACCTTCAAAGGGCAATACACCTGTGAGCATTTGATACATCATCACCCCCAGCGAATAAATGTCCGACTGCGTAGTGGTTTGGATGCCCAAAATTTGTTCGGGCGATACATACTTGGGCGTGCCGCGCGCGATGGAAATTTGGTTGGATTGTTGCGCGCGTTTGGCAATGCCAAAATCCATCAATTTTACCTTTTGGTCACTCAGCAGCATGACGTTGCCAGGCTTGATGTCTCGATGGACCACATTCATTTCATGGGCATACATCAGCGCACGGCATAGCTGTGAAATGATGTTTAAAAAGTCTTGAAGACTGAGGCGCTCAACCTGCTCAAGCATGTACTGCAGCGTTTTGCCTGTCAGGTACTCCATGGCAATAAAGAAATGATCGTTTTCAATGCCATAATCGTAAATTTGTACGATGTTCGGGTGGCTTAGGTTGGACATGGTGCGCGCTTCTTGAAAGAAAGCCTGCAATTGCTCGTCTTCTTCTTGGTCTTTGGACAATGTTTTAAGCGCGACCCATCGATCGTGAAGCAGATCTTTGGCTTTAAACACTTTGGACATCGCGCCGCGCCCAATAAATTGATACAGCTCAAACCGATTTTCGTAACTTTTTAATGAATCGCGTTTTTTGATAAAACTAAGCTTTTGCTCAACCGCTTTAATTTTTTCTTGAATGTGTGGCCGATGATGTCCCATTTTTTGCGCGCGTTGATAACTTTGCAGTGCCTCATGCGCAAACCCAGCTTTTTCCAAAAGTTCACCCAGCATGAGCAATTTATCTTCATCGAGCTTGGCTTCTTTGTTGTACATGATGGCATAAAACATGGATGGAATTTTTTCCGTTTGATTCTGTTCCACCCAATGCACCAGCATGTAAATGTGGGCTTGTAAAAAATCCGAATCGGTGGCGGGAATTTTAGAAAAATAATGACGGGCCTTGCTCTCATCATGGGTGTGCAAAGCCACCCGAAGCGCTTGCAGGGGCTCGTTTTTACGGTCGTACACGCGGATCAAGTTGTCCCAGCTTTTGGTCTGTTTGTAATATTGAACTGCTTGATCCAGCTTGCCTGCTTTTTCATACAGCCGCGCGGCTTTGTCGGTTTGTCCAATGCGAATGAGCAAATGAGCCGCTTCGTCAATTTGGCCCGCTTTCATGTAACCTTCAATGGCTTTTTTATAGTCAAAAAGGGTTTCAAAAATTTGAGCCGCTTGGCTAAATGCACGGGCTTCTAAAAATGAGTTGGCGGCTTCCCGCGGCATGTTTTCTTGCAATAGATATTTGGCAAAATAAAAATGATACTGATCCGTCTGCCCCATTTTTAAATACAGGTCTGCCATCGCTTCCCAATGTTGTGCTTTTTCGTAACATTGAAGCGCTTTGGGGTATTCTTGACGCCGCGCATAGTATTGCCCCATAAGCATGGTGGCTTTGTGCGACTGTCCAGCTTGCTGAAGCTCTTGGGCTTTTTTTGCCAATTGTTCAATATGATTGGCAGAACTGGAAGGTACGGATTCGTAAAGCTTTGACACCATTATGTTATATCCAAATTGCGCCATTTTTCGCAAGTCCCGATATCAATTTCGCACCTTTGCGCCATTTTTCACCAATTTATCAAAAAACACCGGAAAGCAATTAAAATGATTCCCATGATTTACTTAATAAAATCAATTATTTAACTTATATGAATGGAATGCCGAATATGGCACACCTTTTGCTCTATTTATAGGCATGACCCGCATTTCTACATTTTGGGCACACCGCAGCCGACACTGGCTTAAGCAGGTATGGGTGTCTGTCGTTTTTGTGGGCATGGGTCTTTCATTCATGAACACCACACCCATTGCGCCCGATCAAGCAGATTCACGGTCTTACACGGTTTCCAGTCTGGGCAGCGTTCGCCCCTTAACTTTTTCATCACGCAATCTAACCAACGAACTTTCAGTGGATGTGGTTCGGTTCCGTTCACTCAATCAAGACTTTGGAACCAGTCAATTGGAACATTCCACCGAAGCCCACACCAACCTTAGCGTGAACTACAAAGTGAAAAACAAACTGTTTATGACTTCCGACATGGGCTTTTCCTACTCCAAGCAAGCCATCCGCACCATGTCATCGGTGACGCAGGTGGATCGCCGCACAGAAAAAATGTTTTATGGCAGTTTGGGTGTGCAAAAAATCTTCTTACGCAATTTGATGTTGCAGGGCAATGCAGGTTTGGTGCGCAGCCGCCAGTACAGCAGTGGTGAAAGCCAAGTGTTACCGACGGCATCTGTCATGTTGGCCAAGACACTGAAAAAAACACACCTTTCCTTTGCGCTGGCCAGTCAAGCCATGGGCGGCGGAAGTTTTACAGGGATGTACGGCAACCAAATTTTAAATCACGGCAAGCTGGGTTTGGGTTTTCAAATCAGCGAGCGTTTTCAAATTGAAAGTTCATTGGCTTATGGTCAAACGCGAAGCGTGTTTGAAGGCAGCCAAAAAGCCAACATCCTAGCCAGCAGCATTCAGGCCAACTACAACATTGTCGACCGCCTAGAAGCATCCGTTGGTTTTTTTCATCGCAACATCACCAACGCCAAAAAATTCGACGCCCCCGTCTCCGAAGGCGCCATGATCTCCGCTTCCATGGCATTTACTTACTAAAAAGTTTTTCACACCTAAAAGCGCTACTCTTATAAAAACGTTGTTTTGTATATGGATTTCAAACGGCGCTACGTTTTGAGCTTTTTGGGCTTCTGTTCGCTAGTCCTCGCTACGCTGCGGAGACGCTCACAGAAACCCAAAAAGCTCCCAAAGTCCTTTATGAGATAAGGCAAACAATAGTTATATAAACAAACGCTATTAGCGTTTGTCCATCCTCCCACTCCCTCCACCCATACCTTGAAGAAGCGCCAGCCTGTGGGGGCCTGCGTGAGCGTCTCCGCAGCGAAGCGAGGACTAGCGAATGCAGGGCCCCACAGGCCCCACGAACCTCCATGATACTTATAAAAATTTCATTTAACGCTTAGAAGACAAAAGCTGCCGAAGCTCTTTAATTTGCACGCGAATGCTTTGCTGCTTCCGATGCAAACGATAAAGATAAGCCAAAAAAAGCAAACCAAATACAACATACCCAACAATAAAAAAAGAAAGTGTATTCATAAAACTTGGCTCCTTTGCTGTTCAATTACACTCGAAACCTGCTGTTGAATTTTTTCAAGCTGGTAGCGAATGCGAAACAAATAACTCCATAAAACCATCATGGCAATAACGCCCAAGAGCAACGTAACCACCATGCTTTGGGGCAAACCCCCTTCGTTTCGAATCACGCTGGGGTGGACGCCGCGCCAGAGTTTTACGGAGAAATGGATGAGCGGGATGTTGAGCGAGGCCACAATGGCCACGACACATGAAAGGGTTTGGCCTTGTTGATGGGTTTCCTTAAGGTAGCGTTGAAAGATTAAATAAGCGGTGTACATGAGCCACAAGACAAACGTGGTGGTTAGGCGGGGTTCCCATGTCCAGTAAGCGCCCCAAATGGGTTTGGCCCAGATGGGGCCGGTGAGCAAAACTGCACATGTAAAGACATAAGCCACTTCAATGCTGGCTTTGGACATCCAAAAATACGAAGGCTTTTTTTTGATCAAATAAGCAATGGCGGTGATGCATCCGACAATGTAGCCCAGGTACATGGTAATGGCGCTACCCACGTGAATGTAGAAAATTTTTTGAACGATCCCTTGCGTTTTTTCGATGGGGGCATAGTTAAAAACCACTGCAAAGAAAAGAATGAGGATGCCGATGGTTGCAAATAAATGTTTCATACGATGTTCTCCGACACCCATTCATACAGCAAGGCCGATAAAAAAACAAAAAGCAGTGTGATGCCAGCCAGAGCGCCCAGGCTATGGGTCAGCGATGGGGAGAGCGCACAAATTAAATTGCGATGCATCAGTAAAAACACTGGAACCAGCAAAGGAAAATACAGGGTAAACACCATGGGTGCTGCCACGCCCCCAAAGGTTAAAAAACCATAACACAACACGCCCAAAGATGCGTAAGCCAGGCATCCGATACCCAGTGTAGAAAGCATCACAAAACTGGAGGCCCAGGGCAGCGCGGGAAAAATGACATGCAACGTAATCAGCACAGCTGCGCAGATCAACCAGAGCCAGCTGGCAATGGCCAAGGTTAACCCCAAAAAAAGCGTGGGAGGGCGACAGCCAGAAAGCAAAATGCCAGGCAGAATTTGATCATACCGGCACTGCGTGTGGAAATCATCCAAGAGGCGTTGGCCGGTAAAAAAAATGCAAACCAATACAATCATGGCTTGAACATCTGGGCTCAGCTGCATGGTGTTGGCAAAACCCAGTGAAAACAAAAACAGACACAACAACGCGAAAAAAAGGACATGCACCAATGCCAAAACGTTGTGGCCAATGTACCGCCAACCAAATAGGTAGGTTTTACGCAACATGAATGCCGCCTCCATGCAAATGCCACTGATGACTGCAATGGGTTTCAAGCCAGGTCTGATGATGAGAAGCCACAAGCCATGAGCCTGGATACTCTGTTAAACAATCAGTGATGATCTCTTGGCTCTGCGCATCCAGTCCACTAAGGGGTTCATCCAGAAGCAAAAGTGGCGGCTGATGCAGCAAAGCACGAAGCAAAGATGCCTTTTTTCGCTGACCTGTAGAGAGCTGTCCAAACAAAGTGTGGCGGTGGGGCCAGAGCAGCAAACGCTTGAGCCATGGGTCGATGGCATGTTGTGCCACTCCGTACAGTGAGCCATACAGGGATAGATTGTCCCCCAAGCTTTGATGCCGCATAAAAAAAGCATCACCCATGGCAATGCCCATTTGTTGCATGGCCTGACTGCGTTCGAGTGTTTCTTGACCTGAGGTCAACCAAGTGATGGTGCCTTTTTGCAAAGACAAAAGTCCGGCCATGAGTTTGATGAGTGTGGTCTTGCCGGCGCCATTGGCCCCATGCAGGCCAATTCGAACAGATGGACGGCAGTCCAGGGCGATGCTGACATTTTGAAAAAGAGGCTGGCTTGGATACGAAAAAGCTGCCTCGCGAAGTGCAACTTGTTCTAATTTCATGGGCCGAGCTCACGATACAAACGAATTTTTAAATGGTGCAGATCTTTTTCAATGCTGGCTTTTCGTGCTGGATCATTCTCGGCCAGCTGTTGCAAACGTTTGATTTCTTGCACAAGATCTTTTTTGGTCCAGATTTGAGCGCGCGTGTGTTGTTTTTTCCAAAAAAGCACCAGCATGAACAATAAGAAGAGAAGGATGGCGCCGCCAAATGTCCAAAACAAGGGCCGGTCCTTCACGCGCATGTATCCCTTGATGGTAATGGAGTGGGGCTGATTGGCTGAAAGGCTTCCCAACACAAACGCATTGTTAAACGTGTCTTTCAGATCTTCCGGCGGTTTTTTGCTTTCAACACCAGGATAGATCACACGCACACCCCGCTGATTGGCGACCCAGTGGTTGCGTAGGGAGGGTAGGGTGGACTGATGTACATAGGTCAGCGTTCGATCGGTGAGCGGCAAAAGATAAGAAAAACGCATGTCTTGTTTTTCTCCTGGTAAGATCATGCGCAGAAACGTCATTTGGTTTTTTTCCTCATCAATGTCGACATCCGAGCGCTCAATGTTTTCAATCAATGATAGATTAAACCCCCCGTCAAACAGTTGCCACTCAATGGGCTTGGCTGCTTCATGGTTGGGGTGGTAGGCAAGTTGGCCTTTGTTCTCAATGGTGAGCTGATGGGTGACTTTGATCAGATCGGAATTTTTACCAAATTCCAAAAATACAATGTGGGAAGCTTCTAGGTTTTCTAAGTTTCCTGACGTTTGCGCCACGGTGATGGGCGGCACAGGCTGGGTGACATCTTGAAAATAATCAGAAGCAAAAGTGGTGTTTTGATAATCAACCTGAACGCGGTAATACCATTGGGCTTTTAAATCCTCGGTGGGCATGGAATATTGTCCATCTTGATTGGTTTGAAGCTCGGCGGTGGCGATGTTTTTGTTTTTTTCAAAAATTTGAACCAGCACGCGCTCGTTGGCATAGGGCTGGATGGTTGCCCCCGACTGAACTCGAACGCTTCCGTTCAAGGTGGGTCTTTGGGACCACACAGGGAGGGAGGCAAAAACAATGGCGAATGGAACAAGCCAACGCGTCATAAATCTTTCTCCATGGTGGCCCATTTTGCTTTGGCACGGTCCATTTGTTTCATGACATCGATGGTGTCGTGTTCGATTTTGGCGCGCATGTCCTGATAATCTTGCTTGGAAAGTTTGCCGGTTTCAAAGTCAAAATCCAGTTCACGAATGGATTGATACAACATTTCTTTTTGGCTTTCCAAGTACGCGATGGGATCTTGCATGGAGTTTTGCAAAGGTTCAGACACAATGGTTTTGCGCAGCACGGGCCATGCAATCCACCCAATCACCATCAGGGCAATCACAATAAACCAAGTGAGAATCATATCAACGTCCTTGCCTTGGCTTTGGGTTTGGGCCACATCACAACCACGGTCCCAATAATCAGAAGCAATCCACCCAGCCAGATCCACTGCACCAACGGACTGACAATCACTTTTACGAAAATGGATTGATCCGATGGTTCATAGGACAACAAAGCAAAGTACAAATCTTCGACCAAACTACGACGAATGGAAACCTCCGTCGCAGGTTGGGGGGGTTCACCCGGAATTTGGCTGCGATAAAAAATACGAGATGGACGGACGGTGTCCAAAAAGTTCTTTCCTTTCCATACAGCAAAATTGGCTTGGTATTCCTCTTTGTGCTGGTTGGAAAGATTGCTGGTTTGCTCATAACGGAATGTATAATCTCCGAGTTTTTGCGCTTGGCCGGGTTTAAGCTGAAATTCTTGCTCCATTTTAAAGGCAGAGCCGGTAAAGCCAACAAACATAAGGACAATACCCAAGTGAACGATGTACCCACCGTAACGGCGTTCATTTTTGGAGATCAAGCGCAGCAACGCTTGCATGAAATTTTCTTTGAGGGCTTTCATCCGTATGACAACGCCTTTTTGATACTCAGCCAGAATGGTCACCAAGACAAACATACAAAACGAAAAGGATACCACCACCGCAATTTTGGTGCTTACGAGCAGCGTCACCAACACCGCGGTGACAATGGAAGCGGCGGTGGGCAGCATAAAGTTGCGCTTGATTTGTTGCATGGAACTTTTGCGCCAGGCGATGATGGGGCCGATGCCCGTCAAAATTAAAAGCGCCAGTCCCAACGGAATCATGACTTTGTTAAAGTATGGGGGCCCAATGGAAATTTTCACGCCACGAACCAACTCTGAAAGTACAGGAAAAATGGTGCCCCATAAAATGGCGATCGCGCTGCCCACCAATACCAGATTGTTGAGCAAAAACGCTGACTCGCGTGACACCATGGAGTCCAACTTGTTTTTGGTTTCCAACTGGGGCAGTCGATACAAGAGCAAGCCCACCGACACCACAGTGGTGATGATGAGGATGGCCAAAAAATAACCCCCAATGTTGGACTGTGCAAATGAATGAACCGAGGACACGATGCCTGACCGGGTTAAAAAAGTGCCCGTGAGTGTGAGTAAAAAGGACAAAAGCACCAAAATCATGTTCCAGACTTTGAGCATGTTTCGTTTTTCTTGAATGATCACTGAATGAAGAAAGGCAGAGGCCGTCAGCCATGGCATAAAAGCGGCATTTTCGACAGGATCCCAGGCCCAATATCCACCCCAGCCCAACACCTCGTAAGCCCATGAGGCGCCCAAGAGATTGCCCAAAGATAAAAAGAACCAAGCCGTCAGCGTCCATTTTCGGATGACGATGACCCATTCGTTATCGAGTTTTCCGGTAATCAGGGCGGCCATGCCGAAAGCAAAAGGAATCGTCATGCCCACATAGCCCAAATACAATGAGGGTGGATGAATGATCATGTAATAATTTTGAAGCAGCGGATTCAAACCCCGTCCATCGGTAAACCCGCCCATGGCCGCGTAAGGAATTAAGTCAAAGGGGTTGGCCGTCATCAACAGCAAGAACACAAAAAACAGCTGCACAAAGGCAATGGTGGCAATGACGTAAGGGAAAAGTACGCTCTTGCTCTTGCGCCAGCCAATCATTAACACCAGACTGTATCCGCATAAAATGGTGAGCCACCAAAGCAAAGATCCATTTTGCCCACCCCAGAGGGCAGCAATTTTATAAAAAAGCGGCATGGTGGAATTGGTGTATTGATACACATAAGCCATGTAGAATTTTCCTGTAACCAGACAACCCACCAACAGTCCGGAACAAGCAAAGATGGTTACGCAAAACGCTTGATTGGCCCGACGCGCTAAATCGAGCCAGTGGCTTTGGCCGGTTCGGCCTGCAATGATCGAAGCAAAAAACGAAAAAAGAACCACCAACAATGAAAAATGCAAAAGCCAGTTGCCAAGGATTTCCATGGGATCATGCACCCCCACGCGATGGCTCCAATGGAGCTTCTAATTTTTCTTCATAACGGGATGCGCATTTGGCCAGAATATGGGTGGCCACAAACCGCCCGGAAGGGGCATCATACAAACCGGTGACCACCACTTCCGCTTCGTCTTGAAAAGTATCCGGCATGGGGCCTACATATCGCACAGGAATTTGATGCTGTGCTTGCATGACCATAAAATCCCATTGTGCGCTGTCTTTGGTATGCACAATGCTGCCTTTTTCCACCACGCCGGCCAATTTGATGGTTTGGTTTTGATATTGATCGGGCTTTTGCGCAAATTCTTCAACGGTGACGTAATACTGAAAAGAATTGGGCAAGGTGGTGGTCAGCACGATGACCAGGCCCAAAAGGGCAAAACCGAGAAAAAAAATGGTTTGGGTTTTGCGCAAATTTGCGAAATTTTTAAGTTTGAACTTCATGGGGTGGGTGTTCTTTATCGTAGATTGGGGTTAGAATACAGAAGATTTCGGGGGGAATTTTTGGTTTTTTTTTGTGTTTTTTGGGGTTGTTTTTTCTTTTTCTAAATAAAGATCTGTGGGACTTTGGGCTTGCCCCAGAAAAGCTCCACGAACTCCATG
>CAZCBX010000023.1:10351-10586 GCA_964497185.1 uncultured Bdellovibrionales bacterium | reverse complement strand
TACCGATAATCGGTTGCCGGAACAAAGGTTTCTTTGATCGTGCGTGCCGATACCCTGCTGCCTTCTGGCGTGCTTTTTCAAAGCACTCTTAAGAGAAACTCACGTTTCTCCTCTGACGTGCGGCCAAGCCGCAACGTCATTCACCTCTTTGTGAATATTTTCCAACCTCTTGATGATCACCCCAAAAACGGATACCGATAATCGGTTGCCGGAACAAAGGTTTCTTTGATCGTGC
>CAZCBX010000023.1:0-10251 GCA_964497185.1 uncultured Bdellovibrionales bacterium | reverse complement strand
GTGCCGATACCCATCTATATAGATTAAGGATGGAGCCAGCTTTGTCATTGGTGCCTGAGCCTCGGGCGCCACCGAATGGTTGTTGTCCTACAACCGCGCCGGTTGGTTTATCGTTGATGTAAAAATTGCCCGCTGCATGCTTTAGTTTTTCGCTGGCCAGGGCCACCGCCTGACGGTCGGTCGAAAAAATACTGCCCGTTAACGCATACGGTGAGGTTTGGTTTACCAAATCCAACGTTTGTTCAAATTCGCCGTCTTCATACACATACACCGTCAAGACCGGACCGAAAATTTCTTCCACCATGGTGGTAAAAGTGGGATCTTGGGTTTGAATCAGGGTGGGCGTAATGTAATAGCCTTCGGACTTATCGTACTCCCCGCCTTGAAGAATTTCTGCGCTTGAGCTTTCTTTCACCTTGTCGATGTAGCTTGCAATTTTATCAAAGGCTTTTTCGTCGATCACCGCATTGATGAAATTGCCAAAATCTTCGGTGGAACCCATGCGAAAACTTTGCATGTCTTCAATGAGCTGTTCTTTGATTTCAGGCCAAAGGCTTTGCGGAATGTAAGCCCTAGAGGCAGCAGAGCATTTTTGACCTTGAAATTCAAACGCGCCACGGGCCAAACCGGTGGCCACTTCTTTGGCGTTGGCCGACGGATGCGCGACCACAAAGTCCTTGCCTCCTGTTTCACCGACCACACGCGGGTAACTTTTATAAGTGGAAATGTTTTCGCCAATGGTTTTCCAAAGGGTTTGAAACACGCCCGTACTGCCAGTAAAGTGAAGGCCCGCCAAGTCAGGGTGTTTAAAAATCACTTCTCCGGCATCGGGTCCGCTAACAAAAACCAGATTGATCACGCCCTTGGGCAAGCCCGCTTTTTCAAAAATTTCCATGAGCAAGTGGGCGGAATAAATTTGGGTTTCAGCAGGTTTCCAAACAATGACGTTGCCCATCATGGCCGGTGCCGCACATAGGTTGCCTGCAATGGCGGTAAAGTTAAACGGCGTTAAGGCAAAAACAAACCCTTCGAGCGCACGATACTCCATGCGGTTCCATACACCCGGGCTGCTTTCGGGCTGCTGGTTGTACATTTCGGTCATAAACGAAACGTTAAATCGTAAAAAATCAGCCAACTCAGCCACCGCATCGATCTCAGCCTGGTAGACATTTTTGCTTTGGCCCAGCATGGTGGCAGCGTTCATGCGTGCGCGATACGGCCCAGAGATTAGATCCGCAGCTTTTAAAAAAATGGCGGCGCGATCCTGCCATGCCATGGCTTCCCATGCCGGTTTGGCTTCCATGGCTGCATCAATGGCTTGTTGCACATGCTGTTTTGAACCTTTGGAATATTGACCCAAGGTATGTTTAATTTCATGCGGGGGCGCAATGGATTTTTTTTCATCGGTAAAAACATTTTGTCCGCCAATGACCATGGGAATATCCACTTCTTGATTCTTCATGGCTTTGAGGGTTTGCGCAAGCTGTTCACGCTCGGGGGACCCAGGCCCATACGAAAGAATGGGTTCATTTTCAGCAAAAGGTGGATTAAAATAAGCGTTTGCCATGACATATCTCCTGGTTGTTAACAGTCAATGAGCCATTACTACCAGGAGTGTTCGCAAGTGCAAGCCAAAGATACAGGTGACTCAAATACTACGAAAGCCTTTGCACGAAAAATTTGGGGTCGGTGTGGTGGCTAGGATTTGTTGCCTGGATTTTGGTCTTTCGATATTCAAAGACGCTCCCAGTCACAGCTTTTTGGGCTTGTGCTTGCTAAGTCCTCGCTTCGCTGCGGAGTCGCGCGCACAAGCCAAAAAGCTGCATGGCCAATCGGATTTTGTTCCGGGAAGAAATAAATATCAAAGCAAACGCCAACGGCGTTTACCTCTATAATCTTCCCCAACCAACAACCATAAGGAGCGTCAGCCCGAGGGGGTCCGTATGGGCGTCTCCGCAGCGCAGCGAGGACTAGCCCATACGGACCCCCTCGGGCCCCACAGTCCTACCTTACAAGAATCCAAAGAAAAAAGTATGTGAAGCAAGCGACAACGCAAAAGGTTTTATAAATCGCTTTCAACAAACGCTTTCTTGAGTTTCTTTTTTAAACGCGCTTCCAGCTGGCGCACACGCTCCCGCGTCACGCCAAACTCATCACCCACTGCCTCCAGCGTCATGGGCGAATCGGTTAAAAGCCGATGCTCCAGAATGTAGCGCTCGCGGGGTGCAAGGTCATCGTACATATCGTCCAGCACGTCATGAATGCGGCTGGTCATGTCTTCACGAATCACTTTTTCTTCCACCGAGGTTTCTTGGTCTGACAGCGTGTCGCCAAAAGTCATCGCATTTTCTTTGCGCGACAACGGCATGCTGGTGCTTACATCGCGGTTGTTCATCAAGCTCAAAGTTTCTTGCACCTCTTGTTCGGTCACTTCCAACTCTTGGGCAAGCTGCTTGTTGGTCACCGGTAGATTCGCGCCCTGCATAGCCGCAATTCGTTTTTGTGCTTTTTGCAGGCCATTAAGCACCCGCCGCTGCGCACGTGTGGTACCCGACCGAACCATGCTCATCGATCGCAGCACAAACGCTTGGATGTATGCCCGAATCCACCATACGGCGTAGGTGATCAATCGGTATCCTTTATTGGGATCATATTTGTCCACAGCGTGCATCAAACCCATGTTGCCTTCTTGAATCAGGTCCGACATTTTAATGCCGTATTTGGAATACTCTTTGGCAATTTTAACCACAAAACGTAAATTGGACATGACCAGTTTTTGCCCTGCTTCACGATCGCGATTTTCAAACCATTCAATGGCAATTTTTTTCTCTTCTTCGGGTGTCAACATCGGAAGCTTGCTTAGCTGCCGAAAGTACAGATCGACCGAGTCTTGTACTTTGGGTTGATAAACAGCTGGTAGCGAAGGGGACTTCAGCGCATCCGATGTTTTTTCAGACGAGGTTTTTTTATTCTTGGCCATGCCAAATTCGCGCAAGCCTTCAGCTTACGACCATCACTGACCACTCAGTGGGAAAACCAAGAAAAGCTCGGAGCGATTGTCTTGAAGCACTTTCAAGGACACCGTGTCTCCATCTTTTAAATCATCAAGGATGTTTTCGTAAGATTTCAAATTGGTGATGGCTTTGTAATTAACCTCTGTGATGACATTGCCTGGCTTCAACCCCTGTCCATAAGCGGGGAAGTCTCGCGTCATGCCATTGACCACCACGCCTTTTTGTCCTTCCGGCAAATCAAGGCGTTGTCGATCCTGGTCTGTAATTTCGGAAGTATACAAACCCAGTTTGTCCGGCTTGCTGCCTTTTTTGATGGTTTCTTGCTGGGCTTCGGGCTGCTCTTCATCGGGCAAGGTGCCAATGGTCAGCTCGATGGTTTTGAGTTTCTTTTTGCGCATCAATACAATTTTTACTTCTTGGCCCGCTTTGAGGTTGGCCACAAAACGAGGCAAAGCATTGGCGTCTTTAATTTGTTTGCCATCCACGTTTAAGATGACATCCCCTGCTTGAATGCCTGCTGCTTCAGCTGGGCTGTTTTTCTGCACCCTGGCCACCAAAGCCCCTTGCGCTTTGTCCAAACCAAGCGCATCGGCCACTTCTTTTTCCACCGGTTGAATGTAAACACCCAACCAGCCGCGCGTCACGCTGCCAGTTTCCTCTAGCTGGGACAGAATGTTTTTGGCCAAATTGATGGGAATGGCAAAACCAATGCCCTGGCCCGTGGCATGAATGGCTGTGTTGATACCCACCACTTCGGCTTGAAGATTCAATAACGGCCCCCCAGAGTTGCCGGGATTGATGGAGGCGTCCGTTTGAATAAAATTGTCGTACGGTCCAAAACCAATGGTTCGCGCTTTGGCACTGACAATGCCTTGGGTCACGGTATGGGATAAACCAAATGGATTGCCGATGGCCACAACAATTTCGCCCACCTGCAAACTTTGAGAGTCACCCAGCGACAATGGATACAATTCTTCTTCGGGTTCAATTTTGATCAATGCAACGTCCGTTTTGGGGTCGCTGCCGATCAACTTTGCTTGGTACTCTCGGTCGTGCCCAATGGTCACTGTGATTTCATCGGCTTGATCAATGACGTGATTGTTGGTGACAATCAAACCGTCTTTGCTGATGATAAAACCCGAGCCCAGACTGGTTTGTTTTCGCTCTTGCTGTGGTGCTTGAGGCTGGCCAAAGAAAAACTTAAACATGTCTTCACCAAAAAACTGATCAAAGGGTGACCCGCCACGAGGGCCTTGGCCAAATGGATTTGCACGGGGTTTCATCACCTTGGTGGTACCAATATTCACAACGCCCAAATCGGCTTTTTTCGAAATTTCGATAAAGGTATCTGCACCCAGATTCGAGCCTTTCCATAATACTTTTTGATTGGGGTCTTTTTTGGCTGGCGGACGACTCAAAGCCTCTTGCAAAGAAGAAGCTTTGTCATCTTGGCCCGGCGTATTCTGATCACCTTGGGCTTTGGAACTTTGATTCCACTCTGAAGGAAGAGAAATTTTGCCGTTGCAGGCCATCAGTGACATACATACAGTCAGGGCTGTAGCGAAAATAAATGTTCTGTTCATGCATGATTGCATATCAAATCTCCTCTTATCTTCCAAATTCTTGTTTCTGTCTTATCAATACCTGATACAAACATAAGCATGAATCATTCGGTGTCAATCAAAGACCGCATTCGCGCGCAGGCTCACGCGTTGGGCTTTTGTGACATTGGTTTTACCAACCAAACCCGTGCCTCCACCTATCCAAAGTATAAAGCCTGGCTTGAACAAGGCCATCACGGCAACATGTGGTACCTGGCCGAAGAAAAAAGAAAAAACCTTCGTCAAGACATTCGTGAATTGATGCCCGAAGCCAAAAGCGTGTGGGTGGTGGCTTTGTCGTATCACCGAAATGAGCCCCATGCGTCTGATGTAAAATTTGCACGCTATGCATGGGGCCAGGACTACCATTTGTTTATGAAAGACAAACTGACAGCCCTGGCGCAGTGGACCCAAGAGGCACTCGGCCAACCGTTTACATGGCGCTGTTTTGTAGACACTGCCCCTGTGCTGGAGCGAGATTTTGCAGCCATGGCGGGTGTGGGGTGGATCGGCAAAAACACCATGCTCATGAACAAGCGTCACGGCTCTTACTTATACCTGGGTGTGATGGCCACCAGTCTCGACCTACCCACAGACGCGCCCACCACCGATCATTGCGGCACCTGCACAGCCTGTATGGATGCATGCCCAACCCAAGCCTTGCCCAAGCCTTACACCCTGGTGGCCACCGATTGCATCTCTTATCACACCATCGAAAATCGCCATGAGCCCATGCCGGACCATGTTCAAAACAATTTAAACCACTGGGTGGCAGGCTGCGACATCTGCCAAGAAGTCTGTCCATGGAACAACAAAGCCGCCGTATACCCTCCGACCCCCGAAACAACACCCAAATCGGCGGTGGCATTGAGTGCCCAAGACATTCTTGCACTCGATCACAAAACCCATCAAACACTCTTTGACCATCATGCGCTGGCACGAATCCCTCTGGACAAATTGCAAGACAACGTGCGGGCGGCCTTGAAAAATAGCAAAAAAACAGCCTAAAAAGCCCGTTTGGCGCGGCAAAAAGTGTATTTTTGGTCAAAAGTCTGATATCAGCTATGCCCATCCATGGTTGGAGACGGCTTTAGTGACCGGTATTTGCGCACACAAGCCCCCAGTCACCCGTCAACAACCTTAGTTTGTATATGATTTGATTAGGATTTGATTAGAGAGACCTCATGAGCCAATCGCAAGAACTTCACAATGTTATTATTCGCTTCGCCGGGGATTCTGGCGACGGCATGCAGCTAACGGGCGGTCAATTCACCATGACCTCGGCCGTGGTGGGCAACGACATTTCAACCTTCCCCGATTTTCCTGCCGAGATTCGCGCGCCTGCTGGGTCTTTGCCTGGCGTCAGTGGTTTTCAGCTTCATTTTTCCGATTACGACATCCGTACTGCTGGAGATGTACCTCACGTACTGGTGGCCATGAACCCTGCGGCCTTAAAAGTTCATATCGAAGATTTAGAAAAAGGCGGCATGATCATTGTCAACGAAGACGCTTTTACAGACCCCAACCTGCGAAAAGCCCAATATGACAGCAACCCCTTGGAAGATGGCAGTTTGGATAGTTATCAGGTTGTCAAAATCGGTATCACCAAACTCAACCGCGAAGCCTTGAAAGACATTGATTTAAACACCAAAGAAATCGATCGTTCCAAAAACTTTTTTGCCCTGGGATTGATGTACTGGCTGTACGATCGCCCCATGGAACCCACCGAAAATTGGATTGAAAAAAAATTCAAAAAAAGTCCCAACATCATTGAAGCCAATAAAAAAGCACTGCACGCCGGCTACAACTACGGCGACACATGTGAGCTTTTTCCCAACACCTATCATGTCCCTGAGGCACAACTGCCCGAAGGTCAGTACCGACAAGTCACAGGCAACAAAGCGTTGGCACTTGGCTTGGCCGCGGCCGCACAGCTCTCTGGCAAAAACATGTTTTACGGCTCTTATCCCATCACCCCTGCCAGTGACATCTTGCATGAGCTGTCCAATTATAAACATTTCAACATCACCACTTTTCAAGCCGAAGACGAAATTGCCGCGGTTTGCAGCGCCATCGGTGCGTCTTTTGCAGGCAGCATTGGTGTAACCGGTACCAGCGGGCCTGGCGTTGCCCTGAAAGGCGAAGCCTTGGGGTTGGCGGTTATGACCGAATTGCCTTTGGTGGTGGTCAATGTGCAGCGTGCAGGCCCTAGTACGGGTATGCCCACCAAAGTGGAACAGGCCGATTTATTGCAAGCGCTGTACGGTCGACACGGCGAAAGTCCACTTTGCGTAATTGCGCCCATGACACCAGGCGACTGTTTTGATGCCGCCATTGAAGCCACGCGCATTGCCACGCGATACATGGTGCCTGTCATGATTCTTTCGGACAACACCCTGGCCAATGGTGCAGAGCCTTGGATTATTCCCGACATTGATAGCTACAAAGCGTTTCCATGCAACCACTTAACGGAAGTTAATGGCTTTGAGCCCTACAAGCGCAACGAAGAAACATTGGCACGCCCCTGGGCCATCCCTGGCACCAAGGGATTAGAGCACCGAATTGGTGGTTTGGAAAAACAAGAAAACACAGGTAACGTCAGTTACAATCCTGAAAACCATCAACGCATGACCGATTTGCGTCAGGAAAAAGTGGATCGCATTGCCAATGAGCTGCCCGATACGACGGTGTATGGCCCTGAGCAAGGCGATGTTTTGGTCGTCGGCTGGGGAAGTACATTTGGCGCCATCATGAGCGCATGCGAACAACTTCGCGCCGATGGTGTAAGCGTGGCCAATACCCATGTTCGGTACATCAGCCCGCTGCCCAAAGACTTGGGTGATATACTCAAACGGTATAAAAAAGTGCTCATCCCAGAACTCAACATGGGCCAACTAAGCAAAGTGCTCCGTGCTGAGTATTTGGTGGATGCCAAACCTTTAAACAAAGTTCAGGGCAGACCCCTGTACATTCAAGAAATCAAAGACGCCGTTCAACAACTTTTACAAACGTCATAGAGGAACCCATACAAATGTCAGAAAATACCGCTGAAAAGCTTACCAAAAAAGATTTTGCTTCCGATCAAGAAGTGCGATGGTGTCCAGGCTGTGGAGACTATGCCATTCTCAATGCCGTTCAAAAACTGGCGCCAGAATTGGGTGTGCCCAAAGAAAAATTCGTTTTTATTTCTGGCATTGGTTGCTCGTCGCGCTTTCCGTATTACATGAATACCTACGGCTTTCACACCATTCATGGTCGTGCCCCTGCTTTTGCCACGGGTGTAAAAATTGCCAATCCAGATTTGTCTGTATGGATGATCACCGGCGATGGTGATGCATTGTCCATTGGCGGCAACCATTTTTTTCATGTGTTACGTCGCAACGTCAACATCAACATTCTTTTGTTCAACAACCGCATTTATGGTTTGACCAAAGGGCAATACTCACCCACCAGTGAGCAAGGCAAAAAAACCAAATCAACGCCTTACGGCTCATTGGACTACACCGCCAACCCCACCAATCTTGCTTTATCTGCGGGTGCTACATTTATCGCTCGCTCTTATGACATCAATGCGCCGCATTTGATGGAGACCATGAAGCAAGCCCATGCGCACCAAGGCGTGTCCATGATTGAAATTTACCAAAACTGCAACATTTTTAACGATGGCACACACAAACCCATTGTCGAACGCAGCGCCCGCGCAGAAAACACTTTGGAGCTGGTTGCCGGCGAGCCCATGCGCTACGGTGAAGAAAACGAAAAAGGAATTATTTTCGAAAACGGCATGCCCAAAAAAGTAACGTTGGGTCAAGATGGGATCACAGCGCAAGACCTTGCGGTGCATGATCCAGGCAATGCCACGCAAGCCTTTATGCTATCACGCATGGAATATCCTGATTTTCCAGTCCCCATGGGCGTTTTTCGCCAATATGATCGCACGCCTTACGAAATTCTTGTGCAGCAACAAAATCAAGCGGTCATCGAACAGCGTGGACCTGGCAACTTAAGTGAGCTTGTACGCGGCGGTGATCATTGGGAAGTGAAAAAAAGCGACCAAGTACAAAATCAAGACGCAACTTGATTGAATAGGTCTTAGTACGCGCAGGTATCCACGTACGCGCTTGAACAATCAACTGTTGCTCCGCGAGACAATTCCAATGCAGGCATTTCTTCGTTGATGGTTTCGCCTTTGGGCGCCCGCAACTCTCGGTACAAGTCAATCCAGTCTGCGGTGCTCATCGTGGTCATCACGCCAGGCAAGGCCGTGGGCTCAGTACGCGCCTCATCGTTGACGAAATAATTGCCGGGAATGTACGTGGTGGGGTAGGCCTCAAAGTTGCCGCCTTCAAAGTAGGTGGCAATGATCCGGGTGTTGTTGATGTTTTCTGGATCGGTTTGAATGTTGACCATCACGCGCTCTTGCATATTGGGCATGGTGACTTTGTGAATGCCCACGTTCATCACTTCACTGACGGCATCTCCTTCTTTGTTACGGAGGCGAACCGTATTGGTGGCCAATACACCAAAGGTTCCATCGTCAAACTCCGCCATGGAAGTACCACCGCGCCATCCAACTTTTTGCGAACCGCCAGCGGCAAAGGTGTTCTCATCCACAATGAATCCATCGGCATAGACCATGTCGCCATTTTCCATTCTTTGGGCCACATCATCCAGCAAGATTTGATTGTTAAATCCTTTAAACGTGCCTAAATCCGAAGCACCTTCTGCCGCACGAATGGCCTCACTCATATCGGCATTCGAAATGGCGTGAATGGTTAACCGACCAGAGACCAACAAATCGTTGTTCTCATTAAACGACATGGAACTGCACGCATAGTTGTGATTGGCCAAAAAAGCGCTGGCGGCCAGAGACGGATTGTTCACGTTCATCAAACGAATCTGCCCCATCATTTGTCTTGGATCGTTCACCACTTCACCACTGTCAGCGTCATAATATTGGCAGGATTCTGGCTCACGTCGATCTGAGCATATTGGCATGGGTTTGGTCACACATACGGGTAGGTATTCGGCTTGACCGACTTGGATGGTTCGATTGGCAATGGATGAAACCACGCGGCCGTTGTTGGTTTCCGGAATGGTGGTTAAGGGCTGCGTTTGATTGGCCAACCAACTTCCACCCTGACGCGGCACTTTAAACACCACGGATGGATCAGCCATGTTGTTTTTGGTCATGGGCACAATTAAGATATCGTAGTTTTGGGTGATGGCAATGTTGGCCGTATCCAACAATGCTTGGCCCATGCCACTGGCATTGGCCGGATTGGCATCAACCCATACACAACCGGGTACGTTACAGTCCTTGGTTGTGACACCTTGCGCGGTAGTGGTTTGCGCTTGGTTTTGACTGGCCACATAATCAGCGACGCTGGTGTTGGGCGGAATTTGGATCATGGCCATCCCTGGGCGTCGGTCCATGGTATCTACGTAGTTGTTCTTTTTCGCACAAAGGCCTTGGCTTGCACACTGCTGTTGCGAGGCATCTGCGGTGATGCTCACCCCACCGACAAATAAAATTTTTCCGCCGTTGGGTTTGTCGATGACTTCCACATTATTGGGGTAAAATGTTTTTTTAATGTTGTTTTCATCGGTTTGAGAATAAAAAATAATGCTCGACT
>CAZCBX010000022.1:0-16774 GCA_964497185.1 uncultured Bdellovibrionales bacterium | reverse complement strand
AGGGCGCAGGTGTCGCCCCGGGGACAACGTGGAGCGTTGTTTGAGCAAATCAATGTGCCGAAACGAAGAAAAACTCTTCAATGAATTCGTAGTGTACTTTAAAAAATAAGGGCGTCCGCGAGTCCGCGCAGCGTTTCCCCGGGGTGTGCACCTCGCCTCCGTAATGCAAATCGAAGCAAAAAGCTTATTTTTTTCGTATACGCTGCACAAGTTTCGGTAGGATGGTCAATGCTTTTTCGATATCGTGTGCTGTCGTTGTCCAGCCAAATGAAAATCGAATGGCGCCCAAGGCGCGTTCACGTTCAAATCCCATCGCTAACACGACAGGGGAAGGATCGATGGAGCCAGAGTGACATGCTGAGCCCGTGGAGCAATCTAGGCCTTCTAGGTCGGCAGCAATCATCAGAGATTCGGCATCTACACCTTCGAAAATGACGTGCGAGGTGTTGGGGATGCGTGGGTGATCTTGGGCTGTGATGTGAATGCCGTCCAAAGCACTTTGCAAGCCTTCTTCAAACTGCGTGCGCAGGGCTTTGTAGTGTTTGCATTCTTGATCCAGCTGCTCGGCAATCAATTCGCAGGCTTTGCCCAGGGACAGGATGCCAATGACATTTTCGGTGCCGCCACGGCGGCCGCGCTCTTGGCCGCCTCCGGGCCAGATGGATTCAAAGGGTGCGCCCTTGCGAACATACAGTGCGCCCGCGCCTTGGAGGCCGCCAAGCTTGTGGGCGGACAGTGATAGGTAATGGACATTCAAATCATCCACATGGACCGGCATTTTGCCCACGGTTTGGACAGCATCGGTGTGAATCCATGTTTTTTCAGGCAAGCTTTGTACAAAGGAAGCGACGTCGTAGAGTGCGCCTGTTTCGTTGTTGGCGTGATGCATGGAAAAAAAATCGGGCTCAAAATCAACGAGTTTTTGCATTTCTTGATCGCAAATCGAACCATCCATATGGACGCAGACTTCGTGCACATGGGCATCCAATGCTTTGCTTTTTTGAGAGGCACCACGCACGCAGCTATGTTCGGTGACCGTGGTGGCAATTTTGACATTCGGTTTTTCAAAAGCGGTCCATGCCATGTGGTTGGCTTCGACACCGCCCGAAGTAAAAATGATTTCAGAAGGCTTGGCGCCAATGACGCGGGCCACGGCTTCCCGCGCATCATCAATTTGACTGCGCAATTTGCGGCCGGTGGTGTGAATCGCAGAAGGGTTGCCGTAGGCGCACGTCATAAACTCCGTAAGCACTTCTCGGATTTCAGGTCGCAGAGGGCTGGTGGCATTGTGGTCAAAGTAGAGGCGATTCATGGTGCCTGTTCAATCAGATTCAACTTAAAAACTCAACCCAAAAAGAATCAATGGGTTGTTTCGTAGCTTTCGCCAATTTGTGCCACATACATTTCGCGCAGTTTTTTGCTGAGTGCGGGTGCATCGCTGGATTTAAGCCCTTGGGTGGAAATGGGCGGTAAGATGGTGAGCGTGATGGGGCCAGGGCGCAAGAAAAAGGAAGATCGACGATTAAAACGGTACATGCCCGCATCATACACCAGTGGTAAAATCGGTGTCTGGGTTTGAATGGCCATGTAGATCCCACCCTTTTTAAATGGACCCAGCTTGCCTTCCCGACAGCGTGTACCTTCAGGTGCGATTAAAATGCTCTTGCCTTCGATTAGTTTGGCTTTGGCTTGTTCCATGCCCTGCATGGCCCTTTCGGTGTTGCCCCTTGGTGGAATGGGAATGATGCCCGCCGACTTCATAAAAGACCCATACACCGGCCACTTCATGTGACTCTCTTTTTCCAACCCAATCAACGGTTTGCCAAAAGCTTGATACAGCAAAAAGTGATCAAAAAAATTCAAATGGTTAAAAGTGACGATGTAACCTTGGTCTGGGTCAATGTTCTCTTGGCCCACAACCGTGAGCTTAATGCCGGATAGTCGGGTCAGTAAGGGGCTGAGCTTCATAAAAAAAGGATGAACATCGTACTTGGGATTGAGTTTAAAACGGATAAACATCCATACCACAGCCACAAAAACGGTGAGTCCACCGATGATCCACAAGTAAGCGGATCGCACGATATCCCATAGTTTGGTCATGCGCTATGCTTGGGCCTGAGGTGAAGCTTTTTTCCCTTTGCCACGGGATTGAGCGCGAAGGCCGGAAAAATAAGGTTTTAAATATCGACCTGTGTGGGATTCTTTGACTTTGGAAACCTGTTCAGGCGTGCCTGAAGCAATGAGGCGCCCACCCTTATCTCCGCCTTCGGGACCCATGTCCAAAATCCAGTCGGCTGTTTTGATGACATCCAAATGATGTTCAATGACCATGACAGAATGACCTTGATCCACCAAACGGTTGAGCACTTCCAACAGCTTGCGCACATCTTCAAAGTGCAAACCGGTCGTGGGTTCATCCAAAATGTACACGGTGTGTCCCTTGGAGCGTTTGGAAAGCTCTTTGGACAGTTTAATTCGCTGCGCCTCGCCTCCAGAGAGGGTGGTGGCCGATTGGCCAAGGGTGATGTAACCCAAACCGACATCTTCAAGGTAAGTGAGTTTATTGGCCAAGGTTGGAACATTTTCAAAAAACTTACGGGCTTCGCGCACGGTTAAATTGAGCACATCGTTGATGTTTTTGCCTTTGTACTCAATTTCCAACGTTTCGCGATTGTAGCGTTTGCCGTGGCACGCTTCACACGTGACATACACATCGGGCAAGAAATGCATTTCAATTTTAATGATGCCATCGCCCTGGCACGTTTCACAACGGCCCCCTTTAACATTGAAGGAAAAACGACCCGCTTTGTAGCCACGCAGTTTGGCCTCTTTAAGACCTGCGAATAAATCGCGAATGGGTCCAAACAAACCAGTGTAGGTTGCAGGGTTGGAACGGGGGGTGCGACCAATGGGCGATTGATCAATATCAATGACTTTGTTGATTTGATGCACGCCTTCAATTTTTTTAAACGGTTGGGGTTTTACATTGGAACCCAAAAGCTCTTTTTTAAGCTGCGGAAAAAGCGTGTCGATCACCAGTGTAGATTTTCCAGAACCCGATACGCCTGTGATGCAAGTCAGCACGCCCAGCGGAAATTTGGCAGTGACCTCATGCAAATTGTGTCCTTTTGCACCCGATAGGGTGATCCAGCGATTTTTGGGATCACGCAGTTTTTTGCGAATCGGAATTTCTTTTTTGCCGCTCAAATATTGACCCGTGATGGATTTGGGATTGGCCATGATTTGTTTGGCCGTGCCATGGGCCACCACTTTTCCGCCCTGCACGCCTGCACCGGGCCCAATGTCCAAAACGTAATCGGCTTGTTTGATGGTGTCCTCGTCATGTTCGACCACCAAAACCGTGTTGCCCAAGTCTCGAAGATACTTTAATGTTTCCAACAGGCGATCGTTGTCGCGCTGATGCAGCCCAATGGAGGGTTCATCGAGAATGTACAAAACGCCCATCAAGCCAGAGCCAATTTGGGTGGCCAGACGAATTCGCTGCGCTTCACCGCCCGAAAGGGTGCCCGCCATACGGTTGAGATCAAGGTAATCCAGTCCCACATTGATTAAGAATGCCAACCGAGAATTGATTTCGTTTAATATTTTTTCAGCAATTTTCTGATCTTTTTTGCTCAAGTGCAAATGCTGAAAAAAAGAAAACGCCTTGCCAATGTTGCGTGTGGAAATATCATGAATGTTCTGATCGTCGATGCGAATGTGCATGGCTTCGGTTCGAAGGCGAGAGCCGTGGCACTTCGGGCATTCCACCACGCCTTGATATTTTTCTTCCATCTCATCCCGCATGGATTCGGATTCAGTCTCATGGTAGCGGCGGGTAAGATTGGGAATGACACCTTCAAACTCTTTTTCAGAAGAATAAAAACTTTCATCGGTGTCATAGGTAAACTGAATGATTTCTTTGCCGCTGCCATAGAGCAAAATGTCTTGAATTTTTTTGGGCAGTTTTTTCCAGGGCGTCCGCATGTCAAAATCATAGTGACGCGCAAGATTGGACAGCGTTTGATTGTGAAAATGGCTCCACCGCGTCTGCCAAGGCGCAATGGCTCCATCGCTCAAACTCAAGGTGGGGTTGGGCACGATTTTATCGGCATCAAAAAACCGTTTGGTTCCTAACCCTGAGCAGTCGGGACATGCGCCATGCGGATTGTTGAAAGAAAACATGCGCGGCGTAATGTCCGGAAATGAAATGCCACAATCGACACAGGCAAATTTTTCTGAAAAAAGCCGAACTCCGCCCTCATCGCCCAACGTTTCAACTTTGACCATGCCACCGCCATTTTCCAAGGCCATTTCAATTGAATCAGCCAAGCGTTTGCGAATGCCATCCTTGACAATGATGCGATCGACGAACACGTCGATGGTGTGTTTTTTGTTTTTATCGAGCTTGGGCGCATCGAGCAGTTCTACGGTTTGCCCATCGATATTGGCGCGGGTAAAGCCTTTTTTAATCAGGACGTTGATTTCTTTTTTAAATTCTCCTTTTTGGCCTTTAACAATGGGAGCCAAAATATGGAGTTTGGTGCCGGATGGATACGCTTCAACCTGGTCGACAATTTGGGAGGCGGATTGACTGGTGATGGGCTTACCGCATTCATAGCAAAAGGGTTTGCCAATGCGGGCAAAAAGCAGCCGCAAATAGTCATAAATTTCCGTGACCGTACCCACCGTGGAGCGCGGGTTTTTGCTGGTGCGTTTCTGATCGATGGAAATGGCAGGCGACAGACCTTCAATGGAGTCCACATCGGGCTTTTCCATTTGGTCCAAAAATTGCCGTGCATAAGCCGACAACGATTCGACATATCGGCGTTGGCCTTCGGCATAAATGGTATCAAAAGCCAGCGAGGACTTGCCTGAGCCCGATAGGCCCGTGATGACCACCAGCTTGTTGCGAGGAATGGCAACATCAATATTTTTCAGGTTATGCTGGCGTGCGCCTTTGATGACAATTTCTTTGAGTTCCATAGAGCGGTTACCTATACACGAAAATCCCTTGTTCGACCACCACTGCGACACGGTCATGGGTTGTTGATGGAAATGGCAATAAATGATATCATGATATCATATGAGCAAAAAAGCCTTTGTTTTACGCATCCCTGAGGCCATGCACCAACGCATCAAAGAACGTGCGTTTGAGCAAGGTATTTCCATCAATCAGTGGATGACGCAGAAACTTCAGACATCTGACGCATATGCGACCCGCCAATTCCAAGAGCCCATTCAAGAGGTCATGGATGCATTTGGCAACGCACTGGTGGGCATTGTGGTGTTTGGATCTTTTGTGAGAGATCAGATGCATTCGTCGTCCGATGTGGACTGGTTGTTGGTCATGCAAGGCCAACCCATTGAGCGCGGTCTCTATCGGCAGTGGGCTACATTAAACATCGATGATCGCCATTCGCCCCAATTTGTGCAATATCCCGATGCAGTGGACGAAACCCTTGGCAGTCTATGGTTGGAGGTTGCCATGGAAGGCAAAGTTTTATGGGAACGCGGAGTTGTTTTATCGCTGCTTTTGTCAAAAATTCGGTATATGATTGTGCAGCGAGGTTGGACCCGCCACATCAGTCACGGTCACCCGTATTGGGTAAAAGCATGAAAAATCAAAGTTTGATTCAAGATTACTGTATTCGATCCAAGCACCGTATCGAAGCCGTCGAGCTACTGCTTAAGAGACAATCGTATGCGGATGTTGTGCGTGAAGCGCAAGAGGTCGTAGAGCTACTTCTCAAGGCGTTATTACGCTATTGTCATGTAGAAGTACCCAGAATTCATGACGTTTCCAATGTGCTGGAAGCCCATCAAGATAAGTGTCCAGAAAGCATTGTGGAACACATTCCAGTCATGTGCAAGATCTCCCGCCAAATGCGACGCGATCGAGAGCTGGCTTTTTATGGTACAGAGGATCTAACCCCTTCTGAGTTCTACCAGCAAGAAGACGCTGAGACCGCACTTAAAAACGCAAAATTTATTTTTGACCAGCTTGAGCCCATCCTGTCATCGTCCGATCGGTAGAATTTTTTACCTGCACTTGCGAAAGGACGCGGAAAAAAATTTAAAAAATTTCGGTGTTGTGCGTGAAAATATGAGCCATGCATTAAGCTTGACGAACAAAAGCTTCGGCTTCTTGGGTTAGGGCGCGACAGGCTTCTAAATCTTCGGCTTCGGCGTACAAACGAAATACGGGTTCCGTGCCTGAGGGACGAATCAAGACCCAGCTGCCGTCTTCGAGGTAAAACTTAAAGCCATCGATGGTTTGGAGCCGCTCCAGCTTGCGCCCACCCCAAGCTTGCGGTGGGTTTTCTTTGAGGGCGGCCATGGCTTTTTGCATGGTATCGGCCGGTACTTTGAGGTCCACACGCAAAAACTGGTAGGGCCGAATGGTGTCGCACAAATCTTGATAGATGTCGGCCAATGGTTTTTTTTCAACGGCCATCATTTCGAGCAGCATCAGCGCGGTAAATATTCCGTCGCGCTCTGGAATATAAGTCTCAATGCCTACACCGCCGGATTCTTCGCCCCCAATGTGCGCGGCACCTTCCACCATTTTTTCAGCGATAAATTTAAAGCCAACGGGGGTTTCAATGCAGGTTTGACCGTACTTTTCAGCCAGGAGGTCGACCATTTTGGTGGTGGATACACTTCGCGCAATGTTCCACGCTTTGCCCTTGTTTTTAAGCATATGCCAATACACACAGGACAAAATCATTTGGGTGGTAAACGCGCGACCTTGGTGATCAATGGCGCCCAATCGATCGCCATCTCCATCGGTGGCAAAGCCTGCGTCCAGCATTTGCTCTTGTACGAGCTGGCTTAGGTTTTTTAAGTTTTTTTCTACAGGCTCCGGCGCAATACCGCCAAAACCTGGATTGGCTTCAGCGTGAATTTCCACCACGGTCACACCCAGCGCTTCTAAAATGGCGCGAAAATGAGTCGAGCCACTGCCATACATGCAATCGACGCCCACCTGAAAATGGGCATCGGTGATGGCTTGGGTGTCGATCAGGTCAAAAATGGTTTTTTGATATGCAGGCATCAAGTCCACTTCTTGGATTTTGCCTTGTTTAACATAGCTTTGATACACGGATGCGCAAGGCACCGCCACGTCGGTGAGCTGATCGATGGCGCGTTCAAATGCCTCGGTGGTTTGTTGCAGGGCAGAGCCACCAAATGTTTGTTTGAATTTAAAACCGTTGTACGTGCAAGGATTGTGGCTGGCGGTAATAACGATGGCCCCCGCACTGTCATCTGCATGTTTGGCTTGATACGACAACACAGGCGTGGGCGTGTAGCTTTGAGTGATGGCCACTTGAAAGCCTTCAAACGCGGCAACGCTGGCCACCATTTGTGCAAATTCTTTGGATAGAAAACGACGATCGAAGCCAATGGTGAGGCGATTTTGTTTGGGCGCTGTTTCTTTAAGGTGCCGACACACGCCGGTGGTGACGTTGGCCAAGTTTTGAAAAGTAAAGTCTCGCGCAATCACGCCGCGCCAGCCGTCTGTCCCAAATCGAATCATGCATATGATGTAAGGCAGAATGATCGTTTGTTCAACGGAAAAATAACCTTATTGCCGCGGATATCAGGTGCGCTCTTGCCCAGCGGCAACCATCAGTGCCTTTGTAAAGCTTCGTGCGTCGGCCTTGTAGAGCCCTGCCAAATCATAAGCCACGCCATGGCCCGGTGAAGTACGTAGGTAATCCAAGCCAAGCGTAATGTTAATGGCGTGGTGAACCCCGTTGTATTTGGCAGCGATAAGCGCTTGATCGTGATAAGCGCATACCACCAAATCCCAACCTTGGGCTTTGGCATGGCCAAAAAAAGAATCGGCGGAAAAAGGACCATGAATGTCCATTTGCTTTTGCCAATCTTCAATGGCTTTTGTCATCCAGAGCTTTTCTTCTGCTTGTGCGTCTATTTCGCCGGCATGAGGGTTTAGGCCCAACACAGCAATTTTAGGATAATGCACATCAAAATGTTTTGCCAACCCGGCAACGGCAATGTCCAGTTGCTGACCAAGCCAGGGCCGCGTGTAAATTCGATGAACATCGCGTAGTGCAATGTGCTGGGTGCCGACCAAAATTCGAAAGTCATTGTTGGCCATCACCATCACGGTTTGAGGCACGCCGCTTCTTTGCGCGAGATATTGGGTATGGCCAGAGAAGTCTTTTTCAATGAGTTGCACAATGGATTTATCGATGGGGCTGGTGACCAGCGCAGAAATCTTTTTTTCTTGGGCTTGCTGTGTTGCCTGATCCAAGATGTCCAACACATAGCGTGCGCGCTGCTCTGGTGACGGATGTGGAGAAATCCCAATGGGGCAAAAATCCAGTTTGGGTAGCGTTAGCGCAAGGGCGTCACATGTTTGTTGAAAATGATCGGGACACCCAAAAATTCTTACATTGGGACAAAGCGATGGATGGGCATGAAGGCTTTTGACCACAATTTCGGCGCCCACCCCATTGTATTCTCCAAGGGTAATGCCAATCATGGATAGAAAATTCGAATGGTGGCTGTGTCTTTTAAAGTGGCAATGGCCTGATTCAGAGATTGCGCCACTTCTTCGTTTAAAATTAAATCGGAAATTCGCTGTTTTTCCTCTTCTGAAACGTTGGCTTGCCCACGAATTTCTTTTTTCTTTTTTACCCAAGCAAAACCATTGGGCAGTGTGATGGGATCAGAAACTTCGCCCACTTCGATGTTTTTTAGCGCGGCCAGCACTTCTTTTTGCAAATCTTTTTCATCCACTTCATTCATAGAGACAGGTTCCGATACGTTAAATTTCTTCTGGGCCAATGTAAGGTCATTGTTGGTCTTTAGCTTTTGGGCAAAGTCTAAAAATTCTTTGTCGGATAAGCCAGTTTGGATGTTTTGTTGCGGTACAAACAAAAGCGCAAGGTTGTAGACAATGGTCTCGCCCGTCGAAGTTTGTTTTAATCGGTTTTGAATGTCTTGCTCCGATACGGTGATGTTGGGCGTAATGGTTTGTCGGACATAGTTGTTTCTTGAAATTCTTTTGCGATAATTTTCGACAAATTCTTCAAATTCATACCCCTGACTTTCCAACGCCTTTCGAAATTCTTCTTTGGAAGTAATGCGGTTTTCAGCCATGATGCTTTGAAGCACTTGTTGCAATTGTGCATCTCCAGCTTGTATGCCTAGGCGTTCAATTTCTTGATCCAAAAGGTAGTCTTCAATCATTTGTGTGAGCACCTTTTGCGTAAAGGTGTTGGGTTGGTCCATGGCGCCTTCTTTGCCTTGGACTTTGAGTTCTTTGGCTGTGATGGTTTTTTGTTTTTCCAATTCCGACAACAAAATTGGATGACCATTGACCGTGGCCACGATTTGGTCAATCACTTTGGGCTCTGCTTGTGTAAGACCGGGCAAAGCAAACATCAAAAATAAAAAAGTATTAAGGAGAAGATTGTTGAATGATTTCATGGTTTCTTTCAATGTTGGCTTGAGCCAATTGTGTTTTTAGCCACTGGTTGTAATGGCGCTCTTTATTTTGTGCCCACAATTGCTGATGAATTTTGTCTTGAACTTCTTCCAACGTATATATTTTTTCTTCCTTTTTATCCAGGGCCTTTAAAAGCGCCCAACCCATCTCGGTTTCGATGGGTTTGCTGACTTGGCCTTTGCGTAGTCCAAAAGCCTGTTTTTCTACCTCCGGTTGGAGCATGCCTTTGGCAACAAACCCTAAATCACCAGCCATGGCCAGCATGGGCTGCTGTTCATATTTTTGCACCAGGGTTTCAAAAGATGTTTCTTGGCTCAGGGCGTCAAGCGCAGCTTCTAACTCTTCTTTTTGTTTAAAAATAATTTGAAGCAAATGGACTTGGGGTCGTTGAACAAACTGATTTTTTTGCTCTTGATGGTACTTTTCAATTTCTGCCAAAGAGGGAGGAGGCACTTCTTGCGTAACGGCTTCAAATAATTTTTTTTCAAGCAGTCGTTTTTCAAGCAGCGTCTCTGTGTTGGGCTCTTCGGTTAAGTCCATGATACCCAGCGCAATGGCTTCATTGCTAACCTCGCTGGCTTCGACTTCCAATCCTCTTTTTTGAGCCAGCTGAAAAATGAGCTCTTCTTGAATCAGTTCATTGACAATGGCTTCTTTGACTTCAATGTTTTTGTCCAGCGCATTGAGTTGCTGCTCATACTCGTAACTGGATAAGCGGTCTTCCAGCAGTTGGGTAGAAATGGGCACTTTGTTTACACGGGCAACAAATTGATTGGCCGTACTTTGATCACAGGCACAAACCAGCGTCAAACCAAGCACCACCCAAGTTTTTTTAAGAATCGGGCTGATCACGGGCAGGCTCTTTGAGTTTTTCATAAAAAATGCTGACATCTGCATCTTCTTTCAAGCGGGCATAATACAGTTTGGTTTGCGCTTCGATGGTTTCTTGAATGAGTTTGTTTCGCAGGGCGGTGCCGTGATGAGAAAAGCCATGGTTGGCATCGATCAGCTTAATGAGATGGTACCCATACTCGGTTTCTACAATGTCGCTGATTTGGCCTGGCTCATCGAGCTCAAAGGCAGCTTTGGCAAAACCAGGTACCATCATTTGTCGTTTGAACACGCCCAGGTCCCCTCCCTTGGCGGCAGTGCCATCTTGAGAATATTGTTTGGCCGCCTCTTCAAATGTGATTTTGCCTGAAGTGATTCTGTCTCGAATGTTTGATATTTGCTTTTTGGCTTCGGTGCGCTTTTGTGGCTTGTCGACATCCGCGCGAATTAAAATGTGCCGGGCGTGCACAGTATCCAAACTGGACTTGTTTTCTTCGTAGGCGGCGCGAACCTGATCTTCCGTAATTTTGTCAATTTGGGGTTGAAACTTTTTTTTCAACCAAGCGTTGACCACCGCCTGTTTGATGGGCAAAGAATCGAGATGGAAGTTGTTTTCGAGGGCCTCTTGAAAAGCCAGCTCATGCATGACCATGGTGGTCAGCACCTGTTTTTTTCCATTAAATGAGGTTGTGTCTACGGCTTTCATTTCGCTCAAAGGCGCAATTTGTTCTTGAAAATCCGATAGGCGGATGCTGCGATCATTGACCACCGCCAAATCCTCTTTTTGGCTTTGGTAATCTCGAGAAGAGCAGCCCGCAACAGGCAACACCAGTAGTAGAATGACTTTGATCAAACGCTTCATACCGCCAAACATGCCATGCTAATGCAAACTCATCAAGATCTTTTTCGTCTCGGCGTATGGATCAATTTCGCTTTCAAAATCAATGGTTAGCTTGTGCTCTGGGGTCAATGAAAACCGAGGATCCTCACGGATGAGGGTTAATAAACGATCGACGTTTACGTTGGCCTGATCCGAAAAAGCAATGGATGGTGATTGCGCCGTAATCGATAAACTGGCCACGCCACACTTGCGGGCCAAAATTTTTAACTCGATGACCTCAAACAAATTTTCCAGCAGTGGGGGATGCGGACCAAAGCGATCTCGCAATTCCTGTTTCAGATCTTGAAGGGCCTGCATGGTGGGGCACTGGGAAAGACGACGGTACATTTTTAACCGTTCTTGGTGATCGTATATATAATTTTCTGGAATCATGGCGGGCATGGATACTTGAATGTCGGGTTCAATTTCTTCCACCACTTTTTCCCCTTTGAGTTTTCGAACTTCACGTTCGAGTAGCTGCGCGTAGAGTTCAAAGCCCACGGAGGCAATTTGGCCCGATTGTTTTGCGCCCAGCAAATTGCCGGCACCCCGAATTTCTAAATCATGCATGGCAATTTTTAAACCCGCCCCCAAGTGGGTAAACGTTTTGATGGTTTTAAGGCGTTTGAGCGCATGGGGGGTGATGATTTCTTCGCCCGGAATCATCATGTAGGCATAGGCATCTCGGGTGGACCGACCCACACGTCCACGAAGCTGATAAAGCTGCGCCAAACCAAGGGTATCAGCGCGGTTGATCAACAAGGTATTGGCATTGGGCACATCAATACCAGATTCAATGATGGTGGTGCACAAAAGCAAATCAAACTTGTGATGCAAAAAATCCAGCATGGTTTGTTCAAGCGTTTCTTGGTTCATCTGGCCATGGCCCACCCGAATGCGGACATCGGGTAAAAGTTTTTGCAAAAAAGTATGCATGGACCCAATGGTTTCCACACGGTTGTGCAAAAAGAAAACTTGTCCGCCGCGTTTGATTTCTTTCATCGTTGCATCGAAGATGGTGCTTTCATCAAAGGTCGCCAGAACGGTATTGACAGCTTTGCGATCCAGCGGTGGTGTGTTGATCACAGATAAATCTCGAATGCCCGTCATGGATAACTGGAGTGTGCGGGGGATGGGGGTGGCGGTGAGGGTTAAGACGTCAATTTGATTGCGATAGGTTTTAATGCGTTCTTTGTGTTTAACGCCAAAGCGATGTTCTTCGTCGAGCACCAGTAGCCCCAAATTGGCAAAAGTAACATCTTTGGACAGCAGCCGATGGGTGCCAATGATGATGTCGACTTGTCCACTGGCCAAACGAGCCAGCGTTTTTTTGTTTTCGGAAGGGGATTTAAAGCGGCTGACAAAGTCTACGTTGACAGGAAAAGGTTCAAAACGTTGTTTGAACGTTTCATAATGTTGTTGGGCCAAAATGGTGGTCGGCACCAGCACCGCCACTTGTCGACCCGCTTCCGCCACGCGGAAAGCTGTACGCAAAGCAATTTCTGTTTTGCCAAAGCCCACATCCCCGCAAACCAGCCGGTCCATGGGTTTGTCCGACATTAGATCTTTGTCAATGTCTTCCAAGGTTTGAATTTGATCATCGGTTTCTTGAAAAGGAAAAGAAGCTTCAAAGCTTTGATACATGGTGTCGGGCGGTGGATACACAAACCCTTTGGCCATTTTGCGCTTGGCATAGAGTTCGATCAGTTCGGACGCCATTTCTTCCACGGCTTTTTTGGCATGGGCTTTGGTTTTTTTCCAAGCGGTGGAGCCGAGTGTGTCGAGTTTGGGCTTTTTGCCATCGCCACTGATGTAAGGATGAATGCGATTAAGCCGGTAAACAGGCAGAAAGAGTTTGTCTTGCTTGGCAAAAGACAAGATGAGAAAATCTTGTTCGTTGCCGGCGATGGTCATTTTTTTCAGACCTTCATAGATGCCAATGCCGTGATCCATGTGAACCACCGGCTGGCCGTGATCAAGGTCTGAAACCGATTCAAAAACGGCGGTGGGCTCCTTGGGTTTACGCACCGTTTTTTTGCGCTGACCCAATATTTCGTTTTGAGCAAGCCAGACTTCGTTGGCTTGTTTGTCAACAAACCCGCTGGGCAACGTGCCCAAATGCATTTGGTAGGTTTGATCGGACACACCCTTGGATAAAGCGATGGGCTCACCCTTTAGGTAAGGCGCAAGTAGCCGCTGTAGCTGCTGTGCGCTTTTGGAATCCACAGCAGAGATGTGAAGCCGCATGTTCTGCGACTGCCACTGTTGCAGCTGTTGCTGCATGGGTTGAAAAGGCGAGGGTGTTTTTTGGGCCTGAATCAACCGTTGTCGCAACTCATCAAGCAGCTCAATGTCAAACGTTGTTTGCATTTGCGGGGATTTGCTTTGCGGCGAGTCCAAATATTGACGGGATGGATGTTGCGTCAAGGCATCCAAGGCTTTGGGTGGAAGTCGAAATGATTGCTGCGGTGAAGGATAGAGAATTTTTTTCTCTGTCATGGTTTCTTCCAGGCCTTGCAGGGTGAGGCGAAGCTGATTTTTCTCTTGCTCAATCAGCCAAGGCTCTATCCACACCACTTCGGCTGTTTCCGGCAACCAGTCTGCCAGCGTTTCACCTTTTGGATAAAAAAGCCCAATAAATTTGTCCATGGTGGAAAAGCTGTGCTGATTGGCAAAAGCTTTGGAGATTTCCATGCGTTCGGTGGGGGGCAAGCCGCGATGATCGGTGAGTTCTTTGAGCGCCTTGACCATGGGAGCAGTGGATGAGGGATAAAAGCATTCTTGACAGGGCAGGCAAGTCATTTGTTGTAGCGCGCCAGATGCCTTGTCCGTGCGCTGCGTGTCCATGTGGAAAAAATGAATGCTTTGCACTTCATCATCAAAAAATTCAATGCGATGGGGGTCAACTTGGTCTACGCTAAAGACATCAATGATGTCACCCCTGACGGCAAATTGCCCTTTGTCTTCAATTTGATGCACACGCTGATACCCGCTTTGAATCAAATTTTCCAGCAACGTATCACGATCGTAGTTTTGATCTTTTTCAAGCGTGATGCAGCGCTGTGCGAATACATCTTGGGGCACTGTTTTCTGAAACAAAGCACCCACCGATGTGATGCCAATCCAGGGTTCCGTTTGAGCTTGATGCAGATGGTGCAAAAAAGAAAGCCGATCATAACAGGCATGATCGTCGCGGATATGCGACGGACTCAAATCACTTTTGCGCAGCGCAAATCGTTGCACCTGTACCTGGCTTTGCCCCAGCACGTCTCGAAAAAACACAAATGCATCCAAAAGCTGGTCTGCGGCCGCTTCATCCGGACAAACCACCAACGTACGCGTAGTCTTACGTGTTTCCAAAAGATGCTTGGCTTTGGCACTGCCCATCAGTCCTATGAATGTTTGCATTTTTTCCATCGGGGATGATGGCGTATCATGTTTTTACGAGTTCAACCACACCCGACCATCTGTATTTTGTCGCCGAGTGGGCAACGAAAAGCCAAAAGAAATTTAACGATCAAAAAACCCCTGGTCTGTTTTTACCATGGACTTGTCTCGTTCAAATGAAACCGCCAAGCAAGATATAAAAAAAGGCGTGTTGTTGGAATCGATGCACAGCGCTTCATAAGCAATGGAGCCGCCAAACGACACACGATCCAACGTTAACTTTTTGCAATCCTGGTTAAACAATGCCGAACTCGAACCGCCGGAGCAGGTGAAAAACCCTTTCTCCTCATCAAACAGCCGTTCTTTGATCGAAGCGATGGGCGCCTTACCTGCCTGCGCCATGGCCAAGGGAGCGACAAACAACAATAAAAAAACAAGGGATGCAATTCTTACGTTCATGGTCCAAAGTGTAAAGCCAGCCAAGCCAATCAGCAAGGGATAAACCAAAAAAAGAAAAAGCAGAAAAACCGTTAAACATAACTTTAATTCCCCTTTACCATGTGTAAAATTATATAATAAAAACAGTTATATAGGATATATTAACTAAATATGTTATTTTATTTTGGCAAAAACTGGTCAAAAAGCTGGAAAGTATGAGATAATAAATATATGAAGTACCACCATCATTATAAATCAACAGGCCGTTTCAAGCGTGGTTTTTCTATGATTGAAATGATGATTTCTTCTGTGTTGTTTTTGGGTTTATCCATTGCTTCCTATCAAGTGATGAAAGCCCAGCGCGGCCGTCAAATGGCTTCGCTGGAACAGCAGAAAAAAACCAACGCATCCAGCGTAGCCCTGGACCGATTTAAAGCCGATGCACTGATGATTGATCCCAACTGGTCCAGCATGGGCTTGGCCGCAATTTTTCCACACCAAGGCTATGGTTTTGGGGGCAACGCGTATTTAGACGGCACCCTTCAAGCAGAGCATGGCATTTCCGATGGCGTCACTTTTTTACGCCGACATCCAGAGTTTGATCAAAATTACTCTGTTCTATCTATATTAACAGGCCCAGAGCTTTGTGTGATGAGCGAAGGTGCATTGACCGCACATATTTTTGAATTGGACACTTCAGCCAACATTGAGCAAGGCGATTGGATGCTGGTGCATCAGGAGGGACGTCAGATTTTGGCCACAGTGGATCAGGTATTTTTTGTGGGCGGTCAGCATGGTGTGCGTTTGGATTTTCCCAATAACGTTTTTTTGCAAGAGACTGCCAACAGTTCTGAAGCCGGCTCATCGCATGTAACCAGTTTTGTCACCGCACCTGGCGTACGGCCCACCGATTTTGATCATACAGGCCTTCAATCGAGCTCTTCAGAAGACAATGATTTGTGTTTGTCTCTTGAAGATGGACGTCAAATCTTTATGCAGAAAATGTTTCCCCCCGTTTCCTATGTGATGGCTTATGCCACCAACGATGGAGAAGAAAAATCAGCATCCAATGCCTATTTATTAGACAGCGAGGGCAACAAACGGACCGTTCTTACCCGCATTGAGCATGATGCCATCAATGGACAGCAACGGGAATACATTGCCGACGTAGACCAGTTGGCGTTAACTTATGACATTCGAACCAATACAGAAGGCGGTTTGACGCTTGAAGTGGGTCGTGACGCCAGCAAAGAGGGGCTGCTCAACATAGGCATGGCCGATCCTTCTACCAACGAAACAGAATTCTTTTTTACCAATAGTGACATCCTGGCCATGAACCTCAACGCCATGTTGATGTTGCCGGATTCCACCGATCCAGCTCGTTTGATCGTTAAAAATCACGAGGTCAAAGCCACTTTTGATATGGTTCGGGGTGAAAACATCATCGCAGAATCCATGAGCGTGGAGTCTCAAGTGTCCAACAACCTCAATGTTTTTTCCAACCCAAGTCAGGACATCTATGAACAAGTGGGCAAGCCCCTGTATGTGAACAGTGGCGCCAGCGCCAATGGAGAAATGTTGATTCCCGTATCTCGGATGATCTTGGGCGACCCCAGCACCATCGACAACGTGCGTGGCTTAGAAGACGATGGACGTATTAAAATTTTGGATGCATCGGGCAACAATGCCACCGACCAGGCAGAGTCGAGCATTATTTTTTATTCTCAAACCGATGAAAACAACATTAAAAAAACATT
>CAZCBX010000021.1:0-17569 GCA_964497185.1 uncultured Bdellovibrionales bacterium | reverse complement strand
AAGCTGGTGTTGGTTCAGCTTAAAAAAACCAAATAGTTTAAAACAGTCGATATCATTACTCTGCGTTTAATACGCAGTCTTCTTACTGTTCATGTTAAATATTAAAAATTGTGGGTTTAGCAGTGTTGACTTATGAACGCGATGATCTGGTTGATCACTTCTTGTTTTTGAGGACCCAATAAAAGAATGTGCGCGTCGTTTTTGTATTCGATCAGTTTGGCTTGGGGGTTGTAGGCTGCAATGGTGTGGGCGGATCGGGGGTCCACTACGGGGTCGCCTTGGCAGACTTGGATGAGCATGGGGTTTTGGGTGCGTTTTAATGTTTGTTTGAGATGATCGGTGAGGCGAAATAGTTCGCGTAAGGCGGCCATCGAACTGGACATGTATGCAATCGAGCCGGGGGTGGGCTGCTTTTTATGAAGGATCCAGCGCCTCAATATGGGTTTGGGTAAAACATGCGCAGCTTTGACTTTGGGGCTGGCCAGTTCACCCAAAAAATCAAGCGCAGGGGCCAACAAGCTGACCGATTTAAGCTCGTTGGGATACTGCTGGTTGAGAAGTTGGGCTAGGGCGCCACCCATGGACAAGCCGACGACATGTACGTTGGAAAATTTTCTTTTCAATTGTTGCAACGAGTTTTCTGCACAGTGGATCCAGTCTTTATAGGACACCGTGTCTAGGTCGGTGCATAGGGTGCCGTGGCCGGGCAAGAGGGGTGCGTGAATGTGAAAGCCCAATTGTTGGGAAAGCCGGTCGGCCAATTCGGTAAACGTGTGGGGCGTGGCGGTAAAACCATGCAGGCATAAAACAGCTTGGCCGTGACCAGGGCGGACAAGCCCTGCGACATCAGGGTGCAGATCTTTTAGGGCTTTGGCGTTGCTGGCCATGGGACAATGATATAAGCTTGGCTGCAGAATGAACAGTGAAAAGAAAGCACTATTGATTATTTTGGATGGGTGGGGGCACCGATCCGAAAAAAAAGACAATGCCATCGCCCAAGGTCATACCCCTTTTTATGACAAGCTTTTGCAGACGCAGCCCTGGACACTCCTTGACGCTTCAGAAACATCCGTGGGTTTGCCATCGGGTGTGATGGGCAACTCAGAAGTGGGGCACATGAACATTGGCGCAGGTCGCAAGGTGGTTCAAGATCAAGTACGAATTTTTGAAGCCATTGCCCAGGATCAATTTGCCAGCAACCCCGTATTTTTGGAAGCCATCCGCTTGGCTGGATCGTCTGGCAAAAAACTACACTTGGTTGGCTTGGTGTCTCGCGGCAATGTCCATAGCGCACAAGAACATTTGTACGCGCTGCTCAACACAGCGGCACAGCACATTGATATGGATCAATGCTATGTGCATGCCATTTTAGACGGACGCGACACTGCGCCCAAGAGCGCAAAAACCTACGTGGAAGAACTTCAAAAAAAGCTAGCGCAGGTGGGCGGCTCGGTGGCCAGCATGATCGGCCGATTTTATGCCATGGATCGCGATCAGCGGTGGGAACGCATTGAAAAAGCCTACCAGCTGATGGTGCATGGTCAAGGCACAGTTGCCAGTGATTTGCTTTCCGCCATTGATGCCTCTTACGATCAAGGCATCACCGATGAATTTTTAGAGCCCGTCTGGGCCAAAGGCTCAAAAGGAAAAATTGAGCCAGGTGACGCGGTGATCTTTTTCAATTTTCGCGCTGACCGAATGCGCCAGCTTGTACGCGTGCTCTGTGATTACGAGCATGGCCTTACTTTGCCTCAGCCAGTGCAGGCACAAGGTTTTAGCATGACCCAATACGACCGCACTTTTTCATTGCCGGTAGCTTTTGCGCCCCAAGATTTATCGTTGTGTTTGGGCGAACATTTGTCGGCTTGTCAAAAATCTCAATTTCGAATTGCCGAAACAGAAAAATACGCCCATGTAACATTTTTTTTCAACGGTGGGCGTGAAAAACCATACGCGCAGGAAGCCCGCCAGTTGATTGCGTCGCCCAAAGTGCGCACGTATGACATGGCCCCTGCCATGAACAGCCAACAAGTAACGCAAGCATTGCGAAAACGAATGCAAAATGAGCGAGATGATTTTATGGTTGTGAATTTTGCGCAGCCAGACATGGTGGGACACACGGGCAACTGGGATGCAGCCCTTGAAGCGGTCCGAGCAACCGATCAATGTTTGCAGGCCATTTATGACACGGCGCTGAGCCAGGGGTATACAGTCTTTTTAACCGCCGACCATGGCAACATTGAGATGATGAAAGACGAAAAAGGGCAAGTGCATACGGCCCATACGTTGCACCCGGTGCCTCTGATTGTCAAAGCACCCGATGCGTTAAATTTTCAATTGGCGTCGGGGGGCAGTTTGTCGAATATATCGCCCACGATTATTGAGTGCATGGGCTTGCCTGTGCCATCGGTGATGACCTCGGCCAGTTTATTGCGCGGATAAAAAATTTTTACTACAAAGCCGATACGTCAATTTGTTGCACGTTGGCTTTTTCACGGGCATCGTCAATCCACAAGTATTGTTTTAGATTGTTCATTTCTTGTGCAGATTCAAAGGCCAAGGCTTCTTTCTGGCTTTGAAAAGAAGTCCAATCGGGCTGCTCTACTTCTTTGACAAAGGCCAAGTGAGGCGTGCCATCAATGGTAAAAACTTGATCCAGCCAACCGGGCTGCGCTTGCGCAAAGGCTTGGTTGATTAAAACTTTGCTTTGACCCACCTCTGGAATGGTTCCATTGGCCGCGTAGGTAAACATACCGGTGTCCACGGCTTTTAACCCTTTGGCTTTGGCTAGCTCGGTGGGGGACTTGGTGGAATTTTTCCATGTTTCCATGAGCGATTGAGCGTAGGTTTGGGCTTTTTCTTTTCTCTGTTCGGCTTGCCAAGCGTTGATCACTTCTTCTCGCACTTCGGCCAACGTAGCGGGTCGCGAAGCTTGTACATCTTCAAGCTGAACAAGGTACACTTTGTCACCGTTTCGTCCATGCAACACTGTGGATCGCTCATTGCGTTCAAGCGATCGCGTGGCGTTCAAGATTAAAGCCGTGTCTTGAGGATCCACTTTCTCGATGCGGTCGCCGTATGTGACCCAGTCGGTTTGCGTGAGCAAAGCCTGTGGATCTTCTTGCGCCAACGTGGATAGTGCTAAATTTTTGTCTTTTTGAACCAACGCCCATTTTGTTTGCATACGATCAAAGTATGCATTTTCTTCTTCGGTGCTGTCTTCTTTGGTGCCGATAAGCACAGAAATTTTTCGTTTTTCAGGCACAACATACGAAGAAGCATTGGCTTGAAAAAAATCTTCCAACTGTGATTGGCTGGGTTGGCCGACCTTGGTGGATGCCTGTATGGTTTCATCGGTGAGTGGCACCACCACCAAATTTCGTTTTTTGTTTTGCAGCTGATACGCGTTGCGAACCTCTTGATCAGGTGCCACGCTGGTTAGGCCGAACCACTGGCTCATCAAAGCAGCTTCAATTCGGTCTCCTTGCATTTCTTCAAATTTGGCCGTGGTTTTTCCCATACGATTGCGAACCACGTTTCGGTAAATTTCAAAGTCAAAAGGTTGGTCGCCAAAAAAGCCCTCTTTGATGGTTTCGCGAATGCGCGCTTCAGAGCTATGAAAACCCATTTTTTCGGCTTCTTGGGTGAGCAAACGCTGTTCAATCATTTGGCCAAGCACCATGGTTTTGACGGTTTGTTCGAGTTCAGGTGTGAGATTTTCTAAATTGCGCTGAAACAAAAAATTGCGATATTCGATCTGGAAGTCTCGTTGACTGATGTCTTCGCCGGCAATGTTGGCGACTTGCCCTTGACGAACACCTCCACCGCCGCCAATGCCAAACAAGGCAAAAGAGGCGCAGATGACCACCAATAGAATTTTAAACGGCAAAGAGGATGCTGAGTCTCGAAGCGATTGAATCACGTATAACTCCTATACAAAGGCAAATGGTTGATATTCAAGGTTGAATGCTTGTACCGTAGCTATAAAAATCAATCAAATTGTTTCTCATTTCAAAGGAGTTTGATATGCATATAGAGTGATTTTTGACTCTATTTTAGGCTTTTTTTCCAATGACTTGGCCATCGATTTGGGCACGGCCAATACATTGGTGTATGTCAAAGGCAAAGGCATTGTGTGCAATGAGCCATCGGTGGTGGCTTTGTCCAAAAAACGGGGTGCCAAAAAAGTGTTGGCGGTGGGCCATCAAGCCAAAGAAATGCTGGGTCGAACACCGGGGTCTATTTATGCCGTTCGCCCGATGAAAGACGGGGTGATAGCCGACTTTGAAATCACCAGCGCCATGCTTCGAGAATTTATTTCCAAAGCCCACAATCGCCGCAACTTTGTACGCCCCCGAATCGTAATCTGCATTCCATTTGGCGTCACCGAAGTTGAAAAAAGAGCGGTCAAAGAATCGGCCGTTGCTGCGCGGGCGCGCGAAGTGTTTTTGATTGAAGAGCCCATGGCCGCAGCCATCGGAGCGGGCCTTGAGATTACCAAGCCCACCGGCAACATGATTGTGGACATCGGTGGCGGCACCACGGAAGTGGCCGTCATTTCATTGTCGGGCATTGTCTACTCGAAGTCGGTTCGAATGGCGGGTGACAAAATGGATGAAGCCATCGTGAGCTACATCAAAAAGAAATACAATTTGATGATTGGCGAGCGCACAGCTGAACTGATCAAAGTCTCGGTTGGCTCGGCTTATCCGTTGGAGCAAGAACGCAAAGTGGAAGTCAAAGGTCGTGATTTGATTGCGGGCATTCCCAAAACATTGGAAGTGACCTCTGAAGAAATCCGTGAAGCGTTGGAAGAACCCCTTAAAGTGATTGTGGACGCAGTAAAGTTTGCGCTGGAAAAAACACCCCCAGAACTGGCTTCGGATATTGTCGATCGCGGCATCATGCTAGCTGGCGGCGGCGCGCTGCTTCGCAACTTAGACAAACTCTTGCATAAAGAAACCAATCTTCCTGTAAACATTGCAGAAGATCCTTTATCCGTCATTGTGCTTGGTTGTGGCAAGGCTCTGGATGACGAGGAGCTTCTCCACGCCGTTACTTATGTGTAACTGACATGGCAGGGCGTATCTTGCTTTTAACACTGAGTCACTCAGGCTGGGAGCGTTACGCGTGAATCGTGGGTTAAAACGGGTTCTGTTTTTTATTTTTTTGGGCTACTTTTTACTCACCCTCTTTTCTTTTTCCATTGAACGAAAAACGACTCCACCATGGTATGAAGCGGTGGTGGTAACCCTTACGGCACCCGTGCAGTGGACATTTACCTCCATGGCCCGTGGCATCGACCATGTGATTAGCCGCTACATTTGGCTGGTGGATGTCAAAGACACCAATGAGCGACTCCAAACTGAGCTTAACCAACTCAAAGCAAAGCTTGTCGCCATGCAAGAGTTAGAGCTTGAAAACAAAAGGTTGATGAATATTTTGGAGCTGGATTTGCTCCAACCCTACAACAACGTGATAGCCAAACGCATTGCTTATGGCAGCAGTCGTTTTGAACAGTCGATTCGTATTCAAAAAGGGTCGAATCATGGCATTACCCAAGCTGCGCCGGTGGTGACGGTTTCAGGGGTGGTGGGACAAACGGTGGATGTGTACGGTCGGTACACCAATGTTCTGCTGATCACTGACCCAGCCAGTCATATTGATGTCATGGTTCAACGCTCAAGAACCAGAGGCTTGCTTCAAGGAGCGGGGACCAATACGCTTTCATTTGAATTGTTGGATCGCAAAGCGGATATCAAAGTAGGGGACCTGGTGATGACTTCTGGCCTGGATGGCTTGTACCCCAAGGGATTGCAGGTGGGGACGGTAACGGCGGTTGGATCTGCTCAAAATAGTTTGTTTATGAAAGCCAGTGTCCGGCCAGCAGTTTCTTTTTCAAATCTGGAAGAAGTCATGGTGATGCTTCCCCTCACGGCTTTTCAAAAGCAGGAGCCGGAGTCAACGCCATGAGAAATATCATGATGTACGGATTCATTGCATTTGTGGCTATTTTGTTACAAACAGTCATGCTTCCTGGCGGTTTTAAAATGTTGAGTCAGTTGCTTCATGCCCATTGGTTGCAGCGGGTGATGCTCGATATTTTTTTGCTTCTGGCCATTTACTTTTCATTCAATCGAAATTTTTTTCAAGGGTTGATGTGGGTTTTGGTGCTGGTGTACCTTGAAAAAGCATGTGGCTTGTTTTGGTATCGCTCTCATCCAGTTACTTACCTCAGCGTGTTTTTATTGGCTCAGGTTCTAAAAATTCAGTTTGTTTTTCAGTACGCGCCTTCCATCCGAACGATGGTGTTTTGTGTAAGTTTATTGACAAGTTTTATTCACATTTGGGTGGCGAATTCTTTTTATGACTTTCCCTCTCCTTGGGCCGTGTATGGGTTTTCGTCACTGGTTAGCGCAGTGATTCAGGCTTGGCTTGCGCCATACTTTTTTGAAGCGCTCACTCGATTTGATCGTCGCACCGTCTACCGATTTGAAAAACAACAAACCTTCTTTTCGACTTCTTTCCATACATAATGAAACTTTCGGTTGGCAGAACACAGGATGACTTTCGCCGTGCGTTTCGCACGTCGAGCATTTTAATGATTTCAGTATTTGTGGTCCTAACGATTCGTGTTTGGCATTTGCAAATTCTTAACGGCGAAAAATGGCTGTCCTTTTCACAAGCCAATCAAATCAAACTCAAAATTTTGCCCGCCCTGCGGGGGACCATATTGGATCGAAATGGTGAGATTATCGCGGAAACCCAACCGGCCTATGATTTGCTCATGACACCCAATCGAACAAAACCCACCATTGAGCAAGCCCTATCGGATGTTGCCAAGCTTTTAAACTGGTCAGACAATGAGATTCTAACGTTGTATGAAGCAAATCGATCGGGCAACCTAAACCGACCCTTTGTGCTGAAAAAAAACATCTCCCGTGAAGAGGTGGCCATATTGAAAACGCATCAAACCAGATTTCCTGGTTTTGACGTAGAGGTTGTACCCGTTCGCACCTACCAAGATCCAGAAGTTGCCTCGCATCTTCTGGGCAGACTCGGAGAAATCAGTGCTGGAAAATTAAAAAAATTTCAAGAGGAAGGTGAGCTTCGGTATCGACAAGGCAACTACATCGGCGTGTCGGGCATCGAAAGCAAATATGAAACGTATTTGCGGGGAGATGATGGCGTGCTCCCGGTGGTGGAAGATGTTTGGGGGCGGCAAAAGGCCATTCAATCCGATGACACCCTCTTGCCCGATTTTTCTGAAAAAAAACCAGTACCCGGCCATACGCTGACATTAACCATTGACTGGCCCCTGCAAAAACTAGCCACTGAGCTTTTGAAGGGCAAAAAAGGTAGCCTGGTGGCCATGGATCCAAGAAGCGGAGAAATTTTGGCCATTGAAAGTCAGCCTTCATTTTCAAGTCAGGCCTTTGTTCGCGGCTCCGCAGATGAGTATTGGAAAACGCTCACCAGCGACCCTGAAAAACCTTTGTACAACCGAGCTGCGCAAGCGGTGTATCCACCGGCATCTACCTTTAAAGCTTTTACAGCGCTGGCAGCGTTAAGCGAAGGGATTATGTCGCCGGATGAAAAAATCTACTGTCCCGGCTATTATCGCATAGGCCGTGAGGTGAAACGTTGTTGGAAGCGTGTGGGTCACGGTGAAATGAATGTAGTCGATGCCATCAAACATTCTTGTGATGTTTATTTTTATGAGGCCGGCAAACGCTTGGGCATTGAAGTGATTGCCATGTATGCAAAAAAAATGGGATTGGGCTCCCGCACGGGTATTGATTATATTCGAGATTCGGCTGGTTTGGTCCCCACCCCGGATTGGAAACAGCGGGTGTACGGGCAGCCTTGGGTGAAGGGAGAAACGCTTTCAGTGGCCATCGGACAAGGTGCTTTGTTGACCACCTCTTTGCAAATGGCTAGATCCTACGCGACCTTGATCAACGGCGGCTTTGTTTTGGAACCTTCGGTCTTGCTCAAAGTTGAAAATGCGGAAAAAGAAATTGTAGAAAATTTTGAAAGAAAAGAGCAGAGCACGGTTGCCTTGGATGAGCAAGCCGTTGCCTTGGTTCGTGAAGGCTTGGAACGCGTGGTGCAAGAAAAAGGCGGCACTGCTTACTGGTATGCAAAATCCAAAGTTGTTCCCATCGCAGGCAAAACAGGCACAGCTCAAGTGGTCTCGTTGAAATCTGGTTTGGATATCAAAGATCACGCTTGGTTTGTCGGATATGCGCCCGCGGACGATCCTGAGGTGGTTGTATCGGTGATCGTTGAACATGGCGAGCATGGCAGCAGCGGTGCAGCCCCATTGGTCAAAGCCATCATTGAGCAATACATGGAGCCAAACGAATTATGATGAGATTGATCAAAAAACTAAATTTGCACCGTGTCGACTGGGCTTTCTTTCTGGTGGTGATGGTGATTACCATCATTGGCCTTTTTAATCTCAACAGCGCAACGTATAGCTTATCGATTTCAAAATACTTTCACAATCAAGTGATTTGGATTTTGGGCGGGGTGATGCTTTGTTTATTTTTGGTATTTATCCCCTATCAGCTGTATCAGCGCTATGCGTATGTCATTTATGCCGCCATGAATGCTTTGTTGGTCATGGTGTTGTTTATCGGTAAATCCGCGGGTGGATCTCAGCGATGGATTCCCATTGGGCCTTTGCATGTGCAGCCATCTGAAATGGCCAAAATCGGCTTGGTGCTCTGCTTGGCAAAGTTTTTTCATGACCACCACGGGCGAAAAGAAATGCGCCTGGGTGACTTAATCGTGCCCATCTTGCTATCCATTGTTCCTTTTTTGTTGATTCTTAGACAACCCGATTTGGGTACGGGTTTAATTCTTTTGGGCACCGCCAGCATGATGATTTGGTTTATTGGCATTGAGCGAAAAATTGTTGCCAGCGTCATCATCCTTGGTTTGCTCAGCGTTCCCGTTGCGTGGAAGTTTGTTTTAAAACCCTACCAAAAAGACAGGGTGATTTCATTTGTACAACCTGAAAAATACGCCAACACCAAAGGGTATCAAATTATTCAATCCAAAATTGCCATCGGCTCGGGCAAAACTTTTGGCAAAGGATACCTTAAAGGCACCCAAAGCAAACTTCAGTACCTGCCCAAGCAGCATACCGATTTTGTCTTTTCAAACTATGCCGAAGAGTTCGGTTTTATTGGCTCTCTGATTCTGCTCGCACTTTATCTCTTGTTTGGCATGATGGGCCTAAACATTGCCATCACCAGCAAAGAGGTCTTTAGCGTGATGGCCGCGTATGGCCTCACCGCCATGATCATGATTCAAACCATGATTAACCTTGGCATGGAGCTAGGCCTATTGCCAGTGGTGGGCATGACGCTCCCATTTTTCAGCTACGGCGGCACCTCCATGCTCACCTCATTTATCTGCGTGGGCATGCTCATGAACATCAGCATGAACCGCATCATCCACGCCTCCAAATCCATCTAAAAAAAACGGCTGTTTGTTTTAATTTTGATGATGGAACAATGCTCTTACAATAATAGTCACTAAGCTTGTTAACAGTTTTGAAGTTATTATATTTCGCATAGCTGTTTTTTGATCATGTGTCGACATGCTGGCAGCACCGTCACCTCATGCAAATCTATGCAAAGTTACAGGTCCACAACGACCAACTTATAAACCAAGAAGTCCAACCAATTCGCGTATCTTCCAAATGATTCAAAAGCATTGGAGGCGCTTTGAACAACATCCCATGCATCACGATAAGACGATTACCCAAGATGACAAACGTGAGTTTGAAGCTTATTTAGGTTGCGGGATACTATCCAAAGTATTTGTGAGGTTGGTATGTGACAGCTGCAAGAACAGTCGATTATTCTGGGGTCGTGTGCCGTAATCGAATTAGGTTTAGTTTCGATTACGGTACACGCCCCCAGAACTTTTACAGATAAGTACTTGATAAGATCGAGGGACAGTCGTGCGTCCCGCATTCAGACGATAACATCGGGAAATTGTTGGAACAATGGAAGTATGCTAATCTATGTTCATGCCAGTGGAGAAAAAAATAAGGTGGAGTTTTAGCATTTGCTTTATATTCATGATCCTTTTTTCTTTGGATGCAGTAGGGATGGCACGAAAAGCCGAGCAAAAGATATTTTGCGATGGGATTTACACATGGGGCCATGAAATGAATATTCTTTCGTGTGGTGACAAAAACTATTGGCTGTGGATGGACGCAGAGGTGCGCGAAAAAATTGTTCGTCATTACAACTCGCTCACAACCAAACCCTATGAGCCTGTGTGGCTCGGAGTTTTTGGGTCACTATCGTCTAAACCGCTGGATGGATTTGCAGCATCTGCCTCTTATGGGGTGGATGCCTACTTTGAGGTCGCTTCAGTTGAGTACATATTCTCCATGAAAAAGCCAATTGTGATGGATTGCCCTTTAGAAACTAAGAGAGAAACACTCCTCTGTGATTTTACAATTATCACGTCTTTTATGGATTTTAGGAACAAACACATTGAAAATTTATCCGACGTGGATACCTATCAAAGCTTGCTCGATCGTTCTATAGCTCAATGGCCTGCCGATGATCAGTCGTATATAAAAAAAATAGCGAAACAATACAATGTGACCCCTGAAACTTTTTTTTGGGTGCTCATTAGCCAAATCAAAACACGCAATACAGAAGTCATTGCCCATTAATTTTATGTACCTCCAAGGTCCTGTGATGCAAATTATATTGACAATAGCTAAAAATGGTAAAAGTCTTTGGAGACTATCCACATTAAGTCTGGGGTCGGATACCGGAACCGTGATTTGTTGCATCACGGTTCCGGCATCCGACCCCCTTGTTAAAAATTATTCCTCTGGACGTCTTAAAAAAGCTGATTTTCCAAGATGACTCAACGGCTTTGCACATTGTTCATAAGTATATTCCGACAAAAATAACCATAGAATTTTTATTTTTTTATTTTTTGGCTTTGGTGGCACATGGGCCATACCGTCTGTAAAAACAATGAGTCCGTCATATTCATTGGACTCATCAAGAGACTGCATAATGGGCGTAAAATTTGTGCCCCCACGTCCGCGAATATTAAACGTTTTACGTGCATGTCTGAGGGTAACCGGCGGACCTTTAAGTTCAGCGTCAAACTGAATGACATCTATGGCTTGGATGCCATATTCGATTACGGCAGACGTCCCCGGAGTTATAACGTTTAAATTATAACGTTTATAGATCCCTGGTTACATAGATGTTTTCAATAGCGACGCCATGGAAATACGCTGAGCGAAAAGAGCGCACCAAGCGTGTCGGCTAGGATGTCCTTTTGGGCATCCCAAATGTCACCTTGACTGCCTAAGAAGTCACTCGCCTGCTCTCCACCAAAGCCGATCGCATACCACATTTCGATCAATTCGTAGCTGGCGGCCATGCTCATAATAGCAAACAACCCAAACAGAAATACGGCAGATTTTCGAACAATAAACTTCGTGCGAATCACAAGCTCTGCGATAGGAAATGCATAAAACCCAATGGCGAAATGCGCAATCCGATCATAGTGATTGCGCTCAAAACCAAACAGGCTTCCAAACCAGTCAAAAGGCACGCGCTCGAATGTATAGTGCGCTCCGATCGTGTGCATCAACAACCAGACAAACGCAAATGCATAGGCCAGGTTTGAAAACCGAAAGGTACGAAATGTACAAACAAACCCCAAGAACACAATCGAAACGGGGATGATCTCTGCCCACCACGTGGCTCGTGACACAGGATCAATGCCCGACCAAATCATCAATGGAACCAAGACAAGCACGAGGACATGAGGGAAGGATATGTTCTTCATGGTTTCAAACATACACCAAAAGTTCATCCATGGCTAAATCCGAAGGCCAACACCTGCCCCCCCCAAAGTCTGGCGTCAGATACAGGAATCGTGAGTCACAGTATTACGGTCCCGGTCCCCGGAATTATTTTGGCATGGAGCTAGGCCTGTTGCCGGTGGGGGCATGACGCTCCCATTTTTCAGCTACGGCGGCACCTCCATGCTCACCTCATTTATCTGCGTAGGCATGCTCATGAACATCAGCATGAACCGCCTCATCCACGCCTCCAAATCCATCTAAAAAATAACAGCTTTTGCTTTTGCAAAAGCTGTCCATATCACTCAATATTTTTTAAATCAAAGGGCAATCTAGTAACTCGTAGATAGCGTGTAAGGCTTGCAGCTGCAAATAAAGCACAGCGAAGCGAGCCATTGCAGCTGCAAGCCTTACACGCGGCCCATAACAACTAAGACGCCTTATTCACCAATTCAACAAGCGCATCTTTACCCACATTGCCCACAACCTGATCCACCACTTGCCCATTTTTAAATAGAATCAACGTAGGAATGCCTTTGATTCCTAACTTTTGAGGCGTATGAGGGTTTTCTTCGATGTTGAGCTTGGCCACCCGCACTTTTCCTTCAAAATCTTTGGCGAGTTCTTCGACAACAGGCGCAATGGCTTTGCAGGGTCCACACCATGAAGCCCAAAAATCGACCAGCACAGGCTGATCACCATTGATCACTTCTTGGAAGGCATCATCGGATACATTGGCTACTAATGGGAACTCGGACATATAAAACTCTCTTTCAGTATTTGAATAAAAATTGAACTACACTGGCAATGTAGTCACCGGCCATCCAGCTGTCAATAGATGAAATGGCTCCATGAAAAGCCATAGGCATTCACAGCGGCATCTGGTACATATAGATGAATTATGAGCGTGGCTGTCAAAGAAATGGGGTCCTTGGCGGATCGATCGGCTTTCGATCTCTTGCAAACCCTGTGCAATCCTGAACGTCAAGGGGTGGTGGTTTTTGCCTCCAGCAAAGAAAAAATCTCCATCATTGTCCAAAATGCCCAAATTCTGGTGCCTCAAACCTTATTGCCGCCTGATCAAATACTGCAAGCGCTTTTTCAAAAAGGCACAGTCAACAACGAAGATTTTGTGCAAATTCAACAGCTCATGAACGAAAAAAACTGGACGATGGCTCAGACCCTGGCTCATTTAGAGATTGTTTCAGACGATGCGTACGAAGCCATGTTGGAAAAAAAATTGAATGAATCGCTGAAAAAAGTGCTCTCATGGACTCAAGGAAAATATGCCTGGGTGGCGGAGGTGCCAGGTGACACAGTCGCTGTTTCTTTTCTTACGCATCTGCCCACGCTCTTATTTAAAAACCGCATACAACATCATTTGGATAAAAAAAGTGGTCTGCCCCAGCAAAAAATGGTGCCCAAACAGCCCTTATACACAGAACAGTCTGAGCAGTGTGATCTTGGGCCCGATGTGTTTCAAGTGTTAAAAAAATGGCAAGAAGTCACTTATGCCCAAAGTTTACCCAAGTTATTGCCAGATGCAGACCCCAACTGGCTGGCAGCGGTGGTGCAAGCAGCGTTAGATTTTCAATGGTTTGAAATTGCAGAAGAAAAAAGTGAAGCTTCGACTTTTGATATGCAAAAAGTGTTTGAAGGACATGCCAGCATGAATTTTTACGAGCTGATGGGCTTGCCCACTTCTGCATCGGCGTCGCAGGCCCAAAAGCAGTATTTGCTGCTTGCCAAAAAATACCATCCCGATCGCATTAAAAAAGAAAGCGGCATTGATCGATCGGCATGGGAAAAGGTGTTTGGAAAAATTACGGAAGCGTATCAAACGCTGAGCAAATCGGATAAAAAGAAAGAGTACGATGCCAAACTGGCTTCCAATGGCCAAGATGTAGATAATTTGGATGTAAAAAAAGTTTTAACCTCAGAAGAAAAGTTTTTTGATGGCATGGACCTGCTGCGGAGGGGGCAATTTGAACAAGCAGAGGCCAAGTTTCATGAGGCCATAGAGCTATACGATCAGGAGTATGAGTATTATGTACGGCTTGGATGGGCCATGTACCGATCTGGCATCAAAAGTAAAAACATGGCCAAAGTTAATCATGCCAAAAAGTATTTAAAGCGCGGGTTGGAGAAGGGGCGGGCCATGGATGATGTGTATTATTACCATGGTATGATTTGTAAAATGGAAAAAGACTATAATAAAGCGCTGGCCTTTTTTAACAAAGCTTTGGAAGAAAATCAGTATCACCAACAAGCACTGCAGGAAAAAAATGCAACGGCCCGATTGGTGTAGAAAAAATAAACCAGCAACCCTAGGTGTTTATTTATGACGCAAATCATTCACATGATCTCCATTACAGCTTGCATGCTGCTTATTACGGTGATGATGCTATTTTCTTTTTTCTACTGGCTTCAGCACCGTCAGCTAAAACATAAAAAGAATTTGGGCGGAGCCGGCATCAAACTCCCTTCCCTTGAAAAAAGCTATCGTGTCATGAACCGCCTGCATGGCTGGAGCATTTTTGCCCTTACCGTTGCCAGCATCAGTGGCATTATATTGGCCCATGCCCAATGGGGTGATCAATGGATGTCCCAGCCCAAAATGATGTTTGCCCTGTCGACTTGGTTTTATTTTCTGGCCATGTGGTTTTTTCGGCGCTTGCAAAAAATATCAGGAATTTATTTTTTCTCTTGGATGTTGATTGGCTATCTATTTCTAACCATGACCATGTACGGTGCTTATGCGTGGGGATAATTTAGAAATTTGTCTTTGGGGTATGAGCTTTCATACGGCCAGTACCCAAGTTCGTGAGCAGCTGGCCAGACGCATCGATGCCCAACTTCTTTTTGAAACTTTGGATCAAGAAGTGGCTTTTCTTGGCGGGGTTTGCATGTCTACCTGCAACCGCATTGAAGTCTATGCCCACGGCGTTCAACCAGACACGATTATGAAAGCTTTGCTCGCTACAGGCATGCTATCACCCGACATCCCCTCGAATATGACCTACACCAAACAAGGGCAAGATGTCATGAAACACATCATGACAGTTGCAAGCAGCTTGGATTCCATGGTGGTAGGGGAACCTCAAATTTTGGGACAAGTCAAAGCAGCGTATCAATGGTCCAAACACAACGATTGGATGAGTCCGCTTTTGCATCGGATGTTTCAAAAAACATTTCAGTTGGCTCGACGCATACGCAGAGAAACATCGATCGGACAGCTGGCTGTATCCTTAAGTTCAGTGGCGGTTGATTTATCCAATGATTTCTTTGATTCACTTCAAAACAAAGAAGTATTGATTTTGGGCGCGGGTGAAATGGCTCAGCTTGCAGCCAAAGGGTATCAGGCAAAACAAGCGGGCAAAATATACATTGCCAACCGCACCTATCAGCATGCTGTTGATTTGGCCAAGCGTTGCCATGGCCACCCTTTGCAGATGGACCAAATGTTAGAAAAACTTGCCAGCATCGATGTCATATTGGCTTCAACGGGTGCCAATGAATATCTTTTGGCTCCTGAACTCATTGAAACCCATCGCCAACCTCATACACGCAAGCCTTTGTTGTGCATTGACGTCTCAGTGCCCCGCAACATAGATCCGCGCCTGACGCAAGTCGACGAAGTGTATTTGTACAGCATGGATGATCTTCAGGAGGTGGTGCAAAAAAATCATCAGAATCGTGAGATGCATGCTGAAGATGCCAAACAATTGGTGGAATCTTTTTGCGTAGAAACCGCTCACAATCTTTCGATGCCATCCTTGTCCGAAACAGCCGATAAAGTCAGACAAGCCATGGAAAAATTGGTGGATCAAGAGCTTAGACGTGTTACGTCTAAGGTGCCCCTCGACGATAAACAGCAAGACGTCATTGCACGATCATTAATGTCACTGACGGACAAATCGCTGCATTTTCCCATGCGTTATGTGCGTCATGCAACCACACCCAAAGAACGGGCCAGACGCATGATGTTGATGGAACAAATGTACATGCAGCCCATACAAGATGAGGATGAAGATGATTAAAATCGGGACGCGCAACAGTCCTTTGGCCATTGCCCAAACACAACAATTGATAGCAGACATTGCTCAAACCATGGATTTTCCATGCTCTTTGGTGACCATGACCACCAAAGGTGACCGCAACATCAAAGATCGGTTTGAAAAAATTGGCGATAAAGGCTTATTCACCAAAGAGCTTGATGATGCTTTGCTTGAAAAGAAAGTTGACCTGGCTGTTCATAGTCTAAAAGACTTACCTTCTACGTTGCCGTCTGGTCTGGCGTTGGGTGGGGTATCCATTTGTGAACATCCGCATGATGCGTGGGTGTCTGATGAATTTGCGCACTTTGATGATGTGCCCCAAGGCGCAACCGTGGGAACAGCCAGTGTTCGTCGCACCGCTTTGCTACGTGCTCGCCGACCTGATTTGATCATTGTTCCCGTACGCGGAAATGTCCAAACACGCTTAAAAAAAATGCGCGATGAAAAAATGGCGGGAATTTTGTTGGCGGCCAGCGGCTTGATACGGATGAATTTGGCCGATGAAATTCGTCATACGCTGGATTCTCAGTGGTGTACGCCCGCACCCGGACAGGGTTACCTGGCCATCACCATCCGCGAAAATGATCCAACCATGCGCCAAAAATTGATGCAATGGCAAAACCCCCAGGCATGGAAAGAAACAGAGGTGATTCGCGGCATCATGCAACGTGTTCAAGGGGGGTGCAGCGTGCCGTTGGGCATTACTTGCCGTATCAATGATGATCAAGCACACATTGTTGTCCGATGCTTGTCTGTGGATGGGCATCATAACATTGAAACATCCTATGCATGCACGTTAAATGATTTGGATCATGCGCCGGATCATGTGTATAGTCTTATGAGCAAAAACGGCGCCACACAAATATTGAAAGGAAAGTATGACAGCCACAAGAATTGAAGGCCCTAGTTTTCCGCTTGAAAATCGAAACATCGTCCTTACTCAGTCGGAATATCAACTTGAAAAATTAAAAAAATATTTATCGCTTGAAAAAGCCACGCCGGTTTATTTGCCCTGCATTGAGTCCAAAATTATTTTTACGCCCGATGAAATGGATCAAGCTTTTAAGGATATTCGATCCTATGACTGGGTTATTTTTACCAGTCAAAATGCTTTTTTATTGCTTCATGAGTATTTAAAGAAAAAAGATAAACTTCATCATTTAAAACGCTTGCACATCGCTACCGTAGGGCATGAAACCAAAGACACCATTGAAAAATTTGGGTTCTCCATTTCTTTTACACCCAAAGTTCCAAAAACGTCTGTGGAGTTTTTTGACCAGTTTATGGCGGAAGTGAACCTCAAAGAGAAAAAAATTTTGTTTCCTCGGTCCAAACGCTCGGTTTCTAAAATTCCACAAAACCTAGTCGATGGTGGCGCCAGTATCACACCTTTTGAGTTTTATGATGCGCTCCCGCATCCACAGCGACAAGAGCTGTATGAGCATATGGTGGCATCCAATCCGGATTGGCTCACCTTTTCTTCACCCACCGCAGTCAACAGTTTTTTTTCCATTCGTGGAGAGGATGACATACGCCATTGGGTTTTTGGTTCAGGTGTGAAAATCGCAAGCATTGGGCCAACCACCAGCCAAGCATTGGCCGAGCACCGTGTGCCTGTTTCATGTGAATCACCCCAGCCCAACGT
>CAZCBX010000020.1:0-20189 GCA_964497185.1 uncultured Bdellovibrionales bacterium | reverse complement strand
GTGCCTGTGGTGTGTGGCACGACTGGCTGGCTCGATCATTTGCCCTCCCTTCAAAGCGACCTCAAAACCCATAAGGGCACCTTGCTGTATGCCACCAATTTTTCCATCGGTGTTCATTTATTTTGGCAAAGCCTGGCCCGTGTCGGTGAAGTGTTTGCCAAAGCCGATGCCTTTCATGTTCGAGGTGAAGAAACCCATCACCTTGAAAAAAAAGACAAGCCTTCCGGCACTGCCCTTAGCTGTCAGACCATTTTACAAAAAAGCATGGACGCAGCTCAGCCCATCGATTTTCAAAGTTATCGCGAAGGCGATGTAAAAGGACAGCATCGCATTTTTTTTGAAAGTCCTTACGATGTCATTGAATTTTCTCACACGGCCAAAAACCGAGAAGGCTTTGCACAAGGGGCGTTGGCTTGTGCACAATGGCTAAAAGATAAAAAAGGTTTGTTCACCATCGAAGATTACATTCGGGACACGCTATGACTTTGGACGCAATGCACATGTCCGCTTTGGGCAATGATTATTTGTATTTTGACGGCTTAAGCGAAGAGATTGGTTTGGACCAGCTTCGTCCCCATGTTGTCAAACTGAGCGCGCAAGCGCAAACCGATGGCGTGATTGTCATGCTTGCCCATGAGCAAGCACATGTGCAAATGGTGATTTTCAACCGAGATGGTTCACGGGCACAAATGTGTGGCAACGGGCTGCGATGCGTGGTTCGGTATGTTTTGGATTATCTAACAGACGACCAAGAAATTTTGGTCGAAACCGATGCCGGGCCAATGCTGGGCATTGAAACCGGTGATGGCGAAATTTGTGTGCGTTTGGATCCGCCTCCCCGCATTGTGTGGCCCACCCAAACCCTTCACCTGGATCAACATGCGCTAGTTTATCACCGCGTCTCGGTGGGCAACCCCCATGTGGTGATCGAAGCACCTTTACCCCTCAAAGACTTGCCCTTGCAGCAATGGGGGCCAGCCATTGAACAAAATCAATCGCTGTTTCCTGAGAAAACCAACGTAGAATTTTACACGATCGATAAACCTGGACATCTTACGATGCGCGTATGGGAACGGGGTAGCGGCGAAACAAAAGCATGTGGCACAGGTGCAGCCGCAGTGGCATGGACCTACCGCCAGCAACATCCTCAGCTTGATTGTGTGATGGTGGCCATGCCTGGGGGCATACTTTGCTTTGATTGGAACCAAGGCCAATTTTTTATGACTGGGCCCGCCACTTATGTGCGCACAGTGCAAATCAACCCTACAACGTTTGAATTAATGTCCGAGGTTTCCGCATGAAAATTCATCCTCGATTGTTGGCCGGACAAGAATATCCACTTTTTGTGTACAAACAAAAGGCACAAGAGTTGCGCGACAGCGGCGTCGATGTCATCGATTTAACATTGGGTGACCCAGAGGGCCCCACCTACGAACTTGCCAGACAGGCGGCCATTGATTTTTTAAAAAACAATGCCTCATCTTCTTATCCTCCACCCAAAGGGGATGCTGCGTATTTGAAATCTTTTGCCGATTGGGCGCTGCGAAATCACAATGTGGTGCTTCACCCTGACACGCAAATCATTGCCACCAGTGGCACCAAAAGTGGAATCTACTTTTTGGCGCATGCGTTGGACTGGTCGGATCAACGAGAAATTTTTATTCCTTCTCTGTCCTATCCAGTCTATGAAGCATCCGCCAAGTTTCTCGATATTCCTCTGCGTTTGTTGCCCATCAGTCAGGCCACCGGCTTTTTTCCGGATTTGGACGCGATCGATGAAGCCACCTGGAAAAAATGCCAAATGTTTTGGCTCAATTCGCCCCACAACCCCACCAGTGCCATTGCCTCCAAAGCGTACCTTCAAAAATTGCTCACGCTCGCTGAAAAGCATGATTTTTTGGTGTGTTCGGACGAGTGCTACAATGAAATTTATTTTCAAGACCCACCGGCCTCCATTTTGGACTGTGAACCTTCCAACCACTGGGTTTTGTTTCGATCCTTGTCCAAGCGCAGTCATATGACGGGCTATCGCTGTGGCATCATCGCTTCACGCCATCAGCCGCTGATTGCTGCGTTATCTAAAATGCGCTCGCCCATGGGGTTGGCCACTTCATCGATCATCGAAGCAGCCGGCACCGCTGCTTGGAACGACGATACCCATCCCAAAAACTTTGCTGCACACTATGCAACATTGCAGAAACAAATTGTAAAAGCCCTAGAGGACAAAGGGTTTACCATTTTTGGCGGAAAGGCCACTTTTTATCTTTGGTTTTCACATCCCCAACTGACAACCAGCCAAGCGCTTGTGGAGTATTTTTTGCAAGGGGGAATCGTTCTTTCACCTGGCACAGCCTTTGGTCCTGATGGCGAAGGCTATGCTCGAATGGTTTTTTGCATTGATGATGCCACCTGCACCAAGCTGGTCTCCCGCATTGCCCAACTTCCCCATGTGGATCGACGTCCATGATTGATTTGCTGACAGACATTCTGTCCATTCCTTCTCCCACCGGCCAGGAAGATGCTTTGGCGTCTTTTATACAAACATGGGCGGCCCAACATTTACCAACCGCACAAGTGCGCGAACACAACAACAATGTGGTGATTGTGTTTCCCAATCCGCATCACAAACCCCATATTGCTTTGGTGGGACATCTGGATGTGGTGCCCCCCCATCGACAACCCTTAATTAAAAACAACCGTTTGTATGGATCGGGCGCATCGGACATGCTGGGCGCCGTGGCTGTATACCTTGACGTGCTTAAAAAACACGCGGCCACCATTGCTCAGCACTATGGCATATCCATTATTTTGTACGCGCGGGAAGAACAAACGCCGATGGTGGATAATGGACTGTATGAGTTGCTCCATCAGCACAATCAGTATTTTGATACCATAGACTTGGCTTTGGTTGGCGAACCTACAGATTTAACGGTGCAAATTGGTTGCGTTGGCAGCCTCCACGCCAAAGCACATATTCAAGGCGTGGCTTGCCACTCAGCCCGGCCATGGGATGGTCACAATGCTTTGTATCGGGCCCTGCCGTTGATTGAAAAAATGTCTCAACTCAAGCCCAAAGCCCACGAAATTTTTGGTCAAACATTTTATGATGTGATTCAAATCACCCAAAGCCATACACAACCAGGACGCACATCGCTGCCCGGTTATTGGGAGGGCAATGTTAATTTTCGCTTCGCGCCTACACGCACGGAAAAACAAGCATGGCAAGAGCTGCAAGACTTGGTAGCATCGTGGCAAATTCCCCATCTAACCATGTCATTGATCGATGCCAGTCCAGCGGGCGACGTGCTGGAGACCCCTTTGTTTAAAACCGTGATTGAAACCATGGGTCAACCTGTTCAAGCCAAACAAGCATGGACCGATGTGGCGCAATTTACAGCCCACGGCATGGCCGCTTTTAATTTTGGCCCCGGTTTAACCGCTCAAGCTCACCGTGATGATGAATATATTGAGATCGACATGGTCAAGCGGTATGGTGAAATTCTAACCAACGTACTTTGCAAAGGACAACCCTAATGGACACGCCCACTTATTTTGCACTTGGCCTTCGCCGCAGACGAGAAGATCGAACCTTGGATGTCCGATATGCAGACTTTCATGATCAAGAAGAACTGGGGCTTTGGCAAGCTTGGTCTGAAGAATTGTGCTGGCCGTCTGCTGACCAACCTTTCATTACGTTGGCTTCGGCCGATCTGCCCAAACTAAAGAAACATCCGTTATCCGAGCGCGAGCAACATGTAATTGAACTGTTCAAATATGTAGAAAACGATTACCACACCAGCGATTTAATTGTCATGGCCCTGTTTGACATCGACCAGCCCGTAAAAAATGCGGAAGAAGCTTACGCCAAGCTTCATTTGCTCAGTCAACGCAAACTCAAGCCCCATCAAACCAATTTGGAAAACGCCTTTGGTTCTTTAACCAACGTGGCATGGACCAACGCAGGCCCTTATCTACCGCAAGATACGCCGTTGGCTCGCATCGCTATGGCTCAAAAGGGCCTAGAGCTCATGATTACACACGTGGATAAATTTCCTTATATGCTTTCGTACGAAACACCCTCCAATGTCCGCGTTGCGGCCAGCAGTCAAGTTCGCTTGGGTGCTTATCTGGGGTCAGGCACCACGGTGATGCCGGCCGGATACATCAATTTTAATGCCGGTACCCAAGGCCCCTCCATGGTAGAAGGCCGAATTTCTGCTGGCGTTTTTGTGGATAAAGACAGCGATGTGGGCGGTGCAGCGTCCATTATGGGGACACTGTCTGGCGGCAATGACAATGTGATATCCATTGGCGCTTCTTGCCTGCTAGGGGCCATGTCCGGCACGGGCATTTCACTGGGCTATGGCTGCACCATCGCGGCCGGCACCTATGTGACCGCCGGTAGCAAGGTTTCCATGTACGACCAACACAACACCCCCATCAACTTAGATGGCGCGCCGGTTCAAGAAGGCCAAAACATCACCAAAGCCTTACATTTGTCCGGCCGAAGCAACCTCCTATTTTATACCGATACCACGACAGGCAAAATGGTGTGCAAGCCCAACCAGCAAAAAATTGAACTCAACGATCAGCTTCATCAGAATCAATGAGGTGCAGCTTGGCGTTGCGTTTGAGTATATGGTAGCGTATAGAGACATGATGAATGCTGACCACCCTGATCCTGCGTTACCAGGACCATCTTCACTGATATTGCCATGGACGTAATCATCTACGCAATTGTCATTGTCTTTTGTCTGCTCTTGTCTGCTTTTTTTTCGGGCTCAGAGACAGCCTTGCTGCGCGTTTCTTCCCATGACGTAGACGAAGACATCAAAGAGCATGTTCGGCCCACCATCGCAGCTGTAAAAGAACTCATCCGCAACACGTCTCGCTTGTTGGTCACCATTTTGCTCGGCAACAACATTGTGAACATCCTGGCCACCTCCACAGCATCGGCGTTGTGCATTTATTACTTTGGCAACGAACAAGGGGTTATTATCTCTACCATCGCCATGACCGTACTGGTGCTTATTTTTTCTGAAATCATCCCCAAAGCGGTGGCGGCCAAAAATCCCAAACGGATATCGTACATCGTCTCTCTTCCCTTGTACTTTTTGCACTTGCTTTTATCCCCCGTGCATTGGTTTTTTGAAAAACTCATTGACCCGATCGTATCGACTTTGACCGGCTCAACCTCCACCGAAAATGTAAGAGCGTACGACTCCATTCTGGCCATGGCAAGACAAGTCAAAGAAGACAACGGCGCATCCAACATTCATGCTGAGGGCTCACCGCTGCCCATCATTGGCTCCACGGCCAGAGCAGCTGAAATGACCGCTGAAGAAATTATGATACCCAGGGCGGAAGTATTTGCCAGTCCCCATGACATCAAACCAGAAGAATTACTGGCCCGCATGATGAAAGAGCGTTACACCCGCGTGCCCATCTTTGAAGAAACACTCGACACCGTCTTGGGCGTCATTCATCTCAAAGATTTGGTGCGCATCATCCATGCACAAAAAAACAAAACCATCAGCAGCATTATCAAACCCATTTTGCGCGTCCCCGAACGCAAAGCCATCTTTACCATTTTGGCAGAAATGCAGCGTGGTTTTACCCACATGGCCATCGTCAAAGATGAATTTGGCACCACCCAAGGCCTGATCACCCAAGAAGACATCCTGGAAGAAATCGTTGGTGAAATTCGCGATGAATTCGACAAAGAAGAACTGCAATCCATTCAAAAGATCACCGACCATTCTTACATTGTTTTGGGACGCACGCCCGTGCATGATTTTAACCGTCAAACCGGTTGGGAAATCCCCATGGAAGAAAAAGGCGACACGTTCAGTGGCTTGGTGTTTAATACTTTGGGACACACACCCAATTTGGGCGATAAAATCAAAATTGACGAATATGAAATTTCGGTGAGCGATGTTTCCGGCAACCGCATCACCTATGTCCATGTGCTCAAAGGCGCCATGGAAGACGAAGAAGAAATTTAAACAAGCATTGTCCAAATTGTTTTATCCCTGATACACCCTCTCCATGTTGGATGCCGTTCCTTACATTGGTGAAAGCATGGCGCTGCTCAATGCACTGTTATGGGCCATCTCTATTATTCTGTTTAAAGTTTCGGGCCATCACATCCGTCCGTTTACCTTAAACTTTTTTAAAAACACCATCGGTTCCTTTTTTTTACTGTTGACCACCGTGATGTTGGGCCAAACCCTTTGGCCAGCCATCCCCACCCGTGATTACATCATGCTCATGGCCAGTGGCATGGTGGGCATCGGTATTGCCGACACCCTGCTTTTTCAAAGCCTTAATCTTTTGGGTGCCAGTCGAAGCGCCATTGTCGACTGCCTCTACGCGCCCATGATTATGATTTTTTCATTTATCCTTTTAAAAGAGGACATCACCCTCGCCAAAATTGTGGGCGCGAGCTTGGTCTTGGCCAGCATCCCCTTGATTTATCTTGACCGTAAAAAAGAGCCCATCGAAACCAATATTTTTTTCAAAGGGGTGGTATTGGGCGCGTTGGCCATGGCTTTAATGAGTGTAAGCGTGGTCATCATCAAACCTCAACTTGAAATCTATCCCATCGTATGGACCACCACCTTGCGCATGGTGGCGGGAACCGTTTTTCTGGTCGGTGTGGGCTTGCTTCGCCATGACCGAAAAAAAATCTTTGCCATTCTCAAACCTCAACCCGTATGGAGAATTGCTTTTTTCCCCAGTTTTATGGGCGCCTACCCTTGCATTTTGCTTTGGATCGGTAGTTTCAAATACGCCAAGGCAAGCGTGGCAGGCATCATTACGCAACTTTCTGTCTTTTTTACGGTTATCTTAGCTGGGCTTTTTTTGCGTGAGCCGCTGACCACAAAAAAATGGCTAGCCTTGGGGCTAGCCATCATGGGTAGTCTGCTTGTTACATTTAGTCAGTCTTAACTTACTCGCCAATCGTTGATGTCTCTTTGTCTACTTCAGCTTGGGTGACTCCGATGGTCACACTGTCTTCATCGCTATAGCTTGAAAAATAAATCATTCCGTTGATGGCATGCACTGCTCGCACGCGGTAGGTGTATGTACCGTTGTTTAAATCCTGGTCTTCAAATGACAAAGCTTCCACTTCGTCCAAATACGCAAACTCACCGTTTGCAGAATCTTTGCGCTCGATCTCAATGTAAGAAAAAGTAGCTTCTGCATCCAACTCCACGGTAAGCGTTACATCATTGCTTACTTTCGAAGCAGCCAAGGTCGGTACGGAAAGACCCGAATCCGTTTCACCTCCAATAAACGAGGAACCATTGGTGCCGCCATCGCCAGAAGACCCACAATGAACCATGGTGAGCGATAAAAGTGAGAAAAAAGAAACTTGTAGCAGTTTGTAAGTGTGTTTCATCATGCTTATTATAAAAGCAAAGCCCATGCCAAACCCCAAATCTAGCTAAGTCATTGAAATGATTTATATTGATTTAAAACAGAGGGAACAAAAGTGCTGATTTTTGGCACAAATTAAAACAACATGCGCATAGAAATGCCCATTTTGTGCTCAAAAAGCCACTTCATGGATTGGATTTATCGAGGCATTCGTTCTTGATCAACTTCACTGTATGCAGAAAACAATAGGGCTGCGTCTTGTTCATACACCGCCCGCGCTCGGTAATAATAGGTCACGCCCGCAGTTAAATCTTCATCCAAATAGGAAAGCGCTTCCACTTCACCTAGATAGGAAAATGAACCATCCGCGCCTTCTTTGCGCTCAATTTCAATGTATGAAAAATCCGCCTCAGAATCCATGGTGAAGGTTAACGTGATGTCATTTCCTTGCAATCGATCTGCTTGAATCGATGGCACCGCCAAACCAGCTGTGCCGCCGCCCTCTATGTAAGCAGAACCAGAGGTGCCATCTCCTGCTGAGCCACAGTGGACCAGACTTAATGCCAGCAATGAGAATAAGGGGAGTTGTAGGAGTGTTTTGATCGTTTTCATCATACCTATAGATAAAGCAAGTTTTATACCATCACCAACACACCTATAACATATGAAAATAGTTGTATTTTTAAAAAAGCACTTGATCGTAAGCGGTGATTTTTTGCGCAAATTGGAAACATGAAGTCCCATGCAAAACTTGTCGGCATGCATGACTTTGGGTAAATTGCATGTATGAATTACTGGCTCATGAAAACCGAACCCAATGTATTTTCCATCGAAGATCTTAAAAAATCCCCTAAAAAAACAACCTGTTGGGAAGGCGTACGCAACTATCAAGCGCGCAATATGCTCCGTGACGACATTAAAAAAGGCGATGGCGTTTTATTTTATCACTCGCGCGTAGAGCCCATGGCCGTGGTTGGCACCGCCACCGTGGTCAAAGAAGGCTACCCAGACCATCATCAATTTGACCCAAAATCAAAATACTTTGACCCCAAAGCCAAAGAAACAGAGCCCCGCTGGTTCATGGTCGACATCAAGCTCGATCAAATTTTTGATACGCCCGTCACCCTCAAAGAAATGCGCGACATCAAGGCCTTGAGCGACATGGCCTTGCTTCAAAAAGGCCAACGCCTATCCATCCAACCCGTCCGCAAAAAAGAATGGGACCTCATCGTAAAAAAAGGGATGAAGTAACAATCATTCAAATTGCTTTAAAATCAACGAGTTTTTTTGCTTGGTTTTAACGCTTAATGTACCATCTGACTTTATCAACCAATGTTAAATTTCAGGGAGGTATTAACATGAAATTTTTATTGAGGACTTTATGTGTAATGTTGTCATTTGGCATGATCGCTTGTGGTGGCAGCGATTCAACAGACGTTCCAGAGTCAACCACTACGCTTACAAGTTCTGAACAAGAAGCTGTTGGTGAAGCGGTCAATGAAACTGTGCCAACAAATGGATTTGATAATTCGCTTACACAAAGCCTTAAGCGTCAACTTTCCAATATTGATATCTCAACAAAAGCTCAATCTTCTTCCTCAACCGATACATCGAGTTGCGATGAAGGTGGCACCATTACAACCACAACATCTGGCAGCAGCAGTGATATTAATCAGGCAAGCACTAATTTTTCTGTAACAGCAGAAAGCGAATCAGTTTTTGATAACTGCCAGGTTAGGGATAACGAAACCAACAATGTACTTACGCTTAATGGCACGATCAATGGTGATTACACAGTTGACTTTGTGCTGGATGAAGAGCTAGAAAATCAAAGCTTTAGCATTGAATATTCAGTAGCGGGTGGTTTGGACGTTACTGGCAATGCCAATGGAGCAGGAGTATGTGGCATTAGTGTTGATGCAAACTTTTCTTCTGATGGCGACACCTTCTCAGGTAGCTCAGAGGGTCAAATTTGTGGAGAAAGTTACTCAAGCACCTTTGACAGCCAACTATAAAAAATTAAACTAGTCATTACAAAAGGCCAGATTGTTTCGACAGTCTGGCCTTTTTTTTATCCATACCACTTTCTTAAGGTTTGGGGTGAGATGCCTAAACGATACAATAGAGGAAACGTATTGTTGTAGATGAGGGTTCGGATGGGGCGGTGTTGCATGCGGCGGCCGGAGACGATGGCTTTTTTGTCTTTGATGATGTGGATTTTGCCCTGGGTGGCCATGCGGCAGGAAAACTCGTAGTCTTCAAAAAGGGGTTGATGGGGAAAGCCGCCCACTTTGTCAAAAACGTTTTTTCTGACAAAGATGCACTGGTCGCCATAGGGGCGTGTTGTATAGCGTGAACGCAAATTGCCAATAAAAACCCAGCGGTTGGCCCAGCTCTGGATGGATGGATCGGGTTTCGTTAAAATTTGAAATGCACCCCCCGCAGTTTGGGCATCCGATAAAGCTTCTGTGACGGCTTGCGCCCAACCGTCGGGCAACTGGACGTCGGCGTGTAAAAACAAAAGCGCCTCAGCTTGAGCGACTTTGCCACCGTGATCGCATTGGCGGCCTCGGCTCGGTGGTATGCTGTGTCGGCATACTTTGTGGAAGGTGTGGGTTTTTTTTAAAGTGCCATCGGTGCTTTGACCATCCACCACGTGAATCAACCCCACAGCTGGTTCGTCGTGAATGGCTTGAATGCTTCGGGCAATGCACTTGGCTTCGTTTCGAACCGGCATGACGATGTCAATGGTCATGGCTGGAGGGTTTGCCGGCTTAGCAAGACGGCACTGTTGGGGGTGATATGTGAATCGTGCAAATTGGCCGTGTGCTGCCATTGATCAATGTCGGTCAACGGTGGCAAAGGGTCGACTTTTTCAAATTGTGCTGCTTGTCTTTTTTGCATGATGGCACCCACCGAATCGGTGCTCCACGGCATGTCGATGAATAAATCCACCGGCTTGTGGGGAAATCCTTGCAGGTAATAACCACCATCGCTGGCCAAGCCCAATACGCTGCTTTGATTGTTTAGACTTTCAAGGGTTTGTACAATGGTTTTTTGGGGAATGTGGGGGCTATCGCTGCCCATCAATACCAACTGAGAATGGGTTTGAAACATTTGTTGGGTGATGCTTTCCAGACGATCACCCAAATTCCCTTGCCCTTGATCGATCAGGGTGGCTTGTCGATACGCGCGCAGCCAGGTGGGGGGCGATGGCATGGCAAGATAAACCTCCATGCGGGCTTCCAATTTTTCAAGTTGTGTCAGGGTATCATCGAGCATGGCCCATGATAAATCTGCTGCAAAACAGGGGTTGGTGGTCTTGGCAATTCGGGTTTTGAGTTGGCCTGGGTAAGGCCACTTGCTCAAAACCACCCACGCCAGGGGTTTTTTCAAGACTGCCCCCGCTGCCAAGCCCAAATCTTGTTAAAGATTTTTTTATACAAGGGTTTGAAGTCATTTTTGCGCACTTCGTCTCCCATGCCTCGAAAGATCGAGCTGCGGGTTGGGTAGGCATAAATGAGTGAAGCAAAAGCTTTGGGTTGAAGCTTTTGACTGGCCGCGATGGTTAATTGACCAATCAACTCGCCTGCATGCGGGCCAACAATGTGCCCCCCCATAATATGGCCCTTGTCTGGATGAAGATACACCAACATTTTGCCTTCATTGCGCCCTTCCAGCAGACTTCGATCATTGTGTTCCATGTCCATTTCAATTTTTTCGCAGTCCTCGGGTTTTAGATCGCCGTATTGAGGAAAAACAAATGCCAATTCGGGGTCGGTGTAGGTCACCCAAGGGATCAAGACATCTTTCATTTTTCGTGACACAGGAAACAATGTATTTTGAATGACCACCCTGGCCATTTCATCGGCCACGTGGGTAAATTTGTATGGGGTGGCCACATCCCCGATGGCAAAAACTTTTTTGTTGGTGGTTTGGAGCTTATCGTTCACCGTTATCCCATGCTTGTCTTTTTCAATGCATGCATTTTCTAAGCCTAAGCCCTCCATATTGGGCTCTCGTCCAATGGAGACAAGTATTTCGTCACACGTTACTGTTTGACCGTTGCTTAAATGCAGCACTTTTCCATCGGCGGTATGTTCTACTTTTTCAATGGAGGTCTTAAGCTGAAAGGTCACTCCATCTTTGACACATTGATCGTAGACCACTTTTGCCATGCTTGGATCATCGTGAATCAGAATGTTTGAATCAAAGTTGACCACCGTCACCTGACTGCCAAAGCGTGCAAATGTTTGAGCCATTTCGCATCCGATGGGACCAGCGCCCACCACCACCAAGCGCTTTGGTAGGGTTTGCATGGCAAAAATGGTCTCGTTGGTATGGTATTGGCTCTCATCCAATCCATCGACTTTTAAAGCTCTGGGTTTGCCGCCGGTGGCAATCACGGCATGCGCAAATGATAACGTTTGCCCTTCGACTTCAATGGCGTTGGGTGAGGTAAACTGAGCTTGACCCAAATATACATCGACCCCGATGGAATCAAAACGCTCCACCGAGTCGACTTTGGCGAAGTCTGCACGAAGTTTGCGCATGCGGGCCATGCTTTTTTGAAAATACGCTTGTTTTTCGTCCCAGGAGATGTTGGATGAAATGGTCTGACTCGCGTGCATTTTTTTTGCATCACTGATGATGGCTTTGGAAGGCACGCAGCCTAAATTAAGACAGTCGCCGCCCATGTGTTGTTTTTCAATCAACGCAACTTTGGCGCCCATTTTGGCCGCTGCGGCTGCAGTGACCAACCCAGCTGTGCCAGCACCGATCACCACCAGATTGTATTTTCCTCTTCCGGTGGGGTTCTGATAAGTTTGGGGAAAGATTTGTTGCAACAATCGATCATTGTCCGATTGCTCAATGGGAAATTTTTTGCTGTTCTCGGTCATGCTTTTTGTGCTTTCTGGGTTTCAATTTCAAGTTCTTTTTTGGCTTTTCGGGTCACCCACACCACAATATAGAGGGTAACCAGCAACCCCACACCCAATAAGATTTTTTGAGCTGGTGAGGATTGGGTTTCCCCTTGAATAATTTGATTGATGCTCTTGGCAATCGAGCCCAAATAAACATACAAAAAAGTACCCGGCAACATGGCCACCCACGAGCCCAAAATATAATGATGCCATTTCATACGGGTGACACCCAAAAAATAATTGAGCAAGCTAAAGGGAAACACGGGTGTCAGCCGCAAAAGCATGATCATTTTGAGCCCGTTTTTTTCAATGACGCTTTGAACTGCTTTCCATTTGGGAAAATTTTGGGTCTTTTGCTGAACCCAGTCATGCAAAATGGTGCGGCTTAACAAAAAGGCCAATGTTGCACCGACCACACTGCCCACCGATACCAGCGCCGTACCGATCCATAACCCATAGATAAAGCCGGCAGCCAATGTGATGACCGACCCTGGAATCAGCATCACCGTTGCCACGATATACAGCCCTACAAAGTAGAGCATGCCCACCCAGCCCAAATTTCGAATATCAGCCAGCAAGTTGGACAACGAAAAAGCTTCTTGTGAAGTGATTTTCCAGAAGATGAGTCCGCCGATAATCACGGCAATGGGTAAAAATTTTAGATACTTACGCACAATATGGTTTTATTACAGGAGATGGTGAAAGGCAAAATATAGTAGATTGGTTTATTGAAGGTGGATTATGATGAGTGAAGACCGATGGGCCCATGGGGGCTTGCATGCGCTAGTCCTCGCTGCGCTGCGGAGACGCGCATGAAAGCCCCCATGGGCTGGCGTTTCGTCTTCGGGACGGGGGTGGAGAGGTATGAAGACAAACGCCCTTGGCGTTTGTTTCTATATTTATGAAAAGTGCAAAAAGCTTCAAAATGAAAAAACGAAAGCCCTCAAGTTTGCCGGAGTCAGAATCAGCTAGCTTGAGGGCCTTTGTTTGATTGAGGATGTTGAAACATGTCAGCATGTCTTGAGGGGGGTGACATGCTGTTATGGTTACGCATCCGTACCTTATTGATACTGATTATCAATATTGGTATTTAATGTTTTTGTCAAATCTTTTTTCTATGCAATTCCACTTAGGCGCAAGCCTTGTACCACTGCTACAGCGAGCACATAAGCCACAAGAGTAAAACCGCCAAGTTGAATCAATGGCCATTTCCAGTTGCCAAATTCTTTGCGGGCCACGCCTACAGTGGTCATGCATTGCAAGGCAATCATAAAAAATACAATCAAACCCAGCACCGATGCCGTGGTAAATAGGGGTCGCCCGTCGTCGGTTTTGGCTTGTTGCATGCTTTGAATCAAAGAAGTTTGCAAAGACGCCTCTTCTTCATCGGCAATGTAGAAGACCAGGGCCAGCGCCGACACAAAAACTTCACGGGCTGTAAAGGCTGCAAGCAACGCTGTACCTGTTCGCCAGTCTCCTCCCATGGGCTCCATGACCGGCTCTATAACTTGTCCAACCTGTGCAGCATAACTGGTTTGGAGTTTTTCAACATCGTTGGCTGCTTTGGTATTGGGAAATGTGGTGCCCAACCAAAAAAGAATGGAAAAGAAAAAAATGATGGGCCCTGCCTTTTTAATGTACGCCCAAGTTTTGGATAAGACATTTTGTGCCACCAGTCGCAACCCTGGACGCCGATAGTAGGGAAGTTCATGCACCAAAAATGAAACTTGCTCGGCTTGAATCATCCGATTGCCAATGGCAGCTGCGATGGCACCCACAACAATGCTCAACAAATAAATGCAGGCCAAACCCAACCCCGGTTTCCACGCCGCCTGCTCCCAAAAAAGAAAAGAAAGCAAAAGCGCATATACAGGCAACCGAGCACTGCAGCTCATCAGTGGAATAACAAAGAGCGTCAGCATTTTTTCTTTTTTGGATGGGATCGATCGGGCCGCCATCATGGCTGGAATGGCACATGCATAGCCAGACAACAGGGGTACAAAAGATCGTCCATTAAGCCCAAGTTTGGATAGGGGTTTGTCAATCAGTGAACAGGCCCGGGCCAAATACCCTGAATCTTCCAAAAGAGAAATACCAATAAATAAAATGGCAATTTGCGGCACAAACACCAGCACCGCACCCATGGAGCCAATCATGCCATTGGCAATAAAGTCTGCCCAAAGCGCATCGGGCGCCACCGATAAAACCCAGCCGGCTGCACTGCCAAAAAAGCCATCCACCCAATCCATAAAGGGGGCCGCAAGCCAAAAAATGGAACTGAACAAGCCAAACATGATCATCAGAAACAAACTTAGCCCAAAAATCGGGTGGAGAATCCACTGATCCAGCTGACGGGTTCGATGCATGACTTCTTCCGAAATGGCTTGTTGATACACTTGATCTTGAATCAGGCTGTAGCGTTTGGCGTGCTTGGCTTGTTTTTCATTGGTCCAACTTTCCAATGGTTGGGGGGATGAAGGCAGCAAGTTTTTCTGTGCGTCCAGCACACGCACCAAATCATCAACGCCCTCGCCTGATGCGCCCGAGACGGGCACAACAGGGCATGAAAAAGCATTGGAAATGGCCTGAATATCCAATTTGGAAACATCCACCAAGTCTGTCATGGTCAGTGCCACCACCACATTGAAATTGGCTTCAATCAATTGTTCCACCACCAAAAGATGGCGGGAAATTTGATGCACATCCACTGTAGCCACAATCAATCGGGGTGTACCCAGGTGCTTAAAAAGCAAATCAACGGTTACTTTTTCATCGGGGGACTTGGGAAACAGGCTGTAAGTGCCGGGGGTATCCACAATGATGGTATTGCTGCCATGCACGGCATGAATATTGCCCTGGGCATAATCGACGGTAGAGCCAGGATAATTGACTGTTTTATGGGTGGATTTGGTTAGCCGATTGTAAAGCGTTGTTTTGCCTGAATTGGGTGCACCGACAAATGCGACATAAGCCATGGCCCCTTTCATTCTTGAATCTGGATGCATGAAGCCTCCTCCATCCGCAGCGCTACACTGGTTTTTTGAATGAATACAATGATCGGACCCCCAAAGGCCATGCGATGCTGAATGGTCACTTTTTGCCCTGGCATAAAACCCATTTCAAAAAGACGGGTTACAATTAAGTCATCCCCCAGCAGATCTTTAATGAGAACAGGTTCAGAGCTTTGATATGTTGCCAACGTATGCATAGGGTCGCTTGGTGATAAAGGTTCTCATTATCAGTCTTAGACAGGCAAGACAATCTAATATTAAATAAACCTCGCTGCCCCTCACGCCTTGTAAGATCTTTTCAATGGCGTTTCGTTTACAGCTTATGGGATTTATGCTCGCTAAGTCCTCGCTTACGCTGCGGAGGCGCTCGCATAAACCCCATAAGCTGCCGAGAAAATCACAGCCTGTTCCAAAGAAATCGAATATAGAAACAAACGCTGTTGGCGTTTGTCTTTTCACACACACCAACCCAACCCCATCAAAGAAATGTCAGCCCGTGGGGGTCTGCATGAGCGCCTCCGCAGCGTAAGCGAGGACCTAGCGAATGCAGACCCCCACGGGCCCCACGAAACCTAAAAAGAAAAGAAAAAGAAACAGATAAAAAAAAACGTATTACTTTTTTTGACAAGCCTTACACAAACCATAAAGCTCCATCTTATGGTCCGTTAAAATAAAGCCATATTTTTTGGCAATTTTCACCTGGGCTTTTTCAATGTCATCTTCATAAAATTCAACAATCTTGGCGCATGATGAACAAATAAGGTGGTCATGGTGGTCGTCGGAGTAGGGTTCGTAGGCGGCATCACCTGTATCAAAGTCTCGGCGGACCGCTAAACCGATGTCTTGAAGCAAATTGAGCGTTCGGTAGACGGTGGCCAAACCAATTTTTGGGTTTTTCTTTTTTACCTTTTCGTAGAGGTCTTCCACTGTAATGTGATCTTCTGAACTAAAAAAAGCTTTGGCGACCTGCTCTCGGCTGCTGGAGTGACGCAACCCTTCGTCTTCAATGTATTGATTAAGTTTTTCAAAATGATTCTCAGACACAGATATGTCTTAACACGGATTTATGCATAAATGCCAAAAAAATACGGTTCTGCTATGGTCTGGCTTTGGCCACAGGCCGTAGTTCAAAGCTAGGTCTTGCGTTGCTTCCCTCTTCAAGATAGAGACATGTTTTTTCATTGTAAACAAACTCAACAAGGCTCCCTCATGCAACCTGGCACGCGTTACATACTGCTATCGACCACATGCTTTTTTATTGCGACGCTGTTTGTAAAATACATTCCCCATATACCTGCCTATGAGATTGTGTTGGTTCGCGCCATCATTTCACTGATTTTATGCAGCGCGATCATTGCCAAACAAAAAGTACCTTTTTGGGGGCAACACAAACGACTTTTAATTCTTCGGGGACTGTTCGGCACGGCAGGTTTGTTGTCATTTTTCTATGCTTTGCAGAATTTGCCCCTGGCAACCGCCTCAACCTTGATTAATCTCTACCCGATTTTTACCATTATTTTTGCCATTTTTATTTTGAACGAAAAACCCAAGCCCAAACAATGGCTTTTTTTCGCCACCGCCTTTATTGGCGTCACCTTTCTCAAAGGAGGCTCGATGTCGATTTCTTTTCAAGATTTTTTCATTGGTGCCATGTCGGGCTTGTTTGCGGGTATTGCCTACAATGTGATCCGACTTTTAAAAGGAAAAGAAGCACCCATCACCGTGATTCTGTATTTATCTTTGGTGGCCGTGCCCGTGTTTTTACCGCTGGCGATTTGGCAATGGGCTCCGCCCACTCTTTTTGAGTGGACCATGCTTTTGGGCATCGGTGTGATTACGCAAATTGCTCAATGGTTTTTAACCAAAGCCCATCAAGCCGCCCAAGCATCACACATTGTTCATTACAGCTACTTTAGTGTCGTGGCCTCGGTGATTGTAGGCTGGTGGTGGTTTGATGAACCGCTAACAGCCATCGCGCTGTTGGGCATCGGCTTGATCATGGGATCCATTCTGATGATCAATCGATACAAGTATCGTTAACGACTGAGCATTTCACGTGGTTCAAAATACACTTCTTGGAAAAACCGCGTCATGGCCACTTCTTTGACAGGTATGAGATCGTGAGAAGTTTTTTCATACAGAACTTCATCGACAAATATTTGGGGAATGTTGGCCCCACTTTGCACAGTCAACGTCATCGATGCCGGAAAGCGCACATTAATTTCCATCAAAATGGCATCGCCTTGGCCGTTTTCTTTAAATTGAATGTTGGCCACACCAAACAAGTCGATGGCATGCGCAATTTGAGACGTCAGCTCAATGAGTTTTTGATGATTGCGTGACTCCCCTGTAATGACGACCCCTTGTTCAATTTTTAATCTTGCTCGGGGCACACATGCCAAAATTTCTCCGCTGCGGTTGCGATACACATCGACTGAATACTCTTGGCCAGGCAAGTAAGATTGTAGATAGTAAGAGCCATCTCGTTTGTAGGTCTGCAATTGTGTTTTGGATTCAATACAAATCACCTCACGGCCATCAGAAGCTTTGCGCGGTTTCATGGCCATGGGCAGAGGCAGTTCATGCACATTGACGTTTTGGTCATATGAAATGTAGTCGTGGCTTGGAAAAAGATGCTCTACCTTTTTGAGCAGCTGATATTTGTCTTCACACAACTCGATGGTTTCGTGTTTGGCAATAAGCACTTTGCAGCCTATTTTTTCAAATTCATCTACCCTTTTAGAAATATCCATTAATTCTTCATCCAAGGTCGGTACAAGCAAATTGATGGCATGTGCTTTACAGGCTTCAAGCAGGCAATTGGTGTATGATTTTTCTTCAGTGGGCTTTAAGACAATTCGACGTGCAGAAGGAACCAGGTACAACCCGGATGCGTATGGGTCTCGATCGAGCATAAAAAATGTAAACTTATCTGGATCAAGAGACTTAAAAAATGAAATGGCCGCTGGCAATGCACAGCCCGTGATCAATACATTGGGTTTTGAGTCAGTCATGGTGTTTCCTTCAATATTGCTTTGTTGTCTATAAGCATAGGCGCGATTGTGCATGATGCCAAGTTTTTCACTTATTTCGACGTTTGTTGGAAAAAAAATTTTTCATGATGGCAGAAGCCTCATCGTGTCTTTGGGCATCGACCCACTGGACACTGTGATTCAGCCCAAGTTGTTTGCGATGCTCTTGGATAAAAACCAAAGAGCCCCCTTTGGGATTGGGTGCTCCAAAAACCACACGCGGTATGCGCGCAGCATAAATTGCCCCCGTACACATCAGGCAAGGTTCAATGAGGACATACAGGGTTGTCTCTGGCAGACGCCAACTTTCATAAGCACTGCATGCTTCTTGAATGAGTTGAATTTCAATGTGACCAAGGGGGTTTTGGCGTGTTTCGCGCTGATTGCCGCCGGCCACGATTTTTTCACCCTTCGAGACCAAAATACCTGTCACCGGCACTTCGGCCGCTGGAATTTGTTTAGCCAGCGAAATTATTTCATCCATCCAGCGTTGATCTTCGTTTGAAAGGTTTGACTCCGTCATATTGATTAGTGGTGTATCATGACCGCATGCCAGGCACCAGGGGGCCGTACAGGAAAAAGAGCCATCATTTTTATCCGGCCTAGGATGGGGCACTCTTATCCCTATTCACGTTTTTGCGTTTTTTGCCCTTTACATATGGTCATAAATTGCATAAAAACAACCGCCTACGCACCCGTAGCTCAGGCTATCGTGAGCGCTTTAAACTTGCAAAAGCACTGCTTTTGCATAGCGCGAGCAGCCATGATAGGAACGAGCTTGCGAGTTCTCCATATGGATCCAGCTTTTTGGGCCATAAAGAGGTCGCGCCATTGTTCAATCAATGACGGTTGTTTTAACTACACGCACCCGTAGCTCAGCTGGATAGAGTACTTGACTACGAATCAAGGGGTCGGGCGTTCGAATCGCTCCGGGTGCGCCATTTTTTAGCTCCTACTTCGATTTCATGTTTCTTGTTTCTACACCGCATGCTGTGTGGAGCGATTCGGTCAGTTTTCCGCTCACTTTGTGAGCAAAAAACATGACATAAGCCGCGCACTAAGTCGCTACCGCTTCAAGTGCGGCTAAAACAAATGTTCGTCTGCACACTGGGCAAGCTATCGCTTGCATGGCTCCGGATGCGCCATTTTCAAGTTCCTACTTCGATTTCATGTTTCTTATTTCTACACCGCATGCTGTGTGGAGCGATTCGAACAGGTTTTTGATCGCGTTGCGATCAAAAATTTGGCGTTAGCCACGTTGCCAAAGCAACGGCTAAGCCAAAGTTCGTCTATTTATTTGGGCGCTCACGCGCCATGGCTCCGGGTGCATTTTTTTCAAGAATAAATAGGTGATCCGTAAAACTTACCGTTTTATGTAAGATCGTCGTGTTTTCGCTTGCTCCTTCGGTAGGGAAAGTCTATAGAATATTTCCCGTTTTCGGGAGGTCTGTCATAAAAATTATTGAATGCAGACCAGTTGAGCGTCAGAATAAAGATACTTTGTTTGAAACTCGACGCATATAAAATACGAAGGAGAGGTGGCCGATCCGGAAAACTTCTCGATTGCACCGCGGCTCTTAAAATTTAGACTTGCTCCTACGGTAGGGAAAGTCTATAGAATACTTCCCGTTTTCGGGAGGTCTGTCATTAGAATTGTTTAATGCAGACCAGTTGAGTGTCAGGAAAATAACTTTTTATCCGAAGCTCAAAAATTATAAAATAGCAAGGAGAGGTGGCCGAGTGGCTTAAGGCGCACGCTTGGAAAGCGTGTGTACGGGAGACCGTACCGGGGGTTCGAATCCCCCTCTCTCCGCCATTTTTTTTGCTCTGATCTCCAT
>CAZCBX010000019.1:0-22877 GCA_964497185.1 uncultured Bdellovibrionales bacterium | reverse complement strand
TTCAATGTACCCAAAAAGAAGCGCCTCAAGATCCAATACAAATCAGCTACATCCCTTTTGGCGATTCTTACACCATTGGCGAAGGAGTTACCGAAGTTGAGCGCTGGCCCAATCAATTGGCCAAAGCTTTATCTGAAGGGGCAAACATCGATGTAGAAATTTTAACCAACCCAGCGCGCAATGGTTTCAAAACCCACAATGTATTGCACCAAGAGTTAAAAGTATTGGATCAATATCAACCCGACTTCATTACACTGCTTATTGGTGCCAACGATCACTATCGGGGCGTTACCATCGAAACTTTTGAAAAAAACCTAAGCCAAATTTTCGAAAATTTTAAACGTAAAGCCCCGCAGGCCAAAGTATTAGTGGTGAACATACCTGACTACAGCCGCACCCGACTTGGCCAAAGAATGGGCGGCAACGCAGCCACATCCAAAAGCATTCAACGGTTTAATGCGGTTATTCAAAAACAAGCAGACAGCTTTAATTATACAGTGGTCAACATCTTCGACATCAGTCAAAGCCTTGGCAATCAAGTGGTGATGGATGGTTTGCATCCATCAGCTGAGCAGTACAAGGCATGGGTCGAAGAAATTTTACCTGTAGCCATTCAAGTGATTCGATCTTAAACGCGCCACATAGGCTGATTTATAGATGACAAGCCACGAGGCAAAATATAAGGTTGTCTCATGTTTCAATTGCGCCCTTATCAGCGTGAAGCCGTCAACTGTTGTTTGGCCTATTTCCGCCGCAGGAGAGATCCTGCCGTTGTGGTTTTGCCCACGGGTGCTGGCAAGAGTCTGATCATCGCCGAAATGGCTCGTATGGCCAAAGGCCGTGTACTGGTATTGGCTCATGTTAAAGAGTTGGTAGAACAAAATCATCAAAAATTCGAAAGTTATGGCAGCAAAGCCGGCATTTATTCTGCAGGCCTTCATAAAAAAGATGTGCGACATAAAGTTATTTTCGGCAGCATTCAATCGGTGGCCAACGCTGAGGCCTCTTTTTTTAAAGATTTTTCTCTTTTGGTCATTGACGAATGTCATCGCGTAAGCTTAGAAGAAGATTCGCAGTACCAACAAGTTATTCAAAAGTTAATCAAAGCCAATCCTCAATTATGTATTTTGGGCTTAACCGCTACGCCCTATCGCCTCGGAATGGGATGGTTGTATAATACAGACGAAAAGGGCACCACCCTCACCACCCAAGATCGCTTTTTTAAACACTGTATATTTCAGCTTAGCTTAAGCACGATGATTCAAAATAAGTATCTTACGCCACCGATCAAAGTGGACATTCCAGTAACATCTTATGATTTTTCTGAATTAACCGAGAGCGGGAAAATGTACACACTGGCTCAAGTAGAAGCCTTGCTAAAAAAGCAAAAACGTTTAACCCCGCTTATTATCAAGAACATCATCGACATCACCCAAAACTATGATCGTCAAGGTGTCATGATTTTTAGCAGCACCATTGGTCATGCGCGTGAAATCCTAAGCTACTTACCCGAGGGCCAAGCCCGTTTAATTTTAGGTGAAACCGATGACAAAGAGCGTGACTCAATCATTGAAGATTTTAAACATAAAAAATTTACTTACCTCGTGAATGTTTCGGTGCTTACCACGGGTTTTGATGCACCCCATGTGGATGTAATTGCTATCCTCAGGCCCACCGAATCGGTGAGTCTTTATCAGCAAATTATTGGTCGTGGCCTGCGTCTTCATCCAGGGAAACAAGATTGTTTTATTTTGGACTATACAGGCGTGAGCCACGATATTTATGCACCTGAAGTGGGCGAGAAGAAACCCACACGCGAATCCATGCCGGTTACCGTAGAATGCCCCAAATGTGGTTTTGAAAATATTTTTTGGGGTCTAGCTGATCCAGATGGGCACGTATTGGAACATTATGGCCGAAAATGCAAAGGCGGTGAGCAAGATCCAGTGACCATGACGATTACACCCTGTGGATATCGTTTTCGCTTTAAAATCTGTGATCGGTGCGGCTGCGAAAATGACACCACAGCTCGGCAATGTACAAAATGCAATGCGGTCTTGATTGATGCAGATGCCAAATTAAAACAAGCCCGATTATCAAAAAATGCGCATATTTTAAAACCAGACTCCATTGAGTACCAAGAACGTGTGGATAAAAAAGGCAATCCCTTTTTACAAGTCACTTATTACGATTTCGACGCGAAATCTTTATCGGAATACCACTACCTCAACAATGCCACCAGTTTGAAAAAATTTAACATTAATTTTCTTCGGTCTCACATGCGTAGACCCGAACTTGCCCCAGCCATTCAAAACATCAACGATGTGATACGTTTTCAAAAATTATTGCGCATGCCTTCATACATCATCGCACGCAAGCAAGATCACTTCTGGCGCATCACTGAAAAGATTTTTGTTGAAGACCTTTAAACCCTAACCAAAATAGCCATGGATCTTTGGCCCCTTTTGTTTTATAAAATATAAATAAAGAATGATCCGTACAATTTAAAACAATAAGCGAGAGACCATGCAAATCCAAGAGCCTGAAAGCTCCCACTACATTGAGATTTCAAAGAGCGCCTTACAAAACAACGTTGAATACATTCGAAAAAATTTTGTACCGTCCGCAACCAAATTCTCATCTGTGGTGAAAGGCAATGCATATGGTCACGGCATCAAACCCATTGTTGAAATTCAACAACGCGTAAACGATGTAGACCATTTCAGTGTATTTACTGCTTATGAAGCATTGGAAGTGCATAAAAGCCTTATCAACAATGCCACCATCATGATCATGGGGGAATCGCCACCCGACAGCCTGCCATGGATCATCAACAACAACATTGAGTTTTTTGTATACGATGCAACCATGCTCAACCAGGTGATTAGAGTTGCACGCGAAGTGGGAAAAAAGGCTAAAATTCACCTGGAAGCCGAAACCGGTATGAACCGAACCGGTATTTTACTCAAAGACTTTAAAAAATGTACAAACCTCATTCAGGATAATGCAGCCCATATTGAGGTGATTGGTTTGAGTACTCATTTTGCAGGTGCAGAGAGCATTGCCAACCATGTTCGCGTAAAAAAACAGTTGGAAAAATTTGATCGATTCAAAAAATTTGCCAAAGACCAAGCATTAAACATTCAAACGTTTCATACCGCCTGTTCTGCAGCAGCCATACGGCTGCCAAAATCAAGAATGGACATGGTCCGAATTGGAATATTGCAGTATGGGTTCTGGCCCAATCAGGAAACGTACATTCTTCACTATTATAAAAATAAACTAACGAAAAACCCTTTAAAACGTGTGCTGACGTGGAAATCCCGCATCATGTCGCTTAAAAGTGTTAAACACGGAGAATTTATTGGGTACGGCACAAAATATTTTGCCGATGAAGATAAGAAAATTGCTGTTATTCCAACAGGTTATGCCAACGGATATGCAAGGGCCTTGAGCAACCAAGCCCGTGTGTTGGTGCGGGGTGAATACGCCAACATCACCGGCAATGTTAACATGAACTGTGTGTCGGTGGACGTAACCAATGTCCCAGGGGTGCAAATTGGGGATGAAGTTGTATTGATTGGCGGTCAAGGTGAAAAAGAGATCAAGATATCTTCCTTCAGTGATTTTACGTCTCAAATTGACTATGAAGTACTGGCAAGATTGCCCCTTGATCTTCCAAGAAGGATTGTGGCTTAGTGGCAATGGATTTAAAAACACTTCGCCAGCAACTGCATCAGCACCCAGAACTTGCATTTCAAGAAAATAAAACCGTTGCGCACCTTAGCCAATACATTCAAACTTTTAAACCAGATCAAGTCATCCAACCCATCGCTCAAACGGGTGTGGCATTTGTTTTTAAGGGTGATCATCAAAAACCCCGCGTGATGTTTCGTGCAGAGCTCGATGCTTTGCCCATCGCAGAACCTAAAAACCACTCCTATAGGTCCAAGCATGATGGCGTGTCTCATTCGTGTGGACACGACGGACATATGACCATGGTTGCTGGTATCGCAAGCCGGCTTCATCAGCTAGAAAATCGAGGCGATGTCATTTTGTTTTTTCAGCCTGCAGAAGAAGTGGGTGAAGGTGCAAAAAAAGCCATGGAAGATTCAAAATTCATCGCGTTATCGCCCGATTATATTTTTGGCTTACACAACCTACCGGAAGAGTCTTCTAAAAAAATCGTATTACGAAACGGCACATTTGCGTGTTCTTCGGTTGGGTTAAAAATTAACATTGCTGGGGCCAGCGCCCATGCTGCTTATCCAGATGAAGCTCATAGCCCTTTTACAAATATTTCAAAAGTCAATCAGCTCATCTCTGATCTAAACCAGCCCCACCCTTTTTTTCTTACAACGCTAACGTATTTGAAGCTGGGGGAGCCAAGCTTTGGCATTACGCCAGGTCATTTAGAAATGTACTGTACGCTTCGCGCTTTAACAGACGAAGTATTAAAGGAAAACAAACAAAAATTTATTCATACATTGCATCAAATATTTAAAAATAATTTTACCCTGGATATTGAAGAAAACGATTATTTTCCAGCAACCACAAGCTGGGACGCATGCAATGAAATTGTAGAAAAAAGTGCCCATAAAATAGGCCTACCCATCGAATATATGCAAGATCCCATTCGATGGTCGGAAGATTTTGGCTATTATACGCAAAAAATCCCAGGCGCCTTTTTTGGTTTGGGGTTGGGCATTGATACACCCCTTCACCATCAAAGCTATGATTTTAATGATGATGTACTAGAAGATGCTGTAGCGCTGTACATTGAAATCATACGACAAATAAACCGATCCATTTAGCCCAAAATGTCGTCAAAAAACTGGCAATACACTCGGTATGCCTGATCGCCATAGCCCCCTGACATCACATACGCTTGCGGGATATGACGTTTGGATAAAAATGAGTAGACCATTCGATCTCTCTCTAGCATTTGCTCTAGACTCAACTGCAGCAGTGAAGAGCTCGGAAGTGCGTCTACCACACATGGGTCGCTGCCCTGAACCACGATGGCCAAATCTGGCTGACCATATTTTTCTTCCAGTGCAGCCAAGCCCTGTTCGAGTTGCGTGAGATAGTGTTTTTCGCCACCCTGTTCTATCGGAATATCAATGTCACTGGGTATAAACCAGGGTTGCAGTCGACCATTTTCGTCGTGAGGGTCTTGATCCAATGGCCATCCTTTGGCCATATGAATGCTTAGCGTTGCCAATGTAGAATCGTCATGGGTGATTTGTGCGGTGCCATCGCCTTTATGGGCATCCACATCAATGATCCACACCTTTTTTAAACGGTGATGTTTTTGTGCCCATCGAGCAGCAATCACAATGTCATTCAACGCACAAAATCCTCGCCCGCCAAATGTCATGGCATGGTGCAAGCCCCCGCCCAAAAAATAGGCACAGCCGTCATTAAGTGCAACATCCACCGCTTTCATGGTACCTGCTGTATGAAACAAAGCTCGGTCCATTAAATAGTTTAAGGGCTGTTTGGCTGTATCGGGGTGGTATCGATGGTATTGGCCTGTTTCGGTGACCAGCTCAAATGAGGTTTGTATGGCAGATTCTTTTTGGCGTTCACTGCCAAATACTTGCTGGACATAGGCCTCGTCATGGGCCAAAGCGATGATGTCTTTGGATGCCTCGGGCCAATTTGGGTCGTCAGACTTTTGCAAGATTTCAATTTCTTTGTTTTGCAAGTGCTTGACGATGCTGTGAACACGGTCATCCAACATCGGAATGGATATGCCGTATTCATGAAGTTGAAACAAAGACTGTGGATCGAAGAGGATTTGCATAGGATCTAGCCAACTTGCAGTGACATCATTCTTGTTCTGAGTTTTCTTTGATCAGGTGAATGTCTCTCTGGGGAAATGGAATGCCAATGCCCGCCTCATCCAGTGCATACTTCACATCTCTCGTTAACTGATCCCGAACGGGCCAAAAATCCTCCTTTTTGGTCCATACTCGCACCGACCAGTTAATAGAAGAGTCTCCCAACCCATCCAGCACCACCGCAGGCTCTGGATCATTTAAAATATGAGGGGTTTGTTTGGCTGTATCCAGTAAAACTTTTCTTGTTTGATCCATGTCGGCATCATAGGCGGACCCCACCGAAACACTCACACGCCGTGTGGCATGAAACGAAATGTTTTCAATGGTTTTGCCAAACACATTGCTATTGGGAACGATGATTCGACGGTTGTCAAACGTATCAATCATGGTGTTAAAAATATCCACGCCAGCCACAACACCTGTATCTCCAGCAATCTGTACAACGTCTCCTGGCACAAAAGGCTTAAAAATCAAAAGCATCACCCCGGATGCAAAATTGCTTAACGTGCCTTGAAGGGCCATGCCCACCGTAAAGCCAACAGCGGCTAAAATGGCTGCAAAACTGGCCGTTTCAATGCCAAAAATGCCCAGACAAGAAACCAGCCCGGCCGCCAAAACAGCCCATTTCACCATCTTGCCTATAAACGCTTGAAGCGACTCATCGATACCCCCTTTTCGGAGGGCTTTACGCGTGAGAGATGCCAGCCATTTGGACACCACAATCGTTGCAATAACGCCAAGTACAAAGAAAATCAGTTTCATGCCATACAGCACAACCAATTCTTGAATTTTTTCGAAATCAATTGCAATTTTGTCACTCATTGAATCATCTCTCTTTGTTTTATTATTTTCAATAGAGGGTTCTTATATCGCTAAACACTTTGTACACGCCTGATCAAAAAACTCAACCGAGCTGATTTATTATTTCAATAAAAAAAGAAAGTTAGAAGGAAGGGCCATAAATGATCGTTCGACCATCTGCAGATATTAACTGCAACTTTGCATGAATCGAGAAAGCTTCGAGCAAATCAAGAATATTCTCAGAGATTTCAAAGCCCGGCATTTCTTTAAAATGGAAAAACGTCAATGAACCCGAAGCGGATGTCATCGATTTTTTAAACCCATAGGTAATGTATTGATTGGACAACGTTGGCTTGAGCAGCCCGTTGTCTATAATGCCGGTTAGCGCCACGGCCCGGCCCAGGCCTTCTCTGGGCAAATCTCTTTGAATGTCTTCAAGACAATCCTGATAAATATCCCAAGTGGTTTTGCGGTAAATAGAGCGAGTACCCGTTTTTTGATGTTCAAGCTGCGTATAGAGAACTGTACAAAATTTTTCTAAAAATTGCTGATCTGCATCCTTCATCGTCGATTCATCATCTGCATAGATGTTGGAAGTCACGCAAAGCACAACCACGAAACAACCACCATACAACCGACTCAATACCTTCATCAACAGTTTTAAACCTACGTCAAACGCAATAAAAATGTCAAGCCACAAAAATAAAGCAAACACTGTTATTTCAATTGAATTTGACCTCAAGGCTATAGTGGTGGAATGCCTATAATGTGTTAAGTATCCTAGAATGAAGTCAGCATGGAAAGCGGTTTGGATATGGATGATTTGTCTTAACTTATACAATATGAGCGAAGCCCAGCTCATGCAATCGCCTTTTAAGGATCTTATGTGGGAAAATAGGCTCTTAATTGTTCAGGTGGAGCTGGCAGGCGATGCATTCCATGAGCAGCAGCAAATCTTTCAATCATGCCTCGATGGCTTGATGGACCGAAAACTGATTGTGTATTATTTTTCATCATCAAAAGCCCTCCATACAAAGAACACTAAGAACCATTTCCGGTCCTTGCCAAAAACATGGGTGAAACAATTCAAAAAAATGAAATCGACCTTTGCCATGCACTTAATTGGACTGGACGGCGGCGTTAAAAAACGCTGGAATGAGCCTACGTCTTGCGAAGATATTTTTGCAATCATCGATGCAATGCCGATGCGGCAACAAGAGATGAAATCAGAATAAGATATTTTTTTGTTTAAGGGTTGTGTTCACTAAGAAGAGTTTCTACAAACAAATGTTTTTTTGCCCACAACAAATCTTGATAAAGGTCTTGATCGTTTGATGAACAGAACATCACGCGGCCAATGTCATCGCCTGCACGCACTTTCTTTTTAACGCGCTGTCCTTTTTTCAGCTTTAAAAAATGAGTGACGTACGTTTTTTTGTTTTTCAGCTCATCGAAGCCTTTTAGGTTGATAATCTCACCCTCATCCGCGCTAAGAATATACACACCTGCATAGGCTTGACGTTGTATGCCAAAATCAAAGGGTCGGTTCATTTCAACCGCAACATAGGCCGCCCATGGTGAAAAGTTGTAGGCTTTTTGGATAAGTTCCATGATGTACCCACCCGGAGGCCGCAGCGCAATCTCTCCAAATTTTAATGTATTTGTTTTGGAAAGGTAGAACTCTGCGTGTGTCATGCCCCAAGATATTTTTAAGCTCTGAATAATTTTTTGATTTAGCTTTAAAATTTTTTCAGCCAAATCATCTGCCAAAGGATAAGGAACGACATTGGCACGGAGCTTTTCAAAATACTGTGTGATGTTGGTAAAGACAATCTTTCCATGATGAACAAAGCTTTCAACAGAAAATTCCATTCCTTCATTAAAAGACTCAAATAAATAATTTTTACCTAAAAAAGGTTCAAGCGCATCTTTCTGATGAGCGATGCTCATGTTAAATCCACCGGATTCTTTGCGTTTTTTAATGACGACGGGCAACCCTAGTTGCTCAACGCAATCTTTGGCCGAGGTCACTTGTTTGGCCCATGCATATTTTGCCATGGGAATATTGTACTTAGACAATTCGTTTTTCATTTCCCACTTGTCATGGCACTTTTGACTCACACTGTGAACCGACTGTCTTGCATGAAAATGTTTTCGTGCAATGGACGCAGGCAAAACGCCTTTTTCAACACCCGCGATGACAAAATCAAAACGGCCATCTTTTTTTTGACCCTCTAAAAATTCCATGATCGTTTTTTTGCTTTTGGAAAATGGAGCTTGCCACACTTGATCAAAACGTTTGTAGTGTTTTAGAGGACGATCTGTCCACAGCGTAATAGAAGCCTGTAGATCCACCAAAGCATCAATGAGGCCTTTGCGGTATCCAATTACAAGAACTTGGGGCACATGAGATGATCTTGCCACAGCCCCCTAAACTTATACGAACTTTGCCGTCGGGTCCAGTTGCACGCGCACTTGGATTGCACCATGGTTTCATCACATTTACGCAAAGCAATATCAAGTTGACTTATACTCGCTGAAAGTGTTATGCAGCGCATTATGAAACATCTATTCTATTTTCTTGTTTTAGCTGGGTGGGCACTGGGCCCATCAGCCCAAGCACAATCCACTGTATCAATATCCATGACTGATTTAAGCAAAATTGAAGATGAGATTAAAAACGTGGATTCAATCATCCGAGGTGAGCGTGGTGTTGATATCATCATCAGTTGGGGCGATTACATTGAAAAAGAAGTGTTAAATTTCTCCGGTCCAACCTCAAATCAACAGCTTGTCGAAACCATCTTTAAACTTATCGAGCAGCCCAAAGATAACCACGATCACCAACAGGCCTATGTATTGGACTACGCCCAACGATATTATGACCAACATGAGAACTCAGAATGTGAAATGCATTTGTTCATCGATTGGTTTCAAAACAACCCTGTACGTTACTTTGCATCCTATCAATTCTATGATGAGCAAAGAAATATCTACGTGCCTTTTACACAGGCCATGGCGAACTTTTCAAAAGACCCCTATGAAAATGAGATGCGACATTACTTTCTTTTAAGTTATCGCTATTGCAATAAGTGAAACCTTAAAACAAACCCTCAATAAAAGATAGAATACACTGTATAATTGATCAGGGTCATTTAAGATACTGGGTATGTTTGAATGGCTCGAAGACCAAATCCAAGAAAAAATCATTCACACACGTCCGCTTGGTGGTGCCAGTATGGCATCCTGCCATGTGGTTCAAACCAAACACAACCAGTATTTGGTCAAAAGATACCAGCAGTCTAATCTTGTAAGCGCCGAAAGGAGAGGACTTGCCTCTTTGCGTGCATCCAATTCTTTTTGCATACCGCATGTGGTTGCATTGAATGCCACCACCCTTGTGATGGCGTTCATTGAACCTGCTGTGCCTACGGATCATTTTTGGTGTGAATTTGCCCATCGGCTCTGTCGATTGCACGAGAATACCCAAGAAGAATTTGGCTTGGCTCACTTAACCTATTGTGGGCAGACCCCGCAACCCAATCACCCGACTGCACAATGGGCTACTTTTTTCACCACCCACCGATTGCAATACATGATTGATCTTCTCGCCCACGCGCCTCTTGCTCAGTTGTATCAGGAGAAAAAAAACAAAATCATCGATTTGTTATCCAAGGTAGATGAAAAACCCAGTTTGGTTCATGGTGACTTGTGGTCCGGCAACTATATCTGCAGCACCGATCAAAAACCCTATTTAATCGACCCGGCTATATACTACGGCCACCGTGAAACCGATATCGCCATGATGAAGCTTTTTGGCGGTTTCCCTGCATTGGTTTACGAGCACTATTTTAAAAAATGGCCTCTGAAAGCTGGCTATCCGCAACGCATGAAAATTTACCAGCTGTTCCACCTTTTAAATCACGCCCACCTATTTGGCTCGCCTTATGTTCAACAGAGCTTAGCGGCACTTCGGGCGTTATAAACTAGATTTTTTACCGTTTTTTTGCATAATGTTGGCTCATGAGCACAGAGCAAAAGATATTCGATCAAATGGAGCAACGAACCGTTCAAATTCTTAAGCAGTTTGCTGACGCAAAACTTGAACCCAATTTAAAATTTGCAGTTTTTACGGTGGATTACGATTTCCGCACACATTACCAAACTTTTTTTAAAACCATTGCTTACACGCAAGAAGAGCTAAAAAGCGGTTTTCCCCCTCAATATATTCTCAATGAAGGTGGAAAAATGCTATTTCATGAACTGGAGGCCTTTGAGAACGAATTGGTCAGAAATGATAGTCCAGAAGGTATCGATGACCATGACTTTATGCAATGGTTTCATAAAGTGTGGATTAAAGCTGGCGGTGATCAGTGTGAGATACCTACTTATTTGTCCTTTGAGAACCCCACTGAATTGTTCGACTTACGGTCGAAAGAAATCAAACCCAGCCCCGACCTCTTTCAGGAAATTGAAGAAGGTCCCATTACTTATATCTGCCTTCCCAATTCTTAGTAGCCATACACCGATTGCTCTAGCCATTTGAACTTTTCTAAAAACCGCCATAGGTAAACGACTCTACCTCTACCGGTCGCTTCAAATAAGTGCCAATACCGTCATAAAACCCCACCATTTACTTTGTAAACGTGTACATGCCAATGTGCTTTTGGGCAGATTGCAAAACTTCATTTTCTGACTCTAGGTACGATGTTTCAAAGTCAAGAAAATCATACAAGTGGGCATCTCTTCTTTCTTTTTCACCCGTATAAGGATTTAAGGCTTCTTTAAACATGGTATCCATCATGGATAAAGTTTCTCCTTCAGAGATCGAAGCAAAGCGGTTGTCCCAAACGCTTCGGATCAATGCCCAATTGTCTTTTCGTTTATTCCAATCTTGGATGGCAGCTGCGCAGTGCTTGTCATCTATTTTGGTATAAACGTTCTGTCCAAACTCTTTTACAAATGGCGTTTTGATCCCCTCTTCTGAAACTTTGATTTTGGTATTGTCTTGCACATGTTTCCAAACGTTTGCGTTGCCAATCATGATATTTTTGCCTCTTTCCAAAAGCTGATAGTAGAATCCATTTTCGTAATCTCTTCGCGGTAGCGCTGCGCTGGCGCGGCAGGACCAAGTGCTTTTTATTTGTCCATGGTGTTTTTGATGCGCCCACTGACCAGTGCAACCAAAATGCGGATCATCGGCCACGCCGAAGGTTTCTTGTGTCCATTGATTGTCTTGAGAGGTGGACTGCTTTTTCCAGTTATGAACCACAGCGCCTTGTTCCAAAGTTACGCCATCATAGGCCATGTACTCTGTGGGACCATAAGTCCAATCTTGTCGCCAATGTTTTTGAGAGCCATGCTGACCAAAAGACAATACGTGTTGAAGTACAATCGTAGGATCATCGAGCGTAAACGATTTGACCAGAGCGACATACTCAATCGCATCTTCAATGTAGGGCGACTCTTTAAAATCCGATGCATGTTCAGGCGCTAGCAGGGTTGTTTCTTGAAAGGCAAAAGAAACAGAATAACAGCCAGCCATGGACTCAATCTTTTTTACTTCCATGTCAAGCGTATCGGTAGCATGAACGTGATGGGATACTCCCATCACAGCAAGAATTGCAAACATTGTTTTTTTCATAGCGTTACTCCTTTAGATTTTCATCCGCGCTGGTGATGGATCCATGCTTTGTCATTGCATCTTTCCACTGATCCAACATCGTTGTGTTCTGTTCCATGGTTAATTGGTTGATCAAGTCTTCCACGCTTATTTGTCTGACTTGATGACCAAATTCATAGGCGTGGGCAAACACAGTCAACGTGGTCCATAAAGCTCCGTCCGGTATGCCACATTCATAATTGTCAATATCCATCAGTGAAGTGGCCCCAGTAACCGCATCCACTTCCAATGAAGGTTGGTCGTATTTTTCAACTCCCTCAAAAGCCCATAGGTACGAAGTGGGATCATTGAGTTCGGTGCGTAAAATACAGTTTAGTTTTTTAATATCTTGGTGCGTGAATGAAACTTCACGGGCTTGGTTGAAATCATATTTTAGTAAACCAGGCCCCTCATGATCATTGGAGACGGTGATGTAATGGGTTTTAAGATGATATTTCAAAATAAAAGAAGAAGCACTGCAGCGATCATCTTGTTGGCATAGAGTGGCAACCAAAACTTTTTCAACCCAACCATTTTGAATTTCAAACTCAAACGCCTGTGCCTGACGCAATGAAGGGTTGGGCGCTACTGAAATGCCCACATCATAAAAAAACATACTGTCATTGGCATTTGAATGATCATAAGTGGTTTGCAAATGGCCAATCTCGATCTTCGGCAGTTGCACCCTTGGCCAGTTTTGCGTGTTTTGAACCTGTTGGGCATCCATCATCCAATCTGAAAGCAAAAAATTGACCACTTCGCGTTTAAAATGGTCATAAACCGATGGAGCAAAACCCATCAGCCATAACGAAAAAACGAAACACAGCACACGATCCGGAAACATCCCCTGGTCATAACCACTGGAGAAAAAATTGTCAACTATTGCAATTGATATTCATTATCAGCATCAAAAATACTGTTTATTGCCCTCATATAGAAAGCAGTAACCCACCAGCCTTGTTCATCAATCATTCCAGCGGCTCGGTCATTGTCGACTTAGGAGTAAAAGTCAAACGGATTAAATCTTGTTTTAGGCTTAAGCTATTTTAACCGATAAAAGGCCATGGGATTGATAGGGATTGGAAGTACCGACCCCATCAGAGTAGCACGTGCCGGAAATAAAGTTCCATCGCACGAAAAAAGTTTTTACTTTTTAAGCCCTATCCTTCATGCTGATATGGTAAGTCCACAGCATGGCTACATAGGGCATTTTTCACATTTTTCTAGAAATGAGACTTTTATGAGCACATCACCCAAAAACAAAAAAGGCTTAATCGTCAGCGTCGCGTTGTCTGCATCCATCATTTTTACCATGGCGCATTTTAGCAACTGCGGAAACATCGAAGGTGCTGGCTCATCAAACACGCAAATCGACCCTGCAGAACTTGAAAACATGCAGCAAGCCATTGCAAAGAAACAACAGACACTGCTCATTCAAGCGCAAGAAAATGCACCCAGTGATATCGCAAATGACGGCAACGACTACACCATCTGCGATGACCAGCTCGCCCGCGGCGTTGTATATGGCGACTGTGTGGCGTTGGTTGATTTCTATCACGCCACCGATGGTGATAACTGGTCCAATAACACCAACTGGTTGACCGAAACGCCCGTAGAGCAATGGTATGGTGTGGATTATTTTGCTACCTGGGGTGGTTCCGTCAAACAGGGTTTTTATGCCCCTTCAGGCCAGCCTTCGGCCGGAGTTGAAAACTTTCGCGTCAAAAGCCTTCTTTCAATTAACAACAACCTGACGGGTGCGCTTCCTGATTCCATTGGCAATCTCACTGAGATGAAACACTTTTATGTTCGCAGTGCTGATTTTTCCGGAACCACTATCCCAGACTCCATTGGCAATCTTACAAATTTGATGAAACTGGGCTTCAACAACACCCAACTTACAGGAAACATCCCCGATACTGTGGCAAACATGCAATTGCTTCGAGAAATCATCTTCGGATACAATCAGCTGACAGGCTCCATACCAGTGGCGCTCACCCAGCTACCCAGTCTTCGATACCTTATTTTGCATGGCAACCAGTTTACGGGAGAAATCCCTGACACTATTGGCAATTTGCAGTCTTTGCGCACGCTTAGTTTGGGAAACAACAACTTCACCGGTGAAATCCCGGATTCGGTGGGCACCCCTACCAACCTGAACAATGTGTTTTTAAGCCACAATGCATTGACGGGAAGCATTCCCACTTCGTTGGGTAACTTGGACTTAACATGGTTTCAAGTGGCCAATAATCAGCTTACGGGTGAAATCCCTGACTTTGTTGGGCAAGATGGCCTCTATGTTTTATCTTTGGCGGACAACTATCTCACCGGTGATTTTACCTCCACTCAGGTAAGCCCGTCTGTTTTCTACATTTTTTTGAAAGGCAACTGCCTCAATGATCCCAGCAATGAAACGTTAATGACGCTGAATCAATCCCCTTTGCTTGAGGTCTTTAATTTTCTTCCGCAGGGCACAACTGAGTACTGCGCTGGCGCGCCAGGCATTGAGGCGATTCATGCAAACTTAAATGGCGATGACAACATAAATGAAGCTGACTTGAGCCTTTTCGTTTCACAATTTGATACCCGTGGCCCAGAGGCCGATCTCAATGATGATGGCATCGTGAATGCGATGGATTTCATGATTTTCTTACAGGGATATAAAAACACCTCACGCGGCATGGGAGATTACGACAAAATTAATCAAGCCACGCAGAAACTGCACACGCGCAGCCATGGCATTCCAACATTGGGTAAAAATGGCGAGCGAGAAATTCCTCAAAACTTCATAAAACTTTATCCGATGGCGATCAATGCGCCCACCGTTGAAGAGGTACTAATAGAAGTCGGACCAGACATGAACGAGGCCATTGAGGGTACGCCCGTATGGGCAGAACACACCGAAGTGGTGGATTCAATTGAAGGTGATATCGATCAAAATGGACATGTTGGCCCCTCTGACTATAGGACCCTACTGAGTCAATACGGCATGAAATCAAAGGACCTATCTGCCGACCTCAATGACGATGGAGTTGTGGATCGATCCGATTTTGATGTCATGCTTGCCAATTACGGTCGCAGCGCCATCCGATAATACATTCCGCCGCGTATCTATATAAACAAAGCATTGGATTGTACATAAAGACGGTCCAGCCATGCGGTTCTGCTACATCTCGGTAACGGTCATCATATGATAACTGATGGCACACTCGAACCGCACCCTCAAAATATCCTCATCATTCTTAGAACACATCGATTCATGCTGGAAACGACACGAATCAAATCCGTTTAAACACATTTACGCCCATTGAAATCACATCAAAAAACATGAAATTTTCCATCCCAACTTTATGAAAATTTCTAAAACCGACTCAATTTCTTAACCAAATTAACTTAATATTACCTAAAATGTTAACTAAAGTTAATAATTTATACTAATAAATACCTATAATTTCAAATATTTAAAATAAAAAATAACTTTGTGAAACCTTTATTCGTGTTTTCCCTACATATTTTTGTTGCGTATCGGTGTTAAATTAAAAACATGCTCGGTCGAAATGACTCACAGATCAATGGTCCGAAAGGATTTTTTATGCAGCGACCCTATTTACAGCTCACCCTCATGGCACTCTTGTTCACAAGCCTTATTTTACACACAGACTACGCCTCAGCAAATACCAATCAGGTTTATATACAACCAGGCTTTCAGGGTCATGTGACAGTCAACATCCCGATGTTTTCCTTTAAAGCAGACAATTTCACTGGAAGAGAATTGGAAATTGAAGGCATCACCTCCCTTCGAACCTTTGGTGTAGCGTTTGATCAGGAGAAAGTATGGGACACCGATTTGGACACCATGACTGCCCAAAAAGTTACAGCGATGCAGGCAGCTCCTATCTACACACCAGAAGGTGTTTTGACCTCTGGTGTAAAGATTCATCGATATGTCAGTGACGCCAAGCTGCAAGAGTTTGCCGATTTTGTAAACCAGTACGACCTGGAAGTCATTTGGACTTTAAACGTATCCAATTACACTGTTGATGAAGAATTGGATTTTATTAAAAAAGCCATGGCTGCTCCATTCAATCTTCCCATCACAAAATTTGAATACGGCGGTGAGTTTTATCTGCCGAAATATCTAAACGGTGACATTGACAATAAAAAAGTCGTAGAACAAGTGCGCATGAACACAGAATATGATGAAAATGGAAATGTGATCATCGATCACAATGACTATTTAGACTTACTGGATCTTTGGATTCCTGCCATGTTGGACGATAGCGATGGGATTAAATATGGCTTGATGCAGTACGAACATATTTTGATTTGCGCCAGTCATTCTGGGGGCGTTAGTGATCGCGATGCTTATCGACAAAATTGGAACGCAAAAGTGTTCAACTATGTTCAAAACTTAAACCCTGCCCTAAATGGAAAGGTTTCCTACAGTTTTCATTTGTATGCCGGAGAAAAACCAGCGCTTTACCCAGTGGATGAAGAGCATGTGTATGAACTAACGGATCCAAATTTGTTTGCCTTCATAAACGAGAAACCCACCAAACAACAAGGAGACTGGTGGAACAACTGGGTTGTAACTGAATTTGGAACTTATACAGATTCATGGAGACAAGTCGACCTAAACGAGCAAAAACTTGGCTGGCAAATGTTGGCCGATGCACTGATTGCCAATGATCCCTTTTACAACAACGATACAAGCAATGGTAACGTGTTCGGCGTTCATACTTTCTATGAAGAATACAACATTTTCAGAAGTTTAGCTTTATATTCAGAAGATGGCATTACGCCGGGTGGTCAAGCGCTGGACCAGTTTCTCAGCGGCACCATGGCTTCTGATGACTGTCAGCGATGGGGTCCTAGCTTTGATTTGCGTGAAATAGAAAACGGACAAGTCGCTCCGGATGGGTTTAGAACTTTTACACTGGAGATGTACAACAATGACACCGCTGGGTGCTTGAACGAAAATCAGACCAGTGATGTGGTATTCTCAACTGAGTTTGTAGATCAAGCAGGCCATGGATTGTACGCTGGTCACCTTCCCATCAACGGGTACGAGATTGATCCCCAAGAAATGCATGTGGAAACCTTTACCGTGCATGTCGACGAAAACAATAGCTTTGAGGGTGAGCAAAAGTTTAGATTGATCATGAACCGTGACAATGCCACAGCATTGTATGGTGAAACGCGCGCACTGGACGTAAACGTAAACTGTTATCCTTCCGAGCCTCAATTCAACATTGATATTCCTAGTCAAGAAATAGCCTTTGCCCCAGGTGAAATCAGAACCGTGACCGTCAACTATCGCAACAACAACTCCGTTGCCTGCGCACCATCAGAATTTGAGCTAGTGTTTCAAAGCGATGTTCAAAATCACTTAAAAGTCATGGGCCAAACATACTTGATCAGCACGTTAGGAACGGTGAATGCTCAGCAAGATGGCGCAGTATCATTCCCCCTCAAAGCAACCACCAACGCCACCACGGGTAATAAATTTTTCAATATTGAAATTGCTGATTACGGTGTAGGCGGACTCATTAAAGATAAAGACCGTCAGGTATTGGTGGATGATACACTCTAAATAATCCAAGCCATTGTTTTCTAACTTGGTTCTAAAACCAAATGCCCCAGCCGATGGATGCAATACTTCGCTGGGGCCTTTGTCCTTTTTATCGACTTTATCGACATTTCTAATATCAAGTCCAATCAAGCTCTAGTATGCCCCAGCGCTGGACCCAATAATGGGTATCATGTATATAAAAATACCCGATGAGCAAAAAAGTCTTAAAAATTCAACGAGGTGACACGCCCCACTGGGTGGGCGATGGTTTTCCCGTGCGCACTTATTTTAGTTACAATGACGTTGCCCGATACATCTCCCCTTTCTTGCTTTTGGACTACGCAGGCCCCACCACATTTGAGCCTACCAATGAACGTCGAGGCGTTGGTTTGCACCCGCACCGGGGTTTTGAAACGGTGACCATCGTTTACGAAGGTCAGGTAGACCACCGAGATTCAGCCGGTGGTGGCGGGTCTATTACCAAAGGGGATGTGCAGTGGATGACAGCTGGTTCGGGTGTGGTTCATGAAGAATTTCATGGCAAAGATTTTGCTAAAAAAGGTGGCGCCTTTGAAATGATTCAACTTTGGGTCAACCTTGCCAAAAAAGATAAAATGACCGCCCCAGCCTATCAATCCATACGAAACCAAAACATCCCAACCGTCGATCTTTCGAACAACCAAGGATATGTTCGCGTTATTGCAGGTGAATTTAAAAACAATCAAGGGCCGGCCCGAACATTTAGCCGGGTTAATTTGTGGGACATTCACCTTCAAGAAGGGGCCAATACAACGCTCACCGTTCCAAATGGGGATACGGCACTGCTATTTTGTCTACGTGGGCAAGCCCAGCTCGATGCGGAGAGCCAAATCCATCAAGCAGAAATCGCCTTTCTCGATCCCGCAGGCGACACCATCACCATCGAAGCCAAATCAGAAACCATCCTACTTTTTATGGGCGGCCAGCCACTGAACGAACCCATGTTTGGCATGGGCCCCTTTGTCATGAGCACGCCCCAAGAAGTCCAACAAGCCATGGAAGATTTCCGATCCGGCAAAATGGGCACCCTCGAACCCATTAAATCATAAATAAACACAACCCGCCCTTATCGGGTTTTAGCAAAGCTACTGGCGTTCAACAGAACCCATGTCACAACTGGCATTGACTGGACGCATTTCGCCTCGCGCATCCACGGTCAATGCATTGCCATCAAAATCCGTACACAGGTTGGCTGGTATGCTGTCAACGGCCACACTACCGCCGCTTGGTAGATGAGTTTGAGTGGGGCCCCCATTGTCTGCTAGAACACCAATGTTTGGATTAACGGGTGAACCCGTGGTGCCGATGATATTGCCATTGGCGCCGTTGGATAAGCCGGTGGTATCGCCATCTCCGATTACGTTATAAGTCATATTGTTCACCGATCCTTCTAGGTTATCACGAAAAATGTCCGCACCATCCAGTGATGCTGTATTGCCCGCGATGATGGAGTTGCGGCTCTCCAATAACCCAGCCAAGAATATGCCACCACCCTCACCAGTGGCAGTATTACCCGTTACGGTAGAATGAACCAATCGAATGGTGCCCCCACTAAAAGCTGCCAAGCCCCCACCGACGCGATCGCCGCCTGTCACTTGGTTACCTGAAATGGTGGAATTGATGACCGTTAACAAACTGCCTGACGTTAAACCGCCTGCGCCTGAATTGCCAGAAGTTTGGTTACCAGTGATCAAAGAGCGTTGAATGGTCATCCGACCACCATCGTTGGCAAAACCGCCTCCGTTAAAAGCAGAGCTATTTTGAATCACTGAATCGGTCATGGTCACCACTGCATTGGCCCCCTGATTGGCTATACCCCCGCCTCGGTTACTGGCAATGCAGGTGTCTAAAATCACGCTATTCAGCGTGATTTCACTATTCAAATTTTCAATGCAGCCTCCGTCACTTGTAACGTTATTGGTAGCGTTTTGAAGAGTGATGTCTTCAAGTATAAAAACAGCACCATCTTCAACAGTAAAAATTGGCTGCGTACCACCCCCATCAATGATGGTAAAATTGGGTGAAATGCCTTTGATACCCAAGTCTTTGTCAATGGTGAGAACACCGGTGCTCAAATCAATTTGGGTCACGTTGTTGTCCAAATAGATGGTTTGGCCTGCAGTTGCATCCAATATGGCTTGGCGCAATGATCCTGCTCCTGCATCTGCGTTGCTTGAGATCTCCGGTTGATCCAACACTATCAGTGTAAAGTCTTCGGTTAAGGTCTCCAACCCATCGGTGGCTTCGACTGTGATTTCAAAAGTATCGACACTCTCAAAATCCAAATTGGCTGAATTGGCCACCACCAACGTGTTATCATTTAATGCAAACGTGCCTGCAGCATCGTCGGTCAGTGTATAATTAAAACCAGTGGTGTCGTCGTCGGTCTGATCCGAATCAATCGATAACACCGCGACGGTCTGACCAGTATCGGTATTTTCATACACAGAAGTCTCAGAAATGGTCAGCGACCGATTGGCAGGATTTGGATCTGACCCATCAGAGGAACAAAACTGCAGAGCAAAAGTGGAAAATAAGAGTAAAAAAGTAGAAGCCATTCGTTTTTTGTGCATGTATACAAACTATCACTGCAGCTTCAATATTTTAAGCTTTATTTCATTTTTACCCTTTAATTAATTAGCTCCATCCTATTAGTCCCTAACAAATTTATTTTAGAAAATTTGAACTAATACTCAAATCGCAGAAGCGTTTCATAGGCTGGGCAATTTGTGATTGACGTTTGGATGCCAGGTCGCTATCTCCTAACTGATATGCAGAGGGTTTGGTTGTTAATATGTCTTTTGGCTGGACTTGCTCAAAGTGTGGATGCACAAAACTTATACACAGCTAGCGATTTTTTGATTGTACAAGATCAGTTAAAAAAACGCCTGATGGGCTGCCAGCGGATTGATATTCGATATAATGAGGAGGGAGTTGAGCCTTATATTCTGCTATTTTACTGTAACCGTGCTGGAAGAGGCAATTACTATACCAACAATGCACAGCAAGCCATGCAAAGACGTGAACTCATTGATATCATCAAAGTATGGATCGATGACCAATCCATCTATGCTTGTTCAGAGGTCAAAATTCCCAACCACCACCAATACATTTACACCTGTAAAAAATAACAAGGTTAACCATTGACAAGGGGTAGCAAAGTTGAAGTCAATTTGATCAATTGGTGACAAAGATATTATTTTTTGGCACGCTCTCTTTCAATCGAAGTAAACAACTTGGTCCCATATGCAACCACAACCCACGAAGTCTTAGACACGCTTTTTTATATATAATACATATCAACAATCATCAGCACACCCGCAACAACCATCAACATATTTTCAGATAATGATATGAATCCAAGCGGCACTTTGCTATCGCCACCGACACACGCACAATGCAAATCTCTTTTTTCAATGTAGACTGCCTTGACAACTGAAATTGCACCGATGGATCCAATGGTGATAGAAACCAAAGGCACTGCGATAGTTTGTATACCTGCGACCATGGCAACACCGACCAATCCTTCCAATATTGGATATGCATACGCATACACCAATGTTCTTCGGGCCAGCACGTCATAAGTGATAAACTGATTGGTAAATGAAAACAAGTCCCGCCACTTCATCACGGCCAATAAAGCCATAAAAAAACCAGTCCATGTAAAAAACAATCTCAAGCTGCTCTCTATGGGACGAACAATAAAAAATGCAAGCGTCAGAAAACAAGCCATAAGAAAAATGGAAATAATCGGCTGATACGTTGTACCCGACTGCTTTATGCTAAACGCGTTAAAGTATTCAATAAGGTCATCAAGCCCCCCCACTCTTTCTCCCTCAATAAAGGTTTGAGGCGTGGTTTTAACATCATGCTTTTCTTTAAATTTCTCGGTTTCTTGCCGGTTGGTCAAATGAACATCTTCCACCTGGTAACCCTTGCGCTGCAATAGCTTCAAAGATTTAATGCCATAAGGACAGAGATGACTTTTACTAACCATACGGTAAATTTTTGCTTTTTTCTTCATTGGTATTCAATCCTTGTGTAACAAATGATCATTTCATTTCCTGTCGACTAACATAATTCATGTGTAGAGGGCATTTCACCACCCAGCATCATATATATTCTATAGACATCAACGCTATAAGCCATTTTATCAATGCAGCTATCAATTTCAACCACTGGTGAAGTCAGATTGCTTTGAATAATACACTATTTTTTTTACAAACTTGAATACAGCTATCTTTGTCTAGTATTTTTAAAGCCCAATATTGCTAGATTTTAATTGTAAGATTTAATTCTACATGCATTTTATAAACAACATTGAGGACAGATATGATGAATCAACAAGACATTATCAAACATTTAAAACAAGAACATGATGAAGTAAAAGAATTAATGGAGAATGCCTTAAGTGCCAAAGGTGCTAAGCGAAAAAAGCTTTTAGAAAAAATAGAAAAAGAACTTGTTTCGCATTCACGTGCGGAGGAGAAGGTTCTATATGCTTTATTGCTGAAAGAAACAGAAAACGATAAAAAAAATGAGCTACGTTCACTAACCAATGAAGGTTATGAAGAACACCATGCAGTGGATCATATTTTATCTGAATTAAAACAGCTCGACCCAGATGATGAACTATGGGAAGCCCGAATGAAAGTCTTGAAAGAAAATGTAGAGCACCACATCAAGGAAGAAGAAAACGAGCTATTTCCAAAAGTAAAAAAACAAATTGATCTTGAAAAGCGCCGTTTGCTTAACGACCAATTTGAAAATCAAAAAAGCAAGTTTGAGAAAACGCTCCCCACTCAAAAACAGGTTAAATCAAGGCAACAACCTGCTGCTTGATAGGCGTTCATTGAAAACTAAGGAAATCGAGGCACAGACTCCGTATTCGGATTTAGGGTTAGGTAACTACACTGGAAGATCTAGCGACAGCCGTCGGAGTATAGATGGGTATGAA
>CAZCBX010000018.1:2560-28370 GCA_964497185.1 uncultured Bdellovibrionales bacterium | reverse complement strand
CCCCCAATACATCGCTTGTCTGAAAAATGCGAAAACGACCATTGTGCAAAAGCTTGGCGGCTTCTTGCCGAGCGGATTCATTTTCCATGGCCAAGGTGATGGCGGTGGGTTTTTTTTGCATCACTTCCAGCGCAAAACTGGGTCCTGAAAGAACACCATACTGACTTCGGGTTTGTTGGGCCCCCCAACTTTGTTGCAGCATCATAGAAATGGTTTGTCGGGTTTGATGGTCTAGGCCTTTGGATGCGTTGATCACACATTGATGTGGCTCAAGCAACGAATGAAGCTGACTGAGGTAATGGGGAAGGGTGGAGGTGGGCACAGCCAAAACAATTAGGCTACAAGCCGCTAGGCACGGTTCCCATTGGTCGACCACTTGAATGCTTTTTTCAAGCGTGAATTGTGGAAAATATTTATGGTTGATGCGACTTTTTTCCATCTGCGCAGCCATGTCAGCAGACCGATTCCACAAATAAACCACCCGTCCGCTAGTGGCCAATGTTTGAGCCAGCGCAGTGCCCCAACTGCCTGCTCCCAATATTAAGACATCCGACTTCATAAAGTTGGTTATATCGGAGCCTGGCTTATCGGGCAAAGAAATGCAGGCCAAAAGCGTAAAATACAATGTCGACATGCCACGCTTATTTTGGTAGCCAAGGGGGATGTTGTCGCGTTTATCCATACAGCACTTGGCCATCGTCGAAGATGTAACCGTTGAGTTTGAAGCGGGCTTTAATGTGCTTACCGGGGAAACGGGCGCGGGTAAATCCATTTTGATTGGCGCCATTTCATTGCTGGCGGGCAAAAAAGCACCGTCCGACATTGTTCGCCAAGGTTATCAACAATCGTTTGTTGAGGGTGTCCTTACGCTCTCTGCCGATAGCCCCGCGTGGGGTTTACTGGAAGAAGTCGGCATTGTATGCAACGATGATCAAATTATTTTAAAACGCATCTTATCCGAACAAGGCAAAAATCGTGTGTTGATCAATCAACAGGCTTCAACGGTGACGGTTTTGTCAAAACTTGCGGCCCATTGGTTGGACGTAACAGGTCAGCATGCCCAGCATGATTTGCTCGATCCCATGATGCATTTATCGATTTTAGACCAGTTCATCGATCAGCCGGAAGCCATGCATGCATACAGTCAGCACTTTGCGGCCTTAAACAAAGTGCAAAACCAACTCAAAGCGCTGGAAAAACAAAAGGCAAAAGCCGAGCAAGAAAAAGATTTTCTCACATTTCAATTGGAAGAATTAACCCAAGCGAGCTTAAAAGAGGGCGAACTCGAAGAGCTGCAAAGTCACTTTCAACGCATGAAAAACAGCCACGAAATCAAACAACACACCATGGAAGCCAAACGGCTTTTTCAAAGCGATGATGGCATCCTAGAGCGCATGGATAAAGTGCAGCAACGCGTGGCCAAACTCAGCGCCATCGATCCCAGTTTCGAAACCCTTGTTCAAGATCTCGAAACCGCTGCGATTGGTTTGGAAGAAGCCGCACAGCAAATTGAAACGTCCACCCGCAATTTAAACTTTTCGGATCGTGAAATGGATGAAATGAATGAGCGCGTGTCTTTTCTGCAAACCATTGTACGCAAACATGGCAGCATTGAACAAGCCATTGAAAAGCGAGATCAGCTCGCGCAAACATTGGACTTATTAAGTGAAGACTCTGATCAAACATGGGCATTGGAGCAAGAAGTCCAGCGCCTAGAAAAAGAAGTCGTGAAGGCAGCCAGCGAGATCACCCGTATTCGTAAGAAAAACGCGCCGCTTTTGGCTGAAAAAATTACGACCGAACTGGCCCAATTGGGCATGGGTCAAGCCATCTTACGCATTGACCTGAGTCCGTGGTCTAGCGATGTGCCTACGGTAAAAATATCGGGCGAAACCTTTCACAGTAGCGGCCCACAGCAGGCCCAACTCATGTTTTGTCCCAATCCGGGCGAGGGGTTTAAACCGTTGTCCAACATTGCTTCGGGTGGTGAACTGTCTCGCATTTTATTGGCCATCAAAAGCATCTCCACCCAAAAAAACAACCAGCAAAATGTCACATATTTGTTCGACGAAGTCGACACAGGCATGGGCGGCGAAACCGCCGAACGCATCGGTCAACGCATGCGCGTGTTGTCTGATAAAGGCACGCAAGTGCTTTCCGTGACTCATCTTGCGCAAGTTGCTGTGTATGCACATCAGCACATGCGTGTTGAAAAAAATGTCTTGGATCAACGAACCCAAACCCAAGTGGTGGCTTTGACCGCCGCTCAGAGAAAACAAGAGGTGGCCCGCATGATTGGCGGCATTGATTTAACCAAACAAACCCACGCCTTTGCCAAAGAACTCTTTGAACGAAGTCAAAAAAGAGTACTTTCCTAAGGTGTGTTGACAATTGAAGCAAAAAAAGATTCGATATATTCAACGGATATAGTAAGACTGTACGTACATTATGGCAAAAATACTTTCATGTGGCATCACCGACATCGGCCAACGCCGACAGCGCAACGAAGACAGTTATCTGGTTAACGATAAACTGGGTTTGTACATCGTGGCCGACGGCATGGGCGGTCATGCCGGTGGCGAGTTTGCCAGCAAAATTGCGGTCTCGACGGTGGAAGAAATCATCCGCGGGGAAGATCGCGAAAAATCCAAAGTACAAGACAACCATTATCTGGATACCGCCGAAGGCGAACAGCAGTCCATGGGGGGTGGCGTAGAACAAGAGCGTTTAAAAGACGCCATCAACCGCGCTGGCAACATGATTGTTCGTCGTGCCTATGAAGAGCCAGAACTCAAAGGCATGGGCACCACAGCCACTGTCATGCAAGTGGTGGACGGCAAAGCCTATTTTGCGCATGTGGGCGATAGTCGTGCTTATTGTGTTCGCGATGGTCAAATTATTCAAATCACCGAAGACCATTCCTTGGTGCACGAGCAGCTTAAAAGCGGTTTAATCACCGAAGAAGAAGCCAAAACCCACCAATTAAAAAACATCATCACTCGGTCGGTGGGTGTTCAAGAAGAAGTAGAAGTGGACACCATTGTTTGGCAGCTTCAAAAAGACGATTTGTATCTGATGTGCTCCGATGGGCTCTCCAATATGATCGATGACGACGAAATTGGTGAAGTCATTGGCAAAGGAGATGTGGAACAAGGCGCCCGCGAGTTGGTGGACTTGGCCAACGACCGTGGAGGCGACGACAACATCACATTAATTCTTTTGAAAGTTCTCGAAATTTAAGGTAAAATATAAGACTAGAAGTCATGAAACCGGCCAGGATTTCATTGACTTTGGCGGTAAACCATGATGAATAAACGTTGCTTTGAGCAAAAGCACGTTTTTTGTTTTTTTGGTTTAATATCAAGAGGTTAGGAAACATATTTTGGCCAATAATCGATTTTACACCTTCATGATCGTCCCGGAGCGTAGCTCCAACGTCCGTAAATGGATGATATCCGATAAAACCATCAAAACTGCACTTGTTTCCGCCGTGGTGCTTGGGGTATTCCTCATCACTTCAACCTTGTTTACCGTTCAATATTTTCGCAAAACCGCGCTTTTTGAGGCCACGCGCCTTGAAAACAACTATTTGGAGAGCAAACTGGCTCAGCTTCAAGATGAAGTCAACGTAGCCGATACCACCTTGGTGCGTGTGCGCAATTTTGAACAAAAGCTTCGTGTGCTCACCCAAGCCGATACGCAAACCACCACCAACATTGGCCCCATCACTGATGAAGATCAGCAAATTTTTCAAAATCAAGGCCTGAACACAGTTTCCTCTTCGCCACGTGTGGCTGCATTGCACTCGTACCAAAACCACCAACAGTTAGAAATTAACGTCGAACGCGTCAAAAAGAAAGCATCCCTTCAAGAGCAAAGCCTGCAAGAATTGTATGAGCTGCTCAAAGACCAAAAGTCCGTGCTTGCCTCTACGCCTTCAGTCCGGCCAGTCGATGGCTATTTTACCTCTGGCTTTGGTTACCGCATCTCGCCCTTTACAGGCAAACGTTCCATGCATGCAGGCATTGATTTATTTGCGCCCACAGGAACGCCCGTTAAAGCCTCTGCCGATGGGGTCGTAACCCGCGTAACCAATGACGCCGGCTACGGTAAATTTGTGGTGATTTCGCACGGCTATGGTTTTTCAACCCTGTACGCGCACAACTCCAAACTCCATGTAAAAGTAGGGCAAAAAGTGAAGCGGGGTCAATTGATCTCAGAAGTGGGCAGCACAGGCCGCTCCACGGGTCCTCACTTGCACTATGAGGTCAAACTCAACGGAAAAGCGGTCAACCCTGTTCAATACATTTTAAACTAATGTCCCATCGCGACTTGGATTAAGTCGCATAAGTGATGGATAGAAAGTCTTTACTATATGTTATCTCTGGCTCGAAAAATTTTTGGCACACAAAACGATCGTGAAATCAAAACCTACCAACCCTGGGTCGATCAAATCAATGCGCTCGAACCTTCGGTAAAAAAATTATCCGACCAGGCCCTCAAAGACAAAACCGCCGAATTTAAAACCCGCATTACCGAAGAAACACAAAAAGGGCGCAACCTTCAAAATGTGCTTGATGAACTTTTGCCTGAAGCTTTTTCTGTTTGTCGTGAAGCTTCGCGCCGCGTATTGGGCATGCGACATTTTGATGTACAGCTCATTGGTGGCATGGTCCTGCACCAAGGCAAAATTGCAGAGATGCGTACCGGTGAAGGTAAAACATTGGTGGCCACACTTCCCGTGTACCTCAATGCATTGGTGGGCCGGGGCGTACATGTGGTCACGGTTAACGACTATTTGGCCAAGCGTGACAGTCAATGGATGGGCCAGCTCTATGAATTTTTAGGTCTAACCGTGGGCTGTGTCACCAACGATTTGGAAGATCAACAGCGCAAAGACGCTTACAATGCAGACGTCACCTACGGACAAAACAACGAATTTGGCTTTGATTATCTGCGCGACAACATGAAATACCGACTCGAAGATTACGTGCAGCGGGATCTTTTTTACGCCATCGTGGATGAAGTCGACTCCATTCTGATTGACGAAGCGCGAACCCCATTGATTATTTCAGGCCCCACCGATGATTCCACCGATAAGTATTACAAAATCAATCAAATCATTCCTCGGCTCACACGTGAAGAAGACTTTACCATCGAAGAAAAAAGCAAATCAGCCGCACTCACCGAAGAGGGCATTGCCAAAGTTGAAAAAATCTTAGGCGTTGACAACCTCTATGATCCTGACCAGATGGACACCCTCCATCACGTCAACCAAGGCCTGCGCGCGCATCATTTGTTCCACAAAGACGTGGACTACATGGTGCAAGACGATGAAATTAAAATTGTAGACGAATTTACAGGCCGTTTGATGTCCGGTCGTCGCTGGTCCGACGGGCTACACCAAGCCATCGAAGCCAAAGAAAACGTCACCATCGCCAAAGAAAACCAAACCCTGGCGTCCATCACATTTCAAAACTACTTTCGCATGTTCGAAAAATTGTCAGGCATGACCGGTACAGCCGACACCGAAGCCGAAGAATTTCATAAAATCTACGAGCTAGACGTGGTCGTGGTGCCCACCAACAAACCACTTTTGCGACAAGACAAGCCAGACCTGGTTTTTGCCAACCAAGAAGCCAAGTTTCAAGCCATGGTAGAAGACATTAAAAATTTTCATGAAAACGGACAACCTGTGCTGGTGGGTACGGTGTCCATTGAAAACTCAGAAAAACTCTCTGCGTATTTAAAACGCCGCGGCGTAGAACACAATGTGCTTAATGCCAAACACCACGAGCGCGAAGCAGAGATTGTGGCCAACGCGGGCCAACCAGGCCAAGTCACCATTGCCACCAACATGGCCGGCCGGGGTACCGACATCGTGCTGGGCAAAGGCGTAACTGAAAAAGGTGGGCTGGTCATTGTGGGCACCGAGCGCCATGAATCCAGACGCATAGACAATCAGCTTCGTGGTCGAGCCGGTCGTCAGGGCGATCCGGGCCTTTCGCGTTTTTATCTTTCTTTGGAAGACGATCTCATGCGGATTTTTGCCAACGATCGCATGAAATCCATCATGGAAAAAACATTCGATGCGGGCGAAGCCATTGAAAGCAAAATGGTTTCACGCTCTGTCGAAACCGCTCAAAGACGGGTAGAGGGGCACAACTTCGACATTCGTAAACATCTGATCAAATACGATGACGTCATGAACAAACAGCGACAAGTCATCTATGCCTTGCGCAAAGACGTGCTGGGACGAGCCGACATACGCGAAGTCATCGATCAAGACATCGAAGACGTGGTAGAGGCATTGATCCTGGCCCATTCCGACGACAAAGTATCTGCCGATCAATGGGAATGGGAAGGCCTGTCAGCCAACCTGCAACGCGTATTTGGCATCACAGTCGAACCGCTTGAAGAAGATCAAGATGGCCTGTTCACCGTGTTGCTTGAAAAAGTCAAAGCCAAGCTGGATGAAAAAGAACAGCTTTTGGATGATCCCAACACCATGCGCCTGATCGAACGTGAAATCAAACTTCGCACCATTGATGCCCAGTGGAAAGATCACCTTCACAACATGGATCAGCTCAAAGAATCCGTGGGCTTTGAAGGCTATGCCCAAAAGGACCCCCTCAACGTGTATCAAAAACGTGGCTTTGGCATGTTTACTGACATGGTCTACAATCTCAAAGAGTTAACCCTGCGCCGTATTTTTCATGTTCAAGTCAACCAAGAACAAAGCCCGGAAGAAATTTTTCAAAAACGCCGCGCACAAACCTTGAATATGCAGCGTCCTGAACAAAATGCGCAAGAGCAAGGTGCCATGGCCACACCCGGCCGAACGCAAATTCCCAACATGAAAAACCAACCGGCGGCCACCATTCGCCGCGATGGCGACAAAGTCGGGCGCAACGACCCATGCCCTTGCGGCAGTGGTAAAAAATACAAAAAGTGCCACGGCCAATAACTTTTGGTTAAAACGGATCCGGGGGCAGGTGCCCCCTATAACTGAAATCAGCACCGAGGGACCGCTGGATCCTTGTAAAAAACTCCGCGTTTTCTTTTTGCTATCTTCATCAGTCCACATCGGCTATCTTTTTAAATATGGCGTTACCCAAACCCCTTACCATTTACGGCAGCCTGCACGATCGGGGCTACCGCATTGCATGGGCCTGCGAAGAATTAAACGTGGCCTATACCCTTCACCCCATTGACCTAAGCAAAGGCGAGCACCAAACCGCGGCCTACCGTGCCATCCATCCGTATCAAAAAGTACCAGCCCTCAAAACCGGTGATCGCATCATCACAGAGTCGGGCGCAATCCTGCACCACTTGGCCACCCATTATCAAGACCATGCCGTCCTCATCCCACAAGCCAGCACCCCAGCTCGGGATCAATACGAACAGTGGATGTATTTTGGTTTTACAGAGTTGGAGCCACCCCTATGGACCAAAGCCAAACACGCTTTTGTATATCCACCCGACAGCCGCGTACCCGCCATCAAGAACATCGTAGAAAAAGAATATGAAAAAGCCTGTGCTTTCTTGGGTCACCATTTAAAAGATACAGGGGCTTATGCATTGGGTGAGCATTTTCAAATGGTGGATGTATGCTTGGGCTACCTATTAAGCTGGGGCATCAAAGCCAAAATGCCACAGCTGCCTGAAGCGTTAAATCAATACCATCAACGCATACAAAAAAGGCCTGCTGTCCAAAAGCTCAATGCTCTTGCCCAGCAGGCCACCACTTAAATCAAGCGGCAAATAAAAGTTTATTCTTGCTCAGGCTGAAAGTTGCCTTCAGTGTCCAAACGGTATGTCAATACGCGTCCATCGTTGTTCAGCGGTGCGCCGACAACACATCGGATACCACAATCAGCGCCCGTTCGTTCCTCATCCATTCTAAGCATGGTACCGCCGAAATAAGAGTAGGGCGTGTCTTCGCCGGTTTGCAAATGTTGATGGAAGGTCCAATTGTTTGTCCCTGAAACATTACGGTACAAATCAACCCGTCCAGTTTGGATATCATTCTCATTTCGCCCATTGATCACGCCAATGGCTAAGTAGTACCCGTATGCATCGTTGCCCACAATTTGAAGTTCGGAGCCCGCAAAATCATTGATCATGGCTGCATTTGCTGTCAAGGAACCACTAGATGCATAGTTGTTCCATTCAGGTGATTTTACAAAAACTTCGGCAAAACCAGCACGGCCAACACCATCGACTAAGCCCTTTCGACTAGACACAGCCAAACGGCCATTGCGTGCATCCACGCGGAAACCAAACTCAGATTTAGTATTAAAGGTGCGAATCACCTTGGTTGCAGAGTTATCGGGCCAACTGTCTGTTCCCCGCTTAAGGGTATAAACAGCACCATGTGGAACGAATGAACCTATATCTTCCGGATTGATGTACAAACCTGGTTCAAAACAGTTTACGCCGGGTGTGTCACAAGCAATCAACGTTCCTTCAGCATTGATCATATCTTGAGGCGCGCCTGCATAGGCATATAGATCGCCGTCTTCTTCAAGATCCAACGCAACTGAAAAGCCCATCAGAGAAGCATTATAGGGTACACTTTCATCTGGTGTTGCTGCTTTCCATTTTTTTTCAAAAGTCCATATATCGCCGATCAACTTATAAAGATAAGCTGCTCCGCTGTTGGTTTGGTTCAGGGTCACATCGTCGCCGTCGTCATTGGGTGCACCCACAATTAAATAGCCATTCTTAGCATCAATGCTGATACCAAACTGATCACCATTGTCTCCATCAGGCGCGGTCAGTGTTACGCTCGGGGTGTCCGGCCATGTACCATCTGTATTTTTTTTGTAGATATAGACATACCCACCATCAATCAAAGGTGTACCGACAAAAAGGTAATCATGGGTAATTTTAATGGCGCCATACTCGCCAAAACCTGTGTTGGGAGCCGTGCTAGAGCCTGCATTTTCATAAGGAATGGTTAGATCCAGTTGCTGCCACACGCCGTTTTCTTCAACAAACATAGAGATTTCATCGTCAGAAGTGACCACCATGCATTTACCCACAATGTCGCCACCAATGCCAAATTTGCCGTCCATGGCTGTGCCCGAACAAGGCGTGGTTTGAAAAGAAGAGGTGGAAGGGTCACAAAAACCTTCGGCGTCAATATCTACGCCACAAGTTGGCAGAATAAAAGAAACCGTTCCGTCACAACCATCGTGGATCAACTTTAGTGTGTATGTCAATTGCTCCATGCTAATCGTGCCGCTTTCATACTGACTTTCCAACAGCTGAATATCCAAAGAACTTAAGACTCCATCTTCGTTTAAATCAGCTGGGCATCCGTTACCGCTCTGGGCAAATGTTGCCAGTGGCATACAGCCAAAAAATACAGCTAGTAAGAATGATAGACAAAAACGTTGTAAAGATAATTGAGACACTTGGGCGGCTCCTTTGGGTTAAAATCGTGGGTTTTCTAAATGTTCTATCAAACTACTTTTCACTTTTTACACACTAAGTCAATAAGAAATATCAATATCCAAAAAAAAACTTGCAATTATTTTTAAACTTTGTTAGCGCAAATTTATGAACAGAAAAAACAAACTAATTTTTGGCGGCCTTTTGGCCACTTCTATGGCCCTTTCATCTGCCGCAAATGCTGTTAATATCGTGGCAGAGCCAATCCATGAGCACACAGGCTCGGTTGCTGAACTGGAAGGCCACACGACTTACCGCGTCTACGCTGAACTCGACAATAATGATGATTTTCTTGCTGCTGTTGTGGGCGGACAGGATTTTGGTGGCTTTCAAGGACTTGAAATCGTAGATGGAGATATTTGGGTTCATCCAGATGTGGATTTTAAAGGTCCTCTAAACGCCGATTTGTTCAACGATAGCAATTTGACCTATCAGTACACTTCATTCATTACTTTGGGTAAAGAAACCAATGAAGATGCAGGCAGCTTTTACTTTGCAACTGATGTAAACAGCCCTTGGGCTCCTTCGGGTGGAATTTTAAGTATGGACAGTGAGCTTGGTTCGGGCGTATTTGCGGATCCAATCAATGTTAATGATGATGGCAATAATATTAGTTTTATTAATAGCCCCAACGCGTTACCAAATTCCGAATTGGGCAATAACAGAGTTATGATTATGCAAGTTACCACCGATGGTTTGATCAATGGTCAACTTTGTCTTTTGATCTACCCTCATGGACAAGCGGTGGATCCATCTTCTTTCGATAACTGGCAAGAAGGTTTTACTTGTGTGAGTATCAATGTGCTGACTTCTGTTAGAAATTTCGACCAACCCACCATAGACATGAATATTTATCCAAGTCCTGCCAATGACCAGGTTTGGGTTAAGGTGAACGACAGTTCCCTCAACCTTGCAAATACGACCTTGCGCGTTTTTGATTTGTCTGGCCGTGCGGTGCTTACTCAGCGCTTAAACCAGTTAACCACTTCTTTGGATGTTTCCAATTTAAGCAGTGGTGCTTATGTGGTTGCGATTGAAAACCAGCAAAACGGTGAGTTTGGCCGTAAACGATTTATTAAGCAGTAAGTCATAAACCATTCATATTTTCCTTTGGAAAAAAAAGCCTTTGCTCATGGCAAAGGCTTTTTTTTATGGAATGGGTAGGGTGGATGTGTGATCTTTTATACGTTAAAGCGGAAATTGGCGATGTCGCCGTCTTGAAAAACGTATTCCTTGCCTTCACTTCGCAACAACCCTTTTTCTTTTACAGCGGTTTCAGTTTTATGGGTTAGTAGGTGATCGCAGTGGTAAACTTCGGCACGAATAAAGCCTCGCTCAAAATCTGTATGAATCACACCCGCAGCTTGAGGAGCTTTGGTCCCTGCAGTAATTGTCCATGCACGTGCCTCTTTGGGCCCTGCTGTAAAATAAGTAATCAGGTTTAAAAGTTTGTAGCCAGCGCGTATCACGCGATCCAGGCCCGATTCGCTGATGCCCAGCTCGTCCAAAAACATTTGACGTTCTTCGCCTTCGAGTTCAGCAATTTCTGCTTCAACTTTGGCCGACACCAACACCACATCGGCGTTTTCAGATGCCGCCATGGCTTGTACTTTTTCGGTCAGCGCGTTGCCTTTGTCCAGCTCGTCTTCACCAACGTTGCAAACATACAACACCGGTTTAATGGTAATGAGTTGATTGTCTTTGATGCGCGCCAATTCATCATCGGTTAGGTCCATGCTGCGCACCGGCTGGCCTTCGGCCAATACGGCCTTAATTTTTTCAAGCACAGCCATTTTGGCGATCATGTCTTTGTTGCCCGATTTGGCGGCGCCGGCATTTTTTTTCAGTGATTTTTCAACACTTTCTAAATCCGCCAAGCACAGTTCGAGGTCAATGATTTCTTTGTCGCGGATGGGATCAATGCCCCCTTCCACATGCACCACATTGCCATCATCAAAACAGCGGAGCACGTGGCAAATGGCATCGACTTGACGAATGTGGCTTAAAAACTGGTTGCCCAAACCTTCGCCTTGGCTGGCGCCTTTGACCAGGCCAGCAATATCCACAAATTCAATAATGGTTGGAATAACTTCTTTGGACCCCACCAATTTGGCCACTTCCGACAAACGAGCATCGGGCACCTTCACCACTCCCACATTGGGATCAATCGTGCAAAACGGATAATTCGACGCTTCAATCCCAGCCTTGGTCAACGCATTAAAAAGCGTTGATTTTCCCACATTGGGCAAACCCACAATTCCACAAGACAAACCCATAAAAACCTCCTTACAGTTGGGGACAGACACCTAAGGTGTCTGTCCCCAAGCCTAATACCCCAAAACACAAAGCAATACCACCCGCTTAGCAAAATAATGGGGACAGACACCTAGGTGTCTGTCCCCAAATGATGAATGTTGCCCAAGGGGTTTTGATTATTTTGGATGCGAATACGCTCGTCGTATACTTCTTTGGTGGGGCCGTTGTTGACGAAATTCCGCCATGAATCAAAAGCATCGTATAGAGGCGCTTGGTGTAATACCCTTTGCATGAAATAAGGTTGTTTTTCATAAGCGCCACTCCAGGGATACCATTGACTTTTGCGGACCAATCCGGCTTCCACAGGGTTTCGTTCAATGTATCTTGCTGCATACAAAGTATAAACTTCATCCATGGGTCTAGAAAAAAATCGTCCCTGCCACAAACAGCCAGTCCAATTATTCTCTTGGTTAATGATGCGCGTATATTTTTGGTGCGTGTGCTTCATGCAGAGGGCGAGTGACCGAGAATCAGACGGCACCATTACAAAATGGACATGATTGCTCATCAAGCAGTAAGTATGAATGGTGATATGATGCAAAATGCAATGCTCAGCAAGTACTTTTAAATAGAGACGATAATGGTCATCTCGAAAAAATACTTTTTGTTTCCGATTACCACGTTGCACAACATGATGAGCAACACCAGGGATTACGATACGAGCAGTTCTAGGCATACTTACCCATAAGCATATACCGTGCCAAATTGGGGACAGACACCTTAGGTGTCTGTCCCCAATTGTTAGGAGGTAAGTTGGAGGTTTTGGCAGTAGTTGAGTAGAATTTTTTTGGTGCCGGCGCGTTCAAAGGCAATGGTCAGTTTTAAATTGTCGGTTTTGCCTTCTGTGAGTTTGATGATGCCTCTGCCAAAGTTGGGGTGAATTACAAAAGCGCCAGGCTTGTAGGGCGTGTTGGCCACGGCAGTAGGAGTACGGCGAGAAAACTGCTTTTGCCGAATGTGGTGGGACGCCAGTTCCATTTCATCGAGCTGGCTGTATTCATCAATGTCGTATCCCCGTGGCTTAGGGGTATGGATGGCGGGATTGTCAATGCGATTTACCAGGTGCTCGGGCACTTCTGATAAAAACCGGGATACGGGGTTGAACATGGTAAACCGATAGAGCTTACGCCTTTGAGCAGCCACCAGCATGAGTTTTTGCTCTGCGCGCGTCATGGCCACGTAACAAAGTCGACGTTCTTCTTCGATTTCGTCTGGGTCATTTTCTTCGATGGCACGCTGATGGGGAAATACGCCTTCTTCCAGACCCACAATGTAAATATATGGATATTCTAAACCTTTGGAGTTGTGCACGGTCATCAGGGTAAGCATGGGTGCATCAAAATCTTGATTGTCCAATTGGCTGTTGAGGCTCACTTGGTCCATGAATTCTAACAGGCCCAGGCCGGTTTGATCCTCGAAGTCGGCCATGGTGCGAAGCAGCTCTTCGATGTTTTCTATGCGCGCTTCAGCTTCCACTGTTTGTTCGTTTTCAAGTGCTTTCAGATATCCACTTTTTTCCAGAACCTCTTCGGTGATTTGGGTGGGCGTTTTGTCATACACAGCTTCTGCCAAGTTTTGCATCCACAAGTAAAAGCTTCCAAGTTCTTTGGCAGCTTTGGAGGATCCCTTGAATTTGGGGATGGCCTGCAGCATGGAGGTGCCAAATTGCGCTGCGGTGGCGCGGAGGTTTTCAAGGGTTTTGGCACCAATGCCGCGAGATGGTTTGTTCACAATGCGCTCAAATGAAACATCGTCAAATGGATTGGTTAGCACTTTCAGCATGGCCACCACGTCTTTGATTTCCAAACGATCGTAAAAACGTGTGCCGCCCAAAATTCGATAAGGCAACTGGCGACGGCGTGCTTCATCCTCCAAAATGCGGGATTGCACATGGGTGCGATACAAAATACAAAATTGATTTAAGTCTAATCCATGCTGGTCCTTTACTTTTTCCACATGGTCTAGGATGTATCGCGCTTCGGCGTAATCATCTTCAGCCAAATAAAAATCGACACTTTCGCCTTTGCTTTTCTGTGTCCACAGCTCTTTGTCACGCCGACCTTTATTGTGAGAAATCACGGCATTGGCCACATCCAATATGGGTTTGGTCGAACGATAGTTTTGGTCCAGCTTCACGGTGGCAGAAGGCGCAAACTCTTGCTCAAATTCGAGCATGTTTTCAACGCGCGCGCCGCGCCACGTATAAATACACTGGTCTTCGTCGCCCACGCTGCACACCAATGCGTCCGATCCTTTTAATTCCAGAACCAGTTCTTTTTGAATCTGATTGGTGTCTTGAAACTCGTCAATGAGTATGTATTTCCAGCGTGTATGCAGGTTTTGTTTAACCGATGGGTTGTTGCGTAAAAGTGCAATGGTTCGGATGAGTAAATCGCCAAAGTCCATGGCTTGGTTGGTTTTTAAACCCTCTTGATACGCCTTGGCGATGTCCAAGGCTTTGTCGCTCATTAAATGATGTTCTTGCAGATAGGCAATGGGGTCAATGCTTTCATTTTTGGCTTGGGCAATTTGCCATCGCAACGCCTTGGGTGACAGTACTTTGGGGTCAATGTCTTGATCTTTTAAAATGCGTTTGAGCAGGGCCAGTTGATCGGCATCATCAAAAATAGAAAACTGGGGGTGCAAATCAGCCTGCATATGAAATTCTTTAAGCAATTTTAAGCACATGGAATGAAACGTGCCAATGGAGTAGGGCAGCTCATAGCTTGAGAGCATTCGGCCAATGCGATCTTTCATTTCTCGGGCGGCTTTGTTCGAGAAGGTCATGGCCAAAATTTCACTGGGATAAACGCCTTTTTCCTGAATCAAATAACAAATTTTATGGGTGAGCACGCGGGTTTTGCCCGACCCGGCCCCGGCCACCACCAATAAATTTTGATCGCAAAGCTCAACCGCTTTGACTTGCTGAGGATTCAGTCCTTCTAAAACAGCAGACATACACTCTGCTATATCACATGCCTTGCAGACCAAACAGGGGGGATTTTTTAAAAAAACAGCCTATTCGAGAGCCTTATAAATGTATATAGTGCCGTTCATGCTGCAAATTCACAATACATTGACGCAGAAATTAGAGCCTTTTTTTCCCCTGAAAAACAATGAAGTCAATATGTATGTCTGCGGTCCCACCGTGTATGACCATGCGCACATTGGCCATGGCAGAGTGTATGTCGCCTTTGATGCCGTGTTAAGATATTTGCGAGCAAAGGGATACACGGTCACCTATGCGCGAAACATTACAGACATTGATGACAAAATTATTGAACGCGCCAACCAGGCGGGTGTGCCATTTGAAACCCACGCGCAAACATACACCCAGTCTTTTCATCAGGACATGGATACCCTGGGCTTAACCCGGCCTGATATCGAGCCCCAAGCCACACAAACGGTCGATGAGATCATCGCCATGATCCAAACACTGATCGACAAAAACTTTGCCTACCAGGCCAATGGCGATGTGTATTTCCGCGTGCGAAATCATCAAAACTACGGACAACTTTCTAAAAAAAACATCGAAGATTTGCAAGCGGGTGCCCGTGTGGCCGTCAGCGAGCAAAAAGAAGACGTACTGGACTTTGCCCTATGGAAAGCAGCCAAGTCCGACGAACCTTCCTGGGATAGCCCGTGGGGGCAAGGCCGGCCAGGGTGGCACATTGAATGCTCTGCCATGATCAAAAAACACTTTGCAGACACCATTGATATTCATGCAGGTGGCCGGGATTTAATTTTTCCCCATCATGAAAATGAAATTGCCCAAAGCGAATGCGCCAACGGGCATCCATTTGTGCGCTATTGGATGCACAATGGCTTTGTCACCATGAACGAAGAAAAAATGTCCAAGTCTTTGGGCAATACCGTGAATTTAAAAGACTTGTTTAAACTCGTCGCCCCAGAGGGATTAAAATTTTATCTGCTGAGTTCACAATACCGTTCACCCATTCATTTCAATGACCAAGATTTAAAAGTGAGCGCACAATCCTTGGACAAAATGTATCGCTCGATTCACGGTTTAAGTGACCCAGAAAAAATCGATGCCGCTCAAATCAACCAAGCCTTGCACCAGCGATTTTGTGATGCCATGGACGAAGATTTCAACACAGCCAAAGCCATAGGCGTCCTCTTTGATATGCTCAAAGCCATGAACAAAGCCGGACTCAAACAGGAAAGCCTGGCGGAGGCGTACGATTTGCGCAAAACATTGGTGCAAAGTGCCCAAAGCATGGGCCTGCTGATTCAAACGCCCGATGCTTATTTTGCGTCCATTCCAGGCATGCAAGACATTGATGTGGCCCAAGTCGAAGCGTTCATTGCCCAGCGCGCCCAAGTGCGCCGAGATAAACAATACGACAAAGCCGACGCCATCCGCCAGCAGCTCACCGATATGGGCATAGTGGTAGAAGACTCTGCCGAAGGCACCACTTGGAGAAAACAATCATAAGTTCGATGTCCTTATTTAAACTTGATACAGAATTTACACCCAGCGGTGATCAGCCTCAAGCCATTGAAGCGTTAAGCCAAGGTATTTTGGCGGGCAATCCCCATCAAGTTTTGTTGGGGGTGACTGGCTCAGGCAAAACGTTCACCATGGCCAACGTGATTGAAAAAGTAGGCAAACCCACCTTAATCATGGCCCCCAACAAAACCTTGGCGGCACAGCTTTTCTCTGAGTTTAAAAGTTTTTTTCCGCACAACGCGGTTGAATATTTTGTGAGTTATTACGACTACTACCAACCCGAAGCCTATGTTCCATCGTCCGATACATTCATCGACAAAGACTCCAGCATCAATGAAGAAATTGATAAAATGCGACACTCGGCCACACGCGCTGTTTTAACGCGGCCGGATGTCATTGTGGTTTCTTCGGTGTCGGCCATTTACAACTTAGGTAGTCCCAAAGAATACAAAGCTTTGCTTATCCCATTGGAGGTCGGACAAGAATTCGAAAGAGACGACTTTTTGGCTCGGTTGGTCGACATCCAATTTGAACGAAACGATGTGGATTTTTGGCGCGGAACTTTTCGCGTGCGTGGTGACAATGTAGAAGTATTTCCTGCCCATGAGGAAAAAAAGGCCATACGCATCACTTTTTTTGGCGATGAAATTGAAGCCATCCAAGAAATTGATGCGCTGACCGGTCGGCCCATTCAAGATTTGCAACAGTACGCCGTTTACCCCGGCAGCCATTACGCCACCAAAGAAGACACCATCAAAAAAGCCATGGTTTCCATTCGCGAAGAACTGGGCCCACGTTTGGAGCAACTCAAGCAAGCCGGTAAGCTTGTAGAAGCCCAGCGCCTTGAACAGCGCACCATGTTTGATTTGGAAATGATCGAAGAAATGGGTTTTTGCAGTGGCATTGAAAATTACACCCGGCATTTTACAGGCGCTGCCCCAGGCGAGCGGCCGCAAACCCTCTTTGACTATTTTCCTGACGACCGTTTGGTTATTATGGATGAAAGCCACGTTAGCGTGCCGCAAGTGGGTGCCATGTACAAAGGCGATCGCAGCCGCAAAGAAACATTGGTAGAGTATGGTTTTCGCCTTCCATCGGCGCTGGACAATCGACCCATGAAGTTTGAAGAATTTGAAGCGCTGCCCAAACAAACGGTGTATGTATCCGCCACGCCCGGTGCCTACGAGTTGGAAAAAACCGACGGCGAAGTGGTGGAGCAAATCATTCGGCCAACGGGTTTAACCGACCCTGTCATTGAAATTCGCCCTGTTGCTTCGCAAGTCGACGACTTGTTGGAAGAAGTGCGAAAGACCATTGCCAAAGATCAACGCGTGTTGGTCACCACGCTCACCAAAAAAATGGCCGAAGAACTCACCGATTATTATCAAGAGTTGGACGTGCGTGTTCGGTATCTTCATTCCGACATTGATACCTTGGAACGCGTAGAGATTCTCCGCGATCTGCGTTTGGGCAAATTTGACGTGCTGGTGGGCATCAACTTGCTGCGCGAAGGCTTAGACTTGCCCGAGGTATCTTTGGTGGCCATTTTGGATGCCGACAAAGAGGGTTTTTTGCGTTCGTATCGTTCCTTGATTCAAACCTTTGGCCGAGCCGCTCGCAATCTTGAAGGCCGGGTGATTTGTTATGCCGACAAAGTAACCGACTCCATGGAGAAAGCCATTGGTGAAACCAATCGGCGCCGAGAAAAACAAATTCAATACAATCAAGACAATGGCATCACCCCTGAAAGCGTCAAAACTGCCATTCACTCTTCGGTGGCCTCCATTTATAACGCGGACTACATCGAGCTGGCCAAAGTAGCGGAAGATTTAGAAGGCTATGGCACCCCCGCAGAAATCAAAGCCAAAATCAAAGCCACCAAAAAACAAATGCTTCAAGCCGCCGACGAGCTAGAATTTGAACGTGCAAGTGAGTTTCGAGATCAAATTGTCAAACTCGAAGAATACTTGCTTAAATTGGGTTAGCCCCTCATATTCATGAACACCATGGCCATCGAATATTCCACCAAAATTTATCCACCCATTGCACCCTATCATGAGCAAATGCTTTCGGTGTCGGACGGTCATACCTTGTATGTTGAACAGTCAGGCAATCCCAATGGTGTGCCTGTGGTATTTCTTCACGGAGGGCCGGGCGGTGCAACAAAGCCCGACCACCGTCGGTTCTTTGATCCAGAGCAATATCGAATTGTGCTTTTTGACCAACGCGGGTGTGGAAAGAGCCAACCCTTTGCCACCATTGAAAACAACACCACACAAAAGCTGGTGCAAGACATTGAGGCAATCCGTCATCATTTGAATATTCAGCAGTGGCTGGTTTTTGGTGGGTCATGGGGTAGCACGCTGGCGCTGGTGTATGCGCAAACCCATCCCCAAGCCGTGCAAGCTTTGGTGTTAAGAGGTATTTTTTTGGGGCGCAGCCAAGAAATTCATTGGCTATTCCAAGAAGGCGCCAGCCACATTTTTCCAGATGTATGGCAACAGTTTACTGATTTTATACCATCCAATGAACACCAAGATCTGGTTGCGGCTTATCACAAAAGGCTCAACAGCCAGGACGAGCAGATATCATTCGAAGCCTTAAAACGATGGAACACATGGGAAGGAGCCATTTCTCGTTTGTATCCATCCGATCAGCTTACCTTTTCTCCCAAAGACCTGCCCATCGCGCGCCTTGAATGTCACTATAGTTTGAATCAATGTTTTCTAACCCCCAATCAAATTTTGGAAAACATAGAACCAATTCGCCATATACCGACCACCATTGTTCAAGGACGCTACGACATCGTCTGCCCCGTGCAAAGCGCTTATGAACTCTCCCAAGCCATGCCCAAAGCCAAGCTCATCATTGTGCTGGATGCAGGCCATGCGGTTTTCGAGCCAGGCCTGGTGCATCACTTGGTTCAAGCCACCGATGCCCACGCTTCAAACCTAACTGGTTGATTATATTTAAGTTTTTTTATCCATCCATTTGTTTTCGTTCTTGCCATTTATAAAAATTTTATATATGTATTACAGCTTATCAGGAGTCCGCTATGGTTTTGCCGCCGTATGACTCATCGACACAAGGAGTACGAACATGGCAAAAGGAATTCTCGCCTTGAAAAAAGGCATGACCCAATTTAACGACGAAAACAAAGGCCGCATCGCTGTCACTATTTTAGAAGCGGGCCCCTGTGTAGTCATTCAAAAAAAGACCGTTGAAACCGATGGCTACACCGCCATCAAAGTAGGTTTCGTTGATAAAAAAGACAAACACACCAACAAAGCTGAAAAAGCCATTTTTGAAAAAGCCGGCGTAACCCCCAAACGATTCATTCGTGAATTTCGCGTATCGGCCGAAGAACTTGATCAATTTGAAGTAGGCCAAGCCATTGCCATTGGCGATGTCTTTCAAGAAGGTCAAAAAATTGATGTTTCTGGCAAAACCAAAGGCCGCGGTTTTACCGGTGTTGTAAAACGCTGGGGCTTTGCCGGTCAAACCCGTACCCACGGTGTACACGAATTCTTCCGTCACGGTGGTTCCATTGGTCAATGTGCATGGCCAGGCAAAGTAGACAAAAACAAAAAAATGCCAGGTCATTACGGCAATTCACGCGTAACCACCATGAACCTTCGGGTGGTGAAAGTGTTGGCCGATAAAAATGCCGTATTGGTATCCGGCGCTGTGCCAGGTCACAAAAACGGTTTGGTTGAGCTCAAAGAAGCGCAACGCTAAACCTAGCAACCCCATTATTGATTGTTTAAAAAACATCCCTTGTCCAACAGGCAAGGGATGTTTTGCATTTTATTGCTTTAAAAACTTATAAGCTTTTATGGTTTCCCAGCCACTCGGTATCCGCTACAATGACAAAACAGATGATTCAACCAAACTCATTGAGAAAAATCGGTCTTTTATGCATGGCCGCATGGATGTGCGCCGCCAGTTTTGGTGCCCAGGCGCAAAGCAAAAATCCCTTTGCAGACTTTGACTTTTCATCCAACACCGAAGCCACATCTGTTGATATTTTTCCATTGCACCCCTCAGGATCGGTCGGCTTATTTCACACCTTTGCGGCCCTGAAACAACCCGCATCCCCCAAAAGCTTGGGGTTGGGTTTTATTGGCAACTATTACCTATCCAAAAGCTTTCCCGATGACCCTTCCATCGTTGAACGATTCATGGGCGCCGTACAACTTAATTATACGCCCATTCAGTATCTTGAATTGTTCGGTAACTTGGCTGTGGTGACCACCAACAGCGAACCACCAGACAATCCTTTGATTCGCCAGGTACCCAATGCCGACTTTGGGTTTAAAGTAGCACTGCCGCTGACCCAAACCATCTCGGTGGGTGGTGTATACAACGGAGGCTATCGCGCAACCACATCGACCATTCCCGGTTCCAGCACCGCATTGAATCACGATTTCCGAGCCATCGCCACCTACGACATGACCCAAACCACCCCCATCCGCCTGCACGTAAACTTGGGCTATGCCATCAATAACAATGCGCGTGTAACCAACGCCAGCACCAACCTTCGTGAAATAAACATTCTGCGCGCGTATCCCACCAATGCACTGGTGGCAGCCCTGGGCGCTGAATACCTCACCCGCTATGCCTCGTTTTCGTTTGAGTACTCCATTGACTACCTGCAAGGCGCATCGGGCTATGGCTATCTCGACAATCCCCAACGCATCAGCTTGGGTGCCCGAATTTTTCCCACCAACGATCAATCGCTATCCCTTACCGCAGGTGCAGACATCGGCGGCTTTGCCACCGACGCAGCCCTGGGTGGATTTGTTGAACCCAAATACGCTTTGTATTTTGGTTTTGCCTATTTATTTGGCATGAACAGCCCCAATCGAAACCAAGCCAGCTTTGACTCACCCAGCAACACCTTTGGCACCACGCAAACACCCGTATCCACCACCAATGACTTGCCTACCAAAACAGGCGTCAGCGGCGGGCTATTGGGGTTTGTCAGCAACATTGAAACCGGCGCGCCCATTGCCGCGGCCACCATCACATTTTGCAATCAAACCCAAACCATCTCGGATGCCCAAGGACAATTCAGCGCCACCGATTTGCCAGAAGGTCCATGCAGCGTAAAGTTACAACACCCCGCCCATCAACCCATGAACGACCAAGTTACCATCGTGGGCGGCAAAAATACGCCCTTTGATTTTTCCATGCTTTCATCCGCAACCGTCTCTCCCACACCGGCCCCCGTGCCAGCCGCCAAACCTCAAACAACTTTGATGGTGGCCGTGCAAGACGCTTCAGGCCAGGGCATTCAAGCCGATATCCGTTTTGAAAACGACACCGATCAACTTCCACTGCAAACCGATGAGTTTGGCAAAGGCACCTTTGATTTGCCGCCAGGCCAATATGCCCTGTACGCCAAAACCAATCAAGGCCGCGAATCTTCCACCAAATATGTTTTGCTCAAAGAAAACGACGAAAAATTCATTGAATTTTCCTTGGGCAAAACCAAACCCAAAGTGAAAATCGCCAAAGACAAAAAAACCATCAACATATCAGAAAAAGTCCAATTCGAAGTAGGCAAAGCCCTGCTGACCTACAACTCCACCAAACTCCTGGATGAAATCGCCACCCTTTTGGTTCGCAACCCAAGTGTAAAACGCGTCAAAATAGCCGGACACACCGACAACACAGGCAATGCCAGCGTAAACCTAAAACTATCACAAGACCGCGCCCAAGCCGTTCGAGACTACCTTATTAAAAAAGGCGTCGACGCCAACCGCTTAGAAGCCGCAGGCTACGGCGAAGACTTCCCCATCGCCACCAACAGCACCGAAAACGGCCGCTACCAAAACCGCCGCGTCGACTTCCGCATCCTAAAAATGGATTGATAAAGTCTTTTTAATTTAGTCAGCTTCTTCCAGACAAACTTTTCGCAACTGCGTCCACGTTTCACTAAAATTAGCTTGGTTAATCATGACCCCAAGCTATGAAATCAAATACAAATATTCAACGCTCTTTGAACGTCCAAAAATCATACACATGCTTTACCCAACCATCCGCTTTATAGTCAGTTCAACACGAAAGAAAGACTTGACGGCTTTTTAGCGTTGGCACGTCCCTTGCTTTATGAACAAGCAAAAGGAGAAAGCTTCAATGAAATCATTTCAAAAAACCATTCAAATCTTTATCCTCACATGCCTTTGGGTACAACCCATGCAGGTATATGCCCAAAGCCATGAGTTTCGGGGCGGTGAGCTTATCATTCACTCACGCGACCGCACGGGCCAGCATGTGCAAACCTATCGCAATCAAAATTGAAAAACTTTGCCTGCAGGTTCCTTTTTGCAAGGCAAAACCATGCATGCCATGGAGTTTCATGGTTCGTTTGGTCAAGAAGTAAGCGCATTGATCACCCAGGATTTTGTCCAAAATGGACAAATCATTATTCCTACAGGATCCAAAGTCATTGGCCACGCCAAAGACGTGAACGATCGCCGGGTTGAAATCCGTATGGAAAAAATCATTTTTCCTAGTAACCATGAACAACGTATTTCTGGTTATGTTTTGGGACCAGATGACATTCAAGGCCTTGAAGGAACACTGATCACCAAAGCCAAACGCCGAGGCCGCAAAGTGCTCGGCCGATCAAGTGGATTTGGCCTACGCCGTGCCATTGAACGCAATGTTTCAAGTCGCAGTCTGGGCGGTGAGATTCTCCGAGACGCTGGCCAAGAGTCCGAAGGCCAAATTCGCGCTGAAACCAACACCCGCAACCAATCAACTTATATTCTACGCATACAAGCAGGCCAACCATTTCGCATTGCGATCGAGCAAGGCTTTTAAAAGGAGACCCCATGAAAAACACACTATGGATACTATGTACGATTTTTTTTGCAGCTTCAGCCTGGGCCAAACCCATATGGACCATGACCCAGGAAGAAATTCAATACAAAGCAACCATGACTCTTTTGCTCAAAGTGGTCAAAGAACAAGCCACGCTTGAAACCAAGAAAAATCGAAAGCGTTTGGCCAAAACCAAAACCAAGCAAGAAATTGATGAATTTTACACAGCGTACCGACAGAACTACTTATTACCTGCTGATCAATTCTGGTTACAGCGACAATGGGACCAAGGAGATCAAGCATACAGTGGGTTTGTGGGGCAGGCTGAAAATTTTTTTAGCATGACCCATCCAGCGGAAAAAAGCGAACGTTGCAGCGTCTATGCGCTCAATTACCTGATCAACAGCTGTGCCAGTACAAAAGTAAAAGAAAAGAATATCGCACTTATTAAGGCAAATGCTTCCGCATGCAAAGGCCACTACAATATCAATGACTTGGTTGGCCAACCCGATCAGCAGCGCGAGCAAGAACAAATGTTTTGCAGCATGATGCATACCTATCGTGTTGATATGCAGCTAGGTTTCGAAATGGCTCGTACGATGTCAGAGAGGGAGTTGGTTGATCAAATGTGGGAGGCTCATCAAATAAAAACCCAACAAATGCCCTCCGCATCCGAATCCATCCAAAAACCCAAGAAAAAGGAGAAAATAGGTGATCGCTTATTACGCTCTATATTTTAAACGTTGTACACCGATACTTAAAAAACGCCATAAGCCGAAAATGAGCCAATATTGCCCAAATATCACTCAACGTGTACAGAAATCGAACAACCAATTGATTTCAAGTCATACCGATTCAGGGTATTTGCATGCTCTAAACCTATTTAAATGTATTTTAAGTACTTCTCCAACAAGGCCCCGCACTGGCATGCAAATTGCTTCATATAAAATAAAAAGAATCAATAAAGCCCCAGGTTTTCATTGATTTGCAATAAAACACTGTGGTACAAATTTGTATCCATTTTATACACCGCGTTAAAATGACTTTGGAGAAAATACGATGAACAACAAAACCATTCTAGGATCGCTTTTTATACTAGCCAGCACACTATTTCTATCCGCCTGTGGCGGCTCAGGTTCTTCAGATCCCGGCCTAGGTTCTCCCATTGTTTTCCAAGAAATTCATCCAGCTAACACAGGACAATTTTCACCTGAATTTTTTGAACTCGAAAAAGCATTGTGGTCCAAAGATGTAGAAAAAGGCATTGAGCTTCAGGAAGACCTACACTACCGCATTAAAAACTCACTGCCAGAAGGAGTGACGCTCAATATTGAAACACAAGGTTTAAACCAAGCCACCTTAAGTCTTCAAGGCCAACCACGCAATCATCACGTCAGCCAAAGCATGACAACCACCATTGAATTTTTGGAAGCTGCTTTGCGCCTACCCAACAATGGTGCCGCCCAAAAAGCCGTACGTGTTTATCCTTTAGAAATTAAATTCGGTGAGGGGTACAAATTGAGTGGAAGTGTGGTGCCATTTAATTATATCTCTAATATAGACAGCCGTAACCAGATTGAATTGGTAGAAACCACCAGCAACCAACGCGTGACCATCAAAGCAGGCCAAACTCAGTTTGCTTTCGACAAAGAGCTTGAATACCTAGAACCCTATGCAATTCAAATCGCTCAACATCCCAAAGGGTACTGTTGCAATTTAGACAAAGGTCACGGCATTTTGGGAGAGCAAGACATAGCCAATATTTCGGTGGTTTGTGTACCTACGGGACAAACATCCACCGTGGACGTGTCTGAAAACATTGCCTCTTTTGATCTAGACAGCGTCACACAAAACATTAATTTTGATCAACTCCACGGCAAAGTTCATACCAACCAATACGGAGATGCCGTCCTGCAATGGGATGCAGGTTTGGCAGGCAGCAGCCATAAAACCGGCTTTTTGTCCGTTCATCACGAAAACACCCAACAGTGGCAACACCCCGCTCAAGCCGCCAAGCAAGATCCATTGGCCATTTTTGGCAACACTGAGCATAGCTTTTTCCCCAGCCAGTCAGCCCTAAAGCTCAATGAACAAAAAAGTTTAAACATTGCCTTTGCCGCCAGCAGCGCGCCCAGTGTCAGTGGAGCCAATTTGTACTCATGGTCGGGGCACCTCCAAGCCATCACCGATGGTGTCACTCAAAACGATGAGCTTGACTCCATGGTGTATACGCAAAACTCACAAGAAAACGACCGTTGGAGCATCACTTTGCTCAGCCAAGGTCACGTCCGCGCGGCCCAAGTTCGCATTGTAAAAACCGCAAGCCAATACCAATTGCAGTACATTTTGCGCGAAAATTACAATACACAGCAAAACAAGTACCTCAACGAAACCATCCAAATCATTGGCACAATTTCTGCGCAACATTATTCCAATAATGAAACCCCTTATGTTGATGCCGTATTGGATGCGTCCGGCCATGGTTTGGTGGTGTGGTCAGAAAATGAAAACTCCATCCAAACCAATTTATATTCTGTAGAGATCCAAGATTTTGAAATCGACACGGCTGCGAGCGCTTTGCAACTCAATCACGAGCGTCTTGATCCTCAAACGCCTCAATTGCACACCAACGAACAAGGCGATTGGCTCTTGGTATGGTCCGAATCGCAAAACGGAGCCCACGTCATTCGGCGCAAAGAAAAAAACGCAGACTTTGCCGTATGGTCCCAAAAT
>CAZCBX010000018.1:0-2460 GCA_964497185.1 uncultured Bdellovibrionales bacterium | reverse complement strand
CCACGTCATTCGGCGCAAAGAAAAAAACGCAGACTTTGCCGTATGGTCCCAAAATCAAATTGACGCCAACACCACTTATGTGGACACGGTAAGCAACCATGCACGCTATGCATTTCATTCAGTATTGGCCCCATCGGCTTCACACTACGCCATTGCATATATAGAACATATAGCACCCTCAAGAGATCAACTAAAAGTCTATACAGTGCAAAACTCCACTGTAAATCAAAGTGCGCAAGCCAGTGAAAGAGTGGTTGAGATAGAAGAAGTATTTCCAGCAGACTTCGATGTTGATCCCACCGACATGTCGCCAGGGCAGCAAAATACATACAAAACCATTCATCCAGAGGGCGTTTCATTGAGCATGGGGTCAAAATTTACATTGGCCATCGCTTTTCAAGCGCAGTCGGCAAGTTCCGTCATCACGGTACAAAAAACGATATCCAATCATGGGCAAAACAACCAAAACATTTTAAAATTGTTGTCTGTGCGTCAAAAAGAAGACGATTTTGAACCCGCCATTAAAATCAGCCTAAACCCCTTCGATCAAGAAACCATCGCATGGCAACAGCCCACGGCAGCGGATTCTGATGAAACCGAAGTGGTCATGGCCACCACATACAACGACGATATTCCCTTCGATGCGCCGGCCATCTCATTGTCTCAGCCCGGCAATGTCAAACTGCTAGACGCCTCCAACGCCTCTAGATGCGGCGGCTTTACCTCCTTGATCAAAGTAGACTCGCCCTTGGGCTATGGCATCATGCAAAGCAGCCATCGATGAAAACCTTTTTTGCCATGTCCATTGTTCAATCGGCCATTGAGCGCTATAATGCATCGATGCCGACTTTACTACTTCATTTAAAAACCATCAAAAAGGCCTTGGGTCTATGGGCCATGGTGTGCTTGACCGCATGCGGCGGCACCTCAAACCCCGATCCGGACCCCGATCCCGATCCGGACCCCAATGCTTTTGAAATCGCTTTCCCAAGCGAAACCATTATCGCCACACACATCAACGGCACGTACTGCTATGCCAAAGAGGATCAAATGCCGGTCTGCCACGGCAACGACGACTCAGGCCAACTCGGTAATGGCAGCGGCGCCTCCGAAACCGAGCACATTCAGCTACCCACCGAAGTTGATTATTTTGCACAAATCTTTGTCGGTTTTCGGCATGTTTGTGGCTTGAGTGACCGAGGCCAAGTCTATTGCTGGGGCGACAACAGCGTGGGTCAACTAGGCGTTAGCACCAGCACCACCCAAAGCAGTGTGCCTGTGGCTATTGATCGGCCCGACAGCGTGAAACATTTTACCCAAATCAAAGTTGGCTACAATCACGCCTGTGCGCTGGCTGATACCAAGGATTTATACTGCTGGGGGCAAGGGGATAGCGGGCAAATGGGCAATGGCCAAACCGAAATGATCAACGATAGCCTGCAAAAGGTAGATACGCCAGATGGTCAAACGTGGAAAAATATTTATCCAGGCCAGGGAGAATTTGCATGCGCAGGTACAGAAAGCGATCGAACGTTTTGTTGGGGAAATAATGATCAAGAGCCCATTCAAAATTCAGATACATTTGTTTTTTCAATTCCTCAAGAAATCGAATATCCAACAGAATCCGACGAAGATTTATTACTTACCAATATCCAAAGTGGCTTGTACCATAGCTGTGGTCAGCATGAGCCAACGGGTTATCACTATTGTTGGGGTGACAATGGTCTTGGCCAGCTGGCCACGGGAGATATCAGTTCCACATACATCAACGAGATCGCTGGCGGTGATCCAGATCCACTCTACGAAAGAATCTTTGTAGGAGATCAGAGCACATGCATGATCTGGGGTGATTTTCCTAGTAGTTTCGAATATGAGGATGATTTTCGGTGCTATTTTCCGGTAGAAGACGATGATGGTCCTGGTATCATTGACGCGGATCCCAGTGATTATGAAAACATTGATGGTAACAGGGTGAAAAATTTCTTACCAGGCCGTCCAAGCATAGGTCGGTTTCAAAATAATGAAATCTTTATTTTTGAAAGTCTTTCTTCCCGTAACGCCGAGGACTCGACCGGAAATATCATAGAAACCACAACTACCCCGGTTGCAACCTACACCTGGGAAACCTTTTGATTCAAAGGTTAATATTGCTATTCGTGGCTGTATTAACACTTCATTGCAGCGATTCTGAAGTTGCGGAGCTGAGTGACCCCATCAACGATACTCAAGATCCGTTTCAGATCGCATTTCCTGACGAGACCATCATTGCCACACACATCAACGGCACGTACTGCTATGCCAAAGAGGAAGAGCCCCCAGTCTGCCAAGGCAATGACGACCGTGGTCAACTCGGCAACGGCAGCGGCGCTTCCGAAACTGAGCACATTCAGCTACCCACCGAAGTCGATTATTTTGCACAAATCTTTGTCGGTTTTCGGCATGTTTGTGGCTTGAGTGACC
>CAZCBX010000017.1:0-43216 GCA_964497185.1 uncultured Bdellovibrionales bacterium | reverse complement strand
AATTTTTATCACATTAAAAAAAGCCATTTTAGACCCGCAAGGCAAAGCGTTGACCACTTCGCTGCACCATCTGGGTTTTGAAGAGGTCAAAGATGTGCGGGTGGGCAAATATTTGGAAGTGGACATGCAGGATGCCACCGAAGATCAAGCGCGCCAGAAGGTGCAGGCCATGTGTGATCAGCTTTTAGCCAATCCAGTCATTGAGAATGTGCGGTATGAGTTTACGCGATGAAGCCCTCGCGCAGGGGTTAACCGAACAAGAATTTGAGCGGATCGTCTCTATGTTGGGACGCGAGCCCAACTCGGTCGAGCTGGGCATTGTTGCAGTCATGTGGAGTGAACATTGTAGCTACAAAACCACGCGTAAATATTTAAAAACACTGCCCACGCAAGCACCATGGGTCATCCATGGGCCCGGAGAAAATGCGGGCGTGATTGACATTGGTGACCAGTACGCGTTGGTTTTTAAAGTGGAAAGTCACAATCATCCATCTTTCATTGAACCGTTTCAAGGCGCCGCGACAGGCGTTGGGGGAATTCTACGAGACGTATTCACCATGGGCGCAAGGCCCATGGCTGTGATGGACTCTTTGCATTTTGGTGCAGTGGACCACCCACGCACACCTTTTTTATTTCATGGTGTGGTGGGAGGCATTTCTCATTATGGCAATTGCATGGGCATTCCCAATGTGGGTGGCGAAACACATTTTGATGCCTGTTACAACGGCAACAACTTGGTCAATGCCATGGCGCTGGGTGTTTGTAAAAAGGATCAAATTTACACGGCCCAAGCATCCACAGTGGGGCTTCGGGTTTTGTATCTGGGCTCTAAAACGGGCAAAGACGGCATCCATGGGGCCACCATGGCGTCTGAAGAATTTACCGATGAAAGTCAGGAAAAGCGACCCACCGTACAAGTGGGTGATCCTTTTATGGAAAAGCTGGTCATGGAAGCCACGCTGGAAATGCTTCATGGCGGCCTGGTGGAAGGCATTCAAGACATGGGCGCAGCAGGCATTGCTTGCTCTACCTTTGAACTGGCATCCAATGGTGGTCTGGGCATGAACATCAATTTGGATCGCATTCCGCTTCGTGAAGAAGATACAAGCGCCTATGAAATTTTCTTATCGGAATCCCAAGAACGCATGCTCATGGTGACAACCGAAGACCGCTTGCCCCAAGTGTTTGAGATTGCCAAAAAGTGGGGCGTGGATTGTGTGGATGTGGGTGAAGTAACAGACACAGGCAAAGTGGAAGCATTTTATCACGGAGAAAAAGTTGTGGACATGCCTGTTCACATCGTATCGGACGGCGCACAAGAATTGGATCGACCCTGGCACGCGCCAACCGTATGGTCTGAAACAAAAGACTTAAACGCTTGCACCATGTCGGACTCAGAAGCGGTGGAATTGTATTTATCCCACATTGCCTCAGCCAGCCGCAAACCCATTTACCAACAATACGACCATACCGTAGGCAGTGACACCTTGCTGCACCCAGGTGCGGATGCTGCGGTCATGCGTGTGAAGGGCTGTAAAAGTCAAGTGGCGGTCACGCTCGACAGTCATCATAAATATTGCAAAGCCGATCCCCATCAAGGCATGCTGCATGTCATGGCAGAATGTTACCGAAATTTATCGGCCGTGGGTGCCAAAGCGTTGGCCATGACCAACTGTCTGAACTTTGGCAATCCGGAAGAGCCTGAAATTATGGGGCAGTTGGTTCATACCATCGCAGGCATCAAAGAAGCCGCGGAGAAACTGCAAACCCCCGTCACCGGTGGAAACGTAAGCATGTACAACCAGACCAATGGACAGAACATTGATCCCACGCCGACCATTGGCATGGTGGGGGTGGTCAAACACCAACAGTCCATCAAACCCTATTTTACGACGTCGGACCGACAGATTTTACTGGTGGGGCAACCCCGTTTGGACGCATTTTATCAAAGCGAATTTTCTCGCATTGTCCTTCAGCAGGAAACATTGGGCCTACCTCCCGTTGATCTTGAAGCCGAAATCCGTTTGCAAGCCTTTATGCGTGCGGCTTATCTCGATCGCATCATTGATTTTGGTCGAGACATCTCGCGGGGCGGCTTATTTCAAACGTTGATAGAATGTGTGAAACACGATGGTTATGGCGCAGCCATTGATTTGCCTTGTCAGCCTGAGCAGCGTCTGGCTTATTTGTTTCATGAAACCAACGCTTGCATGCTGATTGTTTTAGACCCACAAAAGGAAGATGATTTGATGTATTTGGCGCGCAAACATCAACTACCCGTATCGGCCTTGGGCAAAGTCAGAGGAAAGGCTTTATCCATTAAAGATGTGGTGGATTTTCCCATTGATCAATTGGTGGCACGTCGACAGACACCATTGGAGACATTATAATGTGCGGAATTTTTGGCGTTACCCATCAACCTGAAGCGTCCAACATGACCTATTTGGGATTGTATGGTCTACAGCACCGAGGCCAGGAAGCTGCAGGCATCGTTTCAACCAATGGTGAGCAGGTATTTAAAATTAAAAAACAAACGCTGGTGTCCGATGCGTTCAATAAAAAGTCTTTAACCATGTTGAAAGGTGATTTTTCCATTGGTCACCTTCGCTACTCCACCACGGGCGAAAACAATCGGCACAACATCCAACCTTTTTCAGTGACAGGCGCCTTTGGCCAATTGTCCATTTCTCACAATGGAAATTTAACCAACTACCTCGAACTTAAAAAAGAATTGGAAGCCAAAGGTGCTATCTTCCAATCTACGATGGACACCGAAGTGATATTGCACCTGGTGGCGCACTCTAAAAAAGAAAATCTTAAAGATAAAATCAAAGAAGCGCTTACAAGGCTTGAAGGGGCATTTTCTATTTTAATTTTAACACCCGATTTTTTAATGGCGGCACGGGACCGTTTGGGTTTTCGCCCATTGGTGATGGGAAAACAAGATAACGCACATTATTTTTCATCGGAAACATGTTCTTTTGATTTATTGGATGTCACCTACGAGCGTGAAGTCAAACCCGGCGAAATGTTAACGGTGCATCGCTCAGGAGAAGTATCATCAGACTTTTTTGGTCAAGAAAGCCGCAAAAGCAACTGTATCTTTGAGCACATCTACTTTGCCCGGCCGGATTCCTATGTTTTTGAACAATCGGCCTATCAAGTCCGAAAACAGCTGGGCCGTGCGTTGGCCAAACAATTTCCGGTGGACGCAGATTTTGTGGTGCCCGTGCCTGATTCAGGAAATTTTGCGGCGATGGGCTACGCGCAGGAAAGCGGCATTGATTTTGAAATGGCATTCATTCGAAATCACTACATTGGGCGAACATTCATTGAACCCAAACAGAGCATTCGCAGTTTTGGCGTAAAAATTAAACTCAATCCGGTGAAAGAACTGCTGCGCGATAAAAAAGTGGTCATCATTGATGATTCCATTGTTCGCGGCACAACCAGCAAAAAAATTATCAAAATGCTTCGGGATGCAAAAGTCAAAGAAATCACCATGCTCATAAGCTCACCACGTTTTATCAGCCCTTGCTATTATGGGGTGGACACACCCAACGAAGAAGAACTCATTGCATCCAAAATGAGTGATGAAGAGATTGCTTCATACATTGATGCAGATCGCATTGGTTATCTGTCTCTGGAAAATATGTATGCATCGGTAAAACAAGACGCCAATGAGTTCTGTGATGCGTGTTTTACAAAAAATTATCCAAACAATTTGCTTCCGCACGCTTCTAGAATGTAACGGCTAGAAAGGCCATTAGCAAAGGAGTGCATGTTCAGGGTCTGAATGTTAGGGCGTTTGCTCCGCATCGGGCGCTTCAGGAATTTCGGGAAAACCGTATTGTGACTGCGATGCATTGTTTTCAATTTCTTCCAATCGTTTTTGCGCCTCGATGCGTTGTTGCTCAGCTCGTTTTTCCTCTTTGTTTTGTTTGTAAAACATAAAACCCGTTAGCAGTACGATCAATATTCCGCTTAGGATCAAAGAAAATTTAATCATGTTCTTTTCTACGGCTTTGACCACTTTGGGCATGCTGGCTTCGGGATCCACATCGCGAATTTCATGGGCCTGAATGCTGTATGAAAAAGTCTCATTTTGTTTAAACTGTTGGTAGGCCATAAAGCTCTGGTCAGGACCAGCGTAGGCTTCTTGCAAGCGTGCGACTTCCTCTGGGTCTGGTTTGACCTCTGGTGGTGGAGGCGCCACGTGTTCGGATGGTGGCAGCGGCTGGTTGATGGGTTCAGATTCATAGGATTGGGGTTGCTGGCCAGCCGGCGTAAGATCTTGAGGCGGCTTGGGTTTATCCTCCGTGGGTTCGTAGGGCGTTTCTTGAGGCGGATCTTTTTTGGCCGATGATGCGGGAAAGACAACATCACGCTGATTTTTTCTGGGGTCAGCATAGTTAGAACGAATTACGGGGGTATGACTGGCTTCGTCTTCCGGGTGAGAGATGAATTTTTCGATGCTGTGATCGGTTGCTTGGTCAATTCGCTCGTGCTGCCCAATTTTAGAAGCTTCATCAAAACGCCTTTCGGCCGGAGACTCAGGTTCGATTTCTTCATCCAAAGTTTGCACAATGTCTCGTGCAGTGGGTTGGCTAATATCCTGTGCGCGGATGAATTCAAGGTCATGCATGGGACCAATTTGGCGCAGCACCACAAAGTTAAAGCAAGTCTGGCAGGTGATTTTGGACCCGTGCTCCGAAATGCTGGTGGAATTAAATTGGTATTTGGACGAGCACGTTCCGCATTCCCAGAAGATATCGACCACAGGGATGGAATAATTGGAAGGAATAAAATCGCGAAGCTTGTCCGGGGCAACTTGTTCGATGACCGGCTCATGGGTGGCGTCGGCAGGCGGCTCCCCAAAAATATTGTGTTTGCCGCAATTGGAGCAAAGTAGTTTATGTTTGGAGGTGGAAAGCAGGGTGACCTTGGTTTGATAAAAGGCCCCGCAATGACCACACTCGTACAAAAATGCCATAGACGACCATTGTACGAGCCTAGGCCTTACTTCGTCAAGAAAACATGGTAAAACAATTTGCTAAGTGGTTTAAATGTCACGATAAAAGGTGCGTTAAGTTTAAATGATAAGTTCGGGGTCAGCTTTTGATCAGGATGGGGTGGGGTGGAATATAGTCAAACGCCTAGGGCGTTTGTCTTTTTTACTTACTCAAAACTTAAACATAAAGGCACGGTGGAGCCCTTGGGGGATTGCATTCACTAGTCCTCGCTTACGCTGCGGAGACGTTCATGCAATCCCCCAAGGGCCGACGCTTCGTGTATGTTTAGAAGTCAAAATTTTCTGCTTGGCCGCGTAAGATGGTGATGGTTGAGTTTCTTTCTTGTTGTAGGTGGTTTAGGAAGCCGGCTTGGATGAGGTCTTTTTTGCTGATCATGGGTAGATCGGTGCTGGTTTCTTGATCGTACGGGTTTCTGACGACGATGGATATTTCGTTGGTTTGAAGGGCGTGCATGATCAGGGGGGCTTCTTTGGGTAGCACCATTAAGGTGATGGTCGCGTACGATGAGGCTTGAGAATAACCGCTGGCGTGACTGAGTGAAGATCCCACTGCCAGCACTGTGACATTTTGCAAGAGGGTTAGGGTGGTGTTGGGGCCATTGTCGAGTTGAAGGGTGGCCATTAAATCCACATGGTCTCCGGCTCGAAGGGCGTGGGAGATGGATGAAATTTCATCGACAGGGACCGATAAGGCGCGATAGCCTTCTTGGATTTTGGAAGAGGGGTTGTCGATGGAAAATTCTACATCCAAGGCGTTGGATAGAATAATTTCGCCTTGGTTGATGGTGCGTTTGATTTCTTGACCTTGAAATTTCATGGCGTCGCTGGGAATCAGTGCTCCAATGGGCACATATTTTTCGGGGATTTGTTCAATGGACAAATGGTCTACGCTGAAACGGTCGCCCTGTGCCATGCTCTGTTTGGCCACCAACACATCCATCATGGCGGTGTCCAGCCCCAGGTTTTTTTTATGTTTTTCCAAACCGTTGTGTACGAAATATACGCCAAGAAACGCCACCAGTAAGATGATCAACCAGTCTTTGTGTTTTTTGCATCGTTGTATCAGGGTTTCAATTTTGGGGTTCATGGTTTTTCCTTTCATGGAGTGGGTTGCAATTGTTGACAATGTTTGGGGTTAAATCGGCTGGTGGGCTCAATGCTGGTGTACTCTTCAAGCTGCTCTGCCAGCTTTTCCATCAGCACGCTGCCCAAAATGTCTTTCTTGATCAGATGTTTGGCCTTGCGAATTTTTTTGCGTTTAAAAATGTTAAAGAGCCCAGGGTCTTTGGCCAGTATGGCAACAATGCGTTTGCTAAATTCAAAAATGCCCAGTAGCTGCAGGGGCATGAGATAGCCAAATTCACTTTGTCCAACAGCTTCTTGCCATAGGAGCTGTCGAAGAAACCAGCCCGTTTCACCGATATCGGTGCCGGTAAAACCACGGTTGATATTTTCATAGATGGCTTGGTGCGTATCCATGGCATGAAGATCCATCCATTCGGAGACGCCGGCTTCAAACGTTGCATCGAATTCTTTGGTGATGCTTGCCTGGCCATGGGGATACAACATGTGCTTAAAAGCCAAAAAAGACAAAGGTTCGAGCTGCTCAGGGCATTGAAAGTAGGTTTGCAAAAGATCAATGGCTGTTGCAATGGTTCGAACCAAGCCATCGGACACCAGGGCCCGGTCAGCGCGATCCAAAAGCCCCATTTCTTGAATGTGCAGCGGTGTATCCTGCCGGTAACCAACCTGAAGTTTTTTGATCATCTGTTGATCTTTGACGTCAAGCGTTTGATTGTTTCTGCTTTTTTCCCACGTGAGGGTCTGGGCTAGCCATGCGGTTTTTTCTGTTTTGATTTGACGGGTTTTGTATTCTACGGCCATGGCCATACCCAAAGCCATGATCAAGAAAAGAACCACAGAGATGTATAGCTCTACGTACCCGGCAGATGTTTTTCGAACGTGCTTTTTCATTTTACTCAAACTCCGCCCGCAATGTTTGGTCCATCCACGTTTGCAAAGTGGTGTCCATGAGTTTTGGATAAAAATGCATACCGGTGAGCGATAGCTGACCGTCATTGCCCTCCACAGATACTTGCGCATAGGTGGTGATCATCTGTGCTTGGCCAAGCAGGCGATCGATGGTGCCGGCAATGTGGTTGATGGTGTCTCGGTATTCTTGGTAGGTGTCAATCACCTCATTGACTCCGCCCCATGGCGTTTGTGCTTGCGATGAAAACCTGGCCAAGTCTTTGGCGTTTGAAAAGGGTTTGATGCCAATGTAAGGCTGCACCACCGCGACAAGAAACTTATTTTTATCGGGGAAAGATGCATCCGTTTGGATGTAGTCAGGAATGGGAAACGGAGAAACGGTGTCGCCCAAACTGCGCCAAATATTTTTAGCACTGGTGCACACCTCAAATTGGCCATGCATAAACTCAAAAGTGGTTTGGGCCATTTCACTTTCTTTGCCTTGGGGATCTCGAATGAGTCTTTTGGGTACGTGATTGGCGTTGGCACCATAATATTCTGTAAAGGTAAAAGGAGGCAGCATCCCAGGCGCATTTTCGTCTATGACTTCTTGAAAAAGCACGCTGGCCGATGCCATGGAGCCTTTGGCCCAGCTTACATTGCGAAAGGTGTCATAATCCTCGTAGGTTTCAAAGGTCATGGTTTGGCAGTGAACAAACGAATCGTGACTGGAAACACGGGTGAGGGCTTGCCACTGTGTTTGCACATCTGGATCGCACACGTTTGGATGGCTATACACCAGCGGGTGTTGAATGAGGCTGGCAATGGTCGCAATGGTATCGGTGGGCAGTTGGCCCAATGACGTAAAAGAAGCAGCGTCTAGGTTGGATGCAATCCAGTCGCCGTGCGTTTCCAAAAACTGCTTTAAGACAATGATTTTTTCTTGTTTGAGCGTGGTGCACAAATTGATAAATGTGCGGCGATCCAATTTTTGAATTTTGGTTTCAAAATCCTGGCCGATGTCTTTGAGACCATCGACCATTTTTTTAAAGCCTTTGCCAAATTCTAACAATGCTTGAAGCAAGTACACGGTTCCCACACCGGTGATGACCATGATGGCAATGGTACCCAGCGTGCTTGTGGCATAAAACACAAACTGAAGGGCCATTTGATCAATGCCCTGGTTGATGCCGGCCAAAGCATTGAGTGTCCGGCTGTATTCGGCGCCCATCTTCATGGCAATGGCATCGGTCTGCCGCTGTTGTTTGATTTTCAATGCGGCCAGATGCATTCGATCGAGGTTTGAAAAAATCAACGCCAAAATCAACGCGGTGATCAGCATGATCCACGGCAAAGCCTGACCGCGGTTTTTTCTTTTTAAGATGCTCATTGCACGGTGCCTTGTTGGGTGCAGAGGGTGAGTGTTGACTCTTGCGTCGATGAAGGAGGCGCTTCTTGTTGACAGTGCTCGCTTAAGCCTGACAACGCAAACGCAAAAAGCTTGGGTAGTACAAAACTTCTTTGTGTTTCGATGGCTTTGGTCGATGTACCCACTTTTTTTGTATTAAGCTTGGTAGAATCATCGATAAAAGCTTGAGTCAGCAAATTTCCTTGATATAAGTTTTGTGAGGCCCACTGTTGAACTTGACGCGCGCGTGCCTGCTTTTGTGCATCGGGTAGGGTGTACTGAAGCCTTTGACTGTAGAAGTTTTCAACTTCCGTGCCACTGGACATCAGCGATAATTCACTGATAGAGACCATCCAGCCGACCATCAGCGCAATCATCGAGAGGGTTTTTATGGTTTCAATAAGCATTGGGTTGTTTCCTGTTTTCAAAAAGAGAAAATGCATTTAGTATGCCAAAGTGGACATTTGGCTGTGAAAGGTTGCTTGGGGTATGAATATATTGGTCACCAATGACGATGGTTACGATAAAAAAGGCATTCAACGTTTAATCGAATTGATGTCGACTTTTGGCAATGTGTGTGTGGTTGCACCGCAAACCGATCAAAGCGGTCAATCCCACAGCCTGACCCTGCATGAACCGCTAAAGTATAAAAAAGTTAAAGAAAATCAATATGTTGTAAGGGGAACGCCGGCAGACTGCGTTCATTTTGCCACCCATCACTTATGGCCCAAAGATCACTTTGACCTATGCGTGTCGGGCATCAACCATGGTGCCAACATTGGTGATGACGTGTGGTATTCCGGCACAGTGGGCGGTGCAGTGGAAGCCGCCATTCAAGGCATTGCGTCCATGGCAGTTTCGATGATTCCAGCAAAAAAATCGTTCAATTTTGAGTCAGGTGTCCAGTTTTTGAAGGACTGGCTGACCGAGCAGACGCCACAATTGTGGCCCCACACAGTGGTGCCCAACATCAATATTCCTCCTTATGAGGGACCACTTGAATATCAATGGACCCAGTTGGGTCCAAAAAGATACATCAGTCAGGTGGAAGTGCGGGAAGACTTAAAAGGCAACGAGTATTTCTGGATCGGGGGCAGTTTGGACGAGTACGGCACAGAGGAAGGCACGGACTCGTATGCTTTGTCTCAGAACAAGGTGTCGATTACGCCACTGGGTTTGAACATCACACACCAAGCATATCTTAAGGAGAAGCTGGCCAGCAATGAGTAATCGCGTGATGAACGCCAAACGAATGGTGGAGGTGTACCTGGCGCCACGTGGCATCACCGATCCCAGGGTGCTGGAGGCGATGAAAGAAATCCCTCGGCATATTTTTGTGCCGGAAATTCTAAGAGAGCGCGCATACTCAGACCATCCCTTGCCCATTGGTCATGATCAAACCATATCTCAACCCTTGGTGGTGGCTTACATGAGCCAAGCCCTTGAGCTCAAAGGCACCGAAACCATTTTAGAAATAGGCACTGGGTCTGGGTATCAAGCGGCGGTATTGTCCAAATTGGCCAAGCGTGTATTTTCTGTCGAGCGTGTGCGGGCTTTGAGCATTGAGGCTCGAAAACGCCTGGATCAGCTGCACATTCACAACGTGTCCACCCGCTGTTCGAATGGCCAAACCGGTTGGCAGGAGTACAGTCCCTTTGACCACATCATGGTCACCGCGTCCATGACCCAAGATCCAGTATTTTTAATGGATCAACTCAAAGAGGGGGGCACGGTGGTGGCACCCATGAATGAGGGAAAGCCAGAGCAAATGCTCTATCGATTTATCAAACATTCAGACCACATTGAAAAGCAGGCTTTGCGTTCATGCGCGTTTGTTCCTTTTATTCACGCATAGGCTCTATGGTCTTATTGGCATTTGTGGTTGCCTGCCATGCCAAACAGGGTCAGTTTTATCGAATTGATCGAGGCGACACAGCCTATCGCATTGCGCATTTGCATGAAATCACGGTGCAAGACATTCAAGAGGCCAATCCTCAAAAAAATCTCAATCGCCTTAAGGCGGGCGAAAGCTTGTGGATTCCCAGCACGCTGAAGCAAACCAAAAAAGCTAACCAGGCCATGCGAGCCGCACTGCCATCAAGTGCCACCAGTGCCACACCCAAACCTCGCAAGCCCAATCAGCCTGTTGTATCGCGCCCGTCCAGCAAAGCGCCGCCTTTGTACTGGCCTTATTCAGGCAAGGTGATTGGACGATTTGGCATGCACAACAAAAAAATGCACAACGGCATCGACATTGAAATTCCTGCCTCCGAAACCATCGGGGCCAGTCAAAAAGGCCAAGTGGTGTATGTGGGTAAATCCATTGAAGGGTATGGCTTGACGGTGATTGTTCAGCACGATGGATACTTGTTTACGGTGTATTCTTACCTAGGGCAGGCCCTGGTGGAAAAAGGACAAAGCGTGTCCCGTGGCCAGGCTGTGGGTAAACCTCAAAGCCAAGGGGACACGCCTTTTTTCCATTTTGAAATTCGCAAAGTTAAGACCGCGCTGGATCCTTTACAGCTACTACGCCACAAATAACTCAGTTGCCGCCATTTGCATCGGTTTTTGCACCTTTGTAAAAGTCACCCATGTCCCATTGATCAGCATCAGTTACTTGATCAGCAGTTTGTACTTTGATGCTATCGCCTCCTCTTAAGGCATTGGCAATGGTTCCAAAATTTGCTTGAACATTTTTGCCGAGGATTCCAACCACCCCGATGGCGCCCACTGCGATCAGCGCGGTGATAATCAAATATTCGGTCATGCCCTGACCACGGCGTTTGCGTAGCTGTTTGGTTAGTTTTGTTTTCATTTTATTCTCCTTGCATCATAAGGGTTTCGTGGCTGATGGGATCAAACAAAATTTGCTTTTGCGTTTTTTCTCGTTGATCAAGCCCTTCTTGTAGCTGATTGAACATCGAAGTTTCACCTTCGATGAACCACAACGAGCCGCAAGCTTGAGGCATGATCAATGGAAGAACCAAAACCATGCATATCAACAAATATTCTGTCATCCCTTGACCACGTTTATATGTACGAGAGTCATTTCTCATACATGGATCAAAGCAAATTGGATGCCAACGTCTGTAAGCCATTTTCCATCGCTTACGCGCTTGATTGAACGATTTTCATACCCGCATCATCGATTTTCAATCCATTTTTGCATGCATCGGTGATATACGAAGATGAATCATGTTCGATTTGCATATTTTTGTTTGCCAGCGAAAGCGCACGCTGCCCAAATCCGGATGCGGCAATTTGGGGTCCGAAGCCCTTCGCTCATCGTTCAAACAAGCGTTTAAGGATAAGAATGCGCCTGTTACGGTCCGGGTCAATGAAGCAGGATGCTTAAACCACTGCGAAAAAGGGCCTGTGGTGGTGGCATATCCACAAGGCAAATGGTTTTATCATGTTGAGCTTAGTCAGATTCCTGACATCGTTGATGCGCTGCTTGAGTTGAAAAAAAAATAATAAAAAATTCGATTATTTTCTGCGTTGGTTAAACATGGTTTTTGCCAGTTTTTGGAGCTGGGCGGAGGCATTTTTGTTTTTGGATAGGCGTTTTAAGTCGTGAATGTTGAGCATTTTGGTGAAGCGGATGGCGTGTTGCAAGGGCGTTTTGGGATTGTTGGCGAGCGCGCATTGGATCGAATAGCTGCGCACCCACTGGGGGTTCATGCAAATGATGCGCAAAATTTCTTCTTGAATGGATCGGTTCTGACAGAAGCTTAGCACTTCGCCATCGGTCACCCGCGGGTTTTTAATGACGCCACTGGCAACGATCTTATTGGAGTCTTTGACCAGGATGGATCTTGCTTCTTTGTTGCCTTTGAGGGCCAGCTTGATTTTTTGTCCAATGATCATGTCTTGAATTTGTTGATAAATGCTTTGTTTGGTTTTTTCATCAGGGGGCGTGTCGTGGTCTTTCATTAGATTTTCGGGCAGGTCATCGTCGGGCAAGGCCAAAATCATTTCAATTTCAGCCAGGGTCAGTTCTGGGTCTTGGCCCATTAGGCTAATGCCGTTGAGTTTTAAAAAAGATAGGACCTTTTCCATATCGGCCCGGAGGGTATTGGGATTCTTTTTTAAATTTTCAGCAATTTTGGGATGCGCCAGTAGTTTGACCTGGTTGTTGGCGATGATGGTGGTGAGTCTTTGATCACAGTCAAGGGCCACTGCCTCCAATGTAATGTGACTGCATTTGGGATTCAGCAAAATTTTGGACATATTTTCAAGATTGTTTTTGTTCAAAAGCGCCAAATAGTGAAGAAGCTTGGGCTGCTCCAACTTGCCCAGCAGGGGCTCGATGATGTTGGCGGGCATTTGTTTGATGGTTTGCTGGGTTTGTGCGCGAATTTTTTCGTCGGTGTCATGCAGCAGTACACCCAATACTTCAAGTTGAATGGGCGGTGGCACCGGCAATAAGCCTTTGGCCGCCATCATTTTTTTGGTGGGGTCGGAATCTTGACGAATCAGTTGTTGAATTTTTTCAGGTATAGCCATATGTTTAATCATCGGTTTGGCTTGTACATCCCTAGCTTCCCCGATGTCTCTTAAGTATAACGTTGGACCATGGAAAAAGAAAGCAAACGATTGCATTACGAGCCTACGTTTCTGCCCCATGTTTTGTGGCTTTACACGCTGGCTGCATTAACGCTGACCACCGTTGCGTTATGGTGTTATGTGGGCACGGCTGTCTTATTGTACTTTTATGAACGTAAGGTGGTTCAACCCATTGCAAACAGCCCTTATTTTTTTAAAACTTTGTCGCGAAGTTTTGTATTTTTTTTGCTTTTATTTGTGCTGGTATACGGACTTTTTTTACGCATTGGCCAGCACGCCTGGCTTACCTTGGAGTGGGGGCAAGAACAATGGGTGTGGACCTATGAGGCGTTGGTGTTTGGTCTTCATTACGGATGGGTGCTGGTGGTGCTCCTATGGATTGCCTATTTGATTCATCAGCAAAAACGAATTTTAACATTGCAATACTATTTTGGGGGGTCGCTCTATCCCCTGACCATTATTTGGAATCACAGCATTCGCTCTTTTGGTCAAATGATGGAGTGGAAAACCCAATACCAACAAGCGTTGGCTTACCGCCAGCGACAAATGTCGAGTGTGGCGTATGTCAAACACTTGGTCTTATTTCTGTTTGACCGTGCGTTTTGGGAAGTTCGTCACAAGCTGCCGGTGATGTTGCAGCGCTGGCGTCAAACTCGGCGAATCCAGGCGCGGTGGATTGAAAAGGGTTTGTTTCTGCTGCCTTGTTTATTTTTTTTATTGGCCTATGGCCAACCCAATCTCTCATCATCCACCCATGGGTGGTTGACCATTTTATTGTGGGTGATTGGCTTTGCCATGGTTTTTGAAGTGTACACCAAACAACGCATCATGCTTCAGCAGCCGCCTATTTGGCGCTGGCAGGACATCATGGTTTTGCTTCTTCTTGCGTGTGCTTGGATTTTTTATGGATTTGGTCCGAGTGCTTTTTGGCAAACATCCATCTTAGAAGATGGGTCCGCATACATTAGTGGCGGCTTGTCGGACATGAGTTTGATGACCTGCCTGGTGTTGGCCTTGTTTCTGATCATTCAAGCTGGATCGGACCGTCATGTTGATTGAATGCAAGTCGCTGAGCTTTCGGTACGAAGGCCAACCATCGTTGGCCCTTAAAAATGTTCATGCGCGTTTGGAAGAGGGCTTTGCGTACCATGTATCCGGTGCCAACGGCTCAGGCAAGTCAACGTTGTTACAGCTTTTGGGTCAATTTGGTCTCGAATCCATCAGCGGCCACTTGCAAGGCGAATTATTGTGTTTTATCGATCCGCGGCAAATTCTTTACCTTCAAGCCAAAGAAACCGCTGATTTTGTGTACGACCGTGTGGATCAAGAGTTGTATTTTGGGTACCGCGTGGCGCAATATGATCACCCCTATGCGCTGGCCAAAGTCGAAGAAGTGCTAGAAGCATTTCAAATTCAGCATTGGCGACACCGCACCATCGATTCGTTATCCAAAGGGCAAACGCAATTTTTTCGTTTGATCATGATGCTCACCACCAAACACTATGGGTTGTTGTGCATGGATGAACCCTTTGCCCATATGGATCAGGCGCATCAAGCCCTGATTATGGTGTACTTGCAGGAAAAAATGCGTACACACGGTTTAACCATTGTCTTTGCCGACCAAAAGCCGGATGTGTGGACGCAATACATGCCAGTCAAAACCATTTCACTTGCCTTGCAGGCAGGCCATCGCTTACCGCTATGGTTGGACGTGTTGGATGCTCAAACACCACCCAGTATGCAAGACGCATCCATTGCGCTGAAGAACGTCGGCTTTTCTTACCCAAAGCAGAGCCAACTGATTGAAGGATTAAACACAACGATACCAGCCAGTTCGGTTGTTGAGATCATAGGCCCCAATGGCTGTGGCAAAAGCACGCTGCTCTCCTTGATCCGAGGCGATTTAAAACCTTTGACCGGACAAATTCGCTTGAACTCAACCGACCGCGTATGCATGGCCACCATGATTGACGATCCATTGTCTCAGTACATTTATCCCACCATGGCCGAAGAACTCAAACAGTTGCATTTGCCTCAAAACCAAACCATGAATGCGGAGCTACAAAGGTCCATGGTCGAACATCATACAGCGCTGCAAAAAACATGGATGTTCCAATTGGTCAGTCAAGTACGGGCCAACGTCGTACTGCTGGATGAACCGTTTGCCTATTTAGACCCATCGCGCGCCAATCAAATGGCACAAAGAATACGCCAGCTCGCCCAGCAGGGTCGAACGGTTTTGTACACAACACTGATCAGCAGAGAGGATTTGTATGACCAACAAATTTCGCTTGGGTAAGCGCTTTCTTCTGACATTTGGATCTCATGGCCTTATGGTGCTCAGCCTGTTGCCCCTGGGCATCATGTTCTTGCAGTGGGGGACATCTCCCATCATGGGCAGCGTGGGTGTGGCCAATGCATGTTTGGTGATGGCCTTTATTTGGCTTGTTTTTATTTGTGGGCATTGGTTGGCCCACAGTCCACGGCCGATGATGTCCATGTTGTATTTGGCATTTTTTATCTCCATTTCTACTTTGCTTAAAACCGTGCCTTTGCCCTTGGGCATGACCCTCGCGTTTCTGATGCCCATGTTGGCAGCCGTGTACATTCACCCATTGTGGGGCTTGCTCATCGGTATGCTTGCCCAGTGGTTATCGGCGCTGCTGCTGGGCGGCATTGGACCTTGGACGCCCATGCAAATTTTACTTTTTGTGCTCTTTGGTGGTTTGATGATCTGGGTGCCTCGGTGGCTCCGTGTAAAATTATGGTTTCAACTATGTTACATGTGGGTGGCTGGCTTGGCGTATGGGTTGGTCATGAGTTTGTATGTTTGGCCCGTACTCAGCGCTGCCACAACCGATCCTTCATGGACGTCTTTTTGGCAATTGTATCTGAGTACGAGCTTGGCATGGGATCTGTTTCGCGCCTTTGGCAATGTGGTTTTGTGGTTGTTATTGGTGAAGAGGCTTGTGCCTTATGGTTTGAGGGTTTGTCATTGGTGTCGGGTTGATGAAATGTAGGGCTAATTTTATATTATATGATGGGTCGTGGGGCCCTTGGGTGCCCGCATTCGCTAGGTCCTCGCACAGCTACCGGAGGCGCTCATGTCGGGCCCCAAGGGCTGGCGCTTCATGCATGTGGGGGCTTGGGAAGGTGTAAGGTCAAACGCCGGTGGCGTTTGTTTGTTTAGTATGAGTTTCGGGAGCTTTTTGGGCTTCTGCGAGCGTCTCCGCAGCGCAGCGAGGACTAGCGAGCAGAAGCTCAAAAAGCTCACCAGGTATTGTGTTTAAAAACGGAATCCAGTGACTCGATTTTTTCGTTATTACGTTATTACTTTTTAAATGGATAAAAGTGGTGCGTTATTTTTTGCGGCCAATGCCTAGTTTCCAGGTGTATTTGCCAATTAGGACGTTGAGCGGGTTGTCGCGTGAGAGAAAGGAGAAAAATGGTTTGCGGCGGAAGCCGAGGACTTTCCATTCACGCAAAATTTCTCGGTTGGAGGGATCGATTTGCAAGCCGCGGGCAAACGCGCCAATGGCAGAGCGTTTGTTGTTTTGAATTAAATAGAGTTTGCCCATGTTGCGGTAAAACAATGGGTCGGGCTCGCCGCTGTCGATGGCCATTTTGCAGTGCCGCTGGGCCAGTGCCACTTTGTTTTCGACCAGGCCATAAGTATAGCCAAGCCATGAGTTGATTTTGGGACTGTCTGGAAACATGGCGTGGGCTTTTTTAAACTGCAAGTGGGCCAATGCAAAATCTTGATTGCTCTCACAAAGCTCGATGCCTTGTTCACAAATCTGCAGTGCTTCAAATTCTTTTTCACCTAGGATACCAACGGCCATGTGCGTCTCGCTTTTTTTATGATTTTTTTTGTATAGCACTCAACGTGCCCGTGATGCAAAGGACTCTATCACCCTTGCGCGTTTCAAGCAAAAGTCCGCCTTCTTTTGAAAGGCCAACCATTTTGCCTTCAATTATACCATTGGTATCGGCGACTTGCACGATTTGATCGCGGTGAAGGCTGTGTTGGAGAAAAGTTTTTTCTATGTGTGCCCCAATCTTTTCAAAATCAGGCTGCATCAGGCTTTGATCCAAATTTTTGAGGATATTCTGCGCCAACCTTTCAGGTGCGATGCTCAAACCGTGCGTTTCCAAACTGGTGTGCGAAAAATCGTTTGAAGATTGCGTCTCGGAAAGGTTAAGGCCGCAGCCCACATGAATTTGAGGGGTGCCACCTTTCATCCATAATTCGGAAAGAATGCCACCGAGTTTCTGATCACTTATGTATAGGTCATTGGGCCACTTGATGGCCAGCGGTGCATGGGGCAGTTGATGTTGCAGGGTCTCAAAAATAACAACCGCCACCCAAATATTCATGATGGGCGCCCATTGAACTGGATGCAAAAAGGGCACGCTCATGGACATAAACAACTGTTGGCCACCCAAATCGGCCCATTTGCGTTGGTGCTGTCCGCGTCCATCGCTTTGACGATCCGCCAAGATCACCCAGCCAAGGACATCGGAACCCAAAGCCCATTTTTTCAACTCTTCTTGTGTAGACCCGCAAGTGTCATAATGCAACACCGTGCGACCCACGTGCTTAGTGTGAAGGTTCCAGGATAGCGTTTTGTAGGGTGGGTGGGTCAACGCTTATTGTTCGAGTTTGGCCCGCTGTGCATCCATTTTTTGTTTTTGTTCGCGCGCCAGCTCGAGGCTTTTTTTGGTTTTGTCGATCAAAGCAGCAGGCGCTTTGCTTACAAAGTCTGCATTGCTCATTTTGTTCTCAAAATGAGCAATGTCTTTTAAAATTTTGTCGTGTTGTTTTTCCAAACGTGCCAATTCTGCTTCACGGTCAATCAACCCCTCCAGAGAAAACGAAAATTCTGTGGCTTGCACCACGCCATAGGCATGGTTGTCTTTGGATGGGGGTGCTTCGAACATGATTTGATCCAAGCCGGCCAAGGTTTGAAGATACCTTGCTTGAGCCTGCATAAAAGCTTGTCGCTCTGGGTTTTTGACATTCCATAGATGAATGTCTATTTTTTTGGCAGGGGGAATTTGATTTTCTGAACGAATGGTTCGGATGGCGCCAATCAAGTCACGCAGCTGGCCAAAGGCTTCATCTTGAAAGTCTAAATGGGTTTGGTCGACGGTTGGAAAGTTTTCCACCATCAAGTGTTTGGCCTGTCGGTGAAAATGCATATGCTGCCAGATTTTTTCCGTGACAAACGGGGTAACCGGATGCAAAAGCGCGAGCAGACGATGGTATACATACATCAAAGTGGCAGCGGTTTCTTCAACTTCTTCGGCTTGATCGCTGTACAAATGGACCTTGGCCAGCTCGAGATACCAATCACAGAATTCATGCCATGTGAATTTGTACAAGTAATCTGCAACATCGTGAAAACGCATGTCCTCTAGGTTTTGTCGCACGCCTTGAGTGGCATGGGCAAGGCGATGCATGATCCATTGATTGGCCACAAGCTTGGGCGAAGGTGCTTGCTCAGGCTCTTGGGCGTCAGGGCACGCATGCTGAATAAATTTGGCGGCATTCCAGATTTTGTTGATAAAATTTCGGTAACCCTCAATGCGTTTTTCAGAAAGCAAAATGTCCCGGCCGGGCACAGCCAGCGCGCACAAGCCAAATCGAAAGGCGTCGGCGCCATACTTGTCAATGAGCACCAACGGATCCACCACATTGCCTTTGGACTTGGACATTTTCTGGCCGTGTTCGTCGCGGATCAACGCGTGGATGTGAACTTTTTCAAAAGGAACATTGCCTGTGAATTTTAAGCTCATCATCATCATGCGGGCAACCCAGAAAAAAATGATGTCAAAGCCTGTCACCAAAACCTGGGTTGGAAAAAACTTCTCTAAGTCGGGCGTTTGATCGGGCCAGCCCATGGTGGAAAAGGGCCACAAGGCCGAAGAAAACCATGTGTCCAGTACATCGGGGTCTTGTACAAGCGCTGTGCTTTGGCATGCCTGGCACTGACTTGGGTCTTCCATGGAGACATTCATGTGCTCACAGTCCTGGCAATACCACACGGGAATGCGATGGCCCCACCATAGCTGGCGCGAGATGCACCAATCCCGAATGTCTCCCAGCCAATTGGCGTAGGTTTTGGTCCAGTTGCTGGGCTCAAATTGGGTTTGACCATTTTCGACGGACTGCATGGCGTCTGTGGCCATGTCTTTCATTTTGACAAACCATTGTTTTGAAATCAGCGGCTCAATGACGGCGCCGCTTCGTTGCGAGTGCCCCACATTGTGCATGTGCTTTTCTTGTTTGACCAAGAGGGCCTTATCTTTGAGCGCTTGCACCACTTTTTTGCGCGCCTCAAAGCGATCCATGCCCGCAAAGTCGCCCGCTACATCATTCATGCGGCCGTCTTTGGCAATGACGGTGATAAAATCAAGTTTGTTTCGAAGCCCCATCTCATAATCATTGGGATCGTGCGCCGGTGTGATTTTCACCGCGCCGGTACCAAATTCCGGCTTTACGTAATCATCGGCAATGATTTGAAAGGTTCGGTCCACAAAGGGATGCTGGATGGTTTGTCCAATCAGCGATTGATACCGAGGGTCCTCTGGATGAACGGCTACGGCTGTGTCGCCAAGCATGGTTTCGGGCCGTGTGGTGGCGACGGTAATGCTGCCGCCATCGACCAGCGGGTATTTAAAATGGGTGAGGGTGCCTTCCACGTCTTTGAATTCGACTTCCAAGTCTGAAATGGCCGTTTGGTTTTTGGGATCCCAGTTGACCAAATAGGAGGAGCGATAAATCAAACCTTGCTCAAACAAGGTTACAAACACGTGTCGCACTGCTTTGGATAAACCTTCGTCGAGGGTAAAACGCATACGGGACCAATCGCAAGAGGAGCCCATTCGGCGAATTTGTTGGGTGATGGTGTCGCCGTACGTTTTTTTCCATGCCCATACGCGCTTTACAAATTCTTCGCGGCCCATTTCATCTTTGGATAAGCCTTGGGCTTCCAGGTGTCGTTCCACCACATTTTGGGTGGCAATGCCTGCGTGATCGGTGCCGGGCAGCCACAAAGCCTCATAGCCATCCATGCGTTTGGACCGAATCAGCATGTCTTGAAGGGTGTGCTCAAAAGCGTGTCCCATATGCAGTGCGCCGGTTACATTGGGCGGCGGGATAACAATGGTAAAGGGTGGTTTTTTGCTTTGTGCATTCGCTTTGAAACAATCATCGTCTTCCCACTGCTGGTAGAGCGCTGTTTCGTTTTGCTTGGGGTCGAATGTTTTTTGTAAATCAGTCTTTGGGGGTGTCATTGTCACGTGTAAGTCTTTGAATCTCTTCTCGAATAATGTTTTCAGCCATATCTGGAACCACTTCCCAGGCGATGTTCTCTATCACATTCTTAAAGACTTTTGCGACTATATTCTCAATTTGCTCTTCTGAAAGTGAAAGCGTGTCAGGGGCCGATGGTGCAACCTGGGTTTGATTGGACGATGCCTCATCCAATGAAGGGCTGGGTTGAGCTTGGTCCGCACGTGGCATTTTGGGTTCAGCAGCTGGGGCGGGGGCAACCGGTTGTGCCAATTCAATCGACTCGTGCTCCTCGGATTCTTCAGGTACATCGGCCTGAAATGGATCATCGGGTAGGTTGGTGGTGTCATGATGATTGATATTCATTTCTTTGGTGGGTGCGGCAGAAAATGGATCATTCATGGATTCTTCTTCTGGCATGGATGCACCAAAATCAATTTGTGGACCGCGTGACTCTGATTCAGATGCGGGCACATCGTCCACGTCATCTAAACTAAACGGGACAAATTCAGCCGTGCCATCGGGCACCGAAGAAGGGTCGAAATCATCATGGTCCAACGATGCAGCTTCAGATGGGTTGGGATCGGGTTCATCCATGGTGGGAATTTGAATATCCAATCCATCGTCCATGGCGCCCAGCGGGTGGTCGGTTTCTTCTTGAGCCATGGAAGCAGGCTGCTCGGTTGCAGCATTGGATGCAGAGGCCACGGGTCCCTGGTCAATGAGCGCTTTGACTTTAAGAAGCAGTTCGTTCGAATCGAATGGTTTGTCAATGTAGCCGTTGGCACCACAGGCTTTCATTTTGCCTTCGGTCATGGCATCGTTCGCGCCTGCAAGAAGTAGCACAGGCGTGTTCTGAGTGCCATCCAGTGCGCGTAATTTTTCACAGAGTTCGATGCCGCCCATTTTGGGCATGGTGACATCGGCCAATACCAAATCAGCTGCAAAAGTTTCAAGTTTTTGCAATGCATCTTCGCCGTTGCCGACAAATTCAACTGCGTAATCTTCTTGTGCGAAAGTGATGCCAATGGATTTTTGAATGACAATGCTATCGTCGGCAACTAAAACTTTTGAGGCCATGAAATCTCCGTGAATATAAAAACGTTCTTGATGGGTAAATTATTGAATGTGCAGCGCAAAATGTCAACAATACGCGCCGAATAAATGCGCGCGCCCATCCATCTGAAAACTCAGTGCAAGGGACCGTCTGAGAATCCTGCTGCAATATTTTGCAAATGGATAATGCTTGTTGTCTTTTGGCAAGGTTGATACAACCTCAATCGTTCCTATGGTTTATGATTGTCACAATAATCTGTATTTACGCATCATCGCAGGCAAACTCAAAGGATTGCGCGTCGATACGCCCAAAGGGGGAAAAACCGTTCGCCCCATCTCCGACCGAGTCAAAGAAGCCCTATTTGACATTTTGGCCAGCAAACTGCCCGACGCCTATGTGCTAGACATGTTTTCAGGCACGGGCGCCATTGGCTTTGAAGCCATTAGCCGCGGCGCCAATAAAGTAGTGTACATGGAGCATGATCGACGCAATGTTCAGCTGATTGCGGCCAATGCAGAGCGGCTGAATGTCAAAGATCAAATTTCAATCATCCCAGGTGCTCTGCCACAAACCCTTAAAAAGGTGCGGGGCCAGTTTGACGTAATTTTTATGGATCCACCGTTTGCGCTGGAAATTGCGCAAGAAATTTTTCCGATTTTGCAAGCGCGTCAACTTTGCAAACCCAACACCACCATCGTGCTTCAGCGGGATCGACGCTCTGCCCAGGTACAAAGTGATTATTTTGTGCTTGCCCGAAAACACAAAGTAGGGGACTCTATAGTATATTTTTATCAACCGCCGGCAACCCATGACTGACGCTTCTTCTCATACTGCTGTATATCCTGGAACCTTTGACCCTTTCACATGTGGGCATTTGGACATTGTGCATCGAGCCAGCACAGTTTTTGACCAAATCATCATCTTGTTGGCAGAAAACACCCAGAAAAAAACCATGTTTGACATGCAAGCCCGCAAAGCCATGATGGAAGAAATTTTTAAAGATCACCCGCAAGTCAAAGTGCAAACCTTTGATGGGTTGCTGATCCATTACATGCAGCAAGCCCAGCATCGCGTAATTCTTCGCGGACTGCGTACCGTTTCCGACTTTGAATACGAGTTTCAAATGGCCCAGGCCAACAAAACCATGAAGACAGATATTGAAACATTTTTTATGATTACACAGTCGCAGTACTCTTTTATTAGTTCGACCTTGATCAAAGAAATTGCCCGGCTAGGGGGTAATGTGGAAGGCATGGTGCCACCGGTGGTGCAAAAAGCGCTCAAGGAGAAATACGCAGGATGAATCGTCAACTACTGAATTTGGAACCATCAATCACATTGGCCTTGAATCAAAAAGCCAAAGAGGCTCAAGCACAGGGGCGCGACGTGATCAACTTTACAGCCGGCGAGCCAGATGGTCAAACGCCTGAAGCCATTGCCAAGGCAGGCATTCAGGCCATTGAAGAAGGCAAAACGCGCTATACACCTGCCCATGGCATTGAGCCCTTGATCCAGGCCATTGTTGACAAAATGAATCGCACCACACCCCAAACTTTTGAAGATCAGCAAGTGCTGGTTTCCAATGGTGGCAAACAAGGGATTTTTAATGCGCTCTATGCGCTGCTCAATCCTGGCGACGAAGTGATCGTGCTAACCCCGGCTTGGGTTTCGTATATGAGCATGGTGACCATGTTGGGTGGAAAAAGCGTCACGGTATCCTCCACCATTGACCAAGGGTTTGTTCCTTCGCTGGATCAAATCAAGGCAGCCATGACCGATAAAACACGGGTGATTTTGGTGAACAGTCCGTGCAACCCAACCGGTGCCGTCTTCCCCCAAACGTTTATGGATGGGCTGGCGCAGATGCTGCAAGATTTCCCACACGTGTATGGTTTGACCGACGACATATATGAGCACTATACCTATCAAAAAGACCGTCCATTTTACTCATTGGCTTCCAGTCCCCATATGAATCCAGACCAGCTCATTGTCTGCAACGGCGTGTCCAAAAGTCATGCCATGACAGGGTGGCGAATTGGGTACACGCTTGCACCCAAAAAAGTCATGCAACTGATGCGAAAAATCCAGTCTCAAACCACCAGCAATGCGTGCAGCATTTCACAATGGGCGGCGCTCAAAGCGCTGCAAACCGAAACGCAAACCAATCCATTTGTTGAAGGCTTTGCCCAACGACGCGATGTTATTGTTGAAAATTTGTCGGCCATTGACCATCTTCAGGTCATTCAACCAGAGGGTGCGTTTTATGTCTTTCCAAATGTAGACCACTGGCTCGGCCCTAATCAACGTTTTGAGTCAGACGTTGCGCTGTGTGAGTTTTTGCTTGAACAAGCCAATGTTGCCGTGGTGCCAGGCAGTGCTTTTGGCAGCCCAGGCCACATTCGTTTAAGTTATGGTCTGCCCACCCAAGCCATTCAAACCGGTGTATCGCGGATGGCCGAGGCATTAAAGCAACTGGACACCCGTTAAGCCAAAGGAAAAATCATGAACCAAGAAAACAAACGACAGTCATTGCGCATCCCCATCACCGCCAAAGTTCAGTTTGAGCATGATGGTCAAGAAGCCATTTTTTTTACCGAAAACCTATCCACGGGCGGTTTTTTGTTAAAAACGCAAACGCCTCCCTTTGTGGGTGCGGAGTTCAAAGTGCAGATTTCTCTGCCCGAACACGATGAACTGATCCATGCGTCTTGTGAAGTGATGTGGCGACAAGAGGGTGAGGGGTGCGGCGTACGCATGTACAAAATCACCCAAGCCCATAAAAAAGTTCTGCAGGCTTATATCGACGAGCAAACCGACAACCATTGAGTTTGTCGCCGAGGCGAAAAAATTTCTTCATTTTTGTGCGTGTGACAGGGCAGTTCTACTTGACGCTGGTCAAAGATCGATAAATGTGTTTTTGAATAAAAATATTGATCAACTCGGCATCTAGCTTGTTGTTGGCGCCTTCTTCCACCAAAATATTGAGCGCTTCTTTGACAGAAATCGCTTTTTTGTATGGGCGATCTTGCGCCACCAGGGCGTCGAACACATCGGCCACCGACATGATCTTGGCCGCAAACGGAATTTCTTTGTCCTTTATGCCACGAGGGTAACCAGAGCCATCGGGTTTTTCGTGGTGGGCGTAGGCAATGGTGGGCACCTGGGCCAAGTCATCAATCCAGGGGATTTGATTTAAAAAATGGTAGGTGTACGTCACATGGGCTTCAATGGCTTTGCGCTCTTCATCCGAAAGGCTGCCGTGACGAATGGACATTTTGAAAAAGTGATCGCCGCTAAGCACCTTGTCTTGCTTGCGGTTGGGCCGCTGAAAGTCAAGTTCGGTTAAAATTTCTAGCTTTTCAAGTTCATCGGCTGAAATTTTGGAGGGCTCGTTGTACTCTAGCAATAGGGCGTAGGCTTGATCGGCTTCCTTAAAACGACGTTTGTACTCTTTTTCAAAATGACGAAAAAGCTCTTCATCCAGGTGACCTTCGCGCAGAATATGGTCGATTTTCTTCTGTTGAAATTCAATGAGTTTGGACTGTTTCCATAAATCAATGCGATCGCGGATTTGCGTTACTTCGTAATCAAACAATTTTCGGGCCTTGGTGAGCACCGATTCACGCACGCCAATTTTGCCAAAATCATGCAGCAGGGCCGCATATTCAATTTCTTTGAGTTGGGTGTCGGAAAAAAAATGGTTTTTGTAAGGGCCATGCTCCAATAAGTGAACTTCTTGGCTTAAGGCTGTGGTGAGTCGTGCAACGCGTTCGGAATGACCAAAGGTGGAAGGGTCTCGCGCCTCAATGGCGGTGATGGATGCGCGGATAAAGCCGTCAAACAAATCATTGATGTCTTTGTACAGCTTGGTGTTTTCAAGCCGGATGGAGGCTTGAGAAGCCACCGATTCCAAAATGGATGCGCCCGTGCTGGTAAAAGGCACCACCAGTTCTTCAAAGTTTTCAATGGTGACCGGAACTTTTCGAAACTTTTTCTTGTTCCACACCACCAACACGCCCACCAACTCTTTTTTGGAATTGAGCAGCGGTGCCGCCACCACGCTTTGATAGGGGTAGAGTTGTGCACTTTCTGAATTTTGTTTGATGACAAAGGGGTAGTTTGCAGATTGTTCTACAGAGTCCAAACGCAGCACTTTTTTGGTTTGGCCGACATAGCCCACCAGGGAGTTGGGTGAGATATCGAGGGTGGCTTCAAATAAGTTGAGTTCAGAGGTGTCGTAATTGGCATGTCGAAAACGCAATACCTCTTTGGTGGAACGGGTGGCGTCGGTTAAGTACAGCGCAGCCGCATCCCCGGCCAAGATTTGCCTGGCTCGCTTAACCACCAATTTAATCAGCTCTTGAGGATTGGTTTCTGCCGACAACGCTAAACCAATTTGGTTGAGCTGTTGAATGTCTTTTTCGTTGAGTTGCAGGGGGGTGTCGTTGCTGGTTGAAGGATGAGACTGGGTTAAAGAAGATTTTTGTAAGCCTTTATGTTTATCAATCATCTCCACCGCGACTTTAGTCTACCACCTTTAAGTTGCCTTTTTCAAAGTAAAAATTGGATCTTCACAGTTTTTTTATGTGAAAGTTTTGGTATTGAGGCTTATGTAAAGCATAAAATATTGTGCCTAAAGTATTAATTTTTCTTGGTTTCTTCAAGTTCATCCATTGCTAGATCAGTGGAAGTGGGTGGAATGATATTCATGGGGTGTTGGTACTGCGTTTCATCCACCATGGGATAATATGGATATTGCGTGCGGTAGTGTTGGTACAAACCCATGACCCGATTGACGTAATAAATGACGCCGCGCCCCTGAAAATATCCATAGCGCGTTTGGCTGTACACGGATTTTTTTTCGAATTCGGGTAAAATGGTTTCCATGGTTTCCCAGCTGTGCGGTTCGAGGCCCCGTTTTTTGGCCAGCCGTTTGGCATCAAAAATATGACCCGCGCCAGCATTGTAGGCGGCAAGGGTCAGCATCATTCGATCTTGGTGGGTGTCGCCCCGAATTTTGGCATAATAACTTTTAAAATGACGGATGCCGGTTTTGATGTTTTCTTCTGGAATGGTCATGTCCCCGGCTTCCCACTCTCTGGCCACCATGGGCATGACTTGCATCAAGCCGATGGCCCCAGCCTGACTGATGATATCTTCCTGAAAGCTTGATTCTGCATGAATCAGGGCCATGACAAAACGCCAATCCATGCCGTGAAGTTGGGAATAGCGTTGCAGGGTTTGATGGTATTCTGTAATGGAAAGCTTGGTGGGCGACTGTTTGGGCGTGATTTGTTGTTGCGACTGATGGCTTGCAAAATACCAGGTCACCAAACCGATGTTGATGTAGAAAAACGCCAGCAGGACGTTGGTCAGCATTTTGCCTTGATGAAACATGACCTTTTATTTTACCAGATCGGAGTGGGGTCTGACAATGTGGCAATCAGTCCAACCAATGATAAGCAAGACATAAGAATGAAGTTTTGTTGAAACTCTTAGAAAATCATTCATACTAACGAATATGCGATCGACCCTTTTCCTTTTTATGTTGTGCCTGGCCGCGCTTACCATGGGTTGTACCGCAAACGCCCAAGAATATCAAAAAGCAAAACAGATCCTGGAAGGCCAGATTAAGATATCCACTTCCTTGCGTGAATTTCCAGATCCAGAAGCTCAGACGGTGGGCATCCTTCGCACCAAAGAACCTGTGTATATATTGGGCAAGCAGGACAATTGGCTGGATGTGCAAAGCAGCCAACAACGGGGTTGGGTATCAAGTTTTTACGTAGACGTATTTGGCGTAACAAAAAATCAAAACGTGAAAATCATTAAAAAGAATCGAAAAACGTCGTTAAAACCGGTGCGCAATGAAACCGACCAAGCATTTTTTAACAACTTGCGTTTTGTTCCCTATTTTACCTACGCCAAAGCAGGCAAAGCATTTTACGATCATTTACGTGTGGGTGCCTACGGCACCCTGAAAGTCAACGACTTATTTTCGGTGGGCGTTCTCACCGATTTAATCCTGATCAATGGCACCTACTTGGCGGTGGGGCCAACGTTTCACCGAGAACTACCAGCCGCCAGCACCTGGCTGAAACCTTCCGTGATGATGAGTTTGTTGTATTACAAATTTTCCAATGGCAACGATGAAGATGCCGGCTTTGGCATTCAGTGGGCCATTGAAAACGACTTGCCCCTCATCGAAAAACCCAAATTTCGCCTTCGCCCCGTACTGCGCTTGGGTGTGGACACCATCTTCATCAACGTCGACCAAATGCGCATCCCTTATTGGGGCTCTTTGGGCGTGAGTGTGCAATTTTAATGCACGCGGACACCGCCAAAGACCATTGCCGCGCGACTATTTTCTTTGATGGCCAATGCAACCTCTGCAATGGCCTGGTGGACTTTGTGCTAAAGCATGATCACAAAGGTCACTTCCAATTCTGCGCGTTGCAAAGCCAGGCCGCCAAGCAGCGCTTGGATCTGCAATACATTCAAAATGCCACCACCTTGGTGGTGCAAACAGAAAACGCAAAAGAACTGACACAATCGACTGCAGCACTCTACATCGCCACAAACCTGGGCTGGCCGTGGAAAATGATGGGGGTGCTGCGCATCATACCCAGCAGCGTTCGAGATGCGGCGTATCGATGGGTGTCCCGGCACCGATACAAACTCTTTGGAAAAAAAAGCACCTGCCGCATGCCCACGCGCGAAGAGCAGAAACGTTTTATTTCTTAACATTGGTTTGTTGCAGGTCGCTATGCTTCTAAGAAGTACGAAAACCGAAGGCTTTATTTTGCGATGGATAAAAAACTGAGTGCTTAAAAATGTCTGGTTAATGGAGCCATCTGGCGGAATCGGTCGAAGTTCATGCAAGCATGAACCACGACATAAGAGTCTGTAATTCGCTTCGCTCATAACAGACTCTAAAACCGCAGGCTCAACCGAGGTAGCAATAGAAGCGTAAATATTGGAAGATTTTTTAATTTTGGAGCCATCTGGCGGAATCGAACCGCCGACCTACTGATTACGAATCAGTTGCTCTACCGACTGAGCTAAGATGGCTTTTGATTTTGCTTTGTTTAGCAAACAAAATTAAAAAAAACAACGAAGTTGATTTTTAAACCGCAAAGGGGTGAATTTCATCAAACTTGTTTGAATGAAAGAGGGGAAAAGCGTTTTTCCCTTAGATGTGCTGCGTGCAGCACTGAAAAGCGATGACTCTACCGACTGAGCTAAGATGGCTTTTGATTTTTTTTACGAAAATACAAAAAAACAAATGGGGACAGTTTCATTAGGAACCTGTCCCCAAAAGGTGGTTTACAAGGTAGCTTGGCCTGGTGTCCAGTTGGCTGGGCAGTTGGCGGGCTCTTGGGTGGCTTTGAGGATGCGGTAGACTTCCTCGGTGTTGCGGCCTACGCTGGTGGCAGTAACGCTTGCGTATTCCACGTTGCCTTCGGGGCTGATCAAAAAGACGCCGCGGTTGGCAAAGCCGGTTTCTTCGTTCAGTACGTCATAACTGCGGCTGATGGTTTTGGTGAAATCAGCGATGACGGGATATTTCACATCGGGTAGATCTTGGCTAAACCAAGCTTTGTGTGAGAATTTGCTGTCGGTGGAACAAGCCAAGATTTGGGCGCCGGCTTCTTTAAATTTGTCTTCCATGGCCGCAAAGCTTTTGAGCTCGGTGGGGCATACAAAGGTAAAATCCAATGGGTAGAAGAAAAGGACGGTCCACTTGCCTTTAAAGTCCGATAGAGAAATGTCTTTGAAATCGCCGTTGATGTAAGCGGTTTCTGTAAAGTCTGGCGCTTTTTGGCCCATTTTAATCATATGAATCTCCTTCGAAGATAGAATTGATGTGCGTTCTTGCCAGGCTGTTCTACTAAGAACTTGCGAAAATCTCAAGTGAATTTCTGTGAAGATTTCTTTATGGCCCGCATAAATAATGATAGGGAATGGCCCCTATGCGAAGAATGATCTTATTGGCCTTGGGGGCCATGGTAAGTTTGGGTGCTTGTGACGAAGCACCGCTGATTGAGTCTGATTTTGATCAGACGCTCAACGCCCCTGGCTTTGCCCTCAATGTGCCTTCAAGCGACTATGTGCTTATTAGCAATACCAACATTAACTTGGTGGAGCGACGTGGCTCGGTGGTGCTATTAAACACTGTGACCGGTGAATTGCTGGAGGAAAGCCGCACCCCTACGACCAATTTTGGCACCAGCTTTTATTTGGATGTGGATCGAAGCCGATTGATCATTCCTGATTTGGATGAATCTTTGCTTTTTTATGATTTTTCAGTGACCGACGATCAGCTCAACTTAGAGCCGATAGATGTTTCGCCCAAAACCGATGAAAACATCATCAATGGCATGCACGTGGACGAGCTGCCCAAAGATGTTTTGCTGGTGCAAACCCAAACCCGTGGCGATTTGTACTTGGTGTCGCATCAATCCGGCACCATTGGTGTGATTGATGCCGATGACCTCACGTTGTTTGACCAAGATCCCGAACGTGAAGACGTGGGGTTCGTGCTGTTTTCCTCGCTGACGGCCGATCGTGTGGACAGTCTTCCTGGTGTAGGTGCCGGTTTAATGTACCTGCAAAATGACACTGGGCTGGTGTATGTGACCAACTCACGCAGCAATCAAATGTATGTTTTGGATCCAGAAGCGTTGGATGTGGAAGTCATGTTGGATTTTTCTTCCATCGCAGGCGCTACGGTGGGCTTAAGGGACATTGTCATTGATGATGATCAGCGTGCTTACATTGCGCACGGCGGTTTGCAGTCTTTGTTGGTCGTCGATGTTTCGGGTGTCGTGGACAACGGGGTGTCTTATGAAGTGAGTCAGCCTGTGTTGATCGACATCATCCCGTTGGAAGGGGTGCCCAATGACCTTGAAATCAATGATACGCAAGATGTCTTGTACGTGGCGTTGCAAAATCAAAATGAGGTTGTATCCATTAGCATCAATGGCCTTACGCTGGATCAACGCGTTGAATTGTCTGAAGGCCGTGGTCCTTCAAAATTGTATTACGATGCCGATCAAGCTCAACTTTGGTCCCTTGATTTTTTTTCCAATACGCTAACTTCGTTTGACGTTGCGCCGCTGACAGAAAATGAGGTGATCCGATGAAAAAAAATACATTCGCGCTGGGCATATTGATGGGACTCATCGCATGTTCGGGCGGCGGCGCGCCCACACGCACCCCCATCATCAAACCTGTAGACATTGCCATTTCAAGCCAGGAAGCCACCGTGAACAATGCGTTGTATGCGCAATTTGGCTATGTGCTGGATGCTCAAGCCCGCGGCATTGTGGTCTTGGATTTGTTACGCGATGAGGTGTTTGATGTTGTGCAAGACGATGACTGGGATCGCTCTGTTCTGCCCGTGCCCGCACAACCCGTGAGCATCGTGGTGGATGACGGTGTGGTGCCCCACCGCGTGTTGGTGGCCAGCCAGCAAGACAATCAAATTGTCGGGTACGCACTCAATGACAACAACGTGGCCAATGCTGATCAATTTCAATGGTCGGGCGTCGATTTGGGCGGAGCCCAAACGGCTGTTAGCAGCCGGCCTTTGTTTTTTAATTTGGGATCCTTTTCGCAATTGACTTTGCAGGACCTGACATTAAGTGACCTGGCCCATCCCCTGGAAGGCTGGACGGTCCAACATGGCGGAGGCTTTCGTTTTGATGTGGAATCTTCGCAGCGCGGTCGGCTTACCGAGCAGCTCCCCGTGGATACCGAGTTTGTCACAGAAGAGGGCGATGTGTCATTTACCATTCAAGAAGGCTCGCGTGAGGCTTCCGACACCGATCGATTTCATTTTGTTACAGCCAGCCTGCGACCTTATGCCTTGTCAGCAGCACCGGTGCATATGGAAATATTGGCGCGAACCCTTTGGGTGGTGACCAAAGCCCCCTCGATGGTGGCCATTGATTTGGACGATTTTACCCTTATTTCAGAAACACCCCTGACCATCACGCAGCCAGCACAAGTGACGCGGGAAGGAGACATGCTTTTGATCGCCGATGGCCAAGGGCAAGCTGTGGACCAGTGGGATATGGACCAAGGGGCCTTGGTGCAAACGGTGATGTTTGACGACTTGGCGCCCCAAACCCTTCATTCGGTCACCAAGTTGAACAATTTTTACTATGTGATGACACAAACCTCGAAACAATTGTACAAATGGCCCGTCGGCGAGGACAGCGCAAGCGATACGCTCACTTTTGCCTCTCAGCCAACGCAAATGACCTCCTATGAAGATGACGGCACCAAGTTCATAGTAGGTTTTGCGCAAGGAGAAATGGAGCTCGTTAACGCGGTGGACTTTACCCGCATCGATACAGATTTGGGTTCAGATTCAGATTTTCGAGACAAAACGTTTTACGATCAAGGCCCCACGTCCTCTCCTGAACTTCTATCGGTGACGACCTTTGACGACACCACGTTGACCGAAAGCTGGCAGCTTACATTTGAAGCATTGTTGCCAGGAACCGTCTTGGAAGCGGTCATTGCGGGCAATACGGTGACCTTTTCGGATGTTGATTTGATGGCCTTGGGCGGCCTCAACGGTGATGCGCTGTATGTGCAGTTGGAAGATGAAAACTACGAAATCACCAACGTGGGCAGTACAGTGGTTACGTTGGCTCAAGCGCCCTCTACGCAAGGTTCAGCCGTGGTGGGTCTGCGTGCTCAAAACTCCTATGTGGTCACAGGGTCTTCATCGGGCTATCAAGTAAACCGGCTCTTCAATGATGAAGACTATGTCAGCGATCAAGATCAGGTGGCGCTGCGCGTTCGGTCTTCGCTGGATGAGCCTGCCACCCAGGGTGATTTTTTCTCATTTCGCACCATCGACGACATTACGCCCCTGCGGGTGAGCGGACGAGCCAATGTTCAAGGCATGGTTGCTTTCACCAAGATCGGTCAAGACGAGCCCCGTGCATACGTTTTGCTGCAGTCCAATGCCGCCGTGGCAGAAATTAATCTGGTGGATCAATCGGTCGCCAGCGTCATTCGTTAAGACGTCCCCAAGCCACCCATGCCATATATTGTATGGCAACGTATTTTTCGCTTGAAGTTCTTAAGCGCTTTCTGGTAGTAGAAGGTGAGCGCCTTGTGATAAGGCCATCAGGGAAGCGGCTTGGCGCTTGTGCCATTGGATCGTCCATATCCCATATATAAGGAGTACGTGAATGCGAATTAAACAATTGGAAATGTCGGGCTTTAAATCGTTCATGGAAAAAACTCCTTTTCACTTTGATGCGCCCATCACCGGTATCGTCGGCCCTAACGGTTGTGGAAAAAGCAATGTGGTCGATGCGCTCAAATGGGTCACCGGAGAGCTCAGCTACAAAGAGCTTCGCGGTAAAAATTCAGAAGATCTTATTTTTGCAGGCAGCGATCGCCGTCCGCCATCAAGCATGATGGAAGTCAACCTCACATTGGACAACTCCGATCAAACTGCGCCCCCGCAATACAATCAATACAGCGAAATCACCGTGACCCGTCGTATATTCAGAGACGGCTCCAGCGAGTTTGCCATCAACAAAACACCCTGTCGCCTTCGAGACATCACAGATATGTTTTTGGATACAGGCATTGGACAAAGCTCCTATTCCATTATTGAGCAGGGTAAAGTAGGCGCGATTGTATCGGGCCGGCCGGAAGACCGCCGTTTGATGATTGAAGAAGCAGCCGGCATCACCAAATACAAGCATCGCAAAAAAGCGGCGCAGCGCAAAATGGATTCCACCAAACAAAACTTGTTACGGGTAACAGACATCGTCACCGAACTTGAAAAACGCATTGCCTCGCTTGAACGCCAAGCCAAAAAGGCAGAAAAATTCCGCGTGTTGAAACAAGAATTTGAAACGCTGGACTTAGAGCTCTCCGGCCATGAATTCGAAGCCATGGATTTCCAAAAAAAGGACTTATTGGACCAAGATCAAACCATGCAAGATGTTTTGATTCAAATGGATACGCAATTGTCCAATCAAGAAACCGAGTTTGAAAAACAGCGATTGATTTTGGAAGACTTAGAAAAAACATTTCAACATGCGCAGCAAGAACTTTTTTCGCAAAAATCTTCCATTCAAAAAATGGATCATGATTTGGAAACCGCCAAGCATGAAATTGATCGCAGTCAAAAACAAAAAGAAATTGATACACAAAGCATTCAAGCGCTGTCTCAAACCATGGTGGAATGCCAAGAGCGATTGGACGCCATCAAGCAAGAGTTAAATCAAATCGAAGCCGACAAATCGGCCATCCAAACCGATCTTGAAAACAAACAAACCCATTTTCAAGGCCACCGTGAAAATCTTCAAGGGTTGGAAACCTCACTGGATGAGGCGAAAAAACAGCACGTCCAAGCCGTTACGCTAAAAGCTCAGTCTAAAAGTCAGCTACAGTCCATCCAAGACAACATTCACAGTACGCAAGCGCAGATGGGCGAAGTTAAAGAAGAGCTTGTAAGCCTAGCGGATGAGATCACTTCTTCCACACAAGAAGTTCAAACGCAGAAAAAATTGTATGACGAAGTACAACAACTTTGCTTTGGCTTTCAAGAAAATCAGCAGTCGCTGGAAGATCAGCTGGCCGATCACGAAGCCAAAAAAGAAGAGTTGGAAAAAGAAATTGAAACCGTGACGCGCTCACTGCAAACCAAAGAATCCAAATTGGAAGCCCTGGAAGATTTTACCAAAAATTACCAAGGCTATGATCAAACCGTTCAAAACATCATGCGCAAGCGCAACCAAGATGGCGCATTTCCTGAAGTCCAAGGCGTGATGGGCGAAACCCTTCACATCGAACCAGGCTTTGAAAAAGCGGTGCAGGCCGTTTTATCCGATTGGATTGAAGGCATTGTGGTCAATGGCGTGGATTCAGCTTCTGACCTTTTCGATTATCTCCACAACCAGCAGCCTTCGCGCGCGTTGCTTTTGGATGGTCAATTTCAAGCCACCAAAGTGGAGACGCCCATTCAAGATGAAAACATTCTGGGCACGTTGGACCAGTGGGTTACCTTCGAAGATCAAAAATCACCCGCTGCCGTTATCAGTAAGCTCAAACAAGCAAATGTGGTGGGGCATTGGTCTCATGCCATCGCACTTCATCAACAGTATCCCAACCACACCTTTGTCACTCAAAGCGGTGATTTGATCCAAGATCATGGCTTGATGCACGTTGGCCCCTGGAATGATACCCACGGTGACTTAGAAGTCCGCCAAGAAATGGATCAGCTTCAGCAAGACATTGCGCCCCTTAAAAAACAAAAAGAGCAATTGTCCTACGCCCGACAAGAAGCCGTGACGCAATTTCAAAAAGTTAAAAATCAGCTGGCCCAATTGCATCAAGACATGGAACGTGAAAACCAAAAAAGTTCGGAAATGGGCCGGACCTTGCAAAAAATGACCGACGCGTTAGAGTTTTCTGAAAAACGAAAAGCAGATGCCTCCCATCAATTGGAAGTGCTGCAAAAGAAATTGACCGACTTCGAGGAGAAAAAAGGTCAGGTCATCCAAGATTTGGAACAGGCAACCCAAACCACGGCGCGCTTAGAGACCACCATTGAAGAAACCACCCAAGCCTATCAGAGCAGTCGGGCTGATTTTGATCGCTATCAAGAAGAAATTCATCAGTACCAAATTAAGCTCACCAGCTTTTTAGAAAAAATGGATGCTTTAAAGCGAGAGCAAACTTCACTGTTGCAGCGAGAAGAACAAGCCAGACAAAACAAAACACAACTTGAAGCAAGCATTGAAAGCCACGCCCAAAACATTGTGGATCAAGAAAAACGAATTGACGAACTGGATGCAGCCCGTTTGCAAGAACTGGCAGCTTTTCAAAACAAAGAAGAAGTCAACAGCGAGTTGCAAATCAAACATGATCAATTGGTGCAGGACATTCGTCAAATCGAAAATGATTTAAAACAGGCCCGCAAAGCCAAAGAAAACCAAGTGGAAGCCATCAACACCGTCCGCGTTGCCTTGAGCGAAGTGGCCGTGAAAATGGAAGGTTTGCAGGCGCAGGTTTTTGAAAAATACGAGAAAGACATTTTGTCTTACCTTCATGAAGACAAACAGGAAGATCAAATCATTGAAATCACCAGTGACAACCTTGAATCCCTGCAAAGCAAACGTGAAGAATTGAAAGGCAAATTGTCTCGATTTGGCAACGTAAATCTGGCGGCCATCGATGAAATTGAAGAGCTTCAAGAAAGATACACATTTTTAACCGAGCAAAGAGCCGATCTTGAAACCTCACTGGCTTCACTGACGGACGCCATTAAAACCATCAACAAAACCACCAAAGAAAAATTTGAAACAGCCTATGCAGAAGTAGACGCGCGCTTTCAAAAAATCTTTCCGCGTTTATTCAGAGGCGGCAAAGCCCGCTTAACGATGAACGATCCAGAAAATATTTTGGAAACGGGCATTGATATTTTTGCACAGCCACCCGGAAAAAAATTACAAAACATGAATTTGCTTTCAGGCGGCGAGAAGGCGCTTACAGCCATTTCGCTGTTGTTTGCCATTTTTGAATACAAAGCCCCGCCATTTTGTGTGCTTGATGAGGTGGACGCGCCCCTGGATGATGCCAACGTGCTTCGATACGTGTCCATGGTCAAAGAAATGTCTCAGCAAACACAGTTTATTGTGGTTACGCATAACAAAGGTGCCATGGAAATGGCGCAAAGTTTGTATGGTGTCACCATGGAAGAGCCCGGCGTATCCAGAACGGTGTCGGTGCGTTTGGCGCAAGAAAATGTGCACAACAAAGAGGAAATTTTCGAACAGCGATCCGTGGCTTAACATTCCATCGAGAAAATCTATGCTTTTTTTCTACTTTTTTTCGTCAAGTTTAAGAGACAATTGAGCGGAGAAAGGATATACAACAACCATGACATCATTAATTGACTCCATTCGTAAAGTTCCTGATTTTCCCAAAGAAGGAATTTTGTTCTACGATTTAACCACAGCTTTTCAAGATCCCGTTGAATTTGGCAACATCATTGAAGCCATGTGCGAGCCATTTCAGCGTCAGAAAATCGCATCGGTTTGCGCGATTGAAGCGCGCGGCTTTATTTTGGGCAGCGCCATCGCCAATGAATTGGGTGCTGGTTTTGTTCCCATTCGCAAAGCAGGTCGCTTGCCCGCGCCAACCCATCAACAGTCTTATACTTTGGAATACGGCGAGAACACGCTTGAAATCCATCAAGACGCCATTCAAAGCGGACAGAAAGTTTTATTGGTGGATGATCTATTGGCCACAGGTGGCACAGCCCAAGCCAGTGTGAAACTGATCGAACAGTGCGGCGGTGAAATAGCAGGCATTTCATTTGTGATGGAACTCAAAGAGCTTGCCGGTCGTGAAAAACTTGCCGGACAATCCGTACACACTTTGTTAACGGTTTAAATCATCCATACAACTTGATTGATAAGGGGCCTGCATCCGATGCAGGCCCTTTTTTTACGCCATTTATTTTTTGCTCAAATCGCGGTATACTTCATGAATGCGTCGCTTGTTCAGTATATGGGTCTTATTGATTTTTAGCTTTTCGGCCGGAGCCACCAGTCCGGCTCAAATTCAATTTTTAAAAAAAATACGCTCTTTCGATTCCAAAAAAGAATCGGTGTCTTATGCCAAAAAAGTACTGGAGGACAAAGATTCACCGTACCGCAACTATGCGGTCGAGTTTTTTAGAGAGCTGCGTGACCCAACTTACATTGACTTGCTGATGAAATACATGGATGACCGCGACATACAAACATTTGTGCTGTATGCGCTGGGCGATTTGCAAGCCTATGAAGCCACCGATGCACTGATTGAAAAATTAAAAAACCCCAATCCGAACGTGCGTGGCAATGCGCACCAGGCACTGATGCGCATTTACCCTTTAAAACTTCCAGAAGGGTATCGTTTTGGACAGCCACGACGCGAAAGAAACCAAAACATTGCCACCATCGAAAACTGGTGGGCGGACAATCGCGTAAAGTTGTTGCAAGGGTACAAGCGCGATTTATCACAAAACAGTCAAGCACAGCAGGAAGCATGGGAAAAATACGGACAGCAATACATTCGCAGTCAATAACCTTGTGCCCAACCTAACCCGTCAAAAAAAAGTATTTCAACCGTGGCTTGCCAGCGACCCACCGCACACGCGGATGGATCCGCTGTGGATTCCGCAAGCTTATTCAGATCCACGCGACATCGAAACCTCCGCCTGGGTGGCCTCGGTGTTTGCTTTTGGCCAGGTAAAAGCGTTTTTGCCCATTTTGCAGCGTTTGCAAAAAGGGTGGGGCCCTTCGCCGTATGCGTGGATCAAAGAGGGCAGCGCGGCAGACTTTTCGGCAATATCTCATGGCATTTACTATCGCTGGTACAAAAGCCAAGACATCACCAAACTTTTCACGGCTACCCAAAAAGCCATTGCCACCCATGGTAGCCTTCAAGAACACGCACAATTGATATCTGCTCAGGCCGGCGGCGATTTTGAGCGTTTTGTCATCCTCTATGCGCAGAGCTGGCGCGCTTTATTGTCCCCTCAAACCCGTGGCCAACAGTTTATGGTGCCCGATCCTGCCAAAAAAAGCACCATGAAGCGTTTGCTGATGTATTTGCGCTGGATGATTCATCCCCACGTCCCTGATTTTGGCCTCTGGCCGCTTTTCGATCCCACCAACCTATGGATGGCGTTGGATACCCACATGTTTCAATTTGCCAAACAGTTCGGCTGGACCCAAGACAAAACGCCCAGTCTAAAAACCGTCAAAGAAGTCTCCGAGGTGCTTTCAAAACTCCACCCAGACGACCCCATGCGCCTAGATTTCCAACTCACCCAAATGGGCATTCTCCGCCAATGCCTTCACCACTACCAACCCGACCGATGCCACCCATGCCCCCTCCAATCCATCTGCACCCCCATTCAAAAAAAAGAGCCCGTAAATACATAAACCGTACTTGTTTTTTCGGTTATATACACGCAGGTTCGTGTTCAGCTTTTTAGGCTTATGTTCACTCGGTCCTCGCTTCGCTGCGGAGACGTTCACATAAGCCTAAAAAGCTGCCGCAGTCACCAGTCTCCACATAGAAAAAATAAACATAGAAACAAACGCCAAGGCGTTTGTCCTTACAAACATTCCCTCAAAACCTGGATTACCAGCCCTTGGGGCTTTTGCATGAACGTCTCCGCAGCGAAGCGAGGACTAGTGAATGCGAAAGCCCCAAGGGCCCCCAGACGCCCCAAAAAAACAAAAAACCCAAACCAAAACCCAATAAAACCCCAATTGACAACATATTGCGTCATATGGTAACTACATGTATGGGTTGCGACACCCACGCCACAGTTAGGGGATTTTGGGACGCCAGCGACCCGGAGCTGCTGCGTTAAGTAGAAAATAATTCAATATTTTTAACTACTTATAATGAGAGAAGCTTGGCATGGCTCTTGCTCTACTGTTAGCATCGCTAAAACCCATGAAGGAGCGAAATGATGAAAATACGAGTTACATCCATTTTATTTGGCCTCATGCTGAGCATGCTGGTCGCCTGCGGCACTGAAACCCGCAACACTGTTACATTGCAAGTGGCAGGCGAGAATTCCGAATACGATCTTTCCAATACTTTTTGTGAAGCCGATATTCTTTCTTCTGGTTCATTTTCCAATTTTCCCATTCGCTGTTCTGGACAAATCCAAAGCTCGGGCAACTTGGCCGATACCGTCACCTTTGAGATTTATGACGCACTCTTTATCAATCAAAACCTTGGACAATATATTCCTTATGGTCCTGCAACGGTTACGCCGATTGTGACGTTAAACGGTGTGCCTCAGGCTTATGTGGATGGCGGCACCATTTTTTCTCAAGTGTCGGACTTTGCAGGCGGGGCAGTATGCTTTCGCTTTGAAATCTTTTTGGCAAGCAACATCTTCTTAGAGGGTGAATTCTGTGACAATATTGCTGTAGGAGGCTTTGGTGCGCTTTAATCGACAAACAATTTTTCAAGCAGTCATTTGCATGGGGCTATGGGCGGGCCTTTCGGCCTGTCAGCAGACCGGACCCAGCGGCATTGTCGGTCAGCAGGGCCGAAATCAAAAAGCCAATGTGGCCAATGATTTGCCCAATGTGGGTGCGCGCAACGCCGCTGAGCGTGATCAGAATTTTCAGTACACGTTTACAGGCCTTGAATTTGATCAATGCCAAGACGCATGTATGAGCGGCGCTTGTCCACCTCGCTGCCAACAGATTTTGTACATGGCCAGCTCACGGTATTTTGGTAGTCCAAATTTTACTTCATTTACGCCTCAAATTAATTTTTTCGGCAATCGGGGCATGCAGGGCAACAGTTATATGTTTCCAGCCAATCAATGGGCGGGCAACAATCAGGCCTTTGTCAATGGCTATCAGAATCATTGGAATCAAACCTTTCAAGGCAATTCCTTTTATACGCCGCACAATATGCAATCGTTTTGCAGCGATCCATACCAATTCACCACCGAAGCGGTGAATTTTCCGTCCAATCCCTGCAGTCAGATGGACATCAACTATCTGGTGCCAGGTGGTCATGCCCATACGGGCTTTTCGTACATGGTGAACGGTGACCCGACCCGTGCCCAACAAGCCTGGCAAACCGGCCAAACGGCGTGCAAAGGCAAGTGTTTTGGCATCAATTACCGCACCTATTGGGGTACGCGCGATGTGGGCAAAGAAAACCAGGTGATCAAAGCCGATTTGAAAAATACTTGGGATAATTTTAAGAAACTGCCCGGCAACGCAGGCATGCGTCTTGGCAATGCCATTTTAAACAACATCATGACCCAAGCCATGATTCCGGTGGCTCAGATTGAGTCACAGTTGACCGCACAAAATTTTACGGCCACGCAGCGACTCAATTATTTCAATCAGCTCACCAATATGTACATGAATGCTTATTCCATTCCGGTGTATGCCCACGGTGCGACGTGCGATGCGTATTACAATGCTGATGCGGATCAAACAGGTATGCTCAATGGCTCAGAGACTGGTGAGTTTGTGGTGCTCAATGAAGAGCCTGATGCTGGTCAGTACGCTGTCATTGATTGCGTTCAAGGAGATGGTAATTAATATTGATTTTAATAACTTAGCCTTCAAAGCTCGAAAGAGCTTAAGATGGGGGTGTAAAAAAAGTTGCGCCGTCTGAACCTGGGTTTATGATAAGCACATATTCGGATGGAGAAAATGACCGGTAAGCCTAGCTTGCCAGAACAAGGAGAAAAAATGACATTTCAAGAAATCACCCGCATCATGCTTAGCAATATGGACTTTTTTCAGTTGCGCAACACCGCCAAAAAATACGACATTGCTTTCCGAGGCGTACGTCGTCAAAAACTGATGAGAGACATTGAGCGCACCATCGTGGCCAAATCTATGAAGCCTGAAACGCTTGCCGCACAAGCTTCTCAGGGCGCAGTATCCGCACGTCCCGTGTTGAAACAAAACCGAAAATCTTCACCCAAGGGTCCCCGCATTGGTATCAATACGATTTCAGCGCGAAACTCTTCTTTGTAAAACTTTTTAAAAAAAACTGGCGTTTTTAGGAGCCCTTTTGGTTGAGAGACCAAAGGGGCTTTTTTTTATCCGCGTTTTTTAAGGTAAAGTGTTTTATATAAAAAATCTCTTAATTCTTTGTTTTTATTTGATAAAATACGAATCAAGAGGTCGGCTAGAAAGCGTTGTTCGGTCACTTCAAATTGATCCAGTTTGGATAGTTGTTTGCGGGTGATGGATATCACTTGCGCCTCGGGTGAGCTAATGTGCGCATCGAAACCATGAAAATAATTGGGCCCACTAAGGGTCAATTCAGCAAAAAGCTCATGGCGCTGAACCAAGATGGGATTTTGTTTGGGATGGCTGAGCGTGACTTGACCTTCAAGCACGACATAACACGTATCCATGGATTGACCGTTGGCATAAAGAATGTCGTTTTTTTTCAGCTGTTTGGGGGTAAATAGCGTAGAGAGCACTTGAATTTCAGATTGGTTGAGTGTGCGTAGATTGGAACGCTCTTTGTTTTGCAAAAACTCTTCTTGGCTGGACGGAGGGAGCGAAAGTGCTTCGAGCTGTTCAATGCTGAGATGGATTTTGTTGGTGATCGATTGGGCAAAATACCAAAGAATGGCAATGACGTCTTCGGGTTGTCGTTGAAATAGGTTTTGATAACCGGCTTTGTTGAAAAAAAGCGCCTGGCAGTCCTCGGTGCATTGGGCTCCAAAACTTCGCTGATCCACACGAAAAAAATCGTCTTCATCCAAGTTGGCCACGGCTTCTTGGTGGCTCAAGGTTTGATTGCTTTTTATAAGCTGAACTTGGCCTTCCAATAAAATAAAGAAGCCAAACACAGGATCTTTTTCCTGAAAGATCCAATCGCCGGATTCGAATTGTAGAAATGAAGTAAAATTTTCAATTTTTTTGAGGTTGGCTTCGTCCATTTTACGCAAAAAAGGCACCTGGCGAAGTGGATGGTCACTCGAAGTGTTTTTTGCAATGGGACGCGGTACATCGGTGGGCGCAGAATCGAGCTGGGTTTTGTCATCGATGACATAACCCTCCATGGACGCTTCCAGCAGTTGGTTGAGCCGTGGATCGGTGTCCTCATTGATGGCTTCTTCGTCTTCATCTTCAAACGCCTGTAGGGTGTGGGCGTTCCATTCTTCTTCGTATTGCTCTGATGAGGCAATGACGGTGGGTTCGTCTCTTAGCTGATCGGCATAGGTGGCTTTTTCACCCAGCAGTTTGTTTTTGGTAAACTCAGGGTGCTTTTCTTCCAGTCCATCCAGGCAAGTCTTAAGCGCTTTGATGCGCTCTTTGAGTAATTTTGTCTTTTTTTCAGGCGTAAAATGGTCCATTTTGCGCGAGGTGGTGCGAATGCGTTTCTCATAGTACTGAATGTGCGTATCTTTGATTTCTTTGGCCATGATGTACAGATCGAGTACGCATTGAAAGGCTTGATCGTACTTTTTGGTGCGACTGTAGCAGTGATGCAAAAGCAGTAGGGTTTGGCGGTGCAGCGGGTTGATGGTCAGCACCCGCTCTAAATATTTAATGGCTTTTTCAACGTGGCCCAATCGATAATATATTTTACCAACATAGTAGCTGTGGGTGTAATGCTCTGGTTGATGTTGGGCCAGGGCCAAAAAAGCGCGAAGTGCAGTTTTAAGTCGACCTTTGCGAAAATAGTATTCGCCCAAAATTTGTTTTTCGACCCAAGGATCTTTGTGCTGCATCGACGTTGATTGACTTGCCATGGTTTGTTTTTATCATTGATCTTATTTTTTGTGTACGATTATAGCGATTTGCTGCTTTCTAACCTTGAATCGAAGGTTATTTTTGATGCCTGATCAAAGTGAGGGTGGTACAATTGGGCGTGATGATCAAAGCGCCCAAAGGCAAACGTGTGGATCAAGTGTCCATCGCCGTACACAACATTGAGCAAAGTCTTGTTTTTTATCGGGACGTTCTGGGGTTGCCGTTGGAAGTCATTGAGGAAGTGCCCAGTGAAAAAGTAAAAGTCGCCATTTTATGGGCGGATGTTACCCGCGTGGAGTTGCTGGAACCCACAGCAGAAGACTCTCCCATTTCCAAGTTTTTGGCCAAGCGAGGAGAGGGCGTGCATCACATTGCCTATCGCGTTGAAAATCTTGAACAAGCTGTTGAAGAAATGCAAAAACAGGGCATCAAGATGATTGAACCGCTGATTCGTTCTGGATCAGAAGGTGCGAAAATCGCTTTTGTGCATCCCAAGTCCACCCATGGTGTTTTAACGGAGTTGGTCGAGCGATGAGAAAAGGCATGCGGGCAGGTTGGCTTGGCCTGTTATTTTTATTCG
>CAZCBX010000016.1:0-47006 GCA_964497185.1 uncultured Bdellovibrionales bacterium | reverse complement strand
TGGCCATCACCCTCATTGGCGCCATGCTGTTGGGCTTTAGTATAAACAACATGACCCTGGCAGCCATCATCATCGTGCTAGGCATTGTAGTAGATGATGCCATTATTATTGGCGAAAGCATTGCACGACGACTGCAAACCAGCAAAAATCATGTAACCGATGCCATTGAAAGCACGCTGGCCATGATGAAGCCTGTTTTGGCCAGCATTTTAACCACGTGCGCGGCGTTTGTTCCATTGTATTTTTTCTCTGGCCGATTTGGACTCTTTGTAAAATACATCCCCACCGTGGTTATCTTAATGCTTTTTGCATCGCTGATTGAATCGGCCTTTTTACTTCCCTCACACATTGTCCATCCTTTGCCTTGGACAAATCGAACAAAAAAAACACCGGGAAGATTTGCACAAGCCAGAAAGCGATGGGTTGCAAAAATGGAAGCGGCATACCAGCGGGCGCTTCACGGTGTTTTATCCTTTCGCTATGCGGTTTTATTGGGTTTTGGGTTAATTCTGATTGCCACGCTATACATGGGTGCGACCAACATGAAATACGTCATGTTTCCCCGTGAACAGCCCAAAGAAATTTTCATCAATGCCACAGCACCCACCGGCATCAATCGTTTTGAAATGGCAAAACGGATCATGCCTTTGGAAGATATGTTTTTACAAAATGACATGGTGGTCGCCGTCCGATCGCGCATTGGCCAAAGCCGCCGGGGCGGTGAAGTCAGAGAAAATGCAGCATCCATCCGCGTAGAGTTGTTGCCTCCTTCGGAGCGCAACGTTTCATTAAAAAATGTCTTGAGCCAATGGGAAAGCCAGAGTCAAAAAATGGAAGGGTTGACCGAGGTTCGTTTTTTAAGAAGCTGGTGGGGCAGCGATAGCGGCAGTCCCATTGAAATCGAAATTCAGCAAAATGACGACTCTATACGTCAAAAAACTGTAGCCAAACTTCAAAAGCAAATGGAGCAATTTTCTTTTTTAATCAATGTAGAAGTTGAGCGGCCCATCACCAAACGTGAATACAAATTGCACCTAAACAAAGCCAAAGCCGCTCGTTTGCAGGTCAATTTTCAACAGCTTGCGCAGACCATTCGATCTTATGTGGAGGGTCGGATTCTCTATACGTTAATCAATGGTGAAGAAGAAGTCGACGTGCGCCTGACCAGTCCACATGGGAGCAAAAAAGACATTCAAGATATTCTTTCGTTGTATACCTCCACCAATCAAGGGTACCTTGTGCCCATCCAAAGCATTGTGGAGGTCGAAGAAATCGAAAAACCCGCCAACATTGCCAGGGTTAATTTTAAGAGAGCCACCAAAGTCTATGCGGACATTCAAGAGGGTGCTGGCATCACCCCCTTGGAGGTAGCAGAAAAGCTAGAAACCGAAATTTTTCCAAGTCTTTTAAGCAGCCATCCATCGACGCAAATTGCTTTTCGAGGCGAAATTGAAAATTCCAGAGAGGCGCAGGGGGATTTTGGCATGTCCATTGTCATGGTTCTTTTGCTGATTTACATTCTGCTCATCTTCCTATTCAACTCGCTGGGCACGCCGCTGATGATTGCAGCCATCATTCCATTTGGTACCATTGGGGTTATCTTGGCCTTTTATGCGCACGGCATGCTGGAATATGGTTTTTTTGCCGTGGTCGGTACCCTGGGCATGATTGGCGTGGTCATCAATGATGCCATTGTCATGCTGAGTCAGCTAGAGCAAGATGCCAAGCCTTACACCAGTCTTTCAGCGCTAATCGAAGAAGTTGCTGCCATCTGTGCCACACGGCTCAGACCCGTGGTGCTCACCACCTTAACCACAGTGGCGGGCATATTTCCGACAGCTTACGGAGTGGCCGGTTATGATTCAATGTTGGCAGAAATGATGCTCGCGATGGGCTGGGGCTTGCTTTTTGGTAGCGCCATTACACTTGTTTTTGTGCCTTGCATGTATGTTGTGTTTCGACAAGGCAGACAGCAGCTTCAACGCTTGGGGGACGCATGGTAAAAAAAATTGTTTTCTTTGTATGCCTCACCCAGGCAGCATGGTCTCAACAGCCTGCGCTCAACATGCAAAATTATTTATCCGCCCTGCAAGCACAAGACATTGAGTACCAACGGGTTTTAAAGGATCTGGATCAGCTGGAATTTAATAAAGATTTAAACATGCCCAGCCGACAATACTTGCTAGAGATTCAAAATGAATATGGCATTGTTCTAGGCGATGGACAGACCACGCGTACATTAGGCACCAGCTTGAGTCGTAATTTTTCAGAAACCGGCACGCAAGTTTCTGTATTTTTCGATGACAATGAACTCATCGGCCGTGATGAAAGAACCATTGGTGCGCGCGTCGAGCAAGACTTGCTTCGAAATTCTTTTGGTTCGACCACACGTGCCCAGTCCGACATGCTCGATATCGAAAATCAAATTTTGTACCTTCAAATTGTTCAAGCCTATGAAGATTACGTTGAAACCAAAATGCAGGCATTTGTTACGCTGCAAAAAGCTTACCTTGAATTGCAAGCCGCTGAAAACCTGCAACAGCAAAGCCAAAAAATTCAACAAAACATTGTCGAGCGCAGACGAAATAACATTGCGCTGGATGTCGATGTGGATCGAATCACTTTGCAAAATTTGGTCAATGAAGAAAGCCTGATGTCCGCGCAAGCCCAAGTGCGGCAACAAGCGCAGGCCCTTGAACTCACCCTTGGATATCCGGTGGATTTAAGTAAGGGCCTTCAACCCTGGGATATGCCCATGCCCACCCTTGACCGTGTGACCGAGCTTGTGCCCTCCACACGCACCATGCAAATTGCAGCCCTTCAAGAAAAAGCCCTCACCCAATCAGCCTTTTTGGCCAAACGACAACGATACCCTGATCTCAATTTGGTGCTGGGCATCACGCGCGACGAGTTTACACGATTTAACGTTGCCGCAGATCGAAACGAATTGGTGGTGGGTTTTAATGTCAGCGCGCCCTTGGGTGACTCTCAACTCAAAGCCCAAGAGAAAAGCGCCCGATTAACTGCGGCGCTGGCCTCAACCGACCGTGAACTGACCCAACGAGATTTAAAATTAAATTTGCAAACACTGGCCATCGACATTCAAAACCAAGAAAAGGTCCATGCCATTGCTCAAAAAAAGTTAAAAGTCTCCACTCGAATTGTGGATCAGGAAAAGCTTCGGTACAACCGGGGACAAATCGATTTAGAACAATGGATTGATGCACAAAACACATTAAAGGACAATCAGCTTCAGGCCATTGAAAGCGCGGTCGATCTAACAAGCTTAATTTTACAATGGCAAAACTTGTCGGATCAGCTGGTTCAAAAAGACGACGTAACCACCACACCGCAATAATGGCTGTGAGCTGTAAAGTTTTTTACTTCACTTACTTTTGATATGTGTACGAATTGCTCAGCCGTGTATCAACGCAGTATTCTCAACGTTACACTAGCCATATTATTTTAGGAGCTTACGCCCATGTCTGATGAAAAAAAGAATCCCAAACCAACCACAACCGATGCGGGCATACCCGTTGCAAGCGATGAGCATTCGCTCACCATTGGTCCAGATGGACCCATTGTTTTGCATGATCATTATCTCATTGAGCAAATGGCCAACTTCAACCGTGAGCGTATTCCTGAACGTCAACCCCACGCAAAAGGCGGCGGTGCTTTTGGCCATTTTGAAGTTACCCAAGATGTGAGTCAGTACACCCAAGCATGTCTTTTCCAACCGGGGGCCAAAACCGATACGCTCATGCGATTTTCGACAGTGGCTGGCGAGCGCGGCAGTGCAGATACATGGCGCGATCCACGCGGATTTTCCATTAAGTTTTATACGCCTGAAGGCAATTACGACATGGTGGGCAACAACACGCCCGTATTTTTTATTCGCGACCCCATGAAGTTTCAGCACTTTATACGTTCACAAAAGCGCCGTGCGGACAATGGCCTTCGCGATCATGACATGCAATGGGATTTTTGGACCTTGTCTCCTGAATCCGCGCATCAGGTGACCATTTTGATGGGCGATCGTGGTATTCCCAAAAACTGGCGTCAAATGAATGGCTACTCCAGTCATACGTATATGTGGGTTAATGCCCAAGGTGAAAAGTTTTGGGTCAAATACCACTTTAAAACCGATCAAGAAAATGACTTTCTGACCCAAGAAGAAGCCGATCACTGGGCTGGCGCCGACGGCGATTATCATCGACGGGATTTGTTCAACAACATTCGCGATGAAAACTTTCCAAGCTGGACCTTAAAAGTGCAAATTATGCCTTATGAAGAAGCCAAAACATATCGATACAATCCTTTTGATTTAACCAAAGTTTGGCCCCATGGAGATTATCCATTAAAAGAAGTGGGCAAGCTTACCCTGAATCGTAATCCAACCGACTACCACACCCAAATTGAGCAAGCCGCTTTTGAGCCCAACAATTTAGTCAAAGGCATTGGCTTTAGCCCAGATAAAATGCTTCTAGCCCGTGGTTTTGCCTATGCCGATGCACATCGGGCGCGCTTGGGCGTGAATTATAAACAAATTCCAGTCAACAAACCACAATGCCCAGTGCATAGTTACAGCAAAGACGGAGCCATGCGGCTTGAAAGCGTGAAAGATCCCGTCTACGCACCCAATTCTTATGGAGGACCGGCTGCTGACTCCACCAAAACCGATGATGCCGGCCTATGGCATGCCGATGGCAATATGGTCCGACAAGCCTACACCCTGCGCGAAGCCGATGATGATTGGAGTCAAGCTGGCACCTTGGTCCGTGAGGTTATGGACGATGATGCCCGTGACCGCCTAGTTGACAATGTTGTCGGCCATTTAAAAGATGGCGTATCCGACAAAGTGTTAAAGCGCGCCTTTGACTACTGGCGCAACATTGATCAAAATGTCGGCGATCGCATTGCCAAAGCATTTGATTCACACTAACTTCAAATAACCATGCAAAAAGGTTTTATGTCCGTTAAAATATAGAGCCCAAAGTAAGGTTGAAGGCAGTGATCCGCTCAGTTCCTTTTGTTTAAACTTAGAACAGGTCTAATGATTGACCTATTCTACAGGGTATGATTCAAACCAATAAAGCAGTTGTTTTCAATAACCAGCAAACGGAACGAAACATGAAATCCATTTTCCATTATTTAATGGCCCTATTCATCCTTGCAGGTGTGCTAAACGCAGCCCCCGCAGCAGCAGAGCCTGCCATGTCACAAAACCACATGGCCAAAACCAATCAGTTTTGGTGGCCAGAGCTTATTGATTTGTCACCTTTGCGCCAGCACGCGAGAGAATCAAGCCCCATGGACGATGCCTACAATTATCGACAAGAATTTGAAAAAATTGACTTGGCTCAGCTGAAAAAAGAAATTGAAGAAGTCATGAAGACATCACAACCCTGGTGGCCTGCGGACTACGGACATTATGGTCCCTTTTTTATTCGCATGGCATGGCATAGTGCCGGCACCTACCGCGTAACCGATGGTCGAGGTGGTGCTGGCGGTGGACAACAACGCTTTGAACCGCTTAACAGCTGGCCAGACAACGCCAATCTTGACAAGGCTCGAAGACTTTTATGGCCCATTAAGAAAAAATACGGCCAAAGCTTATCCTGGGCCGACTTAATGGTACTTACTGGAAACGTTGCGCTTGAATCCATGGGCTTTGAAACCATGGGTTTTGCAGGTGGCCGAACCGATGACTGGGAACCCGACTTGGTTTATTGGGGTCCCGAAACCAAAATGATGGGCAGCGATCGCCACATATCTAAGTCCGAGCGCACGCTTGAAAAACCCTTGGGTGCAACCCACATGGGTTTAATCTATGTGAATCCTGAAGGACCCGACGGCAAACCTGATCCCAAGTTGGCCGCCAAAGACATCCGCGAAGCGTTTGGGCGGATGGCCATGAATGATGAAGAAACGGTGGCTTTGATTGCCGGCGGTCATACGTTTGGTAAAAACCACGGCGCAGTAAAAACCGATTGCCTGGGCGACGCCCCTGCCGGGGAAGCCATTGAAGCCCAAGGCTTTGGCTGGAAAAACCGCTGTGGTAAAGGCAACGCAGAAGATACAACCACCAGTGGCTTGGAAGGCGCTTGGACCGCCACTCCGACCCAATGGTCCATGCAGTACCTAGAAACCCTGTTTGCCTTTGACTGGAAACTCACCCAAAGTCCTGCGGGCGCCAAGCAGTGGATCCCGAAAGACAAAAATGCAGCCAACCTGGTGCCCGATGCGCACATCAAAGGCAAGCGTCATGCACCCGTCATGCTAACCACTGATTTGTCATTAAAAATGGATCCGCAATACCGAGAAATTTCTCAGCGGTTTCTAAAAAATCCTGAAGCTTTTGAGCAAGCCTTTGCACGAGCATGGTTCAAACTAACCCATCGAGACATGGGACCTCGTTCACGGTATGTTGGCGATGAGGCGCCTGAAGTTGTTTTGTTGTGGCAAGACCCCATCCCCACTGTGGATTACAAAACAGTAGGTAAAAGAGATATCAAAAAGCTAAAAAAGCAAATCCTCGAGTCGGACTTGTCGATCTCACAATTGGTTCGCACTGCATGGGCTTCGGCAGCCAGCTTTCGAAGCACGGACATGCGCGGAGGTGCCAATGGCGCGAGAATTCGCCTGGCGCCGCAAAAAAACTGGGCAGTCAATCATCCGCAAGAGCTTGAAAAAGTGCTTGCAGAACTTGAAAAAATTCAAAAAGATTTCAATGGGGGGTCGAAAAAAATCTCCATGGCCGATTTGATCGTACTGGGTGGCAGTGCCGCTGTGGAACAAACTGCGAAAAATGCAGGCTTTGATGTGACCGTGCCTTTTAAGCCAGGACGCGCCGATGCCTCCCAAGCACAAACCGATGTTTCATCCTTTGAGCCCTTAGAGCCCAAAGCCGATGGCTTTCGCAACTACTATGGTCCGGATGCCACGCAATCTCCCACCTTTTTGTTGGTGGATCGCGCCAGCAAATTGGACTTAACTGTCCCCGAAATGACCGTACTTATTGGTGGTTTGCGTACGCTCGGGGCCAATACAGGCGGCGTGACGCACGGGGTGTTCACTCAAAACACCGATCACTTAACCAATGACTTTTTTGTCAATTTGTTGGACATGTCCACCACTTGGGAAAAATCCAAAGACAAAACAGGCATTTACGTAGGCAAAGACCGCGCCACCAACAAGACGCGCTGGACCGCCACACCCGTCGATCTGGCTTTTGGTTCTAGCTCTGAACTGCGTGCTGTATCAGAAGTGTATGCTTCCGATGATGCACAAGAAAAGTTTGTAAACGATTTTGTGGATGCTTGGACCAAAGTCATGACGCTGGACCGTTTTGACCTGATGTAATCCTTGTCAAAACCCATAAAAAAATTCATCTGGTTGTGTTTGTGTTTGGCTCCGACATGGGTTGGCGCCAAACATCACACCATTGAAATGAAAAACAATGCAAACGGTCAAAGCATGGTTTTTGTGCCAGGGTATTTGCATGTTGAAGTCGGTGACACCATTGAATTTGTTCCCGTGGATCAAGGGCACAACAGCCAATCGGTTTTTGTACCTGAAAAAGCAGCCAGCTGGAAAGCGGCCACCGATGAAACCATTCGCATCACCCTTTCGCACCCCGGCATCTACATTTATGAATGCGGCAATCACGCCATCATGTCCATGATGGGCATCATTCAAGTTGGAGAAGCGGTCAACCGAACATTGGCTGAAACATTTTTTGCAGATTATCGTGCAAAACAAATCACCAACAAAAGCAGACTGGATCAATATTTAGCAAAAATTCAGTAATTTTAAAAAAAGAGCCGCTTTTTAATCTTCGTCAATGCCGCAGGCGGTTTCTGGACTTTGCTCAGCGGGCAGCTCGTCGCAAATTTCAAGGGCTTCGCCAATGGGTAGTTCATCGGTGTTGGACACCACATGCACCCGAATGGAACAATCCTCACGGGTTAATACAAAAGAGTGAAAAGACTGATTGTTGTTCTGCCGAAACTCGATGTAAAATTTCGACTCTGCACATTGTTCAAAAGCACTTCGCACGCATTCTCTGCCGGTTTCAGCTTCTTGGATGGTGGAATCCTGGTCAAACAATCCACAATCGTTGGCCGTGCTTTGGTTGTATTCAGCCAATGGAAAGTCAACCACCGAAGCGTTGGCTTGGATGGTGTTGCCCCCGCCGCCATCGCCACAGCCAGTGATTGCGAAGCTGGCAAAAGATAGAAACAACACGCCCATTGTACGCCATTGGGCGAACGCGAAACCGTCATACATGGATTGTAGCATCATCTTCAATTCTTAACCTTTTCTTGCTTGGAAACCAGTTCATGTTTACTTTTTGTTATACTCTATCATTGCAAGCGCAGCGTGCAATGCTTTTTAAGGGGGCTGGCATCCAGTTCTACAAAGGATTGCATGGTAATCACCCTGATTTTTCAAAAGAATGGTTCAAGATTAAGTCTGAATAAGGTAGAACGCTGCCTTAATTCTTTTACCCAAACATCAAGGATACAAATGTCTCGCAGCCTTCCAGAAATTTTTCAACGTCGTGGTATCTATTACGGCTACGTTGTCCTTGCCGTTGGCACCGTAGGCGTCATTGCAAGCGTACCCGGACAAACCATGGGCGTAAGCGTATACACCGAACACTTAATTGAAGCCTTGGGCGTGAGCCGTTTATCTCTAAGTTTAATGTATTTGTTTGGCACGTTATCCAGTGCCTTTATGCTTCCTTTGGCGGGAAGATTGTTGGATCGTCGTGGCTCACGGTTTTTGGCCGTGATTGCAGGTTGTGGCCTCGCGCTCTTCTTAACCGCTCTCTCCTACGTCGATCAAATCACCCATCAATTGGCCCAATGCTTTCAAGCGTTGGCATCCTATGCATCCTTGATTGTGCTTTTTATTTGTTTTTTTGGCATTCGTCACTTTGGCCAAGGCCAGTTAACCATGGCTTCTCGCACCATGATGAGTCGTTGGTTTGAAAAAAAACGAGGTTTAATGCTGGGCATCAGTGGCACGTTTGTGGCCTTTGCTTTTGGCGTCACACCCTATGTCATCAATCAACTCATCACTGGCTTTGGTTGGAGAGGCAGTTTGCATGTCTTGGCGGGTGTGTTGCTTGGCTTTGCACTCTTGGCCTATTTGTTCTTTCGCCGCTCACCCGAGCACTACAATATCGCGGTGGATGGTGCAAAGGTAAGCCAGGATGAAAATGACACCCTAAGAGAAGACGCGCACACCACCAACTTTACCGACAAGGAAGCAAAAAAGACTTTTACCTTTTGGGTGTTTAATTTGGGTGCGGCAGGCCAAGCCCTGCTGATGACAGCCGTAACGTTTCACATTGCCGACATTGGTTTTGAAGCCGGTTTGACTTCTGAAAAAGCCTTTCAAATATTTATTCCCATCAGTGTGGTCGCCGTTATTTCAGAGCTGGTTGCTGGATATTGCAGCGACCGGCTCGCGCTAAAGTACATTCTCTGCGTCATGCAAGCCAGTTTGGCCATGTCGCTCCTGGGCTTGCAAAGCTTTGGCACCGACTTGGGTTTTATGGTCACCGCATTGGGCATGGGCATCTCCAGCGGAATTTTTTCCCTGCTCACGGCTGCCGCATGGCCCAAACTATTTGGCCGCCTTCACCTGGGCGCAATCATGGGCGTGGTCACTGCATGGATGGTGGGCGCAAGCGCCATGGGCCCATACATGTTTAGCCAAGGCAAAGTGTTTTCAGGCAGCTACCAATTGATTTTATATGTTGCCTTGGTGATGCCGGTTTCCGTCATGATCGCTTCATTTTTTACAACCAACCCACGAAAAAAAGCCGCATCGCTGCCCCATTAAAAGTCAATGCTCGATGGCAACGCACCTTCTTCCAACGACGTTTGATAGGGCTCGTATCTAAAATTGGGCTGATCCAGTGTGTTGATGCGCTCTCCCGCCTCTACAGGCACTGTGGGGTCTGAAAGGGCAAAGCCAAATTCAATGTAATTATCAGGCGCTGTACCCGTAGCCACCTGAGCAAAATACAAAAGCGCCTCCCCATAGTGTTTAGGCAAGAAACTTGGTGAGCCATAAAACCCAAAACCATGTCCCTGTTGAGCAGATAGATAAAAGCGTGCGTGAAAGTTTTTACTTTGAAGTTCTTCGTATAAATTCATCATTCCTTTGGCCATCACCACATCAGGGTCAAACCATGCATGGTTGGTATAGAAAGGACTGACAATGTCCACCATTCCACCTTGCAACACCACAGGAATATCAGCGCGCGATGAAAGCACTGGTTCATCCACAGGGTGCGTGCCAAAACCGATAATCACACCGTCAACCTCATGCGTTAGTTCAGGATGCGTCAACGTAATACGAGAAGCAATCGATCCCCCCGCACTGGTACCGACCACCAAATATTCTGTAGGCATATCCAATTGAGGTGCTGCGGTGGTGCTTAGGTGATCCCAAGCATGAAGCACATCGGTTTTGGCCATCTCTAGCGCTTGCCTTAGCGTCTGATCGTCTTCGTTGTTAAGGTCAAGGGTGGAAATAGCGCCTGTTTGGGTAAGCCACCCCCGGCGATATTCGATGCTGACACACCACTGATTCAGCGAAGCAAAATATCGACACTGAGCCACCACTTTTTCATCGTTGGCATATCCGCCTTGGTAACCGCCACCATGAAGAAAAAGCACGGTTCGTGCATAACTTTGTGCCGGTTGTGTTGGCGCATACACGTCATAATACAATACTTGCGCATCGCCCATCGCATTGGTTTGCACGCTACTTTCTTGGTCATCGCCGACATAATAAAAGCGAGACGCCCCCTCTGGAACAAAATAAATTTGAGGGTCATCCAGTGTGCCAATGCTATCACGGCTTTCTTGTGTTTGCTGTGATTCTCGCTCATCGGAGCCTGAGCAGCCCGTCAGTGATCCAATACAGCCACAACTCATGAAAATAACAAATGCAATCCATTTTTGTTCAAACATGCTGCGTCATTACCATGAATGACGGATAAGATCTCTTGCGGAAGTTAGGTATGAGGTTCACCTTGCTGCTTGCAGGCAAAAAAAAGCCTTGGAAGCTTAACAACCAAGGCCCTTTTGTTATCAATTAAAAACGATTTTAGTCGTTCAAAATCGTGATTTCAACCCGACGGTTTTCTTGACGACCTGCTTCTGTGGAGTTCGGGGCTTTGGGATATTCTTCTCCCAGACCTTTGGCTTCAATCCGACCAGGTTTGATGTCTTCTCGAATCAATTGTGATTTGACTGACAGCGCTCTTTTTTCAGACAAGCTCTGATTGTATTCATCGCTGCCCACGCTATCGGTGTGGCCTTCCACCACAATGCGACGATCCGGTGTTTGTTTCAACACTTTGGCCACATCGACCAATTTCTTTCTGGCGCCATCGGTCAAATTGGCTTCATCAAAACCAAACATCATGTCGCGCAAGGTGAGCATCACCCCACGCTCGGTTTCCTTGGCTTCCATAAAACGAAGCTGTGACACCAAAGATTGATTTTTTGTTTTTTCAGACTCAAGCTCTGATTGTTTTTGTTGAAGCTCTGACTCAGTTTGCATCAGCTTGCTTTGGGTCAAAGCCAACGCTTTGGCTGACTTCATCTCAACATCCATTTTGCTCATATTGGTCTTGGCCAATTCGATGCTGGTTAACGCGAGTTTGGCATCTCTTTCAGCCAGAGGATATTCTTTTTCCTCCACCGCTTCCAATGCGCTGTTGTAACTCTCAACGGCTTGTTCATAGCCAGAATACTTGGCAGGATCCGTCGCGTTTTGCTCAAAAGCGGAAATCTCTGACTTGGCTTGATCCAGCAACGCGGTGGGCGCTTTATCCTTGGCACAGCCGACAGCCATCACCAAACAAGCAAAAGCCGCAAAAGACAAAAATTGAAAAGAACGAAAGTGTGTAGTGTGTTTCATCAAATCCCTCCAGTGGGTTGGCATTTTTTTTGTTTTGTTACACAAGAATCAAAAAAATACCACTTTTTTACCTAGAAAGGCTATCGATCTAGCGATATTCACTGATAAAAATCTGATAACACAAAAAATAATGGAAACAATACATACGAAAAAGTCTATCATGGCATATTTATTGCTTAAAAAATATTTACATCATAATAATCCATAAGTGATAAAGATGATTTAAATTAAAAAATTTGGAGATCGAAATATGAAATATTTACTTTTAATAATCGTTTTTTTTGCTGGATGTAGCTCTAATTCCAATCCTAAGTCTAATCAAATACTTATATTTCATGAAATCGAAGACAGTAATGACGGTTCAATACAATCAAAAGAAATTAATTTAGAAAATTTTTTTTGGACTAAAGATATTTCAGAAGGGTCATCTTTTTCAGAAAATTTGCAATATTCAATAGATGGTATGGTACCGCAAGGATTAGATTTAGTGATCGAAAAAAAAGAAGATCGAATTGCGTTGATCCACTTTAAGGGAAAAGCAATAAAAAATCATGTAAATGATAGTAGTAAAGAATGTATTTATCTTTCTTTTAACAAAGAAGCTTTTTTGGGTTCAAATGTTAAAGCTTTAGATAAAGAAACTACATCATACTGCTTAAAAATCCAATTTGGACAGCCTCTAACATTGGGGGGGGACCTTTTAAGCTTTTCTGATGGCATCATACTTAGAGAAACTGTTAATAATGAACAAATTGAAATAGAGGGTGATTCTTTTACTTTTGATTTAAAATATGAAAAAGGGCAGCTTTTCTCAATACAAATTGAAAAACACCCAGCTAATCAATGCTGTTATTTTGAAAAATCTAGAGGTGTTTTTACCGATAAGAATATAAATGATCTTAAAATCAACTGCTCACCGCCACAATGGACTAATTTATCTGATCTATTTGATCAATCAAGCGGTTATTTTAACAGTAATTTTATTTACAATGATCCAGAAATAATAATTAAAAAAAATAAGTATAGTGATTTGGCGATGGTTTGGGAAGGCAAGGAGATCGGTTTACCTGTAAGTGAATATAGCTCTCCTAAAGCTTCTTATTTATCTTATTATAATGCTTCTGAGAATTCCTGGACTCACCCTAATTTTAATCAACGAGTGGGAAACCAGACAATGCTAAATATAAACACCAGCGAATTTATGACAAAGGAAGAGTATGATGTACAATATATTAGTGGTTATATAGACGATAATGGCTTTTCAGATATTCTTTGGTCACAATATGATTCACTTTTGTCAGAATCAAAGACGATGTATCATCGATCTCATTACACTAATGACTCAAATATAAATAATTTTACAAACGAGACATTTGTTCTTCAAGATATAGAGATTGAGAGCATTTTGCACATTAGTAATTACCCTTACGCTAACGCAATTATATATAAGACTATCTTAGGAAATGTAACTAGTATCCGAAGTAGAACCATTTATAAAAATGGCCACTCGCTAGATGAATTAATTACATCCACTACAGATGAGATTACCGATTCAAAAGTCCTAGAGCATTGGGTAAGTCCTGAAACACCTGTTTTTTTACTAATATCCTACAACCAAAATGTCTACTCCTACATATTTAATGATGATTGGTCTATGGCTGAGACTATCTCTTCCATTGATGAATTTGAAGAAAGTTCATTCTCAGCTACAAAAGACGGATTTGGCTTACTATACAAACTGGATACAGATGAAGGGCAGTGGATAGAATTAATAAAGTGGAAAGAGAATTTTTATCAAAATAATACCATCGCTGTATATAATACTGGCGGTAGTATTTATAAAAATCCAACTAATTTAAAGCTAACTCTAAGCAACAATGGTCAACTCTCTTTAATATATCTTTTACAGTCAAATGAGGAATCTAACTTATACAGTGTCGCATTTTCTAGTTTTGATATTTTAGACAATCAAGAAAATTTTAATATTAGTTTAGATTACCCTTTTGAAAATTTAGAATTGGCAAAATTTTCTAATGATTTCGCTACTCCTGGATTAACATTCCACATGAATGAACAAGGCAAGGGCATCATCGCTGCATATTTAAAACTTGATACAGAAGAAAGTTTCACTTTTGATGATCAAACTATATCTTCAAATATAGGTGCTAAGCTTGTTTATAAGGAAAGTGAAGAATACATCTTTGAACCAGATTTAAAGACAGCTCCTGTAACATTACCTTTATTTTCAGTGCTAGAGGTCGACGACTCTCACACCTCTGAATCTTACATTAGAGCAGAAGTATCATCGGAAGGTTTTGCATATATTATTTATAAATCAATGTATCAGTTTCAAGAATATTACCATATATCTTACAAAGATGATGAAGGCTGGCACCATCCAGAAAATAATGATTTTTTGAACTTTCCATATGACAATAGTGGTAATACTTATGGAGGTATTTATCACGCCTCAATTGGTAATTGTGGTCAAATGAATTTTATAATAAATTCTGGATCAAACTCATTACAAAATATTTCTTATGAATAAGATTTTCGAATTAGCTTTTTAAGCTAAAATTTGGACTAAATTTCAGATTTTTGAAAATTATAGATTATATAATCATAAATTTATTAGAATTCTAACTCAATCCTACGATGCTCAAATCAAATTTTTCGTCAATCAATCTCGTATTTTTTCGATCCAACTTTTTTCTTTATTTTTGATGACAGCCGTTCCAATCAAGCGCAGTATTGAAGGAATTTAAAGCTGTTTCTACCCAATCTCCAAGGAGGGATTATGACCAAAGCTTTATGGATTTTTACGTTATGTTGTTTGTATTGCATGCCCCTGCACGCCCAGGACGATGTCGAGGAAATGGAAGAAACCGCCACCACTTGGCCAATGAACCAGGATGATTCCGATGTACCCGTTTGGGAAGACGCGCCCATGGAAGAAGAGCCTGAAAACCTACCCATGGATCCCGAAGATCAGGACTTTGAGGACACTCAGCCAGACGTTGCGGACGATCATGGATGGGAATACGAAGACTAAAAACAAAGGAAAAAGTCTGCCATGATGCACCCCCATTTAGAGCTGCGCTACATTGGTCCCACCATCGGCTACGGGCTTTTTGCCACAAAGGCCATTGCGGCTGGTACAGTCACATGGGTCCAAGATCCGTTGGACGGTGTATTTGCCAAAGATTTTCCAAACACACTGGAGCCAGAAGTCAGAAAACAATTTGACCGGTATGCCTACCGCAATCAAGATGGTGCCCATGTTTTATGCTGGGACAAAGCCAAATACATCAACCACAATTGCAACCCCAACACGCTCAGCTCAGGCTTTCATGTGGACATCACTTTGCAAGATATCAAACAAGACCAAGAATTGACCACCGACTACGCCCAGCTCAACTTAGAAGAAAGTTTTGCCTGCGACTGTCAAGCGCCTCAATGCAGAAAAGAAGTCTCGTCGCATCAAGCCGCGCAACTCGTTACACAATGGGATCACAAACTAACCCAAGCGCTCCTACACACCCTTCAAGTCGATCAACCGTTATGGCCACTGATTCCAAACACGGCCGACTTAAAAACCCAAATCCAAAAGCAAAACATCCCATCCTCAGCCATCAATCTCATGCCTGAATTTCAGGCATGACGGACAGCAATGTTCTAAAAAATACTGTTCTGGATGAAGAAATAACATTTTTCGAGGTGTAAGTTTTTTTATTCCTGATATGCACTTGGCCATGATTTTAGACATCATCAAAGACTTTTTGGGGCATACCATTTCCATTTTCACCATCATGAACCCGCTTTCCGCAGGGGCCATCATGTTGACCCTGATTGGTGATCATACCTCCAAAAAAGAAGTAGAATACATTGCCCGCAAAAGCACAAAGACCGTTTTCATCGCCATGCTCATTGTGTTTTTAAGCGGCACGTATATTTTTTCTTTTTTCGGCATTCAAGCCGATGGCTTGCGCGTATTCGGGGGGATTATTCTTTTGGTGATGGGCTTTGATATGGTGCAAGGTCGAGGCAAAAAAATCAACCACCGGAGTCTTGAACACGAAGCCGCGATGCGCCTTGCCGACATCAGCATTGTTCCCCTATCCATTCCCATCATTGTCGGACCTGGCCTGACCACCACTTTGATCAATCTGAGCATCACCCATCAAAATGTACAATCCTATTTTTCCATCAGCATGGCCATTGTCCTTTGTGCAATCGGCAATTACATCATCATTAAAAACATGCCCCGCATCAAGAATCGCTTGGGCGAAAATGGCATCAAGGTATTTAGCCGATTGATGGGCTTGGTTGTTGGCTCATTGGCCGCTCAAATGTTTCTAACCGGTGCATTTGGGTTGTATCGAACCTACGTGCAATGATGGTTCTTTAAAATCTGGGGTGATGCTCAAACTATTTTTTCAAAACGCGTATCACGGGCCATAGAAGAATCATCAATAAGCCCAACAAAAAACCAATGATGCAGGACATGTGAATCTGCTCAACACTCATGCTTCGAAGCCATGGGTTTACGGAAGTGAAGGGCCAAAACGGTTGCATGTCTTTGTGCATAAGACTATCCAGCGCCACATGAGACCAAGCACCCCACCACCCTGATGCTAGCAAAACAACATAGTTGATTTTCTTTCGACCAAGCCATCGGTAAAGCACGACAATGATGGCAATACTCACAACTGCCGGTATCAATGAACCTAGGTAGGTATGCATCAACTTGTGAATGCGTGGCGAGCCCTGCCATATAAGCCATATGACTTCTAGGTCAATCAACACTTGGCATAACACGAACACCTGAAGATCAAACCATTGGCGGCATAAACCTTTGGTCAACAGGCCGGGGCCTACATGGTACGGAGTAAAGGGCATCTTGTTTGCAAATATACCACAAACAAAATGTAGGTTTATTCATTTAAGTAGCGCCTGCCAGAATCAAATGGTCATTAGAAATTTCAGGGACATGTCTTCGAATTTCGACTTTTTTTAGAAAATTGTCATTGCCATAGCCTTTTTTGTGTTTTAGAGCATAAAGTCTGATGTCTATTTATCTGATTTTTGTTTTGGTTTACTTGGCGGGTCTCATCATCGTGGGTGCGCGCAAAGCCTCCTCCATTCAATCCCAATCTGATTTTGCCTTGGCAGGCCGAGGATTAAGCACCTTTGTTTTAACCGGCACATTGCTGGCTACTTGGATTGGCACCGGCAGCATCTTTGGCAATGGGGAAGAAGCGTACCGGGTGGGCATGGCTGCCTGGATCATCCCCCTGGCCGGTGCCACGGGTATTTTTGTTTTAACCCTGCTGGCCAGCCGCGTCCGCAAAGAAGACAATTTTACCATTCAAGACATCTTAGAGCGAAGCTTTGGCCCCTCCTCCCGCATCATCGGCACCATCACCCTGACCATGGCCTACGTGATCATCGTATCGTATCAATACCGCGCTGGCGCAGCCATTGTCGAACAAATTGCCCCTGCCCTTCCCCACCTTTGGGCCGTCATCATGGTGGCTGTATTTGTCACCCTGTATACCTATCTTGCAGGCATGTACTCGGTGGCATACACCGATGTGGTCAATGGCATCCTAATGACTGTGGGTTTCTTGATTGCCATTCCGATTTTAATCTTTAAAGCAGGCGGCATAAGCGGCATTGTTGACTCTTTGCCAACAGCAAAACAAGCCTTTATGGGACATTACTCATGGGGAACCTTAATTTCGATCTTACTGCCCTCTCTTTTACTCATCCTTGGAGATGCCAACCTCTATGGCCGTTTTTTCTCCGCCAAAAGCCCCGAAGACGCGCAAAAATCAGCCCGATGGATGCTCGTGGCGGTGCTCATCATGGAATGGATCATTATTTTTACCGCCATCATCGGCATTGCCTTGGTCGCCCAAGGTGTAATTGTAGAGCCCGAAAACATTGGACACATTATCGTACAAATGGCCTTTGGCGCACTGCCACCCATACTGGGCGCCGTATTGATGGCAACCGTCGTGGCCATCGTCGTATCCACCGCAGATTCCTACTTGCTCGCACCCGCCTCTGCCATCGTCCGTGACGTGTATCAACGCTTTTTTCACCCCCAAGCCTCCGAGGCCAAACTTGTTTCCGTCAGCCGAAACATGGTGTTGATTCTGGGTGCAGTGGCTTTGGTGCTGGCCTTTATGTCCGATAAATTTTTCAGTGTGTCTCTGTTTGCCTACACATTGTATGGCGCCAGCATTACACCCGCCCTTCTTGCATCTCTATTCTGGAAAGGCGCCCACCGAAAAGCAGGCACACCCTCGATGGTGGCCGGCCTGGTCACAGCCTTACTGTGGAAATACCTACAATCGCAAGGGTGGTTACCCCAAGCCATTGTCGCCATGGACCTAGACGCCGTAGTCCCCGCCGCGCTTTTATCCACGTTGACCCTAGTCGGTGTGAGCCTCTGCTACAGCCAGCAAAACAAAACGATTTAAAATGGGCCTACGATCACCATGCCTAACCTTCCATTTTTGGATTGACAAAGTGCATTATAAATAGATATCAACAAAGCATGAATCGATGCTTTTATGTCTATATGTTGTGCTTGCTTACCCTTCCGACCTGGGCATCGGCCCAGCAATTGGGAGAAAATTTACGCAAAGAAAACTACCAAACCCAATATACGGTGAATACTTCGTCCAAAGCCAACGTAGTATTAAAAACAACCCTAAAGGGCAGCCGTTATTCAACACAAAGAAATCAAGGCCAACTCAGCATTTCCATCAATGGTCAAACCGTCTACACTTATCCGACCCATGTCATATTGGATGAATACCCTGCCACTGTGCAGTACCATCAAGCCCACGAACTTTTAGAAATCATCTTTCACGTCAACTTATACCAACGCTATTCCAACTATGATTACACAAAGGAAAAGTACCGGGTTCGTTTGTTTTTTAAGGAAATCTTTCAGGACAATGGCGCCATTGAATATGCACTGGATGAACAACGCACCGTCATTGAAAAATTAAAAACACCCCTCGTCGGCCCCTCCCGCCAGACTTTTGTATCGCGTGCGTATTGTGATTTAAACCAGGACGGCATCTCCGACGAAATCATTGTGGAAACCGAAAAAGACCCCAAACGACACCTCACATCGCAAAAAAGCGAAGACCAATCGTTGATTCGCTTCATGACCAAATACGCCAAAGCCGACGGTAGCCTAGAATCATCCGAGGCCATTGTTGTGGATACCTTTGATGGATATTACTTTTCACCCACCCACCTAACCATCATACCGCACGAAGAAACATGCGAAGTCCAATTCGACCTACGCGTCCGCACCAAAAAAGGTGCTGGCCCCTACCAAACCGACCAATTCCGCACCGAAAAAAAATCCATTTTTCTCGACCGGTTTTAAAATAAGATTTCTTTTGATGGGTGGATGCTAGGGTCGTATACGAAGCCCTAACGCAATCAATCACGCTTCCGTTATCTGCTCTCAAATGTATCACCCAGTATATCTTTACTGTCTATGGATTAAGACCTCAGAAACCTTTTGATCTTTATTGAGCAAACACACGATTTGCCATGTGTCTTCGTTAAAAGAGTTTTTCTCTATTTTCTTTGGGGGCGACCCTACAATGAAAATAAAAGCTGGATAGGATTCGTCAAAGAAATATCCATTTTTTCTTCCCAACAGCGTAGTTAAGTCTGAAACACTTGTTCCAATCAAAATTTTACTCTCAACCAAATCAGCAATCATGGATGCTTTTGTTTTTTCATCACCATTCTTGTACTTTTCAGCATCAAACTTCTGATTGCCCCACTTTTCTTTAGCAAGCTGCGGATTGATAAAAAATGCATTTGCTTTTACCTCCTCAAACATCGTCTCGTAAACGGTAGTTTGTGTTTTTTTAGGCGGGCCCTGCTTTTTCGCTGAAAATACCGCTTGCTGCGAATCCACTTGATCACAATGAATTAGAAACACTGATACAAAAAAAATATAAAGTCCCATACGGATTGATGCTATCTCCATTCGTAATCCTCTACTGTAAAATCGACCATTGGTTTATAAATTTTAAAATGCTCTTCTTTAAAATGAGTTTTTGCTTGTTGAATGATTAATTGAAGCTCGCCAGAGTGTTTAACGGCTGCTTCAATCCCAAGTTGATTATTATGAAGGTCCATATTTGAATCTAGGGTTTCACTCATACACGCTTCATGATTGTTGGTAATTTTTTTAGCTTCGGTTTCTCCAAACTCTCTAGTTAAAAGAGCACTTCCATAATAATGCCTAAATGCATCTGAATGATCGCCTTCAGCATTTCTATTGAATACTTGTTTGGTTTTTTTCACAGCTTCTTGCTGAATTTCCATAATTCTTTTGACCTTCTTTGGATTCGTAATGCCATAAAAAAATTCTTTATCGCACACTTTTCCTAAAGGAGTTTTATACTTAGGTTCACCACACAGTTTAGGACAAGATAAAGGGCAGCTAAACGTCCCCATATTCACAGCGATTGACGCACATTGGATATCACAATTCTTGTCATTTGGATTCACATTGGATTTTTTGAACCACCGAAGGCAGTCAGGATGAACTTCATTTGCATATGTAAATTCTACACATAAAATCATATGTAAAAAAATGAACACTAGTAAAGCTGGCCTCACATAAAATAGTTTATATTTATTTATGTACTGGTCAATTTTAATTATTAAGTCAAGGGACAAGCACTGGTATTTTTTTTAGGCCCAGTCACCCGGCTTAGAATTGTGGATGGCGCGCTTACCATTTTGCACGCGCTTCATGCGCCCAACGTGTCGGTGAAAGGTGTCAGCACCACTTATGGCAATGCTTCCGAAAGACGTGCATGGAAGTCGGCCATGGCCATCATCCAAGAGGAGAAAATGGCGAACAAAATACACGCCGGTGCCCAAAAACCTGGAGACTATGCACCCACACAAGCTTCCAAGGCATTGATGGAAGCGTTGGAAACCTCCGGCCCACTGACCATCGTGGCCTTGGGTCCGCTAACCAACATTGCTTCTGTTCTAATGCACAGACCTGACTTGAGCGCACGCATTGATAATTTGGTGATCGTGGGGGGCCGCCGCCGAGAAAAACATTGGAAGTCCCGTATTTCTCTCAAATACATCCCCGATGCCAACATTGCCCATGACTTAACCGCAAGCCAATATGTCTTGGCCCAACTGCCCAAAGTAACCGTGGTGCCTTTTGAACTTGCGCGCCAGATTTTCTTTAACAAGAACGATCTGGCTCGATTGGGCGAAGTAAGCGAGCCACTGCTGAGATTAACACAACAAATAAAACCTTGGTTGCACCTATGGTCGGTTGCAGGGGAAAAAGGGTTCAACCCGTTTGATCTTTTTGCCGTGGGATATGTAACGCACCCCGAGGCTTTCCAATGTTTTGGTGTTTTAAACTACCAGTTTCAAACCATTCAATTGGGATCAAAAATGAGGCCCATCCTAGAAATGATCGGCCTTGAGCCAAACAAGGAAACACAAATTCAATATTGCACCGATATTGATCCAGCGTTTAAAAGTTTATTTTTTGAAAATCTGGAAATATCCACACTTCGCTAAAGTAAAGCGACGGCTTCGTTCATTTTCAGCCGCTGGATTCAAACATTTCTTACTTAAGTAAAACGGAAATTCAAATGCTTATGTATTTTGTTGTCGCTGCCATTTCTTTTTGGCCATTTCTCGCATGTCGATGATTTGATCCGTCTCGTCCACAATTTCTGTGCCCAGTAGGGTTTCTACAATGTCCTCCATCGTCACAACGCCCACCATGCCACCATACTCGTCTACAACAAGTGCGATGTGTTCGCGTTTTTGAATAAATTCATTGAACAGTTCAAAAATACTACAATCTCCTTGCACCGAAATGATATCGCGTTTGAAATGACGCAGCTCTTTGTCATGATCTTCTTCAATCAGATGCTCCAACACCTCATCCTTGAGTAAATATCCCACAATATTGCCGCTTCCGGTGCCTTCTTTTAAGAGTATCCGTGAAAATGCCAGCTCGTTTTGCTTCTCGTAAAACTGTCTGGCCGTCATGTTTTGAGATTCGGAGACAGCGACGGTTCTTGGGGTCATGACTTCTTTGACTTTGTACTGACGCAGATGAAGCAAATTATGAATCATCTTGCTTTCTGCTTCATTCAGGGCACCTTCTTGGGAGCCAATCTGAGCCAACGCCAAAAAATCGGTTCGACTAAAGACATTGCTTTTCTTGTTGGCGTTGAACATACCCGTAATGAGCTGACACACCCAGATGATGGGGTATGTAACCTTAATCACCACATGGAGGGTTCGCACGGTAAATGGCGCAAAAAGCCGCCAGTTGTTGGCACCAATGGTCTTGGGAATAATTTCAGAGAGGATCAAAATGGCAGCCGTCATGGCCACCGGCACAACAATGCCTGTAACCCACGGATGCTGCTCGCCCCATATTTTGGTCGCCTCTTGCCCCACCCCGATCGCTCCCACGGTATGCGCGATGGTGTTAACGGTTAATATCGCCGCCAATGGCCGATCAATGTTATCTTTAAAGTCTTTAAGAATGGTCCCAACTTTGCTGCCTTCATTGAGTTTTACCTGCATATAAGAAGGAGAAATGCTGAGCAAAACCGCTTCCCACATGGAGCAAAGAAATGAAAACAAAATAGAAATGCCCATGAATACCAATAACGTAACGATCACGGCTTCATCCTTGCGCTTATTTGATTCATGGTCAAGAAAGATCCTAACCAACTGAACCAAAATATCAATGTTCAATCCAAGAAGGTGTTGTGTGTCATCGTCTCACGAGCTTTAGGGCGATGTGTATCCCCCGATTGATTGATTCACCGATTCAATCATTTCATGATGAGACTGTTGTGGTACAGTCGCGAAAGGTAAAAAACGTAACTACGCAATAGTAAGGATAAAAAATGAAGTTACCCGTTATCATTTCGTTCAGCATTTACATGTTGGTTATGGTTGGCATTGGGATTTATTTTTATATGAGGACAAAGGATTTAAGCGATTACGTCCTTGGCGGAAGGGGGCTGGGTCCTGGGGTTGCTGCCCTTAGTGCGGGTGCCTCCGACATGAGTGGGTGGTTACTGCTTGGGTTGCCGGGCATGATGTATACAGATGGGCTTGTCGGAAGCTGGATTGCTGTGGGGTTGATAGCCGGGGCCTTTATCAATTGGCATTATGTCGCCAGACCTCTTCGCGTTTTTACACATCATTTAAACGATGCGATTACCATACCGGATTACTTTTCAAACCGTTTTCAAGACAAAAGCAATGTCATAAGAATTGTGACTGCCATTGTTATTTTAGTCTTTTACACACTTTACACGTCTTCAGGTCTCGTGGGTGGCGCCAAACTATTTGAAGCGACCTTTGATATGCATTATCAAACCGCGCTAGCCACCGGTAGTTTTGTGATTGTTTCATACACCTTCTTGGGTGGATACAATGCCGTGAGCTGGACGGATTTATTTCAGGGCATTTTGATGATGCTCGCACTTTTGGTGACGCCCTTGGTTGTTGTGTTGAAGCTTGGAGGCATCGGAGAAGCCATCAATGCAGTTCATACTGTGGATGCCACCCACTTGGACTTTTTTAAAGGCGCCTCAATCATTAGCATTTTCTCACTGCTGGCCTGGGGGCTAGGTTATTTTGGTCAACCGCATATTTTGGTGCGCTTTATGTCTATCCAACATGAAAAAGAAGTAAAAAAAGCAAAGTATATCGGGATGTCTTGGATGACCTTATCGGTCATAGGGTCGCTTGCCACAGGTTTGTTTGGTCTTGCCTACGTGGCCGGAACCGGAACAGACTTAGCCGATCCTGAAAAGATTTTCATCACCTTGTCTCAACTTTTATTTAACCCTTGGATCGCAGGCTTTTTGCTGGCAGCCATCTTGGCCGCCATCATGAGTACAGTTGACTCTCAACTACTGGTCTCTTCCTCCGTACTCACAAGGGATCTCTACAATGTGTTATTTCGCAAAAACGCTGGTAACAAGGAGTTGGTCTGGATGAGTCGAGCAACGGTGATCCTCATTGCTGTCATCGCTTGGTATCTTTCTACCGATCAAAACTCCAGTGTTTTAAAACTGGTTTCTTATGCCTGGGCCGGTTTTGGCGCGTCATTTGGCCCTCTTGTCATTCTCTCTCTTTATCATAAAAATATCACCCGAAACGGCGCGATCGCCGGCATTATCAGCGGAGCTTTGACCGTCATCATTTGGAAGCAACTCTCCGGTGGAATATTTGATTTGTATGAATTGTTACCAGCTTTTGTCATAGCGAGTATATGCATCTTGATCTTTAGCAAAACGGAAAAACCCTCGCAGGAAAACTTGGATGCTTTTGCTCAAACGTGGAGCAAATTACGAAAGTGATAGAGTTTTTAGTTCTGGAATTTATTCGGAATTCTACCAGCCTATTTCGATTACGGTATACGGTTCCGGAATTTAACGAAAGATTGATTGTAATGACGGGTCAGGACAGGGTGATTGGAATTATGGATTTTATTGTCTAGTAGAGTACATTTAATTTTAAAATAATGAACGATTTAATACAGATTTTATCAAAAGCTACAAAAAGTAATGTACGGGCAAAAGAGTTTTTGAACGAGTCTATTTTCTGGTTACAACATATTGATACTTTAGAAAAGAATTATAATAATTCTAAAGATATTTTAAAAAAGCCTTTCCTTCTTAATGATATAACAATGAATTTCTGCGTGTTGATTAACTGGTTGGCAATTGTTGATAAAAGGAAACTCCACTTAAGTAATAGTGAGGTAATGGAATTTTTACATCAAAGGTTTTACTGGCCTAGGTACGTTGCGGAAAATTTTATAAATAATGTTAGAAATCCCAGTATCCACTTAGGAAGATCATACAAATGGAGAAGTTATGATAAAGTAAAGTGGAAACACAGCATAGCTGAGCATGGGAGTGATAAAGTATTCAAAGGTGCTTTTGACCCAAATGTTTCTGAAGTTTTATGGGATCCTAGAATGAAAGGTTTAAAAGATAAAGCATATACTGATGGTTATATTGAACATAACTTATTTTCTTATGAATCGGGGGAGTTGCAAGGTATTTCAATCACATTCTTTTATATAGGTTTTCGGAAAAAAATTGATAATTGTATTGGGGAAATTTTCAAAAAAATCTGCACTATGCAAGAAGCTGAACTTAGAGCATTGCATGAACTTAGCTATCAGGTAGCGCTATTTCAAATACCAGCGCCAGAAAATATTACCTTATAAATTCTGGGGACCAACTAAGGTGTAATTCTGAGGACGTGTGCCGTAATAATTCCGGGGACGTGTATGGACCTGTCCGTCAAGGTCAAAGTGAAGTGATTAAAAAGAATAGGTAGAGATCTAGCAGACGTGTATCCGGCTTCTTTGTGTAGCTTGATATTGTAAACTACGAGCCCAAATGGATTGCGTTGATTGATTGCTTACTCCTCATCGTACGATCGACTTATCTTTTGTGATAGCCTCTGTCCCCGGCAGGTTTTGAAAACAATCTTTATTTTTTCTTCTCCCATTTCTTTTCGATATAGCTCCTCTTTGAATATTAAAACGCCAAGGGCGTCTTAAAGCTTTTTACGCAGCTTTTTGATACTGCGTTTGATTTTTTACCAAAGCATAAATAACTCTGGCATTTTTGTTGGCCAATGCAACACATGTTTTATTTGGACCTCGAGTATCTAATTTATTCTTAATCCACTTGCTTCGATGGTTCTCTTTTCTTTGTGACCAAAACACAGCACTTCGAGCGCCGTGGATGAGCAGCTTTCGGATATAGCCGTTACCGCTTTTGGTAATACCTCGCAGCATTGTTTTACCACCTGTTGAGACTTGTCTTGGTACCAACCCTAAATACGCACTAAAATGCCTTCCGTTTTCAAATACTTCTGGCTGAGATAAAATGGTTAACAACGCTGTCGCGCACAGTAAGCCAATGCCTTCAACCTGCATCATGGCATCGCAGACTTTTTTATGTTCCATGTAAATCCCTTGGATTCTTTGATCACATTGGTCGATTCTCTGGTTGATATCTACAAGCTCTGCGTAAAGATCTTTAAAAATAGCTTGTCCGCGCATGGTGAGCTTTGAGTCTTCAAAGTACAAGGGTAGTTTGTTTTTTACATGACTTATGCCCTGAGCAATAATAATGCCGTACTCGCCTAAAAAGCCTCGGATCTCATTGCTTAAACTGGTTCGATTCCTCACCAGTCTTTCGCGCATCCGGTGTATGCATTGGATGTCTTGATGAGCTATAGTGCTTACGCCAACAAATCGCATGCTCGGGCGACCACAGGCTTCGGCAATGGCTCGCGCATCATGGCTGTCATTTTTTTGTGTTTTTACAAAAGCTTTAACAAACTTGGGTTGAATTAGTTTTGCTTGGATTCCATAACTCATAAATGTCCTGGCCCAATACTGACTGCTGCCACATGCTTCCATGGCAACAATCTTTGGTTTTAACATTAAAACCTTCTCCAGCAGTTTTGCTCGTTTTATGCTTCGCTCAAAAACCACTTCCTCATTCTGATTTACGCCGCATAAACTAAAAACATTCTTTGCTACGTCAATCCCCAATATGCTAATCTCTTTCATGGCCTGTCCACCTTTCTCTTAAGTTAGGTTCTAATGATTTCATTATCATTATGGCACACCCTTGGGATGATGCCGAAAAAGGACAGGTCCATTCCATCATATAACGTAATCAAAATAGATAAAATGCTTACACACCCATTTTGTAAGGATTACGATTTGGGCTTGACTGTTAATTGCCTTAAGGGTTGAGTTGAGGCTGTTTATTTTTGAGGTTGGTAGCGGGGACCGGATTTGAACCGATGACCTTCGGGTTATGAGCCCGACGAGCTACCAAGCTGCTCCACCCCGCATCATTAAGACTTCGATGTTTATCGTCTATCGTCGACTTGTTTTGGCTCCTCTTTATCATCATGATTTGGGTGGAGCCAAAGACGCTTGCGCGTTTCTATATTACTCCTTCGGACTTGTCAAAGGCTTGGCGCCTTCTCCTTGTTGTGTCCTCAGGGATACCCCGCATCATTAAGACTTCGATGTTTATCGTCTATCGTCGACTTGTTTTGGCTCCTCTTTATCATCATGATTTGGGTGGAGCCAAAGACGCTTGCGCGTTTCTATATTACTCCTTCGGACTTGTCAAAGGCTTGGCGCCTTCTCCTTGTTGTGTCCTCAGGGATACCCCGCATCATTTAGAGTTCGATGTTTATCGTCTATCGTGGACTTGTTTTGGCTCCTCTTCATCATGATTCGGGTGGAGCCAATGACGCTTGCGCGTTTCTATATTACTCCTTCGGACTTGTCAAAGGCTTGGTGCCTTCTCCTTATTGTGTCCTCAGGGATACCCCGCATCATTAAAATTCGCTGCTTTTGGCCGAGGGCTTTTGGCAGTGAAGTGGTGTTCTATGCGGGTTTGGGTTGGTTGTCAACCTTGTATTTGGTTTTTATTGGGTTTGGGTGGGGCTTTTTTTTGAGTGAGTTGGGAGAGGATGGAAACTGGTTTTTTTTGGGTGGCTGCGATAGGCTAACCAGAATCATAGCATCATGAAATTACTCAAAAATACGTTTAAAGTTTCGGGCCTGACCATGGTGAGTCGGGTGTTTGGTTTGCTTCGTGATCAGTTTTTTGCGGGGCTGATTGGGGCGGGTTTTCTGGCGGATTGTTATGTGTATGCGTTTCGTATTCCCAATTTGTTGCGCGAGCTTTTGGCCGAAGGGGCGCTGAGCAATGCGTTTGTACCCACGCTGACCAAAACCATCAAACAGGACTCGCCCAAACAGGGCATGGTGATGGCGTCGAAATTGTTGGGGTTGTTGATTGTGGTGGTGGGCAGTTTGGTTATTTTGGGGATGGTGTTTGCGCCGCAGGTGGTGACCCTGATTGCGCCTGGGTTTGAGGGCATTGATGGCAAGATTGCGCTCACTGCGCAGCTGGTGCGGATTATGTTTCCTTTTTTGCTTTTTTTAAGTTTGGCCTCGGTGTTTATGGGCATTCATCATGCGCACCAGTCTTTTTCGGTGCCGGCGGTGGCGCCGGTGTTTTTTAATTTTTCGCTGATTGCCACGGGCGTATTGTTGTGGGTGTTTCAGGTTAAGGGGCCGTCTTTGGTGGTGTGGTGGTCGGTGGGTACGCTACTGGGCGGGTTTTTGCAGTGTGTGGTGCAGCTGCCCAAGCTGGTCACCATGAAACGGCTGCCGCTGCCGAGTTTTAAAGGGATGCTGCGCAACAAACGGGTGCGCGAGATGATTTTATTGATGGTGCCGGCCATCATTGCTCTGTCGGGCACGCAGATTAACATTTTGGTCAATACGATTTTGGCGTCCAAACTTCAGCAAGGGGCCGCGGCATGGCTTAGCTATGGCTTTCGGCTGATGCAATTGCCCATTGGGTTATTTGGGGTGGCCATTGGGGTGGTGGCTTTGGCGCAGGCGTCCAAGGATGCGTCTAGCGAGCACATGGAAGGGTTTCATCACAATGTGCAGCAGGCCATGCGGCTCAATTGGCTGCTGACGTTTCCTTGTGCGGCGGGCTTGTTGGTGTTGGCGGGGCCCATCGTGGCGCTGTTGTTTGAGCGAGGCGCGTTTACGGCTTTTGATACGCAGCAAACGGCGCAGGCCATTCAGAGTTATGCGCTGGGCTTGCCTTTTTATGCGGCGGTGAAAGTCAAGGGTCCGATTTTCTTTACCAAGGGTTATTCCAAGGTGCCCATGGCCGCCAGCTTGGTGGGCGTAACCGTAAATGTGATTTTTAACATTACCTTTTACCAAATTTTGGGCCATTGGGGGCTGGCACTGGGCACATCGCTGGGCATGTTTGTTAACTTCATGCTGTTAACGTGGTATTACCAGCGCATTTTGCCAGACCCTTTGTCTTGGCACGCCAATGCGTCTTTTCTTTTAAAGGTGATGATCATTACCATGGGTGTGGCAGCGGCGTGTTGGGCTGGTTATCTGCTGGGTGTCACCACTTTTGGTACGTGGCCGCTGTCGCGCGTGTGGATGGTGCTGGTGCCGATGGCAGCCAGTTTGGTGGCTTATTTGTCTTTAGTATATGCACTGGGCATTGGGCCGCTTTTTACCAAAGCTTTGCGAAAGAAAAACCGTTAATCCATCAAGTTTGCATGCAGACGTCGCACGCGATCGATCACTTCCTTGACGGAGGTTTGGTCATCGGTTTGGGTGCGATGCGTGGTGGCGCATTTTTGGCCAGGCGCTTTGGGTGGGGTTGGGTCCAAGGAAGGCAAAGGTGCCACTTGCCATTTGATTTTTTCCAGGGCGATCCCGGTGTGGGTTTGCACTTTGGTTAAGATTTCTTGTTGCATCATGGTTAATTGATGGGCCCATCCATTGTGAGGGGTACGAACCGTCAGTACGCCATTGGATATTTTCAGCGGAAAAATTTTTTGGCTCAGTGTGGGGCCCATGATGCTGGGCCATTGCCGACGCAAGTTGACCATGCCCTGCAAGCGGGGCACCACTTGATCAAAACTGTTGTTTCGACCCACAGGTTGCAACCCACGCATGGTTTTTTTGTTTCTTCTTCGCCGCATCCACAGGCACTATAGGATAAAGTGACATGTCTTGACAAGTCTAGGATGCAAGGGGTATGTTTTATCAGAGATAAGCATTTTAAATCACAAGGATTTCCATGAACGAGAAATGTCCCATATGTGGGCTCCAGGTATATGGGTATGAGGTTGTACACGAGTTAAGAAATAATCCTGCGATTTCCAATTACATTAAAATTCAGCATCCCAAATGGGACCAAAACCGCGAACGCATTTGCCGAGATTGCTATTCGCTGTACAAAAAAGAGTTTGAAACCAATCAAGACCATGACCATCAAACCGATGAACCCACCGTGGTCAAAACCAAAAACAGCATTATTTCGGCCAAATCGCCCCCGGAGGATGACGAATTTGCCTCGGTGGTGATTTTACACGGCAACCACTTGGGCAAGCGATTTGAAATTCGCGATGGCGAGTTAACCATCGGCCGCTCTTCTCAGTGCGACATTGAGGTTAATGAAGACAATGTGTCCCGCAAGCACGCCAAGATTTACAAACGAAACAAAAAGTTTGTGGTGGAAGATTTGGGCTCGACCAACGGCACCTTTGTCAATACCCAAAAAGTAGAAATCAAAGAGCTGCAAGACAGCGACATTGTATTGGTGGGCAACTCCATTTTAAAATTTATTTCTGGGTCCAACTTTGAAAGCAAGTACCACCAAGAGCTATATCGTCTGGCCACCATTGATGGGCTTACCCAAATTTTGAACAAAAACTTTTTTCAGGGCAAACTTGAAGAAGAGTTTAGCCGCTCCATCCGGTATCAGCGCGAGCTGTCCTTTATATTGCTGGACCTGGATCATTTTCATAATTTGAACAACAAATACGGCCATCTGGCCGGTGACTTTGTACTGCGCAACATTGCCCAGCTGATTAGCCGAAACCTGCGCAAAGAAGATTTTTTTGGTCGGTATGGGGGCGAAGAATTTGCCATTTTGCTGCCTGAAATTGCCGCGCATGGCGCCTTGATTTTGGCGGAAAAACTACGGTCCATCGTTGAACACGCCACATTTACCTACGAAGGCCAGCGCATTTTGGTGACCACCAGCATTGGGGTATCGACCATGGATGATGAATTCTCCAACGCCAACCAGCTGGTCAAAGCCGCCGATGATGCTTTGTACAAAGCCAAATCTGAAGGCCGAAATACGGTACGCAGCTCTTTTCCTGCAAATACGCCAAACACCGACGCTTAAACCGTCTTGATACTTGTCTTCATTCCATATAAGGAACTTGCATGAGCACTCGGCGCCCCATCACAGCCCTTCCAGAACACATTGTGCGTAAAATCGCTGCGGGCGAAGTGATTGATCGGCCCGCCTCCATTGTCAAAGAACTGATGGAAAATGCCATTGATGCCATGGCCACCCGTGTGGACGTTGAAGTGCGTGACGGCGGGTTAAAAGAGATTGTGGTCACTGACAATGGCATCGGTTTAACGCTGGGTGATTTGCCCTTGGTCACCGTTAAAAATGCCACCTCCAAAATTACTTCCGATGAGGATTTGCTCAATATTCACTCGTATGGGTTTCGCGGCGAAGCCCTGGCCAGCATTTCGGCGGTGAGTGATTTTGAAATGATCACCATGGCGCAAAACGCAGACACAGGCTACCGCCTGCACGTCCATGGTGGCGCGCAACCTGAGATTGCCCCCATCGGCTGCCCTCAAGGCACACGGGTGCGGGTCACCGATTTGTTTTTTAACACCCCTGCCCGCAAAAAATTTATGCGCAGTCTGCGCACTGAATTTGTACACATTGAAAAAACGTTTAAAAAAATTGCGCTGGCTTTTCCACAAATTGAACTGAGTTTAAAGCATCAAAACAAACAAATTTACCACCTGCCCATGTGCCAAACGCACCGCGCACGCGTGGCGCAGCTTTATCCCGCGTCTTTGTCGGAGCACTTGGTGGATTTTGAAGCGCAAGAAGGCCCCATTGCCATGCAAGGGGTGGGCTCGAACATGCAGCAAAATTTATCTCGGCCCGATGAAATTTGGCTGTTTGTCAATCAGCGCTGGATCAGCGACCGCCGGCTGCAACGGGCCATCATGGAGGGGTATCGGTCTGCGCTGATGGAAAAGCGCTATCCCTATTGTTTTATTTTTATGACCATGCCGGGCCATCTTTTGGACGTCAACGTTCACCCCACCAAATCGGAAGTGCGGTTTTCAGATCCTCAGGTGCTGTTTTCCATGATTGCCAAAAGCATTGGCAACAAACTCAAACCCAATGTGGCCAGTCACCGACCCATTTCGGTGCCGTCCCATTTTCCAAGTGCGGCCGACATGAAGACCCTGTTTACGTCGCAGCCAACCTACCCCATGGAAGCCGCGGCCCCTACTTCCTTGCATAGTCCCACCCAAAGTTATGGCGGCTCTGTTGCATCATCGCAAGCCGATGTTCCCAAACCAGCCCAGGGGTTTTTTGGGCAACTGACGTACTGGAGTCAATTGGATGGCACATACCTTATTTGCAAAAACGACCATGAGCTGATTTTAATTGATCAACACGCAGCCCATGAACGCGTTCGGTATCAAGCGCTGGTTGAACAATACAGCCGCAAAAAAACCCTCGCGCAGCAAACGTTGATTCCCACCGAAGTGGCGTTATCGCCTTCCGAGTTTGAATGGGCCCAAGAGCACAGCGAGGTCTTTGCCCAATTGGGTTTTGATTTAGAGCCTTTTGGCCAGTCCACTTTTATTCTGCGGGCCATTCCTTCATCGCTCAGTGGCCGCCAAGCGCAAAGCATGTTGAAAGACTTGCTGCAAGAGGGGTTGGCTTATGGCAAAGGCTTTGCCATGCAAGATTTTGTCGACCATGCCTTAAGCACCATGGCGTGCCATAGCGCAGTTCGGGCGCACGATCGTTTGTCTGCGCAAGAAGTGCAGCATCTTTTAGACCAAATGGATCAGGTGGATTTAACCAGCTATTGTCCTCATGGTCGTCCTACGTTTTTGCGTTTTGATTTGCCCAGCCTTGAAAAATTGTTTTTTCGAAAAGTCTAATGTCCACTTTGCCAGCTCAAAAACACTTTGCTCTTTTGGCACCGACGGCCTCTGGCAAGACGGCCTTGTCCATCGCTTTGGCCAAGCGTTTTGACTTTGAGATTGTCAATGCCGATGGCTATCAAGTGTTTCGGCACATGAACATTGGCACCGCCAAACCCACGCCCGACGAGCAAGCGCAAGTGCCGCATCATCTTTTTGACATCAAAAATCCCGATGAAGGTTACAGCGCGCATGCTTTTGCCCAGCATGCCCGCCAAACGCTTGTGGACATTGAAGCCAAAGGCAAAAGAGCGCTTTTGGTGGGCGGCTCTGGTTTTTATTTGCGCGCACTTCAAACGCCTCATCCAGATGTACCACCCGGCACCATTGAAACCGATGATTTAAATGCCGCGTTCGATGAGATCATTGCTTTTGATCCTGATTTAAAAGATCAGCTTGAGGCCAACGATTCTTATCGTATTGCGCGCGCTTTGTTTTTGGTGCGTGAGGGGCTGCGGCCCAGCAGCATCTGGCAAGCCCAGCTCAGCCAGCCGGATGTGGTTGATTTAACCGTGCTGGGCTTGCACGTGCCACGCCCCCAGTTATACCAGCGCATCAACACCCGCGTTGAACAGATGTTTGAACAAGGTTTGGTGACAGAAACCCAAGAGATTTTGCAGCGTTTTCCCCAGGCGCGGCCCCGGCTTGAAAAAACCATTGGCTATGCGCAGTCGCTTTTGCACTTAGACCAAGTGCTGACCCTGGCGCAAGCCATCGAGCAAACACAGATTAAAACCCGAAATTATGCCAAGCGGCAAATGACCTGGATTCGCAACCAAACCAACCTTAAGGGCTTCGATTTTGAAAATGCATTCGATGCGGTTTCCTGCTATGTTGAAAGCCTGGTTTGATATTTTTTCATAACACGATAAGGTCCCTTGCATCATGATGTATCTACCGTTTGAAAAACCCATCATTGATTTAGAAACAAAAATAGCCGAGCTGCGCGCGCTTTCCAGCAGCAAAAGCATGAACATCAGCGAAGATGTATCGCGTTTGGAAAAAAAGGTAGAAACCGTCACCAGCGATATTTTTGCCAAGCTCACCGTGTGGGAAAAAACGCAGCTTTCACGCCACCCACAGCGTCCTTATACATTGGATTACATTGAGCACATTTGTGATCATTTTGAAGAACTTCATGGCGACCGTAATTTTTCCGATGACCCTTCCATGATCTGTGGCATTGGCACCATTGATGGCAAAGGGTACATGTTTATTGGTCAACAAAAGGGCCGTTCCACCAAAGAAAAAGTCAAACGCAATTTTGGTATGCCCAGCCCCGAAGGCTATCGCAAAGCGCTGCGTTTGATGCGCGTAGCCGAACGCTTTAAACTCCCCATCGTTACCTTAATCGACACACCGGGGGCTTACCCTGGCTTGGGTGCTGAGGAACGTGGCCAAGCCGAAGCCATCGCCAAAAACATTATGGTGATGAGCGAGTTAAAAACGCCCATCGTATCGGTGGTTATTGGTGAAGGTGGTTCGGGTGGTGCATTGGCCATTGGTGTGGCGGATCGACTGAACATGCTGGAGTATTCCATTTACTCCGTAATTTCGCCTGAATCGTGCGCAGCCATTTTGTGGCGCAATGCTAAAAAAGCCGAAGCCGCAGCCAAAAGCTTGCGCTTGATTGCGCCCGAAGTCAAAGACCTGGGCATTGCCGATGCCATTATTAAAGAGCCGCTGGGCGGCGCGCACCGACATCCACGCAAAATTTTTCAAGCCGTTAAAGAAACCATCACATCCGATGTTGCCCAGCTGGAGGCCTTGCCCACAGCCGAGCTTCTCGATGAACGCCACAAAAAGTATCGCCGCATGGGCGTGTTCGAATAAGCATTTCCACCGATGTCCACTGCCATTGATCGTTATTTGGCTGATAAAGTTGAAGCCAACATGGATTTTTCTGTGCTTCGGCTGCACCGCTTTCGTGAAGCCCTTGGCTTAGAGGATCAATTTCCACCCATGGTGCTGGTCGGCGGTACCAATGGCAAAGGCTCGACGGTCGCTTTTTTAGCCAGCATTTTGCAAGCCCACGATGTCAACGTGGGCACGTTTACGTCTCCTCACTTGCATGCCGTTCAAGAACGCATCACGCTTAATCAACAAGCCATCGACCTAGACGCATGGACCGTTTCGGGGCAAGCCATCGTTGATGCCATGACCCGCACAGCCATTGAACTGACCTACTTTGAAACCTTAACTTTTTTGGCGTATCACTACTTTTGCCAAACCCAGCCCGACATTTGTTTGTTTGAAGTGGGCATGGGCGGACGTTTGGATGCCACCAACTGCTTGCCCCATCAACGCAGCATCATCACACGCATCGATTTGGACCATATGGAATATTTGGGGTCAACGCTTGGCCACATTGCGCGTGAAAAAGCGCATATCATGACCCCGCAGGGGCTTAATATTTTGGCAGCCCAAGCACCCAGTGCTGCCTCGTGGCTGGCAGACCATGGGGGGACGAGTCTTCAGAAAATATGGGAAGACAAAGATTTTCAGCACGTTTCCGACAGCAACGCTTTTACTTTTCAAAGTTCAAAAGCCGTTGTGCCGCGAACCAAGCTCGGCCTTCATGGCCCAGCGCAAGCCACCAACGCATCTTTGGCGGTGGCATGCAGTGTGGATATTTTAAAAGACGCCTGGCAAGCCGATCGGGTGCAGCAAGGATTGCAACACGCCCGACATGCTGGCCGAATGGAAACCTGGGTATTGCAAGATCAAACCTATTTATTGGATGCGGCGCACAATCCTTCTTCCATTGAGCATTTGGTGCGGTACATTCGACGCCATCGTCCCATCAAAAAATATCCGACCTATGTGGGATGCAGCCAAAGCAAAGATGTGGCCGGCATCTTTGAAACCATTGCGCCGCTGGCCGACCCGCTTATAACCGTTGGTTTTGATCATCCACGGGCCTGGCGTGAAACGCCTCAGCAGCCCCTCACCCATCAACGTCTTGACGAAGCTTTGGCTGACGCGCAAGACAAAGCCCACGCAGAAATGCTTTGGACCGGTTCTATTTTTTTTGTGGCGCAGCTGCGCGCCATGTTGATGTCGGCTGGCGCTCGGCAAAAAGATTCTTTTTTTTCTTAGCTCAGCTTCCACTTCGCGGTACAATTTTAGAACATGCACAACGTGTTAAGAGCGGTGGCGCATGCATCAAGCAAATCAAAAAAATGATCTCTACTCAAAGGAGCCCCCATGAACAAGCATTGGCTGAGCTTTGTGCTCATCGCGTTGATATTCATTGGATGTGCCGCGTCCTCCACCGACGAAGCCATCGAAGAAGCACGATTTTTTCTCGATAACGGTGAATTTGCCGCCGCCATCGAAAAACTCAACCCCATTGTCGAAGATGAGCCCAACAATGCCGAAGCGGTTTTTTTATTGGGCAGCGCGTATGTCGGTCAAGCTGCGCAGTCGCCCCGCCCCGTGTGTGACGATGATGAAACCGGCGTGCTAGGCATTCTCTCTTGCTTTTTAAAAGATTCCGATTCAGGCACCACCACCGGCCTTTTTGGCACCTTTGCTCGCATCGCCCCACCCACGGTAGAAGATGTGGATGGCTTGCTACGCGGCATCGACCTGCTCAACTCCATCGACAACATTGACGATGACAACACCTTTACCCAACGCGATGTGTTTGCTCAAATTGCCTTGGGACGGATGTTTAGCTTATCCTCTTTGGTCACCGTGGCCAATGCCAACGATAACAATGGTGACGATTGTGATGTGACCTTGATCGAAGAAGAAGACTCCGACCAGTTCATCACCGACTTAGAAGAAATTCAATCAGACGTGAACAATGCCGGCTTTAAATCGGATTTCCGCCTGTTAACCCGCGCCGCCGAAATTGCCCAAGACTTGGAAGATTCGGGCATTGCCGACACCAACGAAGCCGTTCGAACCCTATTTCGAGATACCTTTGAAGGTTGCACATGTGAACCACCGGTTTGCAACGCGCCCGACGATATTTTTGACAACTTATAAGCCGGAGACCCAAGCCATGAAAAAACACACCATACGATTGATTGCACTGACCCTTGCTCTGTCTGGCTTTTTGTACGAAGCCGCTTGGGCTGGAAGCACCTTTCCCGCACAAACCCCCAGTTTAAACCGAAAAGCCCGCAACTTGGGTATGGGCAACGTGGGGGTAGCCATACCAGGCACCCACGACTCAGCTGCTTTTTACAACCCTGCCGGCTTAAATGACTTAGAAAAAGGCGAATTTCGCTTTTTAACCATCAACACGGAGATTGGGTTTAATGCCTTTGAACTGGCAGGCGACACCATTGACTTTGGACAAGACATTGATGATGCAGCCGATGATCAAGAACGTGTGCAAGTGCTCAACCAGTTTATTCAGGAGCGCACAGGCGAATTTCAATATTTCCGCCTGGGCATGGAACTGGTCAATTACACCCGCAAAAACTTTGCCGCCGGTTTGCTTTTTGACCAACGCCTCAACGCTTCGTTTCGAAATCAAGGCTATCCCAACTTTGACCTGCGCAGCATCGGCGACATTGCCGGGTATGTGGCACTGGCCCAAGGCTTTTACGATGGCGGCCTACAAGTGGGGATGACCTTTAAACCCACCGCCCGTTTTTCGCTTCGTGAATCTGACCAGCAAATCACCTACGGGGATGTCACCGTTGAAAACGCCGAAGGCGATCCTATCTTGATTGATCAGCTCAAAGACATCTATCAAGAATGGCAGTTTCGCATTCCGGTTGATTTTGGTTTGAAATCCAAATTGTCAGGCTTTATCGACAATGCCTTTGTGGAAAAGTTTGAACCCATGGTTGGTTTTACCTGGCAGGATGTGGGCAACATGAACTTCAACCCGCTTCCTGGCAATCGTCAAACATTCAATGTGGGCGCATCGCTCAACCCTCAATTGGGCCGGTTTAAAAACACATGGGCCGTTGAGCTTCGTGAAATCAACATTGACCGTCCCATCATTTCAAAGCTGCACATTGGTGCCGAGATCCAACTGCCTGCCATTTTGGCCATTCGGGGCGGTTTGTCGCAAGGGTATCTAACCGGTGGCGCAACCATCGACCTTCGCTTCTTCTCCCTCGACGGGGCCATTTACTTTGAAGAAGTGGGTCGCAACACGCGCCAAGATGGTGACCTTCGTTTTGCCACCACCATGAGCTTTAAAATCTAATCGCTCTTTGATTGTACGAAATATTGGGGGGACAGACACCGATGGTGTCTGTCCCCTTTTTTTAATTGGGTCGGACGTTGGCAAAGGGATTGCTGGCGTCGGCTTGGGAAGTGACGGGCTCTTGATCGGCAGCTGTTTCAGCACGGTTGCGCAAGGGCGTTTGGGTGGCAAAACTGCTGCTGGCAGGCTGCATGGTGTTGCGGCCGCGTAAGGTGCTATTGGATGGCTCCGCGTCTTGACTGGAAGATGTGTCGTTCATGTAATCAAAACGTTTGATTTCACGGGGCTGGCTGGGGGTTTGTTTTTTCTCATCCACCACCTGCACCGGGGCCATGTTTAATGTTTCATTAAAGCCGTAATCGTAAAGACCAGAGTTTTCATCGATTTTGTGCTTTTTGTTAAACTGTTTGCGCTGATTGTTTTTCTTCACCGAAATGCGGCTCATGTCTTTGGAGTCCCGCAAGATGGTGGGGGTTAAGAAAACCATCAGGTTTACTTTTTCAGTTTGCGTGTTTTTCTGCTTAAACAATGTACCCAAAATTGGCACGTCGCCAAGCAATGGAACTTTTTGCACACCTTGGGTTTCTTTGTTTTTAATCAAACCACCAATGACCACTGTTTGACCGTTTTGTGCGACCACAGTTGTTTTGGCAGTTCTTTTGCTGGTTCGGATCCCATTTTTCAAATCTACTTCTAAAAACTCATTGATTTGCTGTTCAATTTCGAGTGTAACTTCATCGCCTTCATTGATTTGTGGGGTTACCAAAAGTTTTAGATCGGCCTCTACTGGTTCAAGTTGCGTTCCCAAGGCGTTGTTACCAGGGGTAGGCACATTGACGGGCACCTGTACTTTTTCACCCACCACAATTTCCGCTTGTTTGTTATCGGTTGTCAAAATATTGGGGGATGAAAGCACATTAAAATTGCTGTTGTTTTGCACTGCTTTCAAAATGCCACCGACACCAGGGATGCTAATGCCATTACCAAGATCCACACCTTGGCTTAAGAAGCCAAGGCCAAGACCCCCTGCGCCAAACAAAGATGAAAAAGCGTTGTTCTCTGTTTGCCCTTCTGGGTTCAATGTAGAACCAGCAGGTCTGGATGAACCAACAAAACCAACATCGCCAGCAGTACCTGCACCGTGGAGTGAACTACCCACTTCCAAACCTTTGGTCATGTTTACTTCCATGATCAGCGCCTCTACAAATACTTGAGGGCGGCGGCGATCCAAACTTTGAATCACAGGTTCGAGGGCTTCAAAGTCACTGGGTGTGGCGGTGATCACCAACGAGTTGGTGCCTGGGTCGGCACCGATGCGAATGTCTTCTTGAAACAAACCACTGGATATGGCTTTGCCACCGGCTTCGATGGTGCGCGCAGGTGTCTTATCTTTTTCTCCCGATGCAGGGGTGCGACTGTTGCTGGGTTTTGAATTGTTCAAAATACCAGAGAGCAGTGTTGCCACTTCTTCAGAATCCGCGTGCTTTAAATGACGCACGTGAATGCGGCTTCGGCTTAAATCAGAAGCGACCTCTTGATCCAGCTGGGCCACCAAATCCAATACGCGCTCTAGTCCTTTGCGGTTGGCGGTAACAATCAGCGAATTGCTTCGATCATCGGGAATAACTTTGGATACATCGGGCTGCTGGTCCACGCTGGAGGAAAATGCGGTGGATGCGGCAGATTTATTGCCACGGCCTTTTTCGTTGCCGTCAAAGATTTGCAAAATTTTATCGGCCACTTCTTTGGCTTGGGCATATTTCAAGGGTACGACTTCAACGGTGGTTTCAAAACCAGGCTGATCCAATTTTTGAACAATTTTGATCAAACGACGCACGTTGGATGCCAAGTCGGTAATAATCAGGGAGTTGGTGGGACCATAAGGCACCAAACGCGATTGTGAACGTGCAAACAGGCCTTTGAGTGCTTTGTGAATGTCGTTGGCACTGATGTATTTAATGGGAATGATGCGGGTAACCATTTGATCGGAAGATAAATCACTGTATTCGTCCAAAATGGCTTCGCTCTCACGCATGGCATCGCTGCGTCTGCGGATCATGGTGACGGCACCTTTGTCGACCACGGTGTACTTTTTCATGGCCAATGCGGCCAAAAAGGCTTGATAGGCTTCGTCGACGGTGACAGGATTGGGGGAAATGATGGTGATTTTGCCTTTGACGGTGTCGTCCATCATAAAGTTTTTGCCGACAATTTGGGACATGGATTTGGCCATGTCTTTGATATCGACATCGTAAAAGTCCAATGTGACCATGGGTTGTTGTGCCCAAACTGCGCCGAAACTTAGGGTCAGTAGAAGAGTGAATGTTTGTATGGCTTTTCTCATGGTTTTTCCTTCACCTAGTATTAAGCAAGGGCCGTGCCAGATGTCAACTTATTAAGTGTTTGATTTTATTTGTTATTTTTTAAATTGATGCAGGGGTGTCGCGGTGATTTTTCGCCTAGATGTGACATGGATGTCTTGTTTTTCGTTGTTTTTTGGGGTTTTGGAGTTGTTGCTTTCATATGTAGATCTGTGGCGAGGTGCACGCCCCGGGGAAACGTTTCGCGAACTCGCGGGCGTGCCTTGTGTTCAAAGTACGTTACGATTTCATTGGGGAGTGTTTCTTTGTTTCGGCTGCTTGCGTTGCTCAGACAGCGCTACACGTTGTCCCCGGGGCGACACCTGCGCCCTTTAACAACGCAGGTTTTGGGGTATGGGGATAAGGACAAACGCCCTTTGGGCGTTTGTCTTTTTAAGGATGGCTTTGGTCATTCCGGAAAACTCATTGGCTGAAGGTCGATATATAACAATAAATCACGATTGCTATCGGCAGGGAAAGCCCCCACGCTCCAGCCGTTTTCGGGATGGTGTCCTCCAATCAGCGGGGGCGAAGGCCCCTGCCAAGATCATGCAGCAGAGATGTTCGAGTACATCCAGACCTTCGGCTGAATCAGGAAGTTCTGTGCTTAAGAATGGCTTCGGTCATTTGGATGGTGCGTTTGGTGGCTTGGACGTCGTGGACTCTTAGGAGGTGGCAGCCTTGGGTGACGGCCATGGTGGCGACGGCTAGGCTGCCTTCAAGACGATCTTGGGGCTCAAGGTTGAGGGTTTTTCCGATGAAGGATTTTCTTGAGGCGCCCAGCAGGATGGGGACTTGGAGGGTTCGAAACGTTTCAAGTTGGGCTACGAGTTGGAGGTTGTGCGCGACGCTTTTGCCAAAACCGAGGCCGGGGTCGATGATGATTTGAGGAGCCATGTCGTGTGCTTCCAGGAGGCGCTCAAAAAAAGTGTAGATGTCTTGGGTGACGTCTTGGTAGGCGTAGGCTTGTTGCATGGTTTCGGGGGTTTGGACCATGTGCATGGCAATGACGGGCACCTTAAAATTTTTGCACACTTCCACCATGTCGGGCAAGCGCAAGCCGCCCACGTCGTTGATGATGTGCACCCAACCCTTGTCCAGTGCTTGATCGGCCAGCATGGGTTTTTGGGTGTCCAGCGAAATGGGCAGGGGAAATTTTTCGCTGGCCAGCGCTTGAAGCACAGGCCACACGCGGGCTTTTTCTTCATCCAAAGACAAGTCGGGTGCGCCGGGTCGGGTACTTTGTCCGCCGATGTCGATGAGATCCGCGCCCTCTTCCATGAGCTGCCATGCGTGTTCTACGGCGTCTTGCGTTTGTTGATACTGGCCGCCGTCAAAAAAAGAGTCGGGCGTTACGTTGACAATGCCCATGATTCGGCAGCGGTGCAGGGTCATTTCTCCGTTGGGCCAAGTCAGGGTGTGAATGTTGGAATCGAGAACCGACATGGCCCAAAGCTCTACCCTAAATTAGGGGCTAGATCAAAGTTCGTAAATCGTCTGTTTTTTGGTATAGTCAACTCTTATGAAATCAGTGCAATGGCTGGTCGATCATCACCGCAAGGTGATCAACTGGATAGGGGTATTTGCGGTGGCTTGGATTGGCTCGATGATTGCGGGCGAGATCATCGGTTCGTTTTTGCCGCAGCCCAGTTATGCGTCGGCGCCTGTTTCCGATGGTGAATCTTTTGCGCTCAGCGATATGCAGCGAAAATCCATCGCCTACTACATGCCCATTTGCGAACGAAACTTATTTGATTCACAAAAACGTGCACCCTGCACCAAACAAGTGGCGGCCATCAAGCCCACTCAAAATTACACACCCCCCACCGACCCTGATGCAGCGCCTGTATTGAGCAGCATCAATGCCAAGCTCAAAGGCACCACGGTTTTTGGCGATCCCAAACGTTCGTTTGCCACCTTGAGTGAAAGCGGCAGCCGAGAAACCGTCAACTATAAAATTGAAGACAAAATTTTGGGCAAGGCCCGCATTTACCAAATTGAAAGAAATCGCATTTACTTTTTCAATGCCGGACGCAGAGAGTATCTGGAAATTGAACGTCCTTCGGTTTACTCTGGCACATCCACCTCAAGCACGCCGAGTCGCCGTCGGTCGCCTTCCGCCAAAGGCATCACCATCGATGGCAACAACATCACCGTAACACGTGCCAAGGTGGATGAAACCATGGCCAACATGAACAAGGTGTTGCAAGATGCCCGCATGGTCCCCAATTACAACAATGGTGTGGTCGATGGCTTTAAGGTATTTGGCATCAAATCAGACAGCATCTTTCAACAGCTGGGGTTAAAAAATGGGGACGTGATCAACCAAATCAACGGCACAACTGTGGACGGGTTGGAAAAAGCCCTGCCCATGTTGCAGCTATTGAAAACCCAAGATAATTTTGAAATTGGCATCACGCGTAGGGGCAGCAAACAGAATTTAAAAATTAACGTGCAATAACCCTTTTCGTCTCAAGGGGCGTTTGCGCACAAAGTTTGGTTTGTTGTTTGGCAATTGGTGGGTTTTCACTTAAAATAGGGATATCTTTGGGAGTTTTCATGACGCACTTACGAATTTTTAGTTTACTGCTGTGCTTGACTGTGTCAGGCGGTTTTGTTGCGTCGGCTCAAACCACCGACGCGGTTGATGAAAACATCTCGCTCAACGAGCGCGGCTTGGTCAACATGGATTTTGTTAACACGGAGATTGCCGAAATTGCCAAGTCGATGGGAGAATTAACCCAGCGCAATTTCATCATTGACGACAAAGTACGCGGCAAAATCACCATCATTTCGCCCAAAGCCGTCACCGTCGATGAGGCCTACCACGCGTTTATTTCCGCCCTGGAAGTCAAAGATTTTACCGTAGTTCGAGTGGACAAGATGCACAAAATTGTGCCCATCAAAGACACCAAAAAATTACCCCTGCCCGTTGACGACCTCAACGCCAAAGGTGGCGGGGATGCGTTTGTTACGCGATTGATTCCCATCAAATACACCAAGGCTTCTTCGTTGCAAAAGTCCCTGCGCAATTTGATTTCACGCAATGGTGATTTGTTTGCATACGACCCCACCAATACGTTGATCATCACCGACAGTGTGGCCAATATCCGTAGGGTGTTGCGCATCATCCAAAAACTCGATCAGCAAGGTTTTGAAGAGAGCATTCATGTTATTAAGCTAAAATATGCCCCCGCCGGCGACACAGCTGAAAAAATCAAAACACTGTTTGGTCTTGAAAACAACACCAAAACCAAAGCGGCCAAAGGCGGCGAAGACAATTTTGAGGAAGCCAAATACATTTCGCAAATCATGCCGGATGAACGGACCAACTCACTGATTGTAGCCGCCAACGATGACGGCGCGCGCATCATTCGGGAATTTGTTCAGCAAATTGACCAATCGCTGGAAGACCAAATTGCCATGGGCAAAGTGCATGTTCACTATTTGCAATATGCCGATGCCGTAGAACTGGCCGCAACCCTAAGCGGCGTTTCGCTTGAAAATACGCAGCCTCAAGCTGGACAGCCCACAAGAGGCAAACCCACCCGCGCGCCCAACACGCAAACCAATTCAGATGTTCAAATTGTATCCGATGAACACACCAACTCGTTGGTGATCACTGCAGCCCCCACCGACTACGAGGCTTTGGTGCCCGTGATCAATCGTCTGGACATTCGCAGACCCCAAGCTTTTGTCGAAGCCATGATCATGGAAGTAGACATTGATAAAGCATCGGACCTAGGCGTGGCCGCCAATGGTGGACAGCTTTTTGGCAGCAATGATGAAAACGTGGTGTTTGGGGCCACCACTTTCGGGTCGACCAGCTCGATTGCCTTACCTGTTACCGGTGCCGAGGGCTTGCTGTTGGGCATTCAGGGTGAATCCATTTCTATTCCCATTGGTGGCGGTGAAACCATTGATGTGCCTACGTTTGGCAGCGTGTTTCGCGCTTTGCAAACCGATGGCACCATCAACGTTTTGTCTACACCCACCATTCTTACCCGCGACAACATGGAAGCAGAAATCATCGTGGGTCAGGTGGTGCCGTTTGTTACAACGTCTGGCCGGGACGTCAACAACCAGCCCATCAACCAGATTCAGCGTGAAAATGTTGCGCTGACTTTGCGTGTGACCCCTCAAATCAATGCGTCCAATGAGCTTACCATGGATATTTTTCAGGAAATTCAAGACTTGGTGCCGGGTCCCAACATTGAGCTTTTTGGTCCCACCACCTCCACCCGTTCTGCCAAAACCACCGTCTTGGTGAAGGATGGTCAAACGGTGAGCATTGGGGGCTTGATTTCCGACCGTATATCCACCTCCAACAGCAAGGTGCCCATATTGGGAGACGCACCGTTGATTGGCTGGTTGTTTCGAAATCGCTCCAACCAAAAGAAACGTTTGAGTTTAATGATGTTTTTAACTCCGCACATCATTCGTACGCCAGAAGATTTGGAAGACATGACGGTGCGAAAAAACATTCAACGTCGAAAATTTTTGGAAAAAAATCGCATGGATGATCATCCCGCCATGGAAAAATATGGTTTAAACCGCAGTTTTCGCGCCAATGATGCCGATCAAGTCACGCCGGCCAATTCGCCATCGGCTGATTTTTTAGAAGAAACGGTGCAAGAAGATCCCAACAAATAGAGCAAAAATCCATAATGTAGGGTATACTCTAGGCAAATGAGTACACCCTGGGACAAAGGCGCCAAAACCACCATCGCGGTCCATAGCGATCAGACTGAAGTTGCGGATCAAGAGAGTTTATCGCATAACCGTCAAACCAAAGTGATTCCAAAAAAAGCCGTGCGCAGCAACAAAGATGAAGTAACCGAAATTTACCGCGAACCCGGTGAAGCCATGACCGCGCAGGACATTGACATCACACAATTCAAGCTGGGCCGTCCCTCCAACCAACCCCTTAACGAAATTTTAAGAGACATTGCCAACGTGCCAGAAGCGGAACTCACCGATATTTTTGAGCACACCCATGCCAACACCACGCAAATCACCCAAGTCAGCGAAATGCTTTTAAAGAAAAAGCTGCTCACCCAAACGCAGCTTTTGGAAGCCATGAGCCACCAAACAGGCCTGCCCATTGTTCGTCAGCTGGAACAAATTGAGATTGAACCCAACATCATGGAAAAGGTGCCCATTGCTTTTGCCAAAAAACACACGCTGATGCCTTTTTTGCGTAAAGGCAGTCAAGTGTTTGTGGCCATCGCCAATCCGTATGACTTGTCTCCCATTGATGACTTGCGCATTTTGATGGGCGCACAAGTCAAACCTGTGCTGGCGCTCAAAGATAGCATTCTCAATGCCATCAACCGTGCATACGACCGAACATCCAAAGTTGATGATGATTTGCACCAAGACTTGATGGACAACCTGGAAGAACGCGACCTCGATGGCGTGGACCTCCACGAAACCCAAGATTTGCTCGACAGTGATGACGAAGCCCCCATCATTCGACTGATCAATACATTGATGTTTCGTGCGGTTAAAGAAGGGGCCAGTGACATTCACATTGAGCCGTTTGAAAAAGAAATTGCCGTGCGCTTTCGAATTGATGGCGTTTTGTCCGACATCATGAAGCTGCCCAAAAAAGCGCAAGCCTCCATCACCTCGCGGGTCAAAATCATGGCGGATTTGGACATTGCCGAAAAGCGAATTCCCCAAGATGGACGCATTAAAATTAAAATTGGTGGCCGTAATGTCGACATTCGTGTGTCCACACTGCCCGCATCCGATGGGGAGAGCATTGTACTGCGATTGTTGGTGACCAGCACCGAACTGCCGCAGCTGGAAGATCTCGGTTTTGACAAACAACAATTAACCATTATCCGCAAAGTCACAACCCTAAGCCATGGCATCTTTTTGGTTACGGGTCCAACCGGTTCTGGTAAATCAACCACGCTCTACACATGTTTGTCGAGCATGAACTCCAAAGAGCGAAAAATCATCACCGTAGAAAACCCAGTTGAACGTCAGCTCGACGGCGTCATGCAAATTCAGGTGAATCCAAAAGTAAATCTAACCTTTGCCAGCGGCTTGCGCTCGATACTGCGTCAAGATCCAGACGTCATCATGATCGGTGAGATTCGAGATTTGGAAACCGCTGAGATTGCCATTCAAGCTTCGCTGACGGGTCACTTGGTGTTTTCAACCATTCACACCAATGATGCCGCCGGGTCCATCACGCGATTGATCGACATGGGCGTTGAACCCTTTTTGGTCGCATCTTCTTTGGTGGGCTCGATGGCCCAGCGCCTGGTGCGAAAACTATGCGAAGAATGCAAAGTCGCCTACAAACCATCGGCATTCGAGCTTAGTGAAATCGGCATCACTGCCGAACAAGCCGCCAAACATCGTTTATACAAAGCTTCTGGATGCAGCGAATGCGGCAACAATGGCTACTCTGGCCGATTGGGTATCTACGAAATCATGCCCGTGGGTGATAAAATTCGTCATTTGATTTCCAAAAACGTCGATGCCGGCGTCATCAAAAAAGCCGCCCGCGACCAAGAAGTAAAATTTCTACGCCACGACGGCGCGCAAAAAGTGATTCAGGGCTTGACCAGTATTGAGGAAGTTTTGCGGGTTACGCAAGAGGAATCATTGGTTCAGGAGTCTTGATTTTTTTTACTGGTTTTTTCTTTTTCTAAATATAGATCTGTGGGACTTTGGGCTTGCCCCAGAAAAGCTCCACGAACTCCATGGCGTGTCCTCCTGTCGAAGATGTTCTGAGTTGGTTGAGGGGTTTTCTTCGGCCAGGGTATCCCTTTTGTCAGACACA
>CAZCBX010000015.1:0-47801 GCA_964497185.1 uncultured Bdellovibrionales bacterium | reverse complement strand
CATTTAAAAGCATGGAAGATCACGCCTATGCTTGGTTGCTATGGGCTTATTTGGCACAACAACTCAAAGAGCAAGAATCCATTACGTTGGATCAAATGGACACCCAAAGCCATGCACTGGATGATCGACGTGCTCGGTTTTCATTCATAAAAATGGTGACGCCCCAACATTATTCACGCACGGTGGAAGCCTTCTGGCAGTGGTTGGAAACCCAAAAACAACAGCTTTTAACCCAAGAAAACGTGGGCCACGCGATGTTGGCATTGAAAAACCAATGGGTGGGGCGAACCACCCACGCCTGGTCCTTGCATCAAGCTGCATTAAGAAACCAGCCACCCCAAACGGCGTGGAAGCTGGGGCAAGCCATTTTAAATTTGCACGATGTGCGCACCGACCATTGGACGCGTTTGTTTCATGAAATTTTTGCATTTGATCGTCAGCGCATTCAGGAGGTTGCACCCAAAGCCACCGGCACGGGCGCCAATGAACATCTGCGGCTCAAAAGCCTTAAAAAAAGATTGGAGCCCATGTTTGCAGATGCTTCAGGACAGTTGTTGGCCGACCATTTTCATTTTGCACCCTTGACCGCAGAAATTTCCAGCCAACCTTCTCATGCACAGGTGGCCCAAATTCATCCCAGCCACACATGGGTGCAACATACATTGCCCGCCCAGAAACAGCAGATGTTATCGATTTGTTTTGAGGGGGGACGCGCGCACGAAACGACCCAAACAGCAGGCACCACCCAGCTGCTTTTAAGGTGTGTGCTGGATGGCAGCCAACGCCAAAAAGAAAAACGCATGGCGCTGGAGCGACTGGGTGTGCAAATTACTGAAGAAAACACGGCCGACTTTTTTGGGTTTCATTTTCGGTTTTTCCCCTCCATTGCCGTTCAAGTGATGCCCATGATTTACGATTTAATTTTCGAAGCAACGTGGGGCCCGCCCCATGTGGCAGAGCAGAAAATTCATGTTCTTTCCCAGCAGCAAGCCCGTCAGCAGGATCCTGCCATGCGCAGCATTGAGCTTTTTCACCAGGCTTTGTTTGGGGCGCATGGGTATGGCCAGTTTCGTTATGGCACCACCCAAACCATTGTAGAGCAAACGCTGGAACACATGGTCAGTCGTTACGAACAAATTTTGTTGCGCGCGCCTTCGTGTTTGTGGACCTACACAGGCCCTGATTTGCATCCAAGCCTAAAAGATTGGGTGGGGCAAAAAGTGGTCGAGTTGCCAACTGCGTCCAAACAAAACACAGCCAAAGTACGCAGCCTTTTTACGCAAAAACATCTTCGAACAATTTCGCAGCCGTCTTCTCATCCGTTTCATAGTTTGGCCATGGGCTTTGAAAGTGTGGCCTTGGCCCACCCCATGTCCGAATTGTTTCATGTGGTGCAGCTTTATTTATCAGGGCTGGGCGGGGTGTTGTATGACACGCTTCGCACCAAGCTGGATACGGTGTCTCATGTGAAAGCTTATCACGTGAGCCTTGCGCAAAAGGGTTCGTTTTTTATTCAGCTCATGACCCAAAGCCAGGTGGATGAAGACTTGTTCGACTACCTTCAGACATTGTTTTTGGCCTTAAAACAGCGTGCCCCCAAAGAAAACCTTTTTGCACAAGCCAAGCAAATGCACACTCAGGCGGTCAATCAGGCCTTGCAAGACCCTTATGAATTGTCATATGATATAGCCAGTCGCTTTTTTAGTCAGCTTCCTGTAGAAGAGCTTTGGTTACGAAAATCGCAGATTGATCCATTGACGCCTGCAGATGTTGTTGAAGCAACGTGTGAGATTATGCAGCCCGATCGATTCGCCATGGGCACGTGCTAGAAGGGAAACCATGAACAACCAACAATTCGGAGATTCGAGTAAAAAATTTTCGATCGTGCTGTTTGTGGAAGAAGACGTGCTTTCCAACATTGAATACGATGTTACAAAATTGGGTCAACAGCGCAATGTAATGCTGGTGGTTCAACCTTGTCCCTTCGAAGCCATTGAGTTTTTGTTTCGTGTTAATTTTGATTTTCCCAATGGGCACACCAGTCTAGAAACCGATTTTTTTTGGCACGCCCTGGAGTTTCCCGCATCCTTACCCAGCCCGGCCCTTGAAAAAATTTCCCAACAGCATTATGCCTATTTGGTGGCCATTGTACAAAATGACAGCCAAGCTGTGGCTGAAACTCGGAGGGTATTGCAATCACTGCTTCAATCCAACGCATAACCAAAGTTTGCCTTCAACTATTGGGCTGCGCTTTGATGGCGCTGCCTGTGCATGCTCAAAAGCAGGTATACAGGGTGGGGCTGATCGGTGAGGTGGAGAATTTAGATCCGCGCCTGCCGTATACAGCAGCTGAGCAGATGGTGGCGGACAATATTACCGACACACTGCTGCGTCGAAACATCAAAAATGGGGAGCTTGAACCTTTTGCGGCCAAAAGCATGAAGGTTAGCGCAGACGGACTGCAGATTACTTTTGAACTGCGCAACGATTTGTTTTATCACGACGGCACACCTGTGTACGCCCAAGATTATGTTCGGGGTTTGCAGCGTCATTTAGAAAAAGGCAAGGATTCGCCTTTGCATCCGCTTTTGTCCGTCATTCGCGGGGGTCGCGAAATGATGGAGGGTGTTTTTTTTCATCCCGATAAACTCGGCATCCACAGCAAACTGCAAGGCAAAACCCAAACCCTGATCATTGAACTGACCCAGCCCGCGCCGTTGATGATTCAATGGTTTGCCTCGCCCTATACTGCGCCCATTGCCGAAAAACCACTGGCCCAATGGGGTGAACAGCTTTATGCACAGCCCACTATATGGAGCAGCGGACCCTACGTGTTTGAACGCAAGGCGCCCAACAAGATCATCTTAACCCCCAACCGGCATCATCGTTTGTTTAACACGCTTAGCGTTCATGAAGTGCAAATGCTTTTGTACAGTGGCAACCAACAAGCCGAAAAAGATTTTCTCAAACGAAAAATTGATCAGTACGGCGCCATGGACATGCCACTGACCGACAAAACCATGGGCAAACTCAAAGGATCAGATTATTTGCATTACGCCCCGGATTTTCGAACCTACTTTGTTCGGTTTCAAGCCAACCGACTGCCCACCAGTCAGTTTAAAATTCGCCAAGCTTTGGCAATGGCGGTTGAGCGGGATTGGTTGTTGGCCAACGTTTCCTATCATGAGGAAAAAGCCGCACACGCCATGATGCCGCCGCTGGACATTCAATACAACCCACCCCATACATTCTATTACGACCTTGAAGGCGCCCGCGATATCCTGAAACAAATGGGTTATTGTGTCACCGCAGCGTCCAAAGACGTTTGTCTGCCATTGCCCACCCTTCGCATCACTTACCCCAATCGTGCGCTGCCGCAGAAAATGGCAGTGGCGCTGAGTATTCAGTGGAAAAAGCTTGGTTTCCAAACCATTGAATTGGAACCTCAAAGCGAAACTTCGTTTGTCGAAGACATTGCGCAAGGTCGTTTTATGTTGGCCATTGATGAATTGGCGGCGCTGCCCATTGCACGTTTTGATTTATTGCACGCCTTCGAGTCGTCACGTGCAACTTCGCAAGGTGTGGCCACCAAGGTGTTTGATGAGTTGGTGCAAAAAGCGCAAGCCGCGGCAACCTACAGCGAAGCCATGGCAGGCTATCGACAAAGTGAAAGTTATTTGCTGCGTGAAGCGCTGGCACTGCCCTTGATTTACCCCATGCAGCCCGTCCTCTTGCACACATCGGTGCAGGGTTGGAAACCCAACGCATGGAACATTCAGTATTTTGATGCCATCACCCTGGTTCCCACCACAACCAAAAAATTAAATACCTAAACAAACACTTCCATGAAAAACCCAACCGCGATATTTGCCTTTTTGGTGGGGGAAGGATACTTTTTGCTGCATGAATGCAGAAAAAAGAGTGTTTGAAACCATATTAGACGCCATTGGCCACACCCCGATTGTTAAGCTTAATCGGATTGGCCGCGACATGGACCATCAGTTTTACGTCAAAGTAGAAGCCACCAACCCGGGCGCTTCGGTCAAAGATCGCCTGGCTTTGCAGCTGGTCAAAGATGCCGTCGATGAGGGAAAACTTAAACCCGGTGGCACCATCATTGAAACCACCTCAGGCAATACCGGCATGGGCCTGGCCATGATTGGCGCGGTGCAAGGTTTTCAATGTTTGTTCTGCATGCCGGACAAAGTTTCCGATGAAAAAATCAAAGCCCTGCAAGCTTTCGGCGCCAAAGTGGTGATGTGTCCCACGGCGGTGGAGCCAGATGATCCGCGCAGTTATTACTCCGTGGCCAAAAAACTTGCGGGTGAAGTGCCCAACTCTTTTTATGTGGATCAGTATCACAATGCATCCAATCCCAAGGCGCATTACCTGATGACCGGGCCGGAAATTTATGAACAAATGGGCGACCAGTTGGACTATCTGGTGGCGGGCATTGGTACAGGCGGTACGCTTTGCGGCAGCGCCAAATTTATCAAAGAACACAATGCATCCATGCAAGCCATTGGCGTGGATCCAGTGGGCTCCATTTATTATGAATATTTTAAAACGGGCAACATCCCAAAAGTGGTCACCAGCTACAAAGTGGAAGGCTTTGGCGAAGATTTTATGCCCACCACCATCGACTTTGATTACATTGATGAAGTGGTTCAAGTCGATGACCAAGAGAGTTTTGACATGGCCCGTAGGCTGGTCAAAGAAGAGGGCCTTTTTGTGGGAGGGTCATGCGGTTCCGCTGTGCAGGGCATGCTCAAGCACGCGCAGACGGTGCCGGGTAAAAAAACCTTTTTGGCCATTTTGCCCGACAGTGGGTCACGGTATTTATCCAAAGTGTACGACGATCAGTGGATGGTCGACAATGGCTTTCGTGTTGAGGCTCAACGATGAGCCAGACCCCTAAGCTAGCCACGCAGCTTATTCATGCAGGCCAAGAACCTGATGCTCAAACGGGCGCAGTGGTCCCGCCCATTTATCAAACTTCGACGTATGTTCAGGCCTCGCCCGGGGAGCACAAGGGATATGAATATTCTCGAACCCACAATCCAACGCGTGCCAACCTTGAAACAGCGTTGGCAGCTGCCGAAGGCGCACGCTATGCACATGCTTTTTCATCTGGCATGGGTGCCATCACCACGCTTATGCATACGCTTAAAGCTGGCGATCATGTGCTTTGCTGCGATGATGTGTATGGTGGCACGTACCGACTGTTTACCAAAGTCTTAAGCCAAAAAGGCCTGAGCTTTGATTTTGTTGATTTTTCCAATATCGAAACCGTTAAGCAGGCCATGCAAGAAAAAACGGCCATGCTTTGGGTGGAAAGTCCCACCAATCCACTTTTAAAAATCATTGATATTCAAGCCATTGCTCAGCTGGGCAAGGCGCACCAGGCCAAAGTGGTGGTGGACAATACATTTGCCACGCCCTTTGTTCAAAAACCCTTGGCACTGGGTGCCGATGTGGTGGTTCATTCCACCACCAAATACATTGGTGGACATTCCGATGTCGTGGGCGGTGCATGCATCACCAATGATTCCGAATTGGCCGAAGCGCTCGCCTTTATGCTCAATAGCTTGGGCACCAACCCAGGTCCGTTTGACGCATGGTTGACCCACCGTGGTCTCAAAACATTGGCCGTTCGCATGAAGCAGCACGCAAATAATGCCCATGAAGTGGCTTCGTTTCTAGAAAATCACGACCGCGTTGCCAAGGTCGTGTATCCTGGACTTGAATCCCATCCGCAGTATGACCTGGCCCAAACCCAAATGAATACCGGTGGGGGCATGGTGGTTTGTTATTTGGATGCCAGCCTGGATCAAACCAAAAGATTTTTATCCAACACCCGATTGTTTGCCTTGGCCGAAAGTTTGGGTGGCGTCGAGTCGTTGATCGAGCATCCTGCCATCATGACCCATGCCAGCGTGGCTGCAAGTCATCGAGAAAAAATTGGCATTACAGACGGACTGGTACGCCTATCGGTGGGCATCGAAGATGCACAAGATTTGATGGATGATTTGGCTCAGGCCCTGGATGCAATGTAACACAAAACGAGTTTAGGCTCGTGGTAGAGGCTTGCTAAACTCTTTAAGTTCGATCGGCAGCGCAAAGTGGACGTCTTCTTCCACCGTTTCAACCTCGACGGCTTGCGCACCCAAGTTTTGAAGGTATTCGACCACTTCTTGCACCAAATATTCGGGGGCAGATGCGCCCGCGCTTAGGCCAATTCTTTCTTTGCCTTCCAGCCATGCTTCCTGAATTTCACTTGCGTTGTCAATCAGGTATCCCTCAATGCCATGCGATGCGGCCACTTCCACCAGGCGTGCGGAATTGGAGCTGTTTTTGGAGCCCACCACCAACATCAAATCCATGTCCATTTTGGATAAGTGCTTGACGGCATCTTGTCTGTTTTGGGTGGCATAACAAATGTCGTCTTTGGAAGGGCGGGTCATGTTGGGAAAGCGTTCCTGCAATACGTTGATCAGATCTTTGGTCTCGTCAACGCTTAGGGTGGTTTGCGTAAGCACCACCACTTTATTTTCATCGGGCACGGTCACGGTTTGCGCGTCTTCCACGGTTTCAACCAGTTGGGTAATGTCGGGCGCTTCGCCCAGGGTGCCTTCGACCTCATCATGATCGGCATGACCGATGAGCAAAATGGAAAAGCCATTTTTTCTGTATTTGTGCACTTCGGAGTGAACTTTGGTCACCAATGGACAGGTGGCATCAATGACATTTAAATTTCGGGCTTTGGCTTTTTCACGCACCTGGGGGGATACCCCATGGGCACTGAAAATCACCACGCTGTCGTTGGGCACTTCGTCGAGCGATTCAACAAAAATGACGCCTTTTTTTTGGAAATTGGACACCACGGCTTGGTTATGGACTATTTCTTTGCGAACGTATAAAGGTGTGCCATAATTTTCAAGAGCGATATCGACAATATCAATGGCTCGAACCACGCCCGCACAAAAGCCACGGGGTTTGACAAGGAGTAACTGCATGACCATGACTTTTAAAAGATTTTTCACCAGCTTACAAGTTCTAATTTGGGTTGGCGCAGCGTTTGCCAGCAGTCATGCCTGGCCAAGTCATGCGCAAGACCAAAAAAACTATCGCAAATGGATTGAACAAGCGGCCGAAAAAAAAGATTTTTCCACCGAACTGGCCCACATCGTCAAAGCCGATGCTTCTGTGGACCCCATTTTAGAAGACGTACTGCTATCGAGCAGCCAAAGATGGGAAGCTCGATGGTTTAGCGCCATTGCGCTGGGACAGCGAGACAACGAATACGCCAAAAAAGCGTTGCTCAAAGGGCTCAACGATCCGCTATTTATCATTCGCCAAGCCTCCACCAAAGCGTTGAGCTACCGCGATGACCTTGACACGCTCAAGGCCATACGGGCATCGTTGCATGACTCTGCCATGGTGGTGCGTTCTGAGGCGGTGGATGCCTTGGTGAAAAGACAAGATCAATTTGCCGCGTCTTTTTTGGCAGACGAACTGTTTAAAGATCGAAATTACACCAAAGGCAAAAGCTTGTGGATTCGCCCCCAAATTGTACAAGCGTTTGGCAAATTGGGACAACCTGAAGGTGTGGATCCATTGATTCGCGTGCTGACCACTTCATCTTCCAACAAAGACTTGCGCTATCAAGCCTGCACATCGCTGGAAACCATTGCCCGAAAAAACCAGTGGAACTTCCCCACAGCCCCCAAAGCCAAATGCACAGCCGCATGGCTGGCCTGGCACAAAGAACGCGAAACAGAAAAAAAGCCCGATCAAAAAAGCTAAAATTTATTGTTTCAAATACTTTGATATTCGGGTTTTAAATGAGTCCCTTGCACAGCTTTTTGGGCTTGTGCTGCGGAGACGCTCGCACAAGCCCAAAAAGCTGCCGCGCACATCAACGTATTTTCTAGGTGGCATAAAAATATAGAGACAAACGCCTTTGGCGTTTGTCTTCAGTGCTACTTCCACTTAACCCCAGCCCAAACAGAACGTCAGCCCAAGGGGGTCCGACATGAGCGTCTCCGCAGCGCAAGCGAGGACCGAGCGAATGCGGACCCCCTTGGGCCTCACAAAGCTCATGATTTTAAAAAATTTTCACAAACCCTAAAAACCATTCAATCAATTGCTACTCAAAATCTCCTGCACCGCCAATAAAATCTCATTCTCCTTGGCCCCCGTACTCTCCGTCTCCACCCATTGATAAATGCTGCCATCAAATGTGCCGCCCGAACGAATCACATCGGTCATGTATTCTTCTTTGGCTTTGATGCTCACGCGAGTCTGGCTGCCATCCCCAACCACTTGAACCAAAAATTTAAATCGAATGGTGTAAGGGATTTTGGTTTCTCCGTATCCAGAATACAGCACATCGGATTTGCCCGTGGCCCAGTCGGTGACGATCAAGCCCTTGTCTTGAATGGTTTGAGAGATGGGTACGCCTTTGTTTTCGATGGCGGTTTGAATGGCCTGCCACACCAAGGTGATGGGGGCGCGGTATGAAGCCGAACGGGCATAATTGTTTCGGCTTTTCAATGAGGCGGGTTCGGCAAAGTCTTTTTTGCCGCTGCAAGCGGTCAATCCCATGGCGACCATGGCCACCACAATGCAATGAAGTAAATGTTTCATATTCGTAGTATGCCACATTCAACTAAGGCCCCCAAGTTTTTATCGCGTCTAAGAAGTGAGCCTTAGGGCGAAAGCTCATATTGATTGATTTTGGCATGAAGTGTCGACTTGGCAATGCCCAGCGCTTTGGCGGTTTGTGTTTTGTTCCATTGGTGGGCAATCAAACTGCGCAGAATGGTTTGCTTTTCCATGTCTTCAAGGGTGCCTGAAAAGGCGGGCGCACTTTCCTGCACATCTTGCTGTCCGGTTGGGTATTGAACGTGCGCGGCTTCAATTTGATCGGCATGAAAACTAAGAATGATGGCACGTTGAATGACATTTTTTAGTTCACGGATGTTGCCAGGCCATGAATGTTTTTTGAGTTTTTCCATGGCTTGCGGGCTGATCGGTTTGGCGGCTTGTTGGTATTTTTCGGCGTGTTGCTCTATAAAATACTGCACCAAAGGTTCCAAATCGCCCATGCGAGCGCGCAGGGCAGGGAGCTCAATGGGAATAACAAACAAACGGTAGAGCAAGTCTTCTCGAAATCTCTTTTGTGCCACTTCCGTTGGCAGATCCCGATGGGTGGCGCTGACGATGCGCACATCCACCGCGATGTCTTTGTTGCCGCCCACGCGTCTGATTTCACCTGTTTCCAACACGCGCAGCAGTTTGGGTTGCAGGTCCAAAGGCAATTCACCCACCTCATCCAAAAAGAGGGTGCCCCCATGGGCTTGTTCAAAAAGACCCATGCGCTGATTGTCGGCAGAGGTAAAAGCGCCTTTTTCATGACCAAACAATTCACTTTCAATCAGCTCTTTGGCAATGGCGCCACAGTTCACCGATAAAAAAGGTTTGTGCTTTCGGCCGCTTTGTTCATGAATGCTGCGTGCGATTAGCTCTTTGCCACTGCCGGTCTCGCCGTGAACAAACACGGTGGCATCGGTGGGTGCCACTTGATCAATCAAGCCAAAAATTGTCTGCATGGCGGGATCTTGTGAGATCATGCCCGCGTAACGGCCTTGGGTTTTGGGTTGCACTTTGCGCACGTCTTGTTGGTAGCAAAAGGTAAGCGAAGCTTTGCCCAAGTCGATGACGTTGTCCGCTTGAAGTTGTGCTTGCATCACTTTTTGACCGTTGAGCAGCGTGCCGTTGGTGCTGCCCAAATCAATCAACGTAAAAACACCGTCCTTTTGCACAATTTTGCAATGATAGCTGGATATGTAATCGTCTGTGATCACAATGTCGTTTTGTGGGTCTTTGCCAATGGTAACCACGCCTTTGGATAGTTTGTGTCGGCGGGCAATGGGCGCCGTTTGTTCCAACCACACATTTTTGGTCACCATTTCATTGGCCTGGGTGCTGTAGGAAAACATTTGTGTTTTTTCGGAAATGGTGTGAACCACCGTGTCTTCCAGCGGTTGGTCCTTTTGGACGATGAGTCGGTAGGGGCCCATTTTAATTTCATCTTTGATGCTTAAATCAGCCTGCTCTTGCGCGCTGCCGTTGACGCTTAAACCATTTTTCGATTTATTGATGATTTGCAGCTCTTGTCCTTTTTTTTGAATCAGCGCATGGTTTCTGGAGATGCCCGCATCCAACAATACAACGTCATTGTTTAACGCGCGACCAATGCTGACATGGTCGGTGATGGGGGCCTGCATGATTTCTTCGTGGTGGTGGTAAATCGACAAATACATGAACCAATCCTTGTTGGGTGGGATGAAATATTTCAATGATATAAAAGTTTTTCATTGAAATAGCAATTTACATGACCACGGCGAGCTTGCTTGTGGGCAAGAAAATCATTGAGCTTTGGTGAAAACTGGGCGATACCAGTGCCATGCGTTGGCTCATTTGTATTTGCATGTTCTTGGTTCACTGTTCTGAATCGGTTTCAGAGCGAGACATTGTGTTTCCCATTGTAACCGAGCCTGAGCAAATTCAATCCACCGATCAAGCCTGTACGGCCGAGGTGACCGTGCAAAATCTCTCTGACAGCACGGAATACACCGTGGTATTTGCACAACTCAGCGCGCTCAATGAGCAAGAGCAATTGTACCAAAAAGTCTATGATTCCAGTGAGTTTCCCGATCTTTTTGGCACCACACAGCTACCTTTAGCCAGCCAAACCACCGCCTCGATTGTGCTTGATCGAAATGAAGCCGGCCTGGGCACAGGGCCGTTGGATGTTAGTTTATTATTGGTGGGGGCCCAATTTCGCGAAATTGCCTATTTTGCGGGGCAATGGGAATGTGAATAATATCTTGACTTTGCATGGGAAAATGTATTAAAACAGCGCTCTTTAAAAAGATAGAGAGAAACACCATGCTACAGAAAACATATTCACTCAAAGCCAGCGAAATTTCGCGCCAGTGGTTCCACGCCGACGCCAATGATAAAGTCCTTGGTCGATTGGCCACCCGCATTGCGCATGTCCTTCGCGGCAAACACAAACCATCTTACACCCCCCACATGGACAACGGAGATTTTGTGGTGGTCACCAACGCCGAAAAAATTCGCTTTACCGGTGACAAACTCAACCAAAAGAAATATTTCAACTACTCCGGCTACCGTGGTGGTTTAAAAGAGCGCACAGCCAAACAAATGGTTGAAGAAAAACCAGAAGAAGTCATTAAGCTGGCTGTCAAAGGCATGTTGCCCAAAGGTCCTTTGGGTCGACAAATGCTTAGCAAATTAAAAGTGTATGCGGGGCAAGAGCATCCGCACGAAGCGCAACAACCTGAAACCCTCGACGCCTAACAAGGAAAGAAAGAAACCATGGCAAAACAACACTATAAATTCAACGCGGTCGGCAAACGTAAAAACGCAGTGGCCCGTGTCTACATGAATGAAGGCTCTGGCGAAATCAGCGTCAACCGTCGACCTTTTGAAGAATATTTTGCAAGCCAAGTGGAACGCATGAACGCACTGCGCGCTTTGGACGTCACGCAAACCAAAGGCAAATTTGACATTTATGTTCGTGTATTGGGCGGCGGCGTGTCGGCTCAAGCACAAGCCGTGAACCACGGTTTGTCGAAGGCATTGGTTGAATACGATGAGAACTTGCGTGCTCAATTAAAGCCCGAAGGTTTTCTAACCCGTGACGCGCGTGTCAAAGAACGTAAAAAATACGGTCAGCCTGGCGCACGTAAAAAATTCCAATACTCCAAACGTTAATCGTTTGGGTCCAACCCCAATTATGCAAAAAGGCCACCCCTATACGGGTGGCCTTTTTTATGTGCTTTTTTTGTAAAGCGACGCTTGAATCAAATTAATGGGGTCCAAAACCTTTGCCCATCGAGTTTTTAAAAGGATAATCGCTTTTTACTTGGAATAACCTTTGAAAACACATAGGGTGTTTTCCCATAATGAGTCATCCAAAATTTATTTTCATTACGGGCGGGGTTGTATCTTCTTTGGGCAAAGGCATTGCCTCTTCTTCCATCGGTGCATTATTAGAATCCAGGGGCTTAAAAGTGTCCATGTTAAAAATGGACCCCTACATCAATGTTGATCCGGGCACCATGTCTCCGTTGCAGCATGGGGAAGTGTTTGTCACCAAAGATGGGGCGGAAACCGATTTGGATCTCGGCCACTACGAACGCTACACCCATGCCAACATCACCAAGGCCAGCAACTTTACCACCGGGCAAATTTACGATTCAGTCATTACCAAAGAGCGCAGGGGCGATTATCTGGGCGCCACTGTTCAGGTGATCCCGCATGTCACCGATGAAATTAAAGAACACATTCACCGCAGTGTGGGGCAAGCCGATGTGGCATTGATCGAAGTGGGCGGGACCGCCGGTGACATTGAAAGCCTTCCATTTTTAGAAGCCATTCGTCAATTTCGGTCTATGTATGGCCGTGAAAATACGCTGTACCTACACTTGACTTTGGTGCCTTATTTAAAAGCGGCCGGTGAGTTAAAAACCAAACCCACCCAGCATTCGGTTAAAATGCTTCAGTCCATTGGTATTCAGCCGGACATTTTGTTGTGTCGAACCGACCGCATGCTGCCTGCCAAGATCAAAGAAAAAATCGGCTTGTTTTGCAACATCCCCTCTGACTGTGTCATCACCGCCAAAGATGTAGAGACCACCTATGAAATCCCCATCGTGTTTCGCAAGGAAGGCCTGGATCAAAAAATCATTGATTTGCTGGGCATGTGGACCCGTCATTCGGATTTGGCCGAGTGGGAAAATTTGGTGGAAACCATTAAAAATCCCAAGCACACAGTGACGGTGGGCATCATCGGTAAATATGTAGACCTGGTGGATTCTTACAAAAGCCTTCATGCTTCCTTGGTCCATGGTGGCATTGCCAACCGCGCCAAAGTTGAGGTCAAATACATTGATTCAGAAGAAATAGAACGGTCTTCCGATGTGGCTTCTTTTTTCGAAGGGGTGGATGCCGCGCTGGTACCCGGTGGTTTTGGTCATCGGGGTATTGAGGGAAAAATTAAAGCCATTGCGCACGCCCGTACGGAAAAAATTCCTTTTTTCGGCATTTGTCTGGGCATGCAATGTGCCGTGATTGAATATGCCCGACACGAAGCGGGACTTGAACAAGCCACGTCACTGGAGTTTGATCAAAAAACGCAACAGCCCATCATCAACATGATGGAAGAACAAAAAAAGGTCGCCGCCAAGGGAGGCACCATGCGTTTGGGGGCGTACCCATGCGCACTGAAAGCTGGAAGTCTGGCACAAAAAATATATGGCGCCAATCAAGTCGATGAACGCCATCGCCATCGCTTTGAGGTGAACAATGCCTATTTGGAACAGCTTGAAAAAGCGGGCTTGATCATTTCGGGCGTGGGTCCCACCAATCAATTGGTGGAAATCATTGAAATCAAAGACCATCCTTGGTTTATTGGGGTGCAATTTCATCCCGAGTTTCAGTCTAAACCCACTGCGCCGCATCCCTTGTTTCAAAGCTTTATTCAAGCCGCTTTGGATCAACGCGCATAATTCAAGGCTTTACCGAGCCCATCATGCAAAAAGCCATGGGCGTGCCAAGTGCATACGAAAATCGTGCCAAAATTATTTTTTTAAGTCATTGAAATTACAGGATTTTTTTATTTAGTTCGGAACACGGTTTACATGCCATTTTGGAAAATGGTATTCTTATAGAACACGATGGCTCTTCAACTCAAACAAAGTTTAAAACTCAGTCAGCAGCTGGTCATGACACCGCAGCTGCAGCAGGCAATCAAATTGCTCCAGCTCAATCGCATGGAATTGGCACAGCACTGCCAAAACGAGCTGCTGGAAAACCCAATTTTAGAAGAGCTGGAGGGCAGTGGAGACAAAACTGAGCCCAAAATGCGCGAAACCCAACCCGAGGTGCGCACCCAAGATGATGAGGTCAATCCCAACTCACAGCAGGGCATGGATGACGTTAATCTTGAAAATCTGCTGAACAACCATTCGCAAAGAAAAGAAGAAACACGTTACCGTGTTCGCGGCAATGATGATTTGCCCTCATACGAAGCCACGCTAACCAGCGTGACCACATTGGCCGAGCACCTTTTGGACCAAGCGCAGCTGACCAAACTCAGCGATACGGAAATGCGTTTTGTCCAAGCCATCATTGGCAATTTGGATGAAAATGGCTATCTGGCCACCACGCTGGAAGACATGGCGCTTGCGCGAGATGTTAGTGTTCGCGTGCTTGAGCATGCGTTGAGCAAAGTACAAGAACTGGATCCAGCCGGCGTGGGCGCGCGCGATTTGCGTGAATGTCTTTTGATTCAAACGCGACACTTGGATGAAAATGATTTGTTGCGCGTGATGATTCGCGATTACCTGCCTTTGCTTGAAAAACGAAAATACGATGAAGTGGCCAAGACGCTTAAAATTTCGGTTCAAGAAATTTTGCAGACAGTTGAACGCATGAAAAAGCTCGATCCCAAACCAGGCCGCCAATTTTTTGATGAAAGTTCTCAGTACATCACCCCCGATATTTACGTGCGCATGATCAACGGTGAACCGGTGATCAGTCAAAACGAAGATGGTTTGCCCAAGCTTCGCTTGTCGAGTTATTATCAATCGTTGTTGACCAACACCAAATCCACCGATGAGGAAAAAGAGTACATTCACGACAAGATGCGTTCGGCGCTTTGGTTGATTCGATCGATTCACCAACGTCAGCGAACCATCTACAAAGTGACGCAGTCGATTATTCAAATTCAGCGTGATTTTTTTGACGAGGGTGTCAAAGCACTCAAACCCATGGTGCTCAAAGATGTAGCCCAAGACATTGGCATGCATGAGTCTACGGTCAGCCGTGTCACCACCAACAAATATGTGCACACCCCTCAGGGCATTTTCGAGCTGAAGTTTTTCTTTAACTCTGGCATTAAAAGCGTCACAGGTTCCGACATGGCCTCTGAAGCTGTAAAGCAGCGAATCAAAGCCATTATTGATAAAGAGGATCCCCGTAAGCCCTACAGCGATCAAGAAATTGTCGAAATTTTACGTCAGAGTGATGTAGACATTGCCCGTCGAACTGTGGCAAAGTATCGGGAGATGCTTGGCTTGTTGTCCTCGTCCAAACGTAAAAACATTTATCATTAAAACAATTTTATTTAAAAAAAGACCCTTGGGAGGAAATGATGAAAACAGACATTACATTCAAACAGATGGACTCATCGGATGCGGTGAAAGATAAAATTAATCAAAAGATGAAAAAAATTAGCCGTTATGGCCTGGATGCCATGGAATGCCACGTAACGCTATCGGCAGAAAGCTACCTGCAGAAAGCCGAAGTCGTGGTTAGAGCCAAAAACTTTCGCACCCATGGCGTGGGCGCAACGGGTGATATTTATGCTTCCATTGAACAAGCATTTGCCAAAGTGGAAAAAACCATTCGACGTCACCACGACCGAAAAATCCGTCGCATTCGACATTTAAAAGCCACAGCTGCTGCTTAAGGATTTAAACTAAAATGGATGAAGGGGGGGCCACGGCCCCCTTTTTTATTGCTATTTTAGGGCAGGGCCGCAAGAATAAGCACTATGAAAACTGTGATTATTTCAGGCCTATCGGGTTCAGGAAAATCTTTGGCCAGCAAGGCGCTCGAAGACTTAGGCTACAACTGCATTGACAACATGCCCGTGGAACTGCTGCCCGCTTTTTTTGACCACATGGATCAAGCCACCCATGCGCAAACAACTGCCGCATCGCCCATCAATGAAAAACAAGCGTTGGTGTTGGACGCACGAAATCAGCGGTCCATTACTTTGTTGCCCCAGCTGCTGGAAAAAAGATTGGAAAAAGATCCTTCGCTCGAGCTGGTTTTTTTGGATGCCAAAGATGAAGTATTGATGCGCCGCTTTAGCGAGACACGTCATCGCCACCCTTTGTCTCCTACAGGATCGGTAGACGATGGCATTTTAAAGGAAAGAGAGCTTTTGTCCAAGGTCCGAAACATGGCCCATCACTGCATTGATACGTCGGATTTTTCATCGCGGGATTTGCGCCACCGCATGCTTAAAATGTATTCAGATCCTTTGATTGGCGGCAATTCTTTAAAAGTGACCATCATGTCTTTTGGTTATAAATATGGCGTGCCGCTTAATTCAGATTTGGTCATGGACGTGCGCTTTTTAAAAAATCCCTATTTCGAACCGGCGCTGCGGGTGAAAACGGGCCTTGATCAAGATGTGCAGGCGTATGTCATGGGTCAAGAAGATGCCAAAACTTTTGTGGATAAGCTTAGCGATTGGGCGCGTTTTTTATTGCCACGCTACCAACAAGAGGGAAAATCATATTTACAGATTTCCATTGGGTGTACCGGCGGTCAACATCGCTCGGTGGCCATTGCGCAAGCGTTGCAGAAAGCCATACGCGACATGGAATATGATTGCGAAGTGCTCCACCGTCAACTGGAGAGCCCCCATGTGTAAGCATCCAAAAAGCCCTCCCATGAGAGAAGAAATTGTATGAAGTGTTTTAAAATGGATTTTTTAAGACACGCTTGGCATCAAACAGAACGATGGTTTTCATTGATCAATGAAACAACCAATGTTACTGGTCAACAAACGTTTTTCAAGTGGTCACCATCAAAGGAAAACCCATGCTCGACTTAAAAAAGTTTTTGTTTACTTCTGAATCGGTCACAGAAGGTCACCCCGATAAAATTTGCGATCAAATTTCAGATGCCTGTCTGGATGCCATATTAAAAGAAGACCCCGACGCTCGCGTGGCCATTGAAACCATGACCGCCACCGGGTTTATTCATTTGGCGGGTGAGGTGCGCACACATGCCAAAGTGGACTATGCCAGTTTGGTGCGCGAAACCCTTCGTGACATTGGCTACACCAATGCTGATTACGGCATTGATGCCGATCACTGCGCGGTGATGATTTCCATTGGCCAACAGTCGCCCGACATTGCACAGGGTGTGGATGAAGGCGATGGTTTGTACAAAGAGCTGGGTGCGGGTGATCAAGGTTTGATGTTTGGTTATGCGTGTGATGAAAACGACGCTTTCTTGCCCAATCCCATTTACTACGCCCATCGGCTTACCCAACAGCTGAGCCAAGTTCGTAAAAATCAAACGCTGGACTATTTGCGCCCTGACGGCAAGGCACAAGTGACATTTGTGTACGAGGATGGCAAAGCGCATTCGGTGGACACCATTGTTCTTTCCACGCAACATGATGATAACATCGAGCACGCGCGCATTGTGGAGGATATGAAAAAACACGTGATTGATCCGGTATTTGATGGCCAATGGCTGACCGATCAAACCAAGTATTTCATCAACCCCACGGGAAAATTTGTCATTGGCGGCCCGCAAGGCGATGCCGGATTGACGGGAAGAAAAATTGTGGTGGATACGTATGGCGGATGGGGCCGGCATGGCGGCGGCGCATTTTCCGGCAAAGATGCCACCAAAGTGGATCGCAGCGCCTCCTACGTGGCGCGCTACATTGCCAAAAACATCGTGGCCTCAGGCGTGGCTTCCCGCTGCGAAGTTCAGCTGGCTTATGCCATTGGTGTTGCAGACCCTGTATCTGTGATGGTTGATACCTATGGCACTTCCGCTTATTCAACCGACGATTTGTCCACAATGGTGCGTGAGGTGTTTCCTTTAAAACCCAAAGCCATCATGGATGGCTTGCAACTTCGAAACCCCATTTTTAAACAAACGGCTGCCTATGGTCATTTTGGCCGACAGGAAAAAGGTTTTTCTTGGGAGCAAACCGATCGGGTGGAGGCCATTCAAGCCTTTTTTGATGCGCAGGGATCTTCAAGCAGCTAACGCGGAGTGGCCGGATGGATCGAACGGGGCTGGTTGAAAATCAATATCTTCAGGCATTAAAATCTCTCTCGCGTGGCGCGCATCAAAGCAGCCTTGATCCATCCGTTTTATCTCAGTTAACCCGTTTGCAAATACAATCCCGATTGCTGGACTATGAGGCCCGTAGGCTCAAAGCCAAAGGCTATGGGTTCTATACCATCGGCAGCGCTGGCCATGAGGGCAATGTTGTATTGGGCCATTTGTTGGGCCGAACCGATCCATGCTTATTGCATTACCGCAGCGGCGCATTGATGTTGGCCCGCGCCCAAGCCTTAGGCCATGCCAGCATGGTGTCGGAGACGGTTCGGTCTTTCTGTGCCGATAAAAATGACCCCTGCAGTGGCGGACGTCATAAAGTATGGGGACACCCCGATCTTTGGGTGATTCCACAAACCAGCACCATCGCATCCCATTTGCCCAAAGCCGTGGGCATGTCCTTTGGGATATCCCGAGCCGCCCATATGAAAATGGACATGCCAGTGGCGGCCGATTCCATCGTGATGTGCAATTTTGGAGATGCAAGCTGCAATCACGCCAGTGCGCAAACAGCTTTTAATGCAGCCTCTTGGTCGGCGTATCAAAAGCTTCCCACGCCCATGCTTTTTGTATGTGAGGACAATGGTTTTGGTATATCCGTGCGCACGCCACGCGGTTGGATCGCCTCTAAAATGAAAGCACGTCCTGACATAGCCTATTTCTTTGCCGATGGCTTGGACTTGGATCATGTTTTTACGCAGAGCATGAAAGCCATTGCGTATGTTCGTGAAAAACGCAAACCGGCCTTTTTGCACATGCGCACCATTCGTTTGTTTGGCCACGCGGGTAGCGATGTAGAAAGCGCATATCGGTTGCCAGAAGAAATTGAAATCGAAGAAAAATTAGATCCAATCATTCGCAGCAGTCAGCTTTGCGTCAATGCTGGCAGCGAAACCGCTCAAACACTGTTGGATTTTTATCTATCCGAAAAAGCGCGCATTCAAGCCATGGGCGATCAAGCCGCGGGCATCCAACATTTGACGACCGTAGAAGAAGTGATCGCACCGCTGTATCGCCGAGACGCAGCGATTGAAAAACTGCCCTCGGTGAAGAAAAAAACACGCACCGCCCATTTCGATCAACATATCGGCCATCTGCCCGAACAAAGCCCCAAACCCCGACATATGGCGATGCTTCTTAACTGGGCTTTGCACGACCTTATGCTCGCCGAGCCCAAAACGGTGTTGTTTGGCGAAGATGTAGCGCGCAAAGGCGGCGTGTATCACGTGACCCACGGCTTGGTGGCCGCCTATGGCACCAAACGTGTGTTTAATACATTGCTTGATGAAACCACCATTTTGGGTCTGGCCATCGGCATGGCCCAGATCGGATTTATTCCGATGCCAGAAATTCAATATTTGGCCTATTACCACAACGCCCAAGATCAAATTCGGGGTGAAGCCGCTTCACAAGCCTTTTTTTCCAATGCCAAATATGTGAACCCCATGGTGATCCGCATGGCAGCCTTTGCCTATCAAAAAGGTTTTGGCGGGCATTTCCACAACGATCATTCGGTGGCCGCCATTTTAGACGTGCCGGGCGTGCTGGTGATGGTGCCTTCCCGCGGCGACGATGCAGTCTCGATGTTACACAGTGCCGTGGCCTTCGCCAAAGCGCAGGGGCGCGTGGTGTTTTTTTTGGAGCCGATCGCGTTGTACATGCAAAAAGACCTGCATCAAGCCGGTGATGGACAATGGTTGCAGTCGTACCCTGCCCAACCCGACTTGATTGAAACGCCCACCGTCCGCATATACCATCCAGACCACAAAGACATGGTGATTTTCTCCTACGCCAACGGTTTGCACATGTCGCTTCAAGCGGCTCAGACACTGGAGCAAAAACATGGGCTGCGTGTAAAAGTGGTGGATTTACGATTTTTAAAGCCACTGCCCTGGCAAGACATGCACAAAGAAGCCGACGGGTATCAAAAAGTGTTGATCGTGGACGAATGCCGTCAAGGAGGCGGAGTTGCAGAGGCGATTGTCAGTGGATTTCATGTAGCAGGTTTTATGGGGCAAATGCGCGTTGTTCAAGCTGTAGATACTTATATTCCGCTTGGCACTGCAGCCAATGTTGTTTTGCCACAAGTGAGTGACGTTGTGAAAGCTGCGATTGATTTGGCTTCGGCGTAATTTTTTTGATGCGTATTTTGAGCAGCTATTGGGGCCTTTGCTCACTAGTCCTCGCTTCGCTGCGGAGACGTGAGCAAAGGCCCAAATAGCTGCTTTCGACAATCGAAGATTTTTTTTCGGATGGTTGGGGAAAAGACAAACGCCAAGGACGTTTGTTTTTTAAGAAAACATGTACACAATATGTAGCTTCAGCCCGTGGGTGTTGGCATGAGCGTCTCCGGTAGCTGCGCGAGGACTAGCGAATGCCAACACCCACGGGCCCAAAGACGCCACAAAAAGCATCTAAATGCGGCATCCGATATATGGATTGCAGCGAGGATAACAGTTTTGCATTCAAACTTTCACCGCAGTGGAGGCTTGACATCTTGCATGGGTTGGCGTACAAGCGAGCATCAATTTTTTAACAAGAAAGAGTAGTTGATTTTCAATGTCTAACAATCGAGCCGTTTCAAACAATCAGTCCACCGCCGTTAAAGTTAAGGACGGTGAATCTTTTGAAAGTGCTTTGCGCCGCTTTAAGAAAATGTGTGAGCGTGCAGGTATTTTGTCTGAAATTCGCAAACGTGAGCATTACGAAAAGCCTAGCGAAAAGAAAAAGCGCAAAGCTGCCATGTCTAAAAAACGTGGTTCCTACCGTTAAACCGCTACCCATTGCATTATTCCATTTCCTCCGGTACATCATGCCTACGCGTCTGCGCGTCTGCACCACGGAGGACCATCGTTGATACCCAAAGACGTCATAGAAGACATTCGCAATCGACTCGATTTGGTGCAAATCGTTGGCCAAGTCACGCCTTTAAAGCGCTCGGGGGCCAATCATGTCGGCTGTTGTCCATTTCACGATGAAAAAACACCTTCTTTTCAGGTCAGCAGTTCCAAACAGTTGTATCACTGTTTTGGTTGCGGTGTGGGAGGCAATACCTATCATTTTTTGATGCAGTACCATCACTTTACTTTTCCTGAAGCGTTGGAGTGGGGCGCCAAAGAGGTGGGTGTAGATTTAACGCCCTATCAAAATCAGCGCAAGCATCAAGAAGTCGATGATTATTCGCAAGCCATTTTACGATATGCGCAGAAAAAATATCACCAGGTTCTGACCACGCACCCCTTGGGCAAAGCCGCGCTTGAAGTGCTCACCAAACGAGACGTTTCCCCCGAAATGATCGAAACCTTTGGGCTTGGTTTTGCGCCCGATGGTTGGGAAAACATGGTCAGCGCACTCAAGCGAGATGAAAAGTCGTTATCCGATGCGTTGAAAGTCGGTGTCATCGCTGCACGCAAGCAAAAGAAAAATTCGTATTATGATGTTTTTCGCAACCGTTTGATGATTCCAATTTATGATGCCAAAGGTGAAATCATTGGTTTTGGCGGTCGAGCCATGGGTGATGAAAAACCAAAATATCTCAATTCACCCCAAACCAAATGGTTTGATAAGAGCCGAACGCTGTATGGTTTGCACATGGCCGAGCAAGCCATGCGCCGGACCAAAAAGGTGTACATCGTTGAAGGGTATTTTGACCAAATGGCATTGCACGCAGCCGGCGTGGAAAATGTCGTGGCCACGCTGGGAACGGCCACCACGTCCGACCATGCCAAAGTGTTAAGAAGGTATGTAGACGAGGTGATTTTGGTTTTTGATGGCGATCAAGCAGGCCAGCAAGCCAGTAAAAAAGCAGCCAGAAGCATTCTGCCCAGCGGGTTATCGGCCCGTGTGATGGTGATGCCCAAGGGTGAAGATCCCGATACTTGGATACGCGCCCATGGTTCGAAGGCATTTTTGGCATACCCGCACACCGCGTTGATCGATTACCTTATCGAAACTTTTTACACCCAAGCGGCTTCCATTTCGAAAAAAACCGATTTTTTAGAAGATGTGGTGGACTGGGTCACCCATGCGGATAACGCCTACATTGGGCAAGCGCTTAAAGATGCTTTCTGTCAAAAAATGGGCCTTGATGCCAGTATTTTTGCCAAGGCAAGGCCCGTATCCAAACCAGCCGCCGTGCCTGAAGCTGTTGAAAAGCCGGTACAGGCGCCCGCCAGCATTGAAGAAGTTATGCTATTGGTGCTTTACGCCCAGCATGAAACCTTTCGCGCCAAACTGACGCAAGAAGAGATGTTGTCACTGCTCTCAAGTCCTGATTTGACGGATGTTGCTCGATCCTGTATGGAAGATGATTTATTGGCACAAAACCCCATGAAATGGATTGATCATTGGGCAAAAGAAGACTATAGAAGTCTACTGTCTGGCGCCATGTTGGAAATTGAACCGGATTGGTCCAAAGACCAACTGCGAAAAGCATGGGGAGATTGTTTTCGTAAAACAGCCAATCGCAAACTGGCTTTTTTGCAAAAACAAATTGAGTTTGCGCAAGCAAAAGGTCAAGAAGATCAAGTGATTGCGTTAACCCAAACAAAATACGCTTTAAAAAAGAGAGCTGTGGATGCGGCAGCTTCGTAAAGAAAGTGCGTGGTATGGAAGATAAAGATACAGGGATTCTGCAGGATTTAATTGACTCGGGTAAAGAGAAGGGGTTTTTAACCTACGAAGAGGTCAACGAAGTTCTGCCCAACGAGGTGGTCCAAAGCGAGCAAATTGACGACATCATGGTCATGTTTGGAGAGCTCGACATCGCCATTGTTGACTCTGAAAAACAGGGCAAAAAAAGCAAGAAAAGCAAAGATGCGGAAGATGAAGCCGCCACCGCAAAAAAAATAGAGACCGCCCGATCCAACGACCCAGTGCGCATGTACTTAAAACGCATGGGCTCAGTTGCATTGCTTTCCCGCGAGGGTGAAGTCGAAATCGCCAAAAAAATTGAAGAAGGCGAAAACGAAGTTTTAGAAATTTTAATGAAGTCCCCGGTGGGCATCAAAGAAGTGCTTTTGATTGGCGAAAAATTAAAAAAAGGCACCATCCGCGTAAAAGATTTAATCCGTGGCATTGAAGAAGAAGACGAAGATTTTGACGAAGAAGCATACGTCAAAGACATCGTGAAGCTAATTGCGCGCATCAAGCGGTACAACCGTGAAAACACAAAACTGACCCAAGAGCGGCGCAAGGTTTCAGCCAAGAAGAAAAAAGACATCAACGATAAAATTGGACGCAATTTCGAAAAAATGTTCGAAACGCTCAAAGATATCAATTTGAACCGTAAATGGATCAACCGCATCGTATCCAAACTCAAGAACATGATTTTGAAAATTGAGCGTGCTGAAAAAGCACTGGAACGTGCGGAAACCACCAGTGGTAAAAAGCTGGATGAGTTGCGCGTCTTTTTTAAAGAGTCGAAAAAAGGCGATGCTGAATCTAAAAAAGTGGCCAAAAAGCTTAAGAAAATTAGTTTGGAAGAGCTGGTTGAAATCGAAAAGTCTGTGAAACGCTCTGAGAAAGTTCTGGGACAAATTTCAGACGAAGCCGAAATGACCATCAAACAGCTTCAAGATACGTATCAAAAATTGCAACACGGTGAGGCGCAAGCTGAAAAAGCCAAAACCAAATTGGTGGAAGCCAATCTGCGTTTGGTGGTGTCCATTGCCAAAAAATACACCAACCGTGGCCTTCAGTTTTTGGATTTGATTCAAGAGGGCAACATTGGTTTAATGAAAGCCGTTGATAAATTTGAATACCGTCGTGGGTACAAATTTTCAACCTACGCCACTTGGTGGATTCGACAAGCCATCACCCGCGCCATTGCCGACCAGGCCCGCACCATTCGTATTCCTGTCCACATGATTGAAACCATCAATAAATTGGTTCGTACTTCGCGTGCGCTGATTCAAGAATTGGGCCGTGAACCCATTCCGGAAGAAATTGCAGAGCGCATGGAGCTGCCGCTGGATAAAGTGCGCAAAGTGTTAAAAATTGCCAAAGAGCCCATTTCACTCGAAACCCCCATTGGTGAAGAAGAAGATTCGAATTTGGGCGATTTTATCGAAGACAAAAACGCCATCAACCCTGGAGATGCTGTCATCGGCATGAGTTTGTCTGAACAAACGCGCCGCGTATTGGCCACCCTCACACCGCGTGAAGAAAAGGTATTGCGCATGCGTTTTGGCATTGGTGAAAAATCAGACCACACCCTTGAAGAAGTAGGGCAGGACTTTGATGTGACCCGTGAGCGAATTCGTCAAATTGAAGCCAAAGCGCTAAGAAAACTGCGTCATCCCAGCCGCGCCAAAAAGCTTAAAACCTTCTCTGACAACGAATCCTAAACGATTCTCAAGGGTTGGCAGCTTTGCCAAAATAAAAAATGCGCTTGGCGCATGGCCCACCTTGCTTAAGGTTCAATTTTGATCTTTTGTGCATTTTTTTTGTAACCCATTACAGAACAGGTTTATTTTTTTTAACGTGCCGTGCCTAATGGCTTGTAATCGTTGGCAGCCATGATAAAAGGTAAGGTCTTATGCGTCATAGCGCATAAGCAAAACATACGAGATAAAGTGTGTGATGCGGGGGCCTATAGCTCAGTTGGTTAGAGCATCCGGCTCATAACCGGCAGGTCCCAGGTTCAAGTCCTGGTGGGCCCACCACGCAAATCCACTTTGAGAAGGGATTTTGTACTACCCATGGATAAACAAATTGAAAACATTTTGGCATTGCAAACCATTGAGGAAGAAATTGATATCATTCGAACGGATGCACAAGTGTTTCCAGATCAGTTAGAAAAAGCGCAAAAAGATTTTGACGCCAAAGAAACCAAACTCAATGAAATGCAAACCAGAATTGCAGCCCTCACAGCGGAACATGCTGACTTAGAAAAAACTTTAGAGCTGGAGGAGCAGCGACTTCACAAAAGTCGAAAAAAACTCAAAGAAATCACCAAGCCTTATGAGTTTCAAGCACTAAAAAAAGAAATTGATTCCACTGAAAAAAGCAATGGAGATCTTGAAACACAAATTTTACAAAAAACCGAAGACATTGAACGTGCCAAAAAAGAATTGGAATTGATTCAAACCAGCTATGATCAGTCGCTTGAAAAGTTAAATGCGGTGAAAGAAGAAGTGACCAGCAAAATGGGTGAATTTGATGGACAGCTGGAAACCAAAGAGTCCACCGTCAAAGATCTTGAAAAGGCCTGTGATACCAGACTTTTGAGCCAGTATCGCATGATTCGCGATCGCAAATATCAAGATGCCATCGTTCCGGTTATTGATGGCGCGTGTCAGGGGTGTTTTATGAACATTCCACCACAAATGGCCAACCTGATGATGCAAAGTCCCAACAAAGTCGAAAGATGTCCCAACTGCCAACGTTTGATCTTTTGGCAGGAAGATGTTGCACAAGAAGCATAGCGTTTTATCGACCCAATGAAACATGTTTTATTTGTAGATGGTGCATGCAGGGGTAACCCTGGCCCAGCTTCGGCTGGTGCCGTGCTCTACGCAGGTGAAAAAGAAGTGGGCGTGGTATCCAAGCCATTGGGCGTGCAAACCAACAATTATGCCGAGTACATGTCTTTGATATTGGGTTTGGAAATGGCAGCGTCTCAAAAAATTAAAAACCTTACGGTGTACGCCGACTCTCAGTTGATGGTGCGTCAAATCAATGGTCAATACAAGGTGAAGCATCCCGGACTTAAACCCTTGTTTGAAAAAGCCAAAATCTTGATTGCGCAATTTGACTCGTTTGCCATGGACCATGTTCGTCGCGAGCTAAATCAGCGTGCAGATGCACTGGCCAACCAAGCCCTGGACGCTTAATTGCAATTGAAGTAGCTTGGTTTTTTTAGCCAGAGTGTGATATGCACTGAGCTATTCTTTGAAAATAAGTTGGTCGGATGATCGCGGACAGGCTTTATTGTCTGTTGGAGGAAAGTCCGAGCACCGATGGGCACAGCGCTGGCTAACGGCCAGGACGTGAAAGCGTACGGAAAGTGCAACAGAAAGCAAACCGCCAAAACCTTTGTAGACAAGTTCTTAAAGGTCGGTAAGGGTGAAACTGTGAGGTAAGAGCTCACACGTGCGTCTGGTGACAGACCATAGGGTAAACCCCGCTGGGTGCAAGGTCAAATAGGGAAACGTTCGAGCTGCCCATGCTTGTTTCCGGGTAGACTGCTTGAGGCGTTTGGTAACAAACGTCCCAGATAAATGATCATCAAGGATCTTCGGATCTGAACAGAACTCGGCTTATAGACCAGCTTATTTTCAAGAATTATTCACGCTCGCCTACCATATACGCATGCAATGTCTGGACGACACCGAATTTGCGGGGTCGATAGATCTATCTTGATTTTTTAAATCCAAGTGTAAAGGGTTTTATTCAGCTGGAACCACGGCGGGGTACTGCTTTTTTTCTTCCGAGCCGTTTTCTTTTTCTTTTTCTTTTTTTTCTAAATCTTTTTTGGCCAGCTCAACAGGGTCTTCCACGTAGCATTGCCCGTCAATCCATACGTAACCGCACTTGTTGCATCGTAGTTTTTTGTTGTCGTCGCTGCGGGTGGAGCAAAACGTGTCTTCGTCGCCTTTGTACATGGCACACATACGTTTTCCACTTGTTTGTTCACCGGGTTTGCATTGCCCAGGGGTCATGTAGGAAGCGGTGGTGCTGACCTTGTTGCCGGACTCTGAAGACATCACACAGCATACATCGGTTTGAGCCAAAGTGGACAGAGGGGCCAATAGCGCGATGGCCAAGGTAAAAATGATCGTTTTCATGGTCCTATTATACAAAAAATTATTTGCGTTGAAAAGTATCTGCAAAACCCACATGGCGCGCTTTTTGAGCCGTGGAAAATTTTTCGATATGAATGTCCACTTGGTGAATACGCGCATCCCCCTTCAAACATGCCTGCGCAATGTCTGAGGCCAGTGTCTCTAGCAAAAAGCGAGGTTTTTCAATGGCTTGCGCTTGAGCGTGTTGAGAAAGAGCCATGTAATCCACCGTATCGGCCAGCTGATCTGACTTGTAACACGCACGCGGATCAAAATGGGCTTTGATGTGCAAATGAAGATTTTGCACCTGTTTTTGCTCATCTTCACTGCATCCAATATGGGATTGCACGAGAAGATCCCGAACTTCAACAAAAGCCATACTTAGCCTTCTTCTTTGGCCCGAGCCATGTATTTGCCCGTTTCAGGGTCGACTTCGACCCACTCGCCCACTTCAATAAATCCAGGAATTTGAATGCTTGCACCGGTTTCAGTTTGTGCTGTCTTAAAACTATTGGTGGCCGTGGCTGTTTTGATATACGGCTCACATTCGGTGACTTTGAGTTTGACCACTTTGGGTAGCTGCACATCCAACACTTGACCTTCATGCATTTCTACCATGAGCTGCAAATTGGGCGTAAGGTAGCCCAATTTGTCTTCCAACATGGCTTGATCAACAGAAAACTGTTCATAGGTTGAGGTGTCCATAAAATGAAGCAGTTGGCCATCGCTGTAGAGGTATTCCACTTCTTTGGTGTCCAAAATAATCCGTTCAATGTTTTCACCCGAACGATACTTGTGCTGGGTTTGATTGCCTTTGATGACATTTCGCAGTTTGACCTGCACAAACGCAGCGCCTTTGCCGGGCGAGGTATGAACGGCTTCCATGACTTTCCATAGATCATCCTGATAACGAATGATCATGCCTGCTTTGAGTTGTTTGCTTCCAATCATTGATGTTCTCTTTTCCTATCAGCTTTTGATCTGGCAATGGCGCTCTTGCTAAGCACGGGCATTGCGTGATTCATGGCTGGTTCTCGAATTAAGTACCAGCTGAGTAATCTGTGGCATAGGTGATTTGTTCAGGGGTCAATACGTCTACATCATGGCCCATGGATTGCAGCTTGATTAACGCAATTTCACGATCCGTTTCTTCGGGTAGGGTGTAGACTTGATTGTCTAAGTTTTTGCCATTTTCAAACAAGTCTTTTAACGCCAAAAACTGGTTGGCAAAAGACATATCCATGACCTCAGAAGGGTGCCCTTCAGCAGCAGCAAGGTTGACCAAGCGCCCTTGTGCCAAGATGTACAATTTTCGACCGTCCTTCATGCGATACTCTTCGTTTTCGGGTCGAATGGTTCGCTTGCTTTCGGCAATGGCATCGAGTTGCTGGAGGTTAAGCTCACAGTCATAATGCCCTGTATTGGAAACCACAGCGCCATCCTTCATGCTTTCAAAATGGCGGTCCACAATCACGTCTTTCATGCCGGTGGCGGTCACAAATACATCGCCCACTTTGGCGGCTTCGTCCATGGTCATCACTTCATGACCTTCCAATGTGGCGCGCAATGCGGCGACTGGATCAATTTCTGTGATAATGGTTTTGGCACCCATGCCTTTGGCGCGCAAAGCAACGCCCCGTCCGCAGTGACCATAGCCAGCCACCACAAAGTATTTGCCTGCAAGCAGGACACTGGTTGCACGCAAAATGCCGTCCAAGGTGGATTGCCCCGTACCATAGACATTGTCAAAGTCCCATTTGGTGGCAGAATCATTGACCGCGTAAACCGGATACAAAAGCTTGCCATCATTGGCCATGGCGCGCAAACGGTGAACACCCGTGGTGGTTTCTTCCGTACCGCCAATGATATCTTTGGCTTGATCTTTGTATTTGTTGTGTACGGTAAAAATTAAATCTGCACCATCGTCCAATGTAAGATTGGGTCCTGCTTGAACGGTGGCATCAATGCACTCATAAAACTCTTCGGTGTTTTGTCCATGCCATGCGTAAATTTGGGTGCCATTGGCGGCCAGGGCCGCAGCTACGGCATCGTTGGTAGACAAAGGGTTGCAGCCAGACCAATACACTTCCGCACCACAATCACGAAGCGTCTCAATCAGCACGCCAGTTTCTTTGGTGACGTGCAAGCAGCCTGCGATTTTGGCGCCTTTGAAGGGTTGGGTGGAAGAATATTTTTTACGAAGCTCGGCCAAAACAGGCATGCGGCTTTCGGCCCATTGAATTCGCTGACGGCCTTCATCGGCGAGGCTGATATCTTTGACTTTATGGGGTTGTTGGCTCATGGTGTGTTCCTTGTGGTTTTGTATGCGGCCATTTAAATGTAAAAACCGCCGTTAATATGAATCGTTTGTCCCTGTATGTACGACGCCTTCTTGGATATCAGAAAAGCGACCAAATTGGCAATTTCTTCGGGTTGTCCCATGCGCTTTAAAGGGATTTTATCCACCATTTGTTCGCGCACGTCTTCAGGAATGCTGTCGGTCATGGCCGTTTGAATCAACCCAGGTGCAATGGCGTTGACCCGAATTTGATACCGAGACAATTCCAGCGCCCATGTTCGGGTCATGCCGACAATGGCCGCTTTGGCGCCGCTGTAATTGGTCTGGCCAAAATTGCCTTTGTAGGCCACGGAGGATAAGTTGACCACGCTGCCGCCTTGGCCATGATCTTTCATGTGCCGACCCATCATCTGGGTGCATAAAAACGTGCCCTTGGCGTGAATGTCCATCACTTGATCAAACGCATCGGCTTCCAGTTTCAACAAACTGGCATCCCGAAGAATGCCCGCATTGTTCACCCAACCGGTTATGGACCATGACTTTTGCTCAATGGTCTGTGCAAAAGCTTTTACGTTGTCAGGATTGGATACATCCAGTCGATGACTTTCGGCCAAATGGGCAGGGTTGGCATCATTGATCGAAGCCACTGCCTGGGCAAGTGCTTCTTCTTGAACGTCCGTCAATATAACTTTTGCGCCCTGGGTGGAAAAAAAGCGGGCCATGGCCAATCCCAACCCTTGTGCCGCGCCTGTGATTCCAATGGTTTGATTTTCTAACATACCTTGTGGAATATCAGATTCCTCAAACTTTCCAATCAAATCCCACCCAAGGCAATACCCCTTATGAGAGAACAAACGCCAAGGGTGTGCATCTGGCCACCCATCTACATTTCAAAAACGAAATAACAGACAACAAAAAACTAAATTGTAAACTGCAACATCCATTGCAACCAATGATCCTGCCCATCGACCACCGGGGTTTGATGATGAAAATAGGAATATTGAAACATCATTTTATAACGGTGGTTGCCGGATAAATAGAGACTATTGACCACTGAAAATTCCTGCGATAAATCCTCGCTTTGGTCTCGGTTGGGCTCTAAAATGGAGTACCGAAATGCGACTTCCCAACTTCGGGGTCGCAAAAAATACCCTGCTTGGGCATAGGCTCCCATCGACGTAATGCCAGCTTGATTTTCAAAATCATGCTCGCGCCAAAACGCTTCTGCTTGTAAGGAAAGGCCGCGCCGTTTGTAGGTGGCATCCAGACCAACGCTGTAGGTTTCTACGCCAAATTCATCGGCATCAAAATCACCATCGGTGTCATAATCACGATTGTGGTCGAAGGCAAATGTGCTGCCCCATTCAATGCGGGAGGCTTCATTGTGACGGATATCCGACTCTTCATAGCCAGCTTGCCGCTGAGGGAATACGGTTAATCGTGCAACATACATCATGCCTGAGTTTTGCAGGTCGTTGGATTGATTTTGAGAGGTGGGTCTGCGAAGCACATTGGGAATGGTCATCACTGACGCCCCGTTAAATACCCCCATGGTGTATGCAAAATAGGACTTTTGACCAAACAAAGCCACGCCACGGTCGCGGCCAAATTGAAATGCATTGGTGGCCAGTGAGCGTTGAATAAACTGCAAATTGCCTGAATAGATCATCCATTGTTTGGCAAAGGGCACTTTGTACTGACCTGCCTGCAAGGCCAAAGTGCCAAATTTGCTTTGAATATAATAGTCTTCCAAGGCAAAGGCTTCATTGGTGTGCTCCATGGCGAAGTTGGTCCGACGTGAGTGTTGGGCAAACTCCGATTGAAGGTAAAACGACACCCGTTTGTTAAAGGCGTGACCCCCCATGTATAATTTGGCGTGCTGAATATCAAAACTGGCCACGTTGTCTTGCTGTTCAAGGGAGCCATAGCCATATAGAAAATTTAAACGGGAACCCATCTTTAATAAAAAGTCGCCGTTTTGGGTTTGTAGAAAAAACCCATCTTTGTATCCTGCACTGGCGTTGCCCAATTGTGCTTGGGCTGATGGTGTGAAAAGAAGAATCCATGCAAGAAAAGCATTGATCGCCCAGAATTTGTTGATATGTTTCATAGTCGTGGTTCAAATCTCTATCCCAAAGTTACGCAAGGATCCAATAAAATTTCTTTTGGGTGTTTCTATGCTTGTCTGCGTTTGGTCAACGCCGGTGCATGGCTTGGAACGGCTGTTCTATTTGTCGCAAAACTTCAGTCAGCCATTGACTTTTACGCCCGAGCGAACATATGAAAACCGCACCTACAGCCTGGACATTGGATACTTTCTACGGGAGAGCGTGACGTTTACGTTTAGTTTTCAGTTTGCGGTCGATGGGGCCAAACAAGTCGCCATCGCACTGGGACCTGAATTTTATTTAACCAAAGACACCTTTGTATTGCCTTATCTGTCGGGTCAATACATGTACACCATGCTCCCCAACGGCAACAGCGGGTGGAAAATTACAAGCGGCGTAGAAAAAAATCTTTATCCCCTCTTGGGCATTGACAACATCCATGTTCGTTTGGCCACCGGCGTGTATCAAATTTTTGAAGATCCCGATGCGCGATGGGCGTGGGAGATCATCAAGCTTGGCTTCGTATTCGCGATTTAAGCATATTGCACCTATCTCCTTGTTTTAATTGAGACATTTTTTACCGTGTCGCGCAAAAAATCGGCAGTTTGCCATCCAGTGAATTGGCTAAGTGCCTATTATCTCTAAAAAAATTAGCTTTAGGATTTTGGCATTGGTTTTGCTCTATAGTATAATGAAAGAGGAAGCCATGAAACAGCAAACCACCGATAAAATGGATATGACCAACCTTGCCGTGTTGATTGCAACGTTTGTTATGTTCTATATTTTAGCCGCATAAGAAGGCTTTGAATCCACCTTGTCCATGTGCAACATATGGACGTAGATGAACGATGCTTGATCATTTTTGTAAGGTGTGACAGTACATGAAGCACCATGTCCGACTACCTTAATGAAGCCCTTACCATTTTAAAAGAAAAAGCCATGACCTGGTTTGAACAGGGCGTGGCCATTTTGCCCAATTTTGTCGTCGCCGTGTTCGTGGTGGTTTTGTTTTACCTGCTTGCCAAACTTGCCAGCCGTGTGGTGGCCAACCTTATCGGTAAAACCTCAGCCAATCCAACCGTTATCAATCTCACACGCACCACAGTGTACCTTTTGGTTTTGTTTTCGGGGCTTTTCGTGGCTTTGGGTATTTTGCACCTGGATAAAACCGTCACTTCGTTGCTGGCCGGGGCAGGGGTCATTGGTTTGGCGCTGGGCTTTGCCTTTCAAGAAATGGCCTCCAATTTTATTTCGGGCATTTTTATTGCGTTTCAAAAACCCTACCGCGTTGGAGACATCATTCGGGTGCATTCCAACAATGAATATTTTGGTACAGTTCAAAAAATCAACCTGCGCACGACCAACATTATGACCTTTGACGGGTTGGAAGTTTTTATTCCCAACAAGGATTTGTTTACTCAGGCATTGGTGAATTACACAACGACCCCCGATCGCCGGGTGGACATTGAAGTGGGCGTGTCTTATGGAGACGCGTTACCCGAAGCGGCCAAACAAGCCAAACAGGCTGTTTCCAATATGGATATGGTGCTCAAAGACAAAGAAGTTGAAGTCTTTTTTAACGGCTTTGGTGATAGCTCCATCAATTTTGATTTGCGATTTTGGGTAAAGTATTCATCGCATAAAGAATATTTACGCGCGCGCCACGAAGCCGTGATGGCTGTTAAGCAAGCCTTTGATGAGCATGGCATCAATATTCCATTTCCACTTCGCACGTTGGACATCAGTGAGCAAACCGTTGAAAAAGTGGCCACCGTTTGGGCCAAACACACAAAATCCACCCAAGAAAAATCGTAACAGAGGTTTTAAGAAGTTTAATGCGCCTCAGCCCAAGAGTCGCCAATGCCCACATCCACTTTTAGTGGAACATCGAGTGACATGGCTTGGCCCATTTGCTTTTTGACCATCGCGGTCAAAGCATCCAGCTCTGATTCAGGTGCTTCAAAGATTAATTCATCGTGAACTTGAATCAGCATCTTGCTTTGCCATTTGGCATCTTGAAGTTGTTTGGCAATGTTGAGCATGGCTTTTTTAATTAAGTCAGCCGCGGTTCCTTGCAAAGGGGTGTTGATGGCAATGCGCTCGGCCAGTGAGGCAAACCGCTTGTTCTTGGCATGGATTTCAGGCACGGGTCGACGACGGCCCATCAAGGTTTGCACAAAACCATGCTGGCGCGCAAAAGCCAAGGTGTCGTCAAAATAATTTTGCACGTGGCTGTAGTTTTTAAAATACGCTGCAATGAATTCTTTGGCCTGGTCGACCGAAATTTGATTTTCTCTGGCCAAACGCTGTGGACCCATGCCGTAGATGATGCCAAAGTTGATGGTTTTAGCTCTGCCGCGCTGCTCTGCTGTGACTTGGTCCATTTCTACACCAAACATGGTGGCGGCAGTTCGCCGGTGAACATCTTCGTCATTTTGAAAACTCTTGAGCAAAATGGGGTCTTGACTCATGTGGGCGAGCAAACGCAATTCGATTTGAGAATAATCCGCCGATACAATTTTCCAGCCTTTGTTTTGTGCAACAAAGGCTTCGCGAATTTTGCGGCCCTCCACGCTGCGAATCGGAATGTTTTGCAGGTTTGGATCGCTGCTGGAAAGCCGGCCTGTGGCCGCGACCGTTTGGTTAAACGATGTATGCACACGCTTGGTTTTGGGATGAATCAACGAGGGCAATGCGTCCAGATAAGTCGATTTAAGTTTGGCCAGGTTTCGATATTGCAAGATGGAGGCAATGATGGGATGCGCGCTGTATTTTTCCAACGTCTCTTGATTGGTGGCGTAGCCCGTCTTGGTGGTTTTTACTTTTTTGATGCCCACGTCATTCTGAATTTTCAGCTTTTCAAACAAAATGGGCCCCAGCTGTTTGGGCGAATTTAAATTGAATGTTTCACCGGCAATGTCAAAAACGGTTTTTTCCAGTTCAGTGATCATTTTTGCAATGTCTTGACCTTGACGCGCCAAGATGTCGGCATCAATGTAAATGCCTTCTCTTTCCATGTCGCCCAACACTTCCAACAGAGGCAGTTCCAGGTTGAGGTATAAATCCATCAGCTCATGTTGTTTAAGTTGTGGATCAAAATGTTGATGCAATTGAAAAGCAACGTCAGCGTCCTCGCAGGCATATTCGGTGATTTGCTCGATGGGCACTTCCAGCATGGAAATCTGTTTCGAGCCTTTGCCAATCAAATCCTGGGTGGGAATTTTCTCCATATTTAAATGGGTTTGCGCCAGGGCATCAATGCCATGGCGGTGGGAATTGGGATCCAACAGATAAGAAGCAATCATGGTGTCGATGCCAATGCCTTGAAGGTTAATACCCTCATTGCGCAAAACATGGCGGTCATACTTGATGTTTTGACCGCCTTTGCGCACATCAGGGTTTTCCAACAATGGGGTCAGTTTCTTCCATACCTCTTGGGGTGACAACTGCATGTGTTGAAAGGATAGGTAATGGGCTTGGCCTGATTCATGGGCGAAAGACATACCAATAATTTTCGCATCCAATGGATGCAGCGAAGTGGTTTCGGTGTCCAATACAAATGCTGTCGATTTTTGTAGTTTGTGAATGAGCTGGTCCAGTTCTTTTTCTGTTTCAATGCGTTTGTACGCACGCTTGGTGGATGCTTTGGTGCTGCTCTTGGGTGTGATGTTTTTGGAATGAGCCGATGAGGGCTTGGCTTTTTCTGGGTCGATCATTGCCTTGAGACCGGGCTTGATCTTTTTAATCAACGAGTGAAATTCCAGCTCTTCCAAGATGGGCAGTAAGTCTTCAAGGTTGGGTTCTTCCAGGCGCAAGCTTTCCATGTCCACTTCCACCGGTGTATCCACATCAATGGTGACCAAATCACGACAAAGGTAGGCTTGGTCTTTGTATTCTATGAGTTTTTTACGGATACGCTCGGGTTCAATGCGGTCAAGGTTGTTGTACATGTCATCCATGCTGCCGTAGTTTTGAATGAGTTTGGTGGCTGTTTTTTCACCAATGCCGGGCACGCCTGGAATGTTGTCACTGCTGTCGCCCATCAATGCCAACATATCCACCACGCGCTCCACGGGTACGCCCCATTTTTTTTCGGGGCCAGAAGCATTGATGATGTCTAGCGCATCGCGCTTTTTTAAGCTGTACATGTAAATATTGGGTTTGAGCAGCTGCATAAAATCTTTGTCACCGGTCACCATGTATACTTCCATGTCTTGCGCCTGGGCGCGGTAGGCCAGGGTGCCAATGATGTCGTCGGCTTCAAAACCTTCTTTGGCGATGTATGGAATGTTCATCGCTTCCACCATTTGTTGAATGTAGGGCAACTGTGCTTTAAGTTCATCGGGCATTTTTTCCCGCGTGGCTTTGTAGTCTTCAAACATTTTATGTCGAAAAGTAGGGCCGGGGGCATCAAACACCACCGCCAAACGAGAAGGCTTTTCGTCTTTAAGAATGCGCAAAATTTGGTTTAAAAAACCATAGCAGGCGCTGGTTTCCATGCCCGCTTTGTTTACCAAAGGGTTGGCGCCAAAGGCAAAGTGACTTCGGTACGCAATGGCGCTGCCATCCAATAAAAAAAGTCGTTCCATGATTGGGTCATATCAGAGCCCTTGCGAAAAAGCATGTTTTTGCCCTTGCCCCCTGGTGGCTTGGATGCCATGATGCCGATGGTGTTCAACGCAGATCAAGAATTATTGCAAAACATAGAGGACCATGTGTTTCGCTGCGCCAGCGCGTCCATGAAATGGCACGCCAAAAAACCACAGCAATTGCATGCTGATCTTTGGAAGTCGGTAAGCGCGAGGGCCGCTCGATTATCGGACGCTTTTACTTCTGGCCGCCAAGCTTCGTATGAGGTTTATCTCAATGATCCTTTGTCATTGGCCGCTTATGCTTTGTATTTTCATACGGCCAATGTTGTTCGCGCGTTGGAAGTTTTCAAGCATGCCCCTTATCCTTTTGCCAACAAAAGAAAACTGACTTTTTTGGATGTGGGTTGTGGCACCGGAGCGGGCACACAAGCTTGGGCCCATTGGGTGGTGCATCACGATCGCACGGTTAACATGCAAGCACATTTAATGGACCCCAGTGCCACGGCCCTTGATTTTTCAAAAAAACTCATTGAGACCGATCCAACCTGCTGTCGGACGGTGGCGGTGCAAACGTTTCAAACCCTGCCTGACCAAGGCCAGTACGATGCAATATTTGTTGGCAACGTACTCAATGAACTTTCAGCCGAGCAACAAAGCGTGATGATTGCAAAGCTGCAAAAAATGCTCAATAAAAATGGGCTGCTGGTTGTGATGGAGCCTGCGCTGCAAGAGCCATCGCGATCGCTGATGGCGTTAAAGGAAACATTGCAAACACATCAGTTATGGATGCTGGCCCCATGTTCGCATCATCTGGCTTGCCCACTTTTACTGGATGAAAAACAGTGGTGTCATTTTCACGTGGATTGGCAGCCCACCGACATCCGCAGCCGTTTGGAAAAAAATTTACGTCACCAATCGGGCCGTCTGTCTTACGCCTTTTTGTTGGCCAGTACTTATAAATCGGTTCATGCTGGCAGGCGAACGCTTTCCAAGGTGCTTAAGACCAAAATCAAAAAAGTCAGCGCTGTGCTGACCTGCATGCCACAGCGCATTCAAACGTTGTACTTTGATAAAAAACACCCTCAGCTATCGGCCGTGACCAAAGGAGAATTGATTCGCTTAAGTGATACGCAGGACCCACCGGAGAAAATAAGCCGGGTCACACCCGCCCATCAAGATGCGCGGTGGGTCGATTTCGAAGCCAAAATGGAAATTCTTCAGCCCACCTCACCCTTGCGTGTGGTGGCGCTAATTCTATATACGGCTGATCAAAAAATTTGGTTGGGGCAAAGACGCAAAGGCGACAGCAGTGAAGGCTTTTGGGAATTTCCAGGTGGAAAAATTGAACCAGGCGAATCACCCATGCAAGCGCTTTGCCGCGAGTTGGAAGAAGAGCTAAGCTGGAATGCAGAAAAAGCCAGTTTTTTTCACCAGTTTTCTTACCGCTACCCAACCCGTGAAATTCACTTAACCTTTTTTGCGCAGAAAATCGATCGTGTGGTGAATGTAAGTTCCGTAGCGCATGACCAAGGTCGATGGGTGGGCCTGGATGAAATCGAAAAATATCCGCTGTTGGAAGCCAATCAAACCGTATTGACCATGATCAAAGATCGCCTATGGATTTAAACGTCGTAGCGTTCTACGGTGGGTTCGATGTCTTCAGGGTCGAGGGTGGTTAATTCATGGACGTACTGCTTAATTTTATTTTCGTCCTGTGCATCGATGTTTGTGAATTGAATGCCCATACCGGTGCCGTTGGGTATGCGCTGACCAGGCTGAATATAGGTCCAAGCCACCTTGGCACGCGCTTGAATGGGCGCGGGCTGATTGGGCAACACAAACTTGATGGTCAGTTCTGTGCCCACAGAAGCCGGCTGTGGATGTTGAATAAATGCGCCGCCAATGGATAAGTTGGTCAATTTACTCAAGTAATAGGGGCCAAGGGTGGACAAATCTACATCAATTTCGACGCCAGCACGGTCCATCCCCGGTCTGCGTTTTTCGGCGTTGGGATTAATCATGACTTGATTGTATCATGACCCATTTTTCCAATACAAACAGGGGTGGAAATAGAGGTAATTTTAGTTACCTTGATTTTGGTTTTGTGGTTTTAAAGGCGTTTGTTGTTTGCAGCTTATGTGGCTTGTGCTCGCTAGTCCTCGCTTGCGCTGCGGAGACGCTCGCACAAGCCACATAAGCTGTACCCGACAATCAGGGTTTTTTTTGAGGTGGCGTAGAATATGGAGACAAACGCCCATGCGTTTGTCTTTATTGATTATTTAAAACCAAAGCATAAGAGAAGTGCAAGCTAGCGGGTTTTCTATAACCATCTTTTTAACACAGCTTACAAGCTCATCGGCGTGTCTTGCGTCCTTGGACTGCCCTGTGAGAGGCTGTTACGCAGCGAAGCGGAGTCCTGCCTCTCACAGGGCAGTCCAAGGACGCCCAAAGGCACGAAAAAATACCCGTCGGCAACTTTCACTGATTTGCAAGAAGGCTGCTAGACACCTTTTTAAAAAAACGATAATGGATGACTCATGGAAAACGTAATTATTATTGGATCTGGCCCAGCTGGGTTGACTTCTGCCATTTATACCGCTCGGGCATTGCTTAAGCCTTTGATGATCGAGGGTTTTGAAGCAGGCGGTCAGCTGATGACCACCACGGACGTCGAGAATTTTCCTGGGTTTCCAGAGGGCATTATGGGACCCGACATGATGATGAACTTTAAAAAACAAGCGCAGCGCTTTGATACGCGCATTGTGTCCAAAGATGTCACCAAAGTGGACTTCTCTCAAAAACCATACAAAGTTTGGGTGGGAGAAGAAGTGCATGAAACCAAATCGGTCATTATATCAACCGGAGCCAAAGCCAAAACGTTGGGCCTCGAGAACGAATGGGAGCTGATGGGCAAAGGTGTTTCAACCTGCGCAACCTGCGACGGCGCTTTTTTTAGAGATCAAGAGATTGTGATTGTGGGCGGTGGCGACAGCGCCATGGAAGAAGCCATGTTTTTAACGCGTTTTGCTTCGAAAGTCACGGTGGTGGTTCGACGAGACGTGCTAAGAGCCTCGCAAATTATGCAGCAAAAAGCCAAAGCCAATCCAAAAATCCATTGGATTTGGAATCACGTGGTGGAAAAAATTCACGGAGAGAAAGAAGTGCGAGGGCTCACACTCAAAAGCACCAAAGACGAATCCAAGCAAGAAATTGCCTGCACGGGTCTTTTTATGGCCATTGGCCATGTGCCCAATACCCAATTGTTTGAGGGGCAAATTCAAACCCATGACAATGGCTACATCAAAACTTTTGAAGGAACCCAAACCAATGTAGAAGGGGTTTTTGCAGCAGGCGATGTACAAGATTTTACCTACCGCCAAGCCATCACTGCGGCTGGCAGTGGCTGCAAAGCTGCCATGGACTGTGAACGATATTTAGAAAATTTGCCCGAATGACAATGCGCCAAAGCGCCACGTGTGGTTGGCTTTTGGCTCTAGGGTCGTTGGCCGTTTACGCTTGGGTGGTCTACCAGTTTGAAACACAGCCAAAGAGTGCAGCGCAAACACGATCGATTGTAGTTTTCTTATATTTTGCCTTATTGTTATTTTTGGCCAGTGTGGTTTTGGGCCATCAAAAACTTCGCAAGTTGAGAGCGCACACCATGCAACAAACCCAAACCTGGGGCGAGGCCCTTCAAAAAAAGGCTTTTCAAGTTTTTGATAAAAGAAAGCGTAGTTTGTTTTTTCATGCCACGGCGACTGGGGCTCTGTGGGGGGCCATGCTAGTGATGATCAACCGCCTTTCGGGCGCGTGGCAATGGATGGTATTGTATACAATAGGGGTTATGTGGATGCATGCACTGATTGTTTCTTTTGTGGTGTGGAAACGACTTTATGCAACACAAGCTTGGTTCGAACAAGAAAATCGCAGAGAGTCAGAGGGCTTGTGAAAATTTTTGCCCATCGCGGCTATAGTCTAAAATACCCAGAAAATACGCTGTTGGCGTTTCAACAAGCGCGGGACTTTGCTGATTATATTGAACTGGATGTCGCGCTAACGGCCGATCATCAGGTGGTGGTGATGCATGATGATGGATTGGAGCGCACCACCAATCTGCAAGGCCAAGTGGCTGAAACATCGTGGGCAGAGATAGCTCAGGCCGATGCTGGTTCATGGAAGCACCTTCAGTACAGCCATTGCCGTGTCCCATTGTTGGAAGAAGTTCTGGTGGAGCTTGCTGCGCACATGCCCATCAATGTTGAGATAAAAGCATCCAGCGTGAAGCTGGATCCAGATGTGAGCATCGAAAATTTTATTTTGCCTTTGCTCAAGGGGTGGATGGAAAAAGGCCAAATATTGGTATCCTCCTTTGAACCGCTTGCTTTGCACCGTTTGCGAAGCGCCAGTCCTCAATTGCCTTTGGCGTATTTGACGGACGAATCACCTTCAGCCGATCAGCAAATGGAAATGCAGTATTTGGCTTGCCAAGCACATCACATCAACATTGATCACGTAACCAAGCACGATGTTCAATGGGCGCACGCCAATGGGTTTGAAGTCAACACTTACACAGTCAATCAACCTTCACAGTGGCGCAAAGCCCTGGATTTAAAGGTGGACGGCATTTTTACAGATGACCCTTTGGCCTTTTCACAACTAAGGCAGAAAATGCATCAATCCAACAAGCGCTAAAGAAGTTTGGAAAAATCAACACCTGGGAAAGGGGGCCCAGGTTTGGCAAAATAGTAGCCCTGAATATATTCAATCTCAAAATCAATGAGCACTTGAAGATCTGCTTTGGTTTCCACACCCTCGGCAACCAGCTTGGCACCAACTGATTTCGAAAGCAGCTTTAAGGCTTTAAGCATATCTTGTTTTACTTCAGAGTCGGCAATGCCGCGCACAATGGAAGCATCAATTTTTACGTACGTGGGTCGAATTTCTACAATGGCTTCCAAGCTTGAGTATCCTGCACCCACATCATCAATGGCAATATCAATGCCTGCATCAATGTAATACGAAAGCGCGTCCCGAAATTTGGAAAACTGCTCTACAGCATTTCGTTCGGTGATCTCAAACACCACATCATTGATTGGAATTTGATTTTCGTTTAAAAATTCAATGAAAGCCTTGGCACCAAACTCAGGATCAAAAATAAGGTTGGGCAGGGTATTGACAAAAAGTTTTTTACCAGGCTGTTTGCCACGAGCATTGACAATGCAACGTTTGCGGCAAAGCCGATCAAGATCAAACAACAAACCAATTTCTTCAGCCAAGGTAAATAAAATCAGCGGCGCTTCAATTTCAGAATTTTTAGGCCCGCGCGTCAGCGCCTCATACCCATAGACGGTCTTGTTTTTGATATCAATGATGGGCTGGTACACCGTGGTGACATTCTCTTCCAGCAAAATTTTCTGCAAACGGCCACGCTTCTTCAGTTCATTTTGCGTGTGCTGCAGGCCAGCGATGTTTTTGGCTTCATCCAACATTTGAATGATGGTACGCGTACACGAGACCATGGGGCTGTACAAAGAAAGAGAGTAACCCACGGTAATTTTAGGCAAAGCATGCAAATAGTTGTAAAGTTCAAGGAAAAGGTGCTGATACAAATATTTTTGAACACGCTCACAAGTAAACTCAACATCTTCTTTTAAAAGCACATCACGACCGTTTTCTTTGCGGCCTTCCGAAAGAAAAATTAAAAAACCATAGCCATTGATTTCTGAAATGCTGATTAAATCATGCTTACGCACAGCATTGCCACGCATATCCAAAAGCGCCTTGGCAATTTTTTGCATGATCTCATCAAAGTATTTTGAGCCATACCGATGCTCAATGGTGCTCAAATGATGGGCATCAATGTAAATCACCCCCAGAGCCTTCTCTTTCTCCAAAATCTTTTCAAGCTCGGGAAGATGCACAAGGTAGCTAGATAAGCCACGTTGCTCGTCGACAAGTTTATTCTTATAGTTGATCTTGGTCACGCACTTTAAATGTATGGAAAACAAAGACTTTTGTCGAGTTTTCATCAAAAACTTCTAAGTGAAACATCCCCAAAAAAAGAAAAAAAGCGAAGGCACAACAATCCCCATAAGTGAGTTCATTGGTGCTCAAAGGGAAAATAAAGCATCGTGAGCAGCCTTTTATGTGCAAAGCCGAAAGGCTTGGCTTGGCGCGAGCAGTAAAGTATCGCTGCGAAGCAGTTCCACATGAGCGAAGCGAGCCATTTCCCTTTGAGTACCAATGAACGGATTAAAAAAAAGGATTGGTGGAGCATAGCGGGGTCGGCCAGATTTTCTTTGAGCGGTGCTCAAAAAAAATCTAGACATAAGGGACTCTAGTTCCTACGTCACAAGAGTCCCTAAAACTAGCGGTCCACCAATAAAAAAACGCGGTCAGCGTCCTTATTTAAAGGCGATATTCCGCTACCACGCAAGCGCAAAACAATTCTAATAAGTGAGTTCATTGGTACTTAAAGGGAAAATAAAGCACAGCGAAGCGAGCCATTTCCCTTTAAGTACCAATGAACGGATTAAAAAAAAAGGATTGGTGGAGCATAGCGGGGTCGAACCGCTGACCTCCTCGCTGCCAGCGAGGCGCTCTACCAGCTGAGCTAATGCCCCTTTCAGACAAGAAAGGCTTAAAAAGCCATGTAGGCCCTTCAAGGTAAAACGCTTATATCGATTCTTTGGGGTGAAGGAAAGTGTTTTTTAAGGATTTTGAGTCATTTGCTTGTCAAGAACCTTTGTGCTACGAGAATGCTTCTAAATTTGAAAACCACGTGGTGTCGTAAACGACACAACCAACATCCATTTTGAATGCAATGGAAAGGAATCATGATGACCACTGAAGCCACGGTAAAAAAATCTCGCGCAGAACTATCGGATGAGCGAAACAAAAATCGTTTTCCCAATCAAATTAAATACATTGTTAGCAACGAGGCCTGCGAACGATACTCTTTTTATGGCATGCGCTCCATCTTAACCATTTTTATGGTGCAATATTTATTGTTTACAGAAACCCATGCAACGGAAGTCTATCATTTATTTGTGGCCTGCGCTTATCTAACGCCTTTGATGGGTGGCTATATTTCGGATCGGTTTTGGGGCAAGTACAAAACCATTATTACGCTCTCCATAGTCTACTGCTTGGGTCATTTGGTGTTGGCCATTTGGGAAAATCAAATGGGTTTATATTGGGGGTTGGGTTTAATTGCACTCGGTGCGGGTGGCATCAAGCCATGCGTTTCTGCCCACGTGGGCGACCAGTTCACCCAGAGCAACAAACACTTAATCAAAAAAGTCTTTGATTTGTTTTATTGGCTTATCAATTTCGGCTCTTTCTTCTCAACCATGATCACCCCATGGGTATTGGCCAATTATGGTCCTGGCTGGGCTTTTGGTATCCCAGGCATATTGATGGCCATTGCCACGTTTATATTTTGGTTGGGACGAAGCAAATACGTTCATGTTCCACCCACCGGCAAGAACCCCCACAGCACCACCAAAGTCATATGGTCTGCCATGAAAAACAAATCCAGCAACGCCAAGGATTTTCTGGATCGCGCACTCAAAGACCACCCCGCGGATGCCGTGGAAGCAGTCCGCGCTGTTTTTGGCATTGCCAAAATTTTTGTGGGCATCATCATGTTTTGGGCGCTGTTTGATCAGCATGGATCCACATGGATTCTTCAAGCAAGAGAAATGGACCTAACGTTTATGGGCATTGAATTTTTGCCCTCTCAAATTGCTGCGCTCAACCCGATTATGGTGATGTTGTTGATTCCCATATTTTCTTTTTTCGTCTTTCCTACAATCGAAAAAATGGGCATCAAAGTGACACCGCTGCGCAAAATGAGTGTGGGGATGGTCATTACTGGACTGTCTTTTGTCCAGGTGGGTATTTTTCAATACCTTCTCGATAGCGGTGTGCAACTGAACATCGGCTGGCACTTTTTCCCTTACATCACCATCACCATTGCAGAATTGCTGGTCTCGATTACAGGGTTGGAGTTTGCTTATACGCAAGCGCCTCGCTCCATGCGCTCGACCATCATGAGCATGTTTTTTCTCACCATCTTTTTGGGCAATATGCTGACCGCGATGATTGCAAAAGTAAATGTGTTTGAAGGCGGAAACTTTTTCATGTTCTTTGGTGGTTTGACCATGTTGTGGGCATGCATGTTTATCTGGTTTGCCAAACGCTATCAAATGAGAGATTACGTCGAAAAAGGCTAAAGTTTATGCTGCAAGGGCCTTACGCCCAAGCGGCGTTTAAGCTTGTAAACCCCGGCGTTAAAATTTTTTTCGGATGTGCTTACTGAGTTTGGCTGCATAGTCGTAGCCAGACCAAAGGGACAAGGCGATGGCTGCGTAAAGTACCCACAGGCCAAGGGTGTGAACCGGCCAAGAGGCCAACAGCGGATAAAATGAAAGAATCACCAAACCAATGCCAAAAGCCTGAAAATACACCTTCAACTTACCAATGCTAGAGGGGAGAATGCTTAACCCTCTGGTTTGCGCAAAGGCCCGTAAGCCATTAACCAAGACTTCGCGGGTTAACAGTACCATGGGAATCCAGGCAGCAATCCAGCCCAGGCTTGAGAGTTGAATGAGCAAACATATTACAATGATTTTGTCGGCCATGGGGTCCATAATTTCCCCCAAAATGGTTTGTTGTTGGAGTACGCGCGAGAGATATCCGTCAATTTGATCGGTGATAAAAGCCAGCGCCATGATGATGGTGGCCCACAATGAAAGACGTGGATGGGTCACAGATTGATGAACAAAGTAGAGCACCAACGGCACGGCCAAAATGCGCACCAATGTTATAAAATTGGGAACGGTCCATACACGCTTGAAGTCAGGTTTGGGATCAATGCTCATGATCGTTTGGTTATAACGATCTTTGAGAAATCTTCGAGTAATATTTTTTTATTTTTGATACGTAATCTTGGGTTTCGGCAAACGGGGGAATGGCTTTGTATTTTTCCACAGCGGTGGGCCCTGCATTGTAGGCGGCCAAGGCCAACGACGTGTCTCCTTTAAATCGTGTGAGTAAGTACTTGAGATAGCGTACGCCCGTATCAATGTTTTGCTCTGGATCAAATGGATCTTTTAAACCTAAGCTCTTGCCAGTTTGAGGCATGATTTGCATCAACCCTTGTGCGCCTCTTCTTGAAACGGCTTTGTAATTGAAATTGGACTCGGTGCGAACCACGGCCTGAATCAAGTGTTGGTCCATTTCATATTTTTTGGCCACTTTGGAGATGATGGGCAAAATGGTTTGCATGGAGGGTAAAATGCGCCACTGTGATTTGTGGTTGAGCGGATCATGGTGCTTAACCACATAAGAGGCTTTGGGACGAAACTTTTTGGCTTTTTGGTTCATGGGTGGGTGATCGGAAAAAACAATTTTTCCGTCCACTTCATATTGATAAAATGTTTGAGCCTGTACGTCGGTCGTGACCGTGCAAAGCAGCACCATTACACCAAGCATTGGCCCTTGTGGGATCATTTTTTTCATAGCAACCTGCTTATATTTTATCATAAAGCCTTTGGTTTCAACAAGTTTTGAGCCAAATGGAGAGGGTGGCCCTAGGTGTAGGGTCATTGCTATATTGTTTGACAATACGTGTATGCTCATATATTGCTGTGAATATATAGTAACCTATAGAGACACATATGAACCGCAAAAAAATATCGACCACGGTCTACATCACAGAAGAGCAAAATGAAAAGCTCAAGCTGCTCAACAAACGAACCAAGGTGCCAGTGGCAGAATTTATTCGCCAAGGCATTGATTTAATTTTAGAAAAAAACAAAGACCAAATTCCAGGCCAAATGAGCTTTTAAGCCTATGCGCCGAATGGTTTTTTGTTGAGACACACGTCACTTACAGGTAATACATGGCGCTGATGAGTCAGCCGTTATCGCACATTCGAAATTTTTCCATCATTGCGCACATTGATCATGGCAAATCTACTCTGGCAGACCGTTTTTTAGAACTCACGGGCGCGGTGGCCACCCGTGACATGTCCAAACAAGTGATGGACAAAATGGAGCTAGAGCAAGAGCGGGGCATCACCATCAAAGCCCAATCCGCTCGACTGGCTTACCAAGCCAAAAATGGCGAAAAATATCAGTTTAACTTGATCGATACCCCTGGCCATGTGGATTTTTCCTATGAGGTTGCCAAAAGTTTGAATGCCTGTGAAGGCGCTCTTTTGCTTGTGGATGCCACACAAGGGGTACAGGCACAAACCCTTGCCCACACCTATGAAGCCATCAATCAAGATTTAGAAATTATTCTGGTGCTCAACAAAATCGATTTGCCCAATGCCGATGTACCGCGCATCTGTGAGGAAATTGAAGAAGTGTTGGGTTTGGATACCAGCGATGCCATCGCCATCAGTGCCAAAACAGGCGAGGGGGTTCAAGATATTTTTGAACGCATCGTCACAGCCATCCCCGCACCCACTGGACAAGAAGATCAATCACTCAAGGCGCTGGTGTACGATAGTTGGTACGATGCGTATCTGGGTGTGGTGTGTTTGATTCGCGTGTTTGATGGACAAATTCAAAAAGGGTCCAACATCAAATTTATGTCCACCGGCCATAGTTTTGAAATTGAGCGCGTGGGTGTGCTTACGCCTTTTCCCAAAACCATCGACCAGTTGGGGCCAGGTGAGGTAGGTTTTTTTGCGGCCTCTATTAAAGAGGTGGCAGAAGCCAACGTGGGCGACACCATTACAGACGCGAAAAATCCAACCGCCAAACCACTGCCAGGCTTCCAAATTGTCAAACCCACCGTTTTCTGTGGCATATTTCCCACGGGGGATTCAGACATCAACGACATGAGAGACGCTTTGGAAAAGCTTCGGCTCAATGACACTTCTTTAAGTTTTGAACCCGAAAATTCAGTCGCGCTTGGGTTGGGCTTTCGCTGTGGTTTTTTGGGCATGCTGCACATGGAAATCATTCAAGAGCGCTTGGAGCGTGAATTTAAGCTAGAGCTGATCACCACCGCCCCCACGGTTCAATACAAACTGCACACCACCGACGGCGAAGTGATTGATTTGGACAACCCTTCCAAATTGCCGGAGGGACAAAAGATTGATTTTATTGAAGAACCGATTGTGGAAATCACCATCCATACGCCGCAAGAATACTTGGGCAATGTGCTCAAACTCTGTGAGGACAAACGAGGGGTTCAAACATCGATGGAGTACACTTCCACTTCCCGCATCATGGTTAAATACGATTTGCCGATGAATGAAATGGTGTTTGATTTTTACGATAAGTTAAAGTCCAGCACGCGCGGGTATGCCTCGTTGGACTATGAATTTAAACGATTTGAGCGCGCGCCCATCATCAAATTGGATTTGATGATCAATGGCGATCCCGTGGATGCATTGTCTCTTATGCTTCACAAAGACAATGCTTACTACCGCGGACGCGAGCTGGCCAAAAAAATGAAATCGCTGGTGCCCCGACAAATGTTTGAAGTGGCCATTCAAGCCGCCATCGGCAGCAAAATCGTAGCCCGCGAAACCCAACCCGCCATGCGCAAAAACGTAACCGCCAAATGCTACGGCGGCGACATCTCCCGCAAACGCAAACTCCTGGAAAAACAAAAAGAAGGCAAAAAACGAATGAAACGCCTCGGCAACGTAGAACTGCCGCAAGAAGCTTTCTTGGCAATATTAAAAGTAGATTGATTGTGTGTTTTTTTACAGGTTCTTTTTTAAATAAAGATCTGTGGGACTTTGGGCTTGCCCCAGAAAAGCTGCATGAACTCCATGGCGCGCCCCCCTGTCGAAGATGTTCTGAGTTTGTTGTAGGAATCATCTCCATTCATAATATCCCTTTTGTCAGACACATTCCGCTTTTCTGGGGCAAGCCCAAAGCTCCCCTGTAAATTTGACGGGTGGGGGTAGGGTAAACAGTCAAACGCCTTTGGCGTTTGTCTATATTTCACTTATTACCCCAACACGACTTGGTTAACAGGGCGCAGGTGTCGCCCCGGGGACAACGTG
>CAZCBX010000014.1:0-70624 GCA_964497185.1 uncultured Bdellovibrionales bacterium | reverse complement strand
TGGTTAACAGGGCGCAGGTGTCGCCCCGGGGACAACGTGGAGCGTTGTTTGAGCAAATCGATGTGCCGAAACGAAGAAAAACTCTTCAATGAAATCGTCATACACTTTGAACGCAAGCACGTCCGCGAGTCCGCGCAGCGTTTCTCCGGGGTGTGCACCTCGCCTCCGTAATCCACATCCAAGCAAAAAACCAAAAGCAAAAGAAAAGACATCATTCAATAATCTTCCATTGCGTCCCTTCAAGCAAAAACTTCAAAACCTGCGTCTGCGAATTCATGCCTTTGCTCCAGTTGACTTCCAGAAAAGCTTGTTTGCCTTGATAAATCGGGGTACCGGCCACAAATTCGGTCACCATCATGCTGGCTTGCATGGCTTTGCGTTCTTTGGATTTGATGCTTTTAAGTTCTTTGCTGACGGCTTCTTGTCGAAAGCTTGCATAACAATCAATCATGCCTTTAATGTCGCCTTCTTCGGCGTACGCTTTCCACGTTAAAAACGTTTGGGTGGGGGTTTCAAATGGGTCTTTGGGCTCAAATTCACTGATGACTTCTTTGAGCTTTTCATCGGTGATGGTGGTTTGCACTTGCTTGGGACTGAGTTTGCTAAACGTGGGCAGCGGTTCAATGTGAATTTGGGCAATGTCTTTTAATGAAATGGTTTTGGTGCTGCCATCTTTGAGTTTTAAGGTGATTTTGGAAGGCAGCTCTTTGATATCGCCATCCAGCACTTCGCCGCTTTTGAGCGCGATGGATTCGGCATGCAGGTGAAAGGATGGACCGATGCTTAGCACAGCGAGCGTGAGGACAAATGAAATAATCTGTTTCATAATGAATGTTTTATGAGAGATTGAGGTAAAAAGCCAGTTTATCGCAAAATACCCGTTCCCATGCGATTTTAAAGCGGTTGACTTTTAACGCACAGGCATCAATTTTCTTGACATCCGTCCCACCCATTCCTATGCTTGAAAAGAGGTAGGTAGACGTTCATGGGCAAAAACAAGGATTCTTCGTTTTTTAGCAATTTGACTCCCGATGGAGATACAGAGCTATTGCCCGAAGGTTTTTTAGACGAAATCGATCAAGCCATTGGCGGCGAAGCATTCCAAAGCCTGACCCCACCGCCCGCCAACTCCACCACGCCATCCCCTACAACCGAACATACATTTGAAGCATGGACAGACGACAGCATTTCGTTCGAACTGGATGAGACAGTGCCCGCCATTCACAATGCAGATTTTGGCATTGGTGAAATGCAACAAATCTTAATGGACATGATGAGCCAAACTTTGGCGCCCTTGTCTCGATACATCAAAGCGTTTCGCGCCGGTGAGGATTATGAACGAACGCTAGAATTGTGCGACCTTTTGGTATCACCCATGATTCCTCAATTGGAAAAAGCCATGGTAACCCAACCCATGGAAGATTTGGCTTTTTTTAAATCCGTTTTGCTTTTTGCCAAAAATGAATTGGATCCACAGGGCCGGGCCGTGATGAAAAACGTTGTGTATCGTGCCTATCAGGAAGTCAAACGCACGTTTTGCATTGGTTTTCGCGGTTCACGCAAAGCCGTGCGCAACATCATTGAGTTTTTAGCACGACTTCAAGCCAATGACACCATCAGTGAACAAGACATTGTTAAATTTTTTGCCATTGGTGTGCCTTCTCTTACCTGGATTCGCCGCACCAACTCCAAAGAGCTAAGCAGTTTGTCGGGTTTGTCGGTGGAAAAAATCCGAACCATCCGCGCCTTGGCTAAAAAATCCAAAGCCTCTGGGATGGCAATCGTCCATCAACCCACCATCAAAGCACCCATTCCCACCAACACGGCAAACAGCGAGGCGCCTTTGACCAGTATCTCCCCCCAAGAAGACACCAATCCGTTTGTGATCGATCTACGCCCGGTTCAAGTCCAAAAAGATTAACTCCGATGCACCACGGATCTGGCTCTGTACACTTCACAACATTGCGCGCTCCCCAACGATTTTGGTATTCAACCTCCCTTGATATAGAATGGGCGGATGGACTACGCCTTCAATCTATACGCGCATCTTTGGTTTGTCCTTACGATTGCCATCATTGTATGGCATCACAAATCGATTGGTAAAGCGGTGCCGCCTGCCATATCGATTGTGGCCTACATCGATGAAAAATATCATTGGAATGCGTGGGGACATTGGCTGGCACAGTTTTCAATTGCCATGGCATTGGCGGCTCAGTCGGGCTGGCCTTGGTGGACGTATGCTCTGCCGTCGACTGTATTCTCGTTGGTCATCGAATTTGCCATTCAAAAAAATAAACTCAACAAAGACACATGGTTTGATTTATTCACCCATATGTCCGGGGGGTTCAACGCAGCTTTGTTGATTCATGGGCCGTTTTAAAACCATGAGAGTCGGCCAGGCCCAGCGTTCATTTGAGATATTACAAAACGTCTAAAATTTCTTCGCCATGAATGGCGGTTTTCACCTTGTTAAAAACATGGGCAATTTTGCCTTCTTTGTTGATGATAAAGGTGGAGCGGATGATGCCCATGTAGGTTTTGCCGTACATGCTTTTTTCACCCCATGCGCCAAATTTTTCAGCCATTTTGTGGTCGGGATCTGACAGTAGTTCAAAGGGTAAATTTTGCTTCTCAATGAATTTTTCATGAGAAGCGATGCTGTCAGGGCTCACGCCAAAAACACGCACGCCTTTTTTCTTCAGCGCCTGATGATGATCCCGAATGGAGCATGCTTCTTTGGTGCAGCCGGGTGTGTTGTCTTTGGGATAGAAATAAACCACGTATGCGGTGCCAAGCAAGTCTTTGGCTGTGATGGTTTGGCCAGAGGTAGACAAGGCTTTGAAAGCGGGGACTTTTTTTCCAACTTCTTTGAGTGCCATAAGGGGCTCCTAAATGAAATGTGCAAAAGATTGATGTTGCTGTCCTGTTTGATGTACCAAAGGTTTTGAAACAAGCAATGAAAAACGTGGGCTTTCATTTTTTATGTGCATAATGCGAGGAAATTCAATACAACAGAAGGTATGAACTGGATGCGCAACCTAGTATGGATGTGGATATTGGCGCTGGTAGCACCACTGGCCAACGCGTATGTTTATCCGCCTTCCTTTGTATACGAAAAATGGAGTGAGCAAGCCAAAGGGGTCAAGCGACTCTCCTACAAGCAAACCGTTCGATATTTGCAAGAAGCAAAGCCCCCCGTACAGCAGGAGGTGGCCATTGACCGAAATGGTTTGTTTCGTAAAAGTGACACCAACAGTGACGACATCATAGTGGTTGGACGCACCCAGGCTGCGTTGACCAAAAAAGGGCAAAAACAAGCCATTTCCTTGACCCAGGCGATGAATCCCTTTGAAATGATGTGGGCTTTTGGTCAGCCCGATCAGTTGTTGATCCGGTTGGATCAGCTCTGGCTTAAAAGTGCCAATCATCAGTGGTTTTTATTGGGGGACCAAAAAATGTGGATGCACGGACAGCCCAAAAGCAATTTTTTGCTGATTTCAAGCCAAACGTACTTGCCCACAATGGCGCAACAAGATGGCATGCTGTACCGCGCAGAATATGTTCCCAGTTTTTCAAGTGTATTTCCTAAAAAAATCATCGTGTTTAAAGACAAGCGTCCGTACCAAGAAATTATTCTGGATCAGATGCGCATGAATCCCCCGCTATCGGCGGGTTTGTTTCAACCTTGACCCACCAGGCCACATTTTTAACCCCCACCACAAAACGCGTGTGGGTGGAGGTGGCATTTCCAGTGCCAGCTTTGCAGGCGTACACCTACCACATTGATCTTGAGCATGACCAAACTTTGGACCCTGGTTTGAGGGTGATGGTGCCCATGGGTAAAAAACAGCGCACGGGGTACGTCCTAGGCTTTGTGGCACAACCCACGTTTGAAACCAAAGCCATAACTTCTGTATTAGACCCCATTGCTCTATTGCCAGCAGACTGGTTAAAGCTAGCAGCCTGGATGAAACATTTTTATGCCGCCACCATGGGCGAAGTGATGCATGCCATGACTCTGAAGAGTTTCATTACGCAAAGTCGATTGGTGATGGTGCCCACGGGTCAAGAAGGCAAACCACTGACGCCCGCTGAGCAAGCATGGTTGATGCAGCTGGAAAAAGCTGGCCAATGGGATTGGACGCATTTTCAAAAGCAGCGTGCTAAAGAAAAGCATTTGTTTCAAGCGGTGCAAAAAAAGGGCTGGGTCAAAGTTGTTCCGGCACTGAAAAAACAAAAGGGCCAAAAGAAAAAAGTACGCCAATATCAAATATCTGCCCAAGCCTCGGAGCATACGGCGCTGGGTCAAGTTGAACGGCAAATATGGACGCTCTTGCAAGAAAACCCAGATCAATGGTGGACGGCCAAGCAAATTCAAAAAGCGCTTCAACGCAAAACCATGCCCACCCAAATGTTAAAAAACATGCTCGGCAAAAATTGCATTGTATCTCAGGATGTTTGGGATCTGGCGCCAGAGGTTTCATTTGAAACGCGTGTAGAAAAAACATTGTCTGATGAGCAGCAGGCGGTGCTGGAAAAAATAAAAAATGCATTGGCGCTTGATCAAAGCACAGAGCTTTTGTTGCAAGGGGTCACAGGCAGTGGAAAAACAGAAGTGTACATTCAGGCGGTGCGTGCCTGCCTTGCCAAAGGCAAAACAGCCATGGCCCTTGTGCCAGAAATTTCACTCACGCCCCAATTTGTTGACCGATTTGCCCAGGTGTTTGGTCAGCGCATAGCCGTGCTGCACAGTCATCGATCGGACTCTGAGCGTGTCACCGAGTGGTATCGGATATTGGAAGGTGAAGTGGACTTGGTCATCGGTACACGAAGCGCTGTGTTTGCACCACTTTCCAACATAGGGCTGGTGATACTCGACGAATCGCATGACCATTCCTATAAGCAGCAAGATGGCTTGCGGTACGATGCCATTGCTGTGGCCATGCACCGCGCGCAGCAACACGATGCGGTGGTTTTGCGTGGTAGCGCAACGCCCACCGTGGAGACTTTTCATCGTTTTTACCAAAAGCCCGACCGTTTACTCACGTTGTCCCAGCGAGCAACAGGTCAGCAGATGCCAGAGGTGACCATCATTGACGCCAAAGACGAAGTGGATTTTGGCAAAAAAAAATGGATCACCCAACCGCTGCAAGAGGCCATGGTTGAAGCCCTAGAGCAACAGCGGCAAGTGCTGCTTTTTCTGAATCGAAGGGGCTACGCGCATGTGGTGTTTTGCGCCCAGTGCGGCAAAGAGGTGCATTGTCCCCATTGTTCGGTGACACTGACCTATCATAAAATCGACGATGTGGCGCGATGCCATTACTGTCATTACGAACATGAGATGCACTGGCCGTGTCCTTCCTGCAAACAAGGGCACTTGATACATTTTGGTACGGGTACAGAGCGCGTAGAGGAAGAATTGTCCTTTTTGTTTCCCGATGCGCGAATCGCGCGCCTGGATAGAGACCAAACCAGCCGTAAATATGTATACCAGGACACCATGCGCGGTTTGCTTCGTGGCAACATTGATATTTTGCTCGGCACCCAAATGATCACCAAAGGCCTGGATGTCGCCAACATCGCATTGGTGGGCATTTTATGGGCCGATCATTCCTTGCATTTTCCTGATTTTCGCGCGCCGGAAACAACGTTTCAACTAATCACCCAAGTGGTGGGTCGCAGTGGGCGCGGATCTTATCGGGGCAAAGCAATGATACAAACGCTTCAGCCCGATCATCCCTCCATTGTTTTGGGCGCAAAGCAAGACTTTCATGCATTTTACCAATCTGAAATTGCCATGCGCAAAGAAATGATGATGCCGCCTTTTTCAAGCATGGTGCTTTTTGAAGGGGTGGGCTTGGATCAACAAAAACTGACCCAAATGATGCAGTGGTTCTCAGCCCAGTTGCGCCAGCAAACTCAAGCGGATGCAGATACCCTGCAGATGGGGCCAGGCCCTGCGCCCATCATGAAAATTCGTGATGATTATCGCATGCATCTGGTATTATCATCGCCGAAGAAAGAGGCGCTTTTTCATGTATGCCGCCACACGTTTGGTCGGGCGCGAGATGAATTTGCCAAACGGCAGCTGCGTCTGATCATGAACATCGATCCCATTTCTTTTTTATGACAGATACGCTGCAACATATTCCCGTACTATTGGACGCTGTAAAAAAATACATGGCGCCCCAATCAGGCGACACCCTCATGGATTTGACGGTGGGGGCCGCCGGCCATTTTCAAGCACTTTTGGACATCGTGGGCCCGACGGGTCATATGATCGGGTTTGATCGAGATCATGATACCTATCAGCAGCTAAAAAAACGATACGATTCGCATAAAAATGTATCGCTCTATCATCGCAGTTGGCTGGAAGTGGTGGATGCACTTCCCCCAGAGCTTTGGTCACAAATCACAGGTGTATTGATTGACTGCGGCGTATCGAGCATGCAGCTGGATCAAGGCCACCGCGGGTTTTCATTTCAAGCAGACGCTCCTTTGGACATGCGCATGGACCAAACCCAGGGGGCAACGGCCAAAGACCTGATTGAAAGTCTCAGTCAGGACGAGCTGGCGGATGTGTTGTACCAATATGCAGATGAGCATCGCAGCCGCCGCATCGCCAAAGTGATCAAAGAAAGACAGCATCAACAAAAAATGTCCACCACCCATGATCTCGCGCAGGCTGTGGAAACGGCGACGGGGCCTAGACGGGGCAGTCGGATTCATCCTGCAACCAAAACATTTCAAGCTTTGCGCATCAAGGTCAATGAAGAGATGAAACAAATTGAAGGTGTGCTTGATCATCTCATAAAGCATTTACAACCGGGCGCACGAATATTGGTGATTACGTTCCACTCGCTGGAAGATCGATGCGTTAAAAATCTATTTCGCGAAGCGGCCCAAGCCAAAAAAATACGGCTTTTGCATAAGAAGGTGGTGCAAGCCACCCGTGAGGAAGTATTGCAAAACAAACGATCACGCAGCGCCAAATTAAGATCGGTGGAGGTTGTTGCTCAATGAGATGGATGCGCAATCCCATGCTTTGGACCATCGTTCTTTTTATCCTGACGCTTTTCTATGTGCGGACACGGTTTTTGGTGGTGGAGTTGAGTTTGGAGGTTCATGGCCTCCGTCAAGAAAAGCTGCTGTTGGAAAATGAAAAAAGAAAGCTACTTTTGGAACTATCCACTTTGCAGGATCCCGAACGCATTGAGAAAAAAGCCTACAAAATGGGCATGACCCATGAAGGCAAGCGACGCGAGGTGATCCGTGCCGCGCCGTAACAAGAAAAAATATGCAACAACATTGCCTTTGCGTGGGCGGCTGATTGTTTTGTTTGTGGTCTTTACACTGGGATTTGTCGTGTTGTTGGCCCGTCTAACCATTTTGCAAGTGTTGCCCGATCCCAAAGTGGCTACATTGACCAAACGACAGGAAACCACCACCCTGGTGCTCACGCCTCCCCGCGGCACCATTTTTGATCGAAACGGGCGAGCGCTTGCCGTGAGTGTTAAGGTGCCCTCCGTGTATGCAGATCCTTCCATCTGGGCGGGTGATGAAAAGCAAAATCAGCGCGTGCGAGAAATTTTGGGTTTGTCCAAACAGACGTGGCGAAAAAAAATGAATGACCCAACACGACGCTTTGTTTGGCTTCAACGAAAAGCAGATCCTTCATTCGAAGATGATTTGCGTTCACTCAACATTCGGGGTCTTGGCATTTTGTACGAATGGGACCGTCTGTACCCTGATCGCGCCCGTGCAGGTCAAGCGCTGGGTTTTGTCAATCTGGATGGCAAAGGCATTGAAGGCCTCGAACATCAATACAATGACAGCCTGCACTCACATCGCATTGAGGTGCAAAGTCAGAAAGATGCCAAAGGCAGACTCTTACTCTACGGCGTGGATGTCGATTTGGATCAACGCAAGGGCTATGATTTGCATTTGACCTTGGATTCCACGCTTCAATATTATTTGGAACAAGCGCTTATCCCTTCTTCCAAGCGAGAAAATACGCAGGCCGCGCTGGGCATCGTCATGAATCCAAACAATGGTGAAATCTTGGCCATGAGCTCATATCCTCAAGTCAATCCAAATCGCATTGACATCAGCCGTGCACAATCGCGAAAAAATAGAACGGTGCTGGACGTATATGAACCCGGCTCTACCTTTAAACCTTTTGTGATGGCCGAAGCGTTGGATCAAGGTTTGTTGGATACCAAAGAATTAATGAACTGCGAAGAAGGCAGTTTGTACATTGGTAAAAAGAAAATCAACAACCCCGTCCAAAAAACTTTTTTGGATGCTCGAGGGGTGTTGAAATTTTCCAACAATGTATGCATGGCCCGCATTGGCATGCGGTTGGGCAAACAAGGCATGACCGATATGATTCAAAAATTTCAATTTGGTCAAAAAACCGGCATTGATCTACCGGCGGAAGCAGCGGGACTTTTTGATGCCAAGCGTGCGTGGCGGGACATGCGGCTGGCCAATTTGTCTTTTGGTCAGGGCATCAGTGTGACCGGCGTGCAGATGGTCCGAGCCATGGCCATGCTGGCCAATGGCGGTTATCAGGTACAGCCTCACTTGGTAACATCCATTGTAACGGACCAAGGTGAAGTATTGGACCAACGTCCGGTGGTGGGCCAACACCCCATGTTTCGTCCTGAAACCATTGCGCTGATGAAATCGTTTTTGCATTCTGTGACAGCAGAAGATGGCACCGGAAAAAATGCGCGCGTTGAGGGCTATGAAATCGCTGGCAAAACAGGCACCGCCCAAATTTACGACCCCGTCTTGGGTGCGTATTCCCATGATATGGTGGTCAGTTCATTTATCGGTTTTGCACCCGTTGAAAATCCAGCGTTGGTCACTTACATTGTCATGATTCAACCCGAAGAAGCAGAGCATGGCGGCACCATTGCAGCACCAGTGTTTCGTCAATTTATGACCCGCGCGTTGCCATATATGGGCGTGCATCCAAGCATAGACCAGTTTGAGCAACTGCCCTAAATTGCATGGACGTTTTAAACCTGCTCCTTGTTGCAGCTTTTGAGGCTGCTGCTTGCTAGTCCTCGCTACGCTGCGGAGACGCGCGCACCAGCCCCAAAAGCTGGTTCGGTGATGGGAGGTTTAAAATCAGGAAATCATGGGCCACACTATGTATTCTGAAGCGTCCCCGTGTGACTTGGTTTTAGAGATAGGATTTATCAAATAATGCCAATCATTATGTCGTATGATAAAATCCACCTATAATATGCAGCTTGTATTTGATCCTATATTTACTGCGTTGCATGATGCAAACGTTGATTACCTTGTTGTGGGTGGGCTGGCTGTTGTGCTTCATGGTCATCTCCGTGCTACGTCTGATATCGACATCGTATTGTCCATGGAACAACATAATCTTGAAAATGCCATGAAAGCCCTCAAAGAACTAGCGTATGTACCAAGAGCGCCTGTACCCATAGAGCAATTTGCGAATGAGCGTATTAGAGAGTCCTGGATTCAAGAAAAAGGGCTAACAGTATTCTCTTTGAGCAGCACCAAATATCCATTGGTCGAAATCGATTTGTTTGTCCGTGAACCATTTGATTTTCAAAGTGCAAAACAGAGAAAAAAGATTATAGCCATTGATCATTTTGAAATCCACGTAGCCAGTATAGAAGATTTGATAGAGCTCAAACGTGAGGCGGGGCGCCCTCTAGACCTGGAAGATATAAAGATGTTAGAATCGATAAGGGATGAAAAAAGTGAATGATGTAGAAACCAGAAAACGCTTGTTGCGTCATAGTCTTTCCTTGACGCCAAAAGAGCGTCTTGAATGGCTGATTCAAATATTAATATTGCATTCCAAAACAAAAACATCTTAAGTGCCCATCGGGAATAAAAAACTCCAGTTGCCGAACCAGCTTTTGGGGCTTCTGAGAGCGTCTCCGCAGCGCAGCGAGGACTAGCGAGCTTCAAGCCCCAAAAGCTGCTACAAGTGGCGTGTTTAAAACCAAAAAATAAACGCTTTGCATGGGCAGTGAGCCGCAAATTATCCATGTGTTCTCTGGTCAGTTGGAAAGGTTTTCGGTACGTTTGGCTTATATGAAACTCAAGCATTTACTGGAGCCTTGGTCGGATGCAGTGCTGCACGCGCCGCCCGATTTGGACATTCGACGGATCTGGTCGGATTCACGCAGCGTGCAACCGGGCGATTTGTACTACCCCAAACAAGGTCTGCAGGTGGATGGGTTGCAATTTGCTCAGGAAGCGCTGGATCGAGGGGCCAGTGCGGTGGTGGCGCCCCCCGGGACGGAAATACGCGGGCCTTGGGTTCAAACCCCGCGGGATCAGCCTTCTTTGCAAGACCTTGTACTTCGATTGTATCAAAATCCAAGCAAGCATTTTACGGTGGTGGGGGTGACGGGCACCAATGGCAAAACCAGCACGTGTCATTATATAGAGGCTTTCTTAAAAAAATGCGGCCAAAAGGTGGGCGTGATTGGCACCACGCAATACCGATGGCCGGGTCACCAAGAAGCGGCAAGATGGACCACCCCGGCATTTGAAATCATGCAATGGTACTTGCATCAAATGCATCAAGCGCAAGTCGATACGGTGGTGATGGAGTGTTCTTCTCATGGCATTGACCAGGGACGATTAGAGGGCATTGAATTTGACGTGTGTGTTTTTACCAACTTAACCCACGAACATTTGGATTATCATCACACCATGGAGGCCTACGCGGAAGCCAAAAAGAAATTGTTTACCGTACTTTTGGCCAACTCTTGCAAAACAAAAAAAGCATCGGTGATGAATGTAGACGATCCTGTGGCACAACAATGGATTGCGCACGACAAACTAGACCCCGTGTGGACCTATGGTCAGGCGCCGCGTGCGGATATTCAACTGCTCGAATTTTTATCGGCCCCCACCCAAAGTCAAATCAAGCTGCGGGTTCAAGATCAAACATGGTCGCTTCGCACACCCATTGTGGGTCAATACAACCTGTACAACGCGATGGCTGCCACCTGCGTGGCGCTTATATTGGGTATTGATCCGCTCAGCATACAAACCCAATGGCAAAATCCGGTCAAAGTACCGGGCCGTTTGGAACCGGTTGATTTAAAAAATGCCAAATTTGATGTGATCGTGGATTATGCCTATACAGAAGATGCGCTGGCCAATGTGTTGGATACGCTCAAACCCCATGTACAGGGCAAATTGTGGACCGTGTTTGGTAGCGGCGGCGATCGAGATGCCACGCGCAGAGGTCCCATGGCCAAAACAGTTTTGGCCAAAAGCGACCACGTGGTGATGACCACGGACAATCCACGCACCGAAGATCCTCAAGCCATCCTTGATGAAATGATTCATGCCATTGAACAAGAGGACGCGTTTGCGCAAAAGGTGCATGTGGAAGTAGACCGAGCCCGAGCGATTGCGTATGCTATTACGCAAGCCCAGCCGGGTGATTTGGTGCTGGTTGCTGGCAAAGGCCACGAAACCTATCAAGAGGTGCATGGCGTCCGGCATCCGTTTGATGACCGTCAAAAAATAAGAGAAGCGTGGGAGAAAATGCGATGAAAAAACAACCACTACGCGTGGATACGGTTTTAAAAGAAGAAAATATCAATGCGTGGCTTGGCCAAGACCTCAAAGGCAGCCTCTCATCGCCCATCACGGGCGTTTGTTTAGATTCACGTGTGTTGCAGCCAGGTGATTTGTTTTTCGCGTTGCCCAGCGCCAGAGATGGACATGACTTTGTTCAAGATGCATGGAAAAAAGGTGCCAGCGCAGTCATCGTTGAAAAACCCCAACCTGAGGTGGCGCAGTGGGTTGTACCCAACACCCTTCATGCTTTATGGCAATTGGCGCGCTCGCACCGTCAAGTCTGGGGTAAAACGATCATGGCCATCAGCGGATCCAACGGCAAAACCAGCACCAAAGAGTTTGCACGGGGCATTTTTGGGCCGGACACATTGGTGACGCCCGGTACCTGGAACAATCACCTGGGTGTGCCGCTCACGCTGTTACTTTTGCAAGCGCATCACAACCAAGCCGTGTTGGAAATGGGCATCAATGATTATGGTGAACTCAAAGCGTTGTGTGAAATTGCTTTGCCGCAAGTATCTGTTTTGACCAGCATCGGAAAAGCACATCTTCAAGCTTTTGGGGATGAATCGGGCGTGGCCAAAGCCAAGGAAGAAATTTTTCAGTGTTTGGATCGCAATGGCATTGGGGTATTTCGAATGGATGATCCCTACATTGCCCCCATGAGGGATCGATTTGAAGGCAAAGCCATCACCACGTCGTTAACAACCAACGCGGATATACATTGCAAAACCATCACCCCTACCTCTGAAGGATACCATCTGGTGATTGGATATGGTGACACCGACATGGAGGCTGCTTTTAAACACCCAGGCCTGCACAATGTATCCAATTTGCTCTGTGTATTGGGTTTGGCGATGAGCGTAAATATGCCGGCTGAAACCGTACAAGCAAGAATTCCTTTGCTCGAGGCCATGGCCATGCGTATGCAGAAAATATCTTTGCCCGATGATCGCTTGATGATTGTGGATTGTTACAACGCCAACCCGTCATCCATGCATGCGGGGCTTCAGGCCCTGAAAGATTTGCCTGGTCGTAAAGTAGCTCTGCTGGGCGATATGTTTGAGCTGGGCCAAGAAGGTGCAAAAATTCATTGCACCCTGGGCAAGTCACTGGCTGATTATGGGATTGACCAGTTGTTGGTGATTGGGCAGTTTTCAGGCGCAGTCATTCAAGGCGCCTTGCAAGGCGGGATGAAAGAAAGTCAGCTAATCGAGCTAGAAGATCGACACACCGCATTCGAAAAAATAGATGACCATTTCCAATCTGGCGATATACTTTATGTCAAAGGTTCTAGAGGGATGCGGTTGGAAGAACTGGTTGCGCCTTGGCTAGATTCATCGCCTGTATAAGGAATTTTCATGCTCTATCATTTGCTGCTTTCATTTCAAGATCAGTTTAGTTTTTTACGGGTCGTCCAATACATTTCGTTTCGTATTTTTATGGCCATCTTAACGGCCATTTTTTTAGGCTTGATGTTGGGCCGACCGTTGATTCGGTATTTGCGAAAAATGCAAAATGGTGCAGACAACATTCGGCAAGATGTACCCGAGCGCCATCGTGAAAAATTGGGCACCCCCACCATGGGTGGCATCATTATCATTTTAACCACGTTGTTGTCATTTTTATGCTGGGCTGACTTAAATGGATTGTTGCCCTGGGTGTGCATCATCACCATGATGGGCTTTGCACTCATTGGTTACGCCGACGACATATCCAAAGTAAAAAAAAGAGGGGGCTTGCGCGCCAGAACAAAGTTTTTTTTACAATGCCTGTTGGCCACAGCGATGGGTTTTTTGCTTTATGACTCAGGCTTTAATACCTCGCTAACCATTCCGTTTCTTAAAAATGCCAACGTGTGGATGGGCGCCGCTTTTATTCCATTTGTTGCGCTGGTGTTGGTGGCCAGCTCCAATGCAGTAAACTTAACAGACGGCTTGGACGGCTTGGCCATAGGCCCCACCCTGATTGCGTCGGTAACCTATTTGTTTTTTTCCTACATTGCGGGCAACGCATTTTTTTCAGATTACTTGCAAGTCACCTACATTCCTGGTGCGGGTGAAATTGCCATTTTATGTGCGGCTTTGTTCGGGGGCGCTTTGAGTTTTCTTTGGTACAACGCCTACCCAGCCCAAGTTTTTATGGGGGATGTAGGCTCGCTCAGCATTGGGGGGCTTTTGGGCATCATTGCGGTGGTGGCCAAACAAGAACTGGTGTTGATTATGGTCGGAGGTATTTTTGTGCTGGAAGCCTCCAGTGTGATCATTCAGGTGATTTCATTTAAACTTACAGGCAAACGTGTGTTTCGAATGGCACCGCTTCACCATCACTTTGAACTCAAGGGCTGGGCAGAGCCCAAAGTGATCGTGCGGTTTTGGATTATTTCCATTATTCTAGCGTTGCTTTCACTCTCAACCCTCAAGCTTCGGTAAAATGATGCAGGTAGCAATTGTAGGATTGGGCCCCAAAACAGGCATGGCGCTGGCAAAGCATTATGCCCCGAAAGCCCAAATTCATGTTTTTGACCAAAGGCCCCCCCAGCAAAACGAGCAGCGCTTGCAGGAGATCGGCATTCAAAATGCGCTTTGTTACCAAGATCAACCTTTGGATCAACCACTGAAATTGGATCAAGCCATTGTGAGCCCCGGTGTGCCCTGGGATCATCCATTATTAGACTGGTTTCAAGCCCAGGGCATACCGGTGCGCAGTGAAATTGACGTGGCATCTTCCATGCTCACTTGTCCGATGATTGCGGTCACAGGATCATTGGGTAAATCCACCGTGACCCAGCTGTTGGGTGAAGTGCTGCGGCAAAAGTATCGACACGTCTTTGTCGGCGGCAACCTGGGCAACCCTTTGATCGAAGCCGTAGATGGTCAATGGGATTTTGCAGTGGTGGAAGTATCCAGTTTTCAGCTGGAGCAAAGCAGCCAATTTCATCCACAAGGCGCTGTGTTGTTAAACCTTCATGAAAATCATCTCGATCGCCATCAAACCATGGACCGTTATTTACAGTGCAAACAAAAAATTTACGCGCATCAAACGGATGACGATTGGATTTTATCCAACGCAGATCAACCGCAGTTGGTTGAGCCCACATGTGCAGCGAGTCATCAAACTTTCAGTGCCAATGGCGCGCCCAATAGCGATATTGAAATTTTTGAGCAGGGCTTTGTCATGAATGGACAAAACATTGTATGGGCATCGCGGGTCCTTTCCAAGGAAGCGCAAATGATCGCCCATTGGGTTGCCAACCGTTACGGCATTGAAGCCGATCGATGTCAGCATGTGATTCAACGTTTTCGCGGCTTGCCCCATCGATGTGAAACGGTTGTGTCCAACTTGCCTTGCTCGTTTATCAATGATTCAAAGAGCACGACACCAGCTTCAACATTGTATGCCGTTGGTCAATGCACGCAGCCAGTGCATCTATTGGTGGGCGGTCGAAATAAAAACATGGATGTTCAAATGTTTATGCAACAGTTGGCTCAACATCCCAACATTCGTGCCATATATATGTTTGGAGAGGTGGCATCACTGTTGAGTCAATATGTGGATTCCAAGGTAGGTAAGCCCTATGATAATCTTGCCGAAGCGCTCCATGCGGCGTGTTTAAAAGTCCAGCAAGGTGAGGTGATTCTTCTGTCACCAGGATTTGCAAGTTTTGACCGCTACGAAAACATGGCAGAGCGGGGCGAACATTTCAAACAGTTGGTTCAAAGTCTGGAGCTTTTTTAAGTGATGCCGGGTAAAAAATTGTATCGGCTAGACCCGGTACTGCTCACAAGCATTTTGCTGTTGATGATCATAGGGTCGGTCATGGTGTACAGCTCAAGCTCTTTTATGGCGCAAGAGCGATTTTCTTCTCACACCTATTATTTAAAAAGACACCTTATCTTATTGGCGGTGGGTTGGCTTTCACTGACGGTGGCGGTGCTTACCCCTTTGCATTGGCTAAAAAAAATCACCTTGCCGGTGGTGCTGGTAACCACAGCGCTCTTGTTGGTGGTTATTTTTACACGCATGGGCGTTGAGGCCAAACATGCCACGCGGTGGTTGGCAGTCGGTCCCTTTCGATTTCAACCTTCTGAGATGATCAAACCGTGGCTTATTTTATTCACCGCGGGTTACCTAGAGCGAATTGGTTCAAACATTCGGTCTTTTCAAAAAGGGTTACTGCCCATTTTATTGATCAATGGGATGGTGCTTGGATGCATTTTGCAACAGCCTGATTTTGGCACCACGGTGACCATCGCCACCGTTCTTTTTTTAATGTTTTATGTTGCAGGAGCGCGGTGGCAACATTTGCTGGGATTGGCTTCTGTGGGCATAGCAGCAGGTGCCTTTCTCATTTTATCAGCGGACTACCGTCGCAAACGATTGTTTAGTTTTTTAAATCCATGGGCTGATCCCAAAGGCGATGGGTTTCAAATGGTTCAATCGTTTATTGCTTTTGAAAGAGGGGGCGTTACAGGTCAAGGACTGGGGGATGGTACACAAAAATTGCTATACTTGCCCGAAGCGCACACAGATTTTATTTTTTCAGTCATTGGGGAAGAATTGGGCTTTTTGGGATGCCTGGTGGTTGTGCTGCTTTTTTTCATCATCATGGTGCAGGGGATTCGATTGGCCACCCGAATTCAAGACCCATTCGCGTCGATGGTCACCTTCGGTTTAACATGCATGATTACCCTACAGAGTTTATTTAATATGGGTGTGGTCACAGGTCTTTTGCCCACCAAAGGGCTGACACTTCCACTGGTCAGTTATGGAGGATCTTCCTTGATTGCCACCATGTTTTCATTGGGCATGATGCTGTCTTTGTCATCCATCATCGGCAAGCCCAAGCCCAAAATCGGTCGCGTTTTATAAGTTAATTGGTTTAAGCTTCTTCGGTTTCTTCGTTGTGGTGATAAATGGACTGCAAGTCAGATCGGTCCATGGCTTCTAAGATGTTCTCCCATTGCAAATCTGACAAATCGGTGGATTCATCATCAGCCCGCGTGTTGACAAACATGGATCTCTGACCCAATGAAGTGCAAATAGACTCAAAAAAAACAGCAGTCTGTGGGATGGGGTGTTGAAAATTTGTTTTCATAAAAGTCCTTTTTTGCTTAAAGCATAAAAAAAGACCCCTCACTTAAAAAGTCTGTTGATGCGCAGACCTCTTGGTGTGAGGGGTCAAAATTAAAACATGGTGCTCCCTTTTTTGGATTAAAAGGGGCCACTTCTTTTTATTTTACATAAAACAAACACATCCTTGCAAGCCCATCGTTGGAATATTTTGTATTGGTTTCCAAATGTAAATAAAAGTTCCCATCTGGACAAACCGAAGTGAAGGTTTTACAAAATTAATTTTTTTTATACTTGATTTACGCTTTTTGTATTTAGTAAAATAAAATCATAGGCGCTTTTAATCCAAGTTTTGAGCGCTCTCTTATTTTGCCCGCCCATCCTGGGCGAGAAGGAATCCATATGACCAAAGATAAAAAACCAAATAAAACACCCAATGTTTCTAAAAAAAGTTACGAGCTTAACTTTGAAGACATCGCCAGTAATATTCTTAAAGAATTGGATTTGTCTGATTATGCTTTGTTTCATCTAACTCAGGATATCGAACCGCAAGATACCGAGAGTTAGTCAGCAAGCGACAATTTACAATGCCCATCCATGAGCCTGCAATCGATATGGGTTGCACGGTATTGGACTGAACCCTCATCCAATGATGCAACCAACCTGAATTGGTGTTGGAAGCAAACGCCTTGGTTTTAAACCACCCCTCATCTTATATTCACGTTATTTCGCTAGATAACACTGGTGTGTTAATCTTTCTTTTAGATTGACCGTTAACCATTTACAATGGCGTCAATCAGTCAGCAGTGGCGAAGGCCACTGCCAAAATCATGCGTCAAAAGTCGTTCCGGATAACATGGCGTAGGATCAAAGCTAAAAGCCTCGAAAGCGGAACGTGTAATGAAAAAGAGGCAAGGGGCAATTGATGGGTAAAGAAAAAACCATTTTACTGGCGGCAGGCGGAACGGGCGGACATGTTATCCCCGCTTATGTTCTTGCCTGCGGTCTCCAAAAAAAAGGATATCGCTGCGTATTTGTAGGCGCGCGCGGAAAATTTGAAGAAAAGTGGGTGCCGGCCCATGGGTTTGACATTGAATTGCTCGACATCGGTGGGTTTACCTCAGGGTCGTTGCATCAACGTTTTAAAGCCATGCTTCAAATTCCCAAAGCACTATGGGTCTCTTTTTGCCTGCTACGCAAATACAAACCCGATCGGTTGTTTGGCATCGGAGGCTATGCCTCTGGTCCCATCATGCTTTTGGCCACGCTGATGAAAATTCCGACAGCCATTCTTGAGCCCAACAGTGTGCCAGGTTTTTCCAACAAGGTGCTGGGAAAATTCGTAAACCGCGTGTATGTGGTTTTTGATCATGCTGCGCAATGGTTTGCTGCCAATAAAGTAAAAAATTTTGGTCACCTGCTGCGGCCTGAAATTCATGCGTGTCAAGCTGCGCCATTGAAACAAGAGCCTTTAACCATCGCCGTACTGGGTGGATCCCAAGGGGCCATGCACCTCAATCATGCAATTTGTACTTTGCTCGAAACCCATCCAAAGTGGCAAACCCAAGCGCGCTGGTTTCACCAAACTGGGGCCCGTGATTATCAGGCCATTGAGGCTCGGTATCAAGCGATGCCTCAAGCCAATGCAACTGTTGCGCCTTTTTTTGAAGATATGGTGTCGGTGTATGCACAGAGTCACATGGTCATTGGCCGATCGGGCTCAAGCATATTGGAATTTGCCGCAGCGGGCTTGCCCAGCATTTTGATCCCCCTGCCCTCCGCTGCCGACCAGCATCAACTTAAAAACGCCCAAAGTCTCGTGGCAATCGGTGGGGCGCAGCTGATTGAGCAAAAAGAACTCACACCCGAACGACTCGACCATGCTTTAACGGAGATGACTTGGGAGTTTCAAGAAAAAATGCGCCAAGCCTTGCGGGTGCTGGATAAACCCCACGCCCTTTCGGATATTCTGGAAGATTTTTTAAGCTTGCGATAAGACATCAGGATGCACGCAGATCAACACATTCATTTTGTTGGCATCGCCGGCATTGGCATGTCGGCCATTGCCGACGTATTATTGGATTTGGGATACACGGTTCAGGGCAGCGATTTGCGATCCAATCAAGAAACCGTCAAACTCAGTCAAAAAGGGGCACGACTTTTTAAAGGCCATCATGCGCAAAACATTCAGGGCGCAACCGTGGTGGTTTATTCCTCTGCGGTGCCTGCATCCAATCCTGAACTTCAGGCAGCCAAAGCCCAAAACATTCCGATATTGCGCCGAGCTGAAATGATGGCTGAGCTGATGCGTAAAAAAAGATCGGTGGTGGTGGCTGGATCACATGGCAAAACCACCACCACCTCCATGATTGCCCACATGATGCTCGACAACGATCTCGATCCCACCTTTGTGCTGGGAGGCCGGCTTAAACGAAAGCAGAGCAATGCTTATGTGGGCAAATCCGACTGGTTTGTTGCCGAAAGCGACGAAAGTGACGGATCATTTTTACAGCTTTTGCCCGAAGTTTCGGTGATGACCAACATCGACCATGAGCATTTGAATCACTACGGTGATTTTGCCAATTTAAAACAGGCGTTTACGCAATTTGCCAATTCCATTCCATTTGATGGTTTGAGTATTTTATGCATTGATGATCCTGAAGTTCATTCCTTGCTGGAGCATGTCAATAAACCCGTGATGACCGTGGGCACCAACATGAAAGCGATGATTCGTGCCGATAGCATTCGGGTCAAAAAGCGCTCCATGATGTTTGACGTATGGAATGCCAAAGATTTGTTAACCACCTTGACCTTGCCTATGCTGGGCAAACACAATGTGTTAAATGCGCTCTGTGCAGTGGGCGTAGGACTCCGACTGGGTCTAAAGCCTGAAGCCATCACGGAAAGCCTAAAAACATTTCAGGGCATTGATCGGCGCATGGATTATCATGGTCAATGCCAAGGCGCCGACGTGTATGATGATTATGCACACCACCCTACTGAAATCCTAGCCACGCTCATTGCATTAAAGAAAAAAGCAGGCCAGGCCAATGTGCATGTGCTGTATCAACCTCACCGCTACACAAGGCTGCGCGACACATGGCAGAAGCATGTGGAAGTTTTTGATTATGCGGATCATGTTTGGCTTACACCCATATACGAAGCCAGTGAAACGCCCATTGAAGGGATAAGCTCAGAGCATTTGGCAGAAACCATTCAAGCGCGTAATCACACCCACTGCCACTTGGTTCAGAGCATAGAAGAGGGCGTGACGGCCATTGGAAAAAAAGTAAAACCAGGCGATGTCATTTGCACCATGGGCGCAGGATCCATTACCCAAGCGGCTCACATGTTTACAAAAAAAACGACTCACAAGCAGCGGTCCTGAACATAATATTCTAGTTTTTTCAATTGCGTTACAGGCACTGCCTGCTACAAAAAAGACATGAATCATTCATTAAAAAATAAAAATGCGTTGGTGTGTGGTGCTTCCAAAGGCATTGGTGCCGCAGTTGCCATTGAATTGGCAGAACTGGGGGCCAATGTAACACTGGTGGCCCGAGATCAGCCGCGTTTGCAAGCAGTGCAAAAAAAATTAAATCCTTCGGGCCAACACGCCATTTTGCCCATGGATTTACTTGTAACCGATGACATTTCAACTTCGATCAAGCAAGCCATTGACGTGCAAGGTCCTTTTCAAATCTTGGTGTGCAATGCAGGTGGGCCGCCAGGGGGCCCCATCGCAAAAGCAGATGTGGAAGAATTTGAACAAGCATTTCGTTTGCACGTGTTGGCCAATCAAAAACTCGTGCAGTCCGTGCTGCCCGGCATGCAAAGCGCAGGTTATGGTCGGATTGTGAACATCATTTCCACTTCGGTCAAAGCACCCATTGCCAATTTGGGTGTATCCAACACCATCCGCGGTGCGGTGGCTTCATGGTCTAAAACGTTGGCCATGGAGGTCGCCAAAGATGGGATTACGGTCAACAATGTATTGCCTGGGTTCACACAAACCAGTCGCTTGGAACAGCTTCAAGCCAATGCTGCACAACGATTGAAAAAAACTACAGATGAAATTTATCAGCAATGGTTATCCCAAGTGCCTGCTGGTCGGCTTGCGCAGCCTGAAGAAGTGGCTGCTGCCGTGGCATTTTTAGCCAGTCCGGCAGCAGGCTACATCAATGGAATCAACGTGCCAGTCGATGGTGGGCGTACCCCTTGTTTGTAGGTGCAACCAATGAAAGACCCTTGTTTTCTCTTCCCTCATAGAAAGAATTTTTATAGTCTTTTCTTTGGAGTGAATGTTCAAAATTAAAAAGTAAGCAATAAGGATGAACGGGATGAATCATGTATTTGAAGCGGTGGGTTTTATGCCCCATGGACACTGTTATTTATGGAAACCCGATCTTATTCTTTTGCACGTGATTTCAGATGCCATCATTATATTGGCGTATTATTCCATTCCCCTGATTTTGGTCTATGTCGTGCGTAAATCGAAAGGCGCACTGCCGTTTAACTGGATATTTATTTCGTTTGCCATTTTTATTGTCGCCTGTGGCACCACCCACCTGATGGAAGTGGTCAACATATGGCAATCGGAGTATTATCTTTCGGGCATTGTAAAAGCCATCACAGCCGTAGCATCCATTCTTACAGCCATCGCCATGCTTCCTTTACTGCCCAAAGTCATTGATGTGCTTCAAAAAGCACAAGAAACCAAAAAACAGTGACCTCGTCGGCGCTCACCCATCGGCTTTACTATGTTGTCATTGGCAGTTTTGCCGGCATATTTTTTCTGCTTGATTATCTAACCCCTGGAAGTGTGGCCATGGGCGCCGCATACGTATTGATTATTTTGCTCACGGCCTTTCTCATCGGAGAGGCCAAAGCACTGACCAGGGTGACGGTTCTGTGCGTCTCTTTAAATATTGTGGGCTTGCTGATTTCTGAATCTTCACCAGAAGTCTGGATCGACTGGCTCAATCGGTTATTGTCTATTTTGTGCGTGTTGCTGGTGGCGCAAGTGTTTCAATTGTATGTGGAGTCGAGCGACAAAAGCCTGCAAATGGAGCGACAAAAAAACAAGCAGCTGGCTGAGTCAGAAAAAAAGTATCGCGATTTATCGGCCAGTTTGGAACAAACGATTGCCGCGCGTCTTCAAGAAATCAATGAACAGCGAATCAAATTGGAAAAAGCCAATGAAAAGCTCAATCAAGCCAACGAAGACCTAGAGCAATTCGCATACAGTGCGTCGCATGACTTGCAAGAACCCATTCGAAAAATTCTTACCTTTATTGACATCATTGAAGAAGAAAACCCCAATGCATTTGATGAAGATACGCAAAAACACTTTTCTATTGTTAAAAATGCGGCCGAACGGATGAAGCAACTGATTACTGATTTGCTTGCTTTATCGCGTGCGAGTAAACAAAGCTTGAGTTTCGAGCCCATTGATATGAATCGCGTGGTGGCGAACACCATGGACACATTGAAACAACAGTTGAATGAAAAAAAAGTGATATGGAGTGTTGATCCATTGCCCCATGTGCCCCAAGGGTCTGCTTTGCTAAGTCAAGTTTTTCAAAATTTGGTGACCAACGCCATAAAATTTATTCCCGAAGATCGTGGTCCCGTGATTCGTATTTTTGGTAGAGAAGAGCCTCAACGCTATGTTTTTGGCGTTCAAGACAATGGCATTGGCATTCGCGAGGAATTTCAAGAGCAAATTTTTGAAGTGTTTCGCCGGCTCCATGCCAAAGGTCAATACCAAGGCACCGGAATTGGGCTAAGCATCTGCAAAAAAATCATTCAACGACATGACGGCCAGATATGGCTTAACTCCATTGAAAACGAAGGCACAACGTTTTATTTCAGTCTACCCAAGGCTGGCGACGCAGCATAAAAACCATTTTAAAGAAATTGCTCTTTGCGCATGCCGAGCCAACGCAGGGCGTTTTCGTGAAGCAGTTTGGCACGATCCACTTCACTCAATTCAATTTGTTTGATGAGCTCACCGGGTCGATGTTCGCCCAAAGGAAAAGGATAGTCGCTGCCCAGCGCAATTTGGCTTGTGCCAAAAAGATCAATTAAGAAGCGAAGCGCATGGGGGTCATGAACCAACGAGTCTACGTACATTTGCTTGACGTATTTGCGTGGGTTAACGTTGTTGTCAATGGCACAGAGATCAGGTCTGACATGAAACCCATGTTCAATGCGACCGAGCGTTGCGGGAAAAGAGCCGCCACCATGGGCAAACGCAATTTTTAAGTTGGGAAGCCGCTCAAGCACACCGCCAAAAATTAAGCTGCAAATGGCCCGCGAACTTTCAGCAGGCATGCCCACCAGCCAAGGCAACCAATACTTGGTCAATGTTTGCTTGCCCATCATGTCCCAGGGGTGCACAAAAATACATGCGTTTAAGGCTTGCGCTTGTTCGAAAACGGGGAATAAATCGGCATTGTCTAAATTGATGTCGTTGATATGGGTGCCAATCTGAGCGCCAGCAAGGCCAAGCTCGTTCACGCATCGATGCAGCTCTTCAACCGCCAGTGTTGGATCTTGCATGGGCAAGGTGCCCAAGCCCACAAAACGTTTGGGATGATCGCGCACGATGGAAGCAATGTGATCATTTAAAAAACGAGCCACGTCCAAACCATCTTTGGGTTTCGTCCAGTAGCTAAACATTACAGGAACCGTAGAAAGCACCTGCACCTGCACTTGCAGCTGATCGCATTCGGTGATTCGTTGTTGGGGGTCCCAACAGTTGCTTTCGATTTCTCTAAAAAAATGCCCATCGTCCAACATCATTTTGGCACAACAGGGTTTATGATGGTCTAGCTCTATAAAGCCGCCATACCCAAACTGTTTGGCCCAGGCGGGAATGTTTTTAGGCAGGATGTGGGTGTGGATGTCAATGGATAGCATGCTTATCTCGTTGCCACGTGTCCGCAGTTGGAGCAGGTGGTGTGTTGAGGGTTGTCATAAAAACGAGAAAAAACTTCAGGCAGCTGTTTGACAATGTCTTGCACGTGAATGAACTCCTCATACAATTTTGTATGACATTGGCTGCAAATCCATAAAAATCCGTCCTCCTGTCCCGCTTTTCTTTTTTCCTCAATCACCAAACCAATGGTGTCGGCCTTTCGTTGAGGGCTGTGCGGTACGTTAGACGGCAGTACAAAAACATCGCCCTCCCCAATAACCAGGTCTTTGGGCTGGCCTTCTTCCAGTATGCGAAGTTTCATCTCGCCTTGCAGCTGATAGAAAAATTCGGGACCTTGATTGATGTGGTAATCATCCCGCTGGTTGGGGCCTCCGACAACCATCACAATAAAATCGCTGTCGGGAAAAATTTCACAGTTGCTGACCGGCGGTTTGAGTTTGTCCTGATTTTCTTCCAACCAGGTTTTTAAATGAAACGGCATGATCATAGGCCAACAGCCTACCAAAAGAACCAGAAGCTGTACATCGCGATTTCATGTGCGGCCTTTTTGAAAAACTTGCCCTAAAACAAGCATCGATTTACAACGGGAAGGTGAAGCAGATCACCAATTTTATCGAAGGCTCTTTTCAACCTTCGCTGTCTGGTCGCACGATGGATGTTTTTAATCCTGCGGATGGCCATGTGTACGCACAGGTCAGCGCTTCAAATCAGCAAGACGTGGATTTGGCAGTCAATGCAGCCATGAATGCTCTGCCTCACTGGACCCAAACAAACATGCGCACACGGTCTGAAATGTTGCATGCCATCGCCAACGAAATTGAAAAAAGGCTGGACGAATTTGCATGCGCTGAATCCAAAGACAACGGGAAACCACAATGGCTGGCCAAGCAAATGGACATCGCCCGCGCCATTGAAAACTTTCGTTTCTTTGCCAACCATATTTTATCCAAGCCAACAGATGCGTATCCCCGCCAAGATCAAGTGGAGCATCAGGTGATTCGACAGCCGGTGGGCGTGTGTGGGTTGATCACCCCATGGAATCTCCCAATTTATTTGCTGACCTGGAAGGTGGCACCTGCACTTGCCATGGGCAATGTCGTGGTGTGCAAACCATCCGAGATCACGCCCATGACCGCCAATCTTTTGGCCGAAGTCACCCAGGCGGTTGGATTGAAGCCAGGTGTATTCAACATTGTGCATGGCGATGGCCCAAATGTGGGTGCTGCGCTGATTGATCACCCAGATGTTGCTTTGATTTCGTTTACAGGTGGCAGCAGCACTGGAAAAAAAATTGCGCAAAGCGCGGCCGCCTCCATGAAAAAAACATCGTTGGAGCTGGGTGGAAAAAACCCTTTGATTGTACACGGCGACGCGCCCTTAGATGAAACCATAGATACCGTGATTCGGGCCGCTTTTTTAAACCAAGGAGAAATATGTCTTTGTGCTGAAAGAGTGCTGGTTCATGCGTCCATCATCGACGCATTTACAGAAAAGTTGGTTCAAAAAACCAAAAAATTGGTGGTGGGTCACCCCAGTCACGAAGATTCTTTTATGGGTCCGCTGGTGTCCAAAGAACATTTACAAAAAGTACAGGGCTGCATTCAAGCATGGCTTTCGGCCGGCGCAACGTTATTGACAGGGGATGAAAACATAGAAGTTTGCACACAAAACCCCGAGGGCTATTACCTTCGCCCCACCATTTTATCCAATGTGCCCACCGAGCACCCCTTGCACCATGAAGAAATTTTCGGCCCCGTGATTACGCTCGAATCCTTTGATGATCCGATGGAAGCGGTTGATCGTGTCAATCGCTGTCCTTATGGCTTATGCAGCAGCATTTTTACCCAAGATAAAAATCTTGCCATAAAAATGGCCCAAGCGCTTGAAACGGCAACCGTATGGATCAACACATGGCTTTTGCGTGATTTGCGCGTGCCGTTTGGAGGCATGAAGGCGTCGGGCATGGGCCGTGAGGGTGGCGATCACTCACTCGATTTTTACAGTGAAACCAAAACCATTTGTATCAAACCTATACTCTAAGAAAGACCGTGTATGAGCAATCAACAAAAATATGACAGTCAAGATGCCCCAGAAGCCGTGGGTGCATACCCCCATGCTCGGCGCGTGGGCGATCTGATTTTTCTATCAGGCGTGGGCCCACGCCAAAAAGGCACGTCGGATATTCCGGGTGTCACCTTTGATGCGTCTGGACAGGTGACCCATCATGATATCCGCCGACAAACGCAAGCGGTGATTGATAACGTGCGCATGATTTGTGAAGCCAGTGGCACCAAACTAGAAAACGTGGTCGACGTGCAAGTATTTTTAACCGATATGAAAAATCACTTTCAAGGTTTTAACGAAGTTTACAACGCCACTTTTGCCAGCATAGGCCCCACGCGAACCACCATTGAAGTGGGCAGTTTGCCCACGCCCATCGCGGTTGAATTTAAAGTTATTGCCACAGCCGGATAGAAAACAAGCCGTGGTTTGTTAGCCCAAGCGGATGATTAACTGCGAAACGATGCGCGAAAGCGTTTGAACCGGTCTGACACATCTTCTACGATGGCATAGCTACAAGGCACCCAAATCAATGTAAGCAATGTACCGCTGGTCAGGCCCCATGCCATGGCCAACGTCATAGGTACCAACATGGCATCGGATCCCCCAATGCCATAGGCAGTGGGTAACAAACCACTGATGGTGGTAAGCGAACTAACCACAACGGCCCTTAGGCGAAGGCCAGAAGCTTTGGTTAATATTTCATGCAAAGGCATATCGGTTTTTTCGCTGCGCAACTCTTCAATAAAAGTGATCAATACAATGCCTGAATTGACGATGATGCCACCCAGTCCAATGATGCCAATCAGCGCCAAAAAGCTGATGGGCCGGCCATGCAAATAAAAGGCAATGGAAAAACCAACCAAGCCTAAAGGAATGGTGCTCATGATGACCAAAGGCCGTAGATAGGAATTGAATAAAAATACAAGCAGCGCAAAAATACCAATCAGCGATAAAATCAAGGCATTGAACAAACTTTCTAAGGACTCTTTGGTGTTTTCTTCTTCCCCACCAAACACAAGACTGACGTCTTTGTACTCTTTGTGAAGTTCGTTAAATTTTTCCATAAGCGCCTGGTTGGCTTCAACTGAACTGATGACATCGGTGTCAATGTTGGCGGTTAGGGTTTTGGACCGTTTGTAATCAAAGCGTTTGATAAAAGCCGTGGGCGGCTGTACATCAAAAGTTGCAAAGGATGACAAAGGCACCAAGTACCCACCTCTGCCTTGCAGCATGATGGCACCGAGGTCTTCCAAATTTTGACGGGAAGGGGCCTTGAAACGTACTGTTAAATCCACTTCTTTGTTGCGTAAATTGACATCCGAAACCTGTTTGCCGGAAATGGCTGCGCGAATGGCATTGCCCACTTGTTGCGTGGTCAAACCCAATCGGTCCGCTTTGCTGTGATCAATGCGAACAAAAACTTCTTCGTCCCCATACACATCTTGGATGGTCACGTCTCGAAGTCCCTGAAGGCCTTCCATGTGGGTTTTGATTTCACCAATGACCGTCTCCAAATGTTTGCTGTCATTGGATCGAAATGTCGCATTGACCGGTTCGCCCACCGGGGGACCATTGATGGCTGCTTCGTAGGTGACAGTGTAGCCTTCGATGGGGATGCTGCGCAGGTCATCGAGCACTTCTGTATGAGGCGTATTGAATTTGGTGTCGTCGTTGACGTACATCAAAATAATACCAACGTTTTCACTTTCCTTTTCTTTGGGATCATTGGGGCCCAGGGTGGAAATTCCCGTGCGGGCCACAATGTGATTGATGGATCCGCCCAGCTTTGCATCAATGGCGCGAACCAGTTGCGTGACTTTGCTGTGGGTGTATTCCAGCGTAGAGCCTGGTGTGGTCTCCACCCGTGCTGCATAAATTTCTGTTTGATCAGGCGGAAACAGGATGAACGTATTAAACACGCCCATCAGCACAAAACAGCCGGCGAGAACGGCAAAGAAAATTCCCAATGTGACATACCGAAAGCGCACAGCCGCCGACACCACTTTTTCGAAGGTGGGTAAAAATTTGCGTTGAAACCAATCGGATTGTTTTTTGGATTGTTTGCTGGCCGTGCCATCCAGACGCATGGGCAAAAGAAAAAAACTTTCAAACAGACTCATCAGCAGGGCGATGGTGACAATGATGGGAATGAAGCGAATAAATTCCCCCATGATCCCTTTGGTGACCAGCATGGGTAAGAAGGCGGCAATGGTGGTAAAAGCGGTGGCCGTGATGGGCAGCCAAAGTGTTTGAAGTGAAGATAAAATGGCTTCCCGCGACGACATGCCATCGCCGCGAAGGCGTGTGTAATTTTCGCTGATGACCACGCTGTTGTCCACCATCATACCGATGGCAATGACCAGGGCCAAAATGGTGATGGCGTCCAAATTCATGCCAAACATGGGCATAAAAGCCAGTGTTGCCATCACGGCAATGGGCAAAGACAAACTGGCCATGATGCCAATGCGCCCCGGTAGAAAAATTAATAAAAAGACAATTACCAACGCCAAGCCGGTAAGGGCGTTGCCGGTTAAAACCGATACGCGATTTTTGACGTTGAGCGCTTCGTTAAAATAAACGTTGATTTCAAACTTTCCTTGGGCTTTTTTGCGAAAGAGTTCAATTTTTTGATCAATTTGTTCCACCAATTCCAAAGTATCGGCGCCCGCTTTTTTGGTTGCGATCAGCAGCGTGGCTTCTTTGCCATTGTGGGTGGTGAGAATGGTGGCTTCTTCTTGTCCATCGATAACCGTGGCGACATCTTTTAAATAAATGTGTTGGTTGGACGAGTTGGAACGAATTAAAATATTTTCAATGTCTTTGGCATCATTGATTTTGCCCTCCACGCGCAGCAGCTGTTGAGAAGTTTCGGTTTCAAGATGACCGCCAGGAATATTGACGTTTCGCCGCTCAATGGCGCGCAGTACTTCATCCACCGATACATACTGTTGATTCATTTTATCCACGTCCAAATTGATTTCGAATTCGCGCTCTTGATAACCGACGGGACGCACTTCCAAGATGTTTTTGTTGTCCTCAATTTCTTCTTTAAGAAGGTCGGCCAGCAGGTCACGCTGTCGGTTTTCATTCGAACCCACGATGGCGATTTCCACCACTGGAAATTCTTCGGATTTGATTTCGGTAAACAGCGGTGGGTCTGGAAGGTCGGTGGGCAGCTGCGCGCGATCGACAGCGCGCTGCAAATCAGCCATGAGTTTATCAACATTTGCGTTGTCAATGTCGCCCCGAACAAAAATGCGGCTTAACCCTGGTTGGCTAACTGAGTTCACATCTTTAATGCCTGCCACGCCGCGAAGCTCATCTTCAATGGGCTTGGTGATCTTGGTTTCAATGTCCTCGGTGGAGGCGCCATCATACACAGTGACAATGGTGGACATGGCAAAATCCACGGCTGGATACGATTCAGAATTCAAACGCAACAGGCCGCTTAGGCCGAAGACCAACACGAACAAAGTGAGAACAAAAGTGAATTTTTGATTGCGGAGGAAAAAACGAGATAAATGAAGCATGGGCTATTCCTTGGCTTTTTGCATATGGGCCACATGCAACTGGTTGATGACACATGGATCTTGTGTGAAAATTTTAAAATAATCCAAAAGCACTTGCATAACGGCCAAATGGGCATCGACTTCGTTGAGTGCGTTTTGAGAAAGCGCGTCTTGTTCCAAGACAAGGTCTCTAACATCGACACGGGCTTGTTTGTATTTTTGTTCCAGTCGGCTGACGTTTTGTTGCAACGTTTGTGTGTTGGCTTTGTAGTTGCGCATCGAAGCAAACAGCGTATCGATCATTGCCAAAAGTTGTGATTGTTGTGACTCGACCATGGCCATGGTTTCTTTGTGTTCGGCTTGAAAATTGGCCTCCAGCGCCCGCAGTTTGGCATGCTCTACTTTGTTTTTGGCTTTGCCCAAGGGAACATCCACCATCAAACCAACGCTAAATCCTGGTTTGCCATTGTTGGCAAAATCCTCAAACGAGTTGGCATAGCCGCGATCCACGCCAGAAATTTGAACTTCTGTTTGCAGCGCTACGTCCACATTATCATATTGGTCATCTAAAATTTTTCGCTGTTTGTAATCTTCTTCAATGAATGTCAAAAGCTCATCCATGGGCGTATACTGCCATGGAGTTTGAGAATAGGCGCGAATGTTGTCAATGCATGTCAGTACTTGATTGACAGCTTGTTCACGGTCATATTCGCCCATGACCAGGGGGTGGCCAGCCAGAGCCGGAAAAAACTGCTTGATCTGCTGATGAATGGTGTCACGCTGATAGCGAAGCGCATAAATGGTGGCTTGACGATCAGACACTTGCGCTTTGTATCGAGACGTCTCTGTTGAATCAGCGATGTAGTTCTTTTTTCTGTTTAAGCTATCTTTGTATTGACGTTGAGCGCCTTCAAGCAGTTTTTCAGCCAGCACCAATTTTTCTTCAATGGACACCAACGACCAATACATTTTTCGCAAGTCCAGCTCAAAGGTGCGAAGTGAAATTTTGTTTTCCAATTCAGTTTTCTTTAGCTGAAGTTGTTGGCTTTGCAGTTTGGCTTGGTCCATGCGGCCCAAAAAGTTGCGCCACAAGTCCATTCGTCCCTGCAGATTGATGCCGGTTCGTGTGGCCCGATCAATCGAGCCATCGTTGGTATTGGTAAGATCGGCAAAAAAGTTGGCCTGTCCACTGATGCCGCGACTAAAATCTTGGGCTAGACCCGTTCGAAACCCATGGGTGGGGCCAAACGTAGGAATAAAAAAAGCCAAGGCTTTCTCACGCGAGTTTTGGTAGTACAGCTCGTTTTTCCAGGTGGGCTGGTAGGCCGCTTCTTGCTCCAGCTGTTGGCTCAATATGTTTTGCTCGGTTGCGCGTAGCCGAGAAAGGACCGTGGCATCGGTATAAATTTTTTCAACCAGTGCTTCTTCGGTAAGGGTCCAGGGTGCATGGTTTGGGTTTGCAAATGAGGATACAGCCAACAAGCCAATGCATACACCAACGCATGTTCGTAGCGTGGATATCATGTTTTCTCCTTAAAATAGAATGCGCCTGTTTTACCGCATTGCACCCACGTAGGCAAACGGGTTTTTTTAAAAAGGATGCAAAGATCACAAACCACATAGAAAAGCACGAACTTCAAAAAGCTTTGTGATACATAGAGACCATGGCCATGGATTGGGCGCAGTTTTTTGAGCGAGAAAATTTTCCCGTGCAAGCGGATGTTTTGCTGGAGAGCAAAACGTCTTTTCGATGTCATTGCCGTGCTGCGCATCTATTTCAACCCGACACCCTAACTATGTTGCAGTCCTTTTTGCAGGCGAGCGCCGCACAGGGCGCGGTGTATCAAACGGATTATCACATGTTGGGCAAGGGTTCGAATCTGCTCTTTCGGGATGCGGGTTATCCGGGGTGCTTGATCGATGTGTCCAAGCTAAAACAATTACACACCCTCGAACAAACGCAGCATCAATGGGCTCTGGATGCGCAGGCCGGTGTCGGGATGGGACAGTTGTTAACGCTGCTTCGTAAAAAAGAATACACCGGGTTTGAATTTGTTTTTGGCATTCCAGGATCCATCGGTGGGGGCATTCGCATGAATGCGGGCACGCCCGATGGATGGTTTTCAGACGTGTTAACCAGCGTATACGGTTATGATCCAGCTGGTCAATGGTGGGAAAAAAAAGTGACCCCTCAAGATTTTCAATACCGTGATTTTCCCTGGGGCCGAGATCTAATCATTGCAGGGGGCCATTTTCTCTTTCGCAAAAGTGACCGAGCCAGCATTGAAGCCAAGCTTGATGCGGCCAAACTCAAACGCAAGCGCCAACCCTTGCAGTATCCAAATTTTGGATCGGTGTTTAAAAATCCCAAAGGCCATTTTGCAGGCGCGTTGATTGAGGGTGTTGGTTTAAAAGGCTGCAAGCGAGGCCAGGCTGAGATTGCCGACAAGCACGCCAATTTTATCATCAATCATGGTCAAGCCAAAACAAGCGATGTATGCTGGCTGATGTCATCGGCACAACAAGCCGTGCAAGAAAAATATGATGTGTCTTTGGAGACCGAAGTACACATTTTGGGGGTGGATCCACAATGAGTCCAATGCACATAAATAAACAAGACCAGCTGGTTGTATTTTTGGGCGGCCATTCGCAAGAGCGCGATGTCTCACTTCGTACCGGTCAAGCCATTGCGCAAGCATTGTCGCGAAAAGGTTATACGCAAGTGCTGCAAGTGGACCCCAAAGACAACATGGACGATTTTTCACCGGCCACCTGCAAAGCAGCTTTTATCGCCCTTCACGGCAAGGGGGGCGAAGACGGGGAAATCCAACGGTTTTTAACCCAAGCAGGCGTGCCCTATACAGGCACGCAGGTGCATGGCAGCCGCTTGTCTATGAGCAAAGCGCAAAGCAAAAAAGCGTTTGTCGAAGCCCAAGTGCCAACTTTGCCCTGGGTGGTCTCCCATAGCCATCAAACGCCGGCCTCGTTTGAAGCGGCCTGCTTGGAAAAGCTAACCCTTCCCATCATCGGCAAGCCTGACACAGAAGGATCGAGCATTGGCATGCAGATTGTGCATGATCGAAAAGACTTAAAAGATGCATTCACCGCCGCTCATAGTTTTGATGGTGAAGTGGTGTGGGAACCTTTTTTAACCGGTGGCATTGATTTAACTGTGGCCATATTGCAAGGCCGTGCGCTGCCTGTGGTTGAAATCCGACCAAAAAGTGGACTGTACGATTTTGAAGCCAAGTATACTTCGGGCAAAACCGATTACCATTGCCCCGCGCGCATTGATCCAGAGATCGCCCAGGCCATTTCAGATCAAGCCGTGCTTGCTTTTGCAGCAGTCAGCGGGCGCAGCTGGGGCCGCGTGGATTTTATGATCAAAGACCGCCAGTGGTACTGTTTGGAAGTCAATACAGTGCCAGGCATGACGCCCACCAGTTTGGTGCCCATGGCAGCCAAAGAAGCGGGCATTGATTTTGACGACCTTGTGGAAACCATTCTTTTAGACGCATGTTTGTAAAACGAGCATGGGTGCTGGTGTTGCTGCTTATAAGCAGCGTCGTTTGGGCGCAGCCTTCTGACAAAGTTTTTTTTGCAGTGGATGTGGTGGGCCTAAAGCGTTTGGTCAAAGAAGATTTGGTCGCGTTGCTTGAGCCTTTTATGGGCAAGCCCTTTGGGCCTCAACAAAAAAAGCAAATGCAAGAAATGTTCATGGATGTTTCTTTTTTTCGATCGGTTGTGATCAAGGAAGGCAAAAACCAGACCCTTGAGCTATACATTCAAGAGCGTTTGCCAATGTTTCGCTTTCAGCAACAGGCTATTTTTATGGATGTGGATGGACAATGGTTTGAACCATTTGGGTCATGGGCGGATGAAGCCGCCATCCCTGCACTATTATATCCAGCAACTGCGCCAGAAGAGATGAGCATGGCGCACAAGCAGCAGGCCATTGACATTGCCAGCCATCCGCACATTCAACGCCACCGACTTGCATCTTTAAAATGGGAGCCAAACACTGGCTGGGTGCTGGTTTTGCAAGAGCTACCCGTACCGATCAAGCTTGGTAAACGTGAGCTATCAGAGCGCATGTCAAGACTGGAAAAGGCTTTTGAGAAAATTTTGCTGCAAAAGGAAAAAATTCATGGGGTCAATTTACAATTTCATGGTAGAGTCATCTTAGAATTAAAGCCGCTTTCGTAAGTATCTTTCCAAGTTCATTATTGCGCGGTTTTAAGGAGTGGACTTTATGCGGCGAGAGCCCATAGGGTTGGAAACTAAGGCATGGCTTACCGATGAGAATCGCAAGTTGCCAAGCAAGGGAGAGACGCATGTCCAAAAAAGATAACCTCATTGTGGGTCTGGACATTGGCACCACAAAAATTTGCACCATTGTTGGCGAAATCACCAATCACGGGGTGGACATCGTGGGTATGGGTACATTTCCATCCAACGGGATTCGCAAAGGCGCGGTCATCAACATTGATTCCACCGTTCAATCCATTCAAAATTCCATAGAAGAAGCCGAGTTGATGGCCGGATGCGAGGTGCATTCGGTGTATGCAGGCATTGCGGGTGGCCACATCAAAGGGTTTAATTCTCACGGCGTGGTGGCCGTTAAAAATCAAGAGGTTACCCAATACGATGTCGACCGTGTCATCGATGCGGCCAAAGCCGTGGCCATCCCCATGGACCGCGAAGTTTTGCATGTGCTGCCGCAAGAATACATCATTGACGATCAAGATGGCATTCGTGAACCCATTGGCATGAGCGGCGTGCGGCTTGAGTCCAAAGTACACATTGTCACAGGAGCTGTGACCAGCGCGCAAAACATAATCAAATGCTGCAATCGTTGTGGTTTGAATGTGGCAGACATTGCCATTGAGCAATTGGCCTCCAGCAAAGCGGTGTTGACCCAAGATGAAAAAGATTTGGGTGTGGCCATGATTGACATCGGTGGCGGCACCACCGATATTTTAATTTATGCCGGTGGCGCCATTGTCCATTCGGCGGTTTTGTCCATCGGGGGCAACCACATCACCAATGACATTGCTGTGGGCATTCGAACACCCATGCGCGAAGCCGAAGCCATCAAACACAAGCATGGCATCGCCTCCAGCGACTTGATTCGTAAAGACGAAACCATTGAAGTGCCCAGTGTAGGGGGCCGTAAACCCAGACAGATCAGCAAGCGCCTGCTAAGCGAAATCATTGAGCCGCGGGTGGAAGAGCTGTTCATTTTGGTGAAAAACGAACTTGAAAAAATGAACCTCATTCCCAAGCTTGCTTCAGGTGTGGTGATCACCGGAGGTAGCGCCATCATGGAAGGCATGCCTGAGGTGGCAGAAAACGTTTTTGATTTACCGGTCCGCCGAGGCATTCCTCAGGGAGTGGGCGGCCTGGCCGATGCCGTTGCCAGTCCCATTTACGCTACTGCTGTGGGTTTGGTCTTGTATGGCAGCCAAAATCAACAGATTCGTCCCCATTTTCGTGTTCGGGATAAGAACATGTTTGGCAAGGTGAAGGGGCGGATGAAAGAATGGTTCGGGGAATTCTTTTAGGCTTTTTTCATTGCGTGGGGATTTTTGACCCCCCTTCCAAAAAATGGCTCGCTTTGCTGCGCTTTATTTTTTCTTCAGGGGGGTCAAAAATCCGCCTTCGATAAAAAACCAAAAGTTAATTTTTTTGGTTGGTTGGAAGAGGGTGAGTGAGTGAGGGGTTTGTTGGTTTTTGGTAAAAATTTGTTTCTATTTTTTAAAAATAGTGCAATATAGTGTAGTGCAACCTATATATGTAAAAAAGGAACAAATTTCATGGGTTATGTGAGTGAGGAGAATTTGATGTTTGAATTTGTCGAAAATACCAATGCAGCCAATATCAAAGTGGTCGGTGTCGGCGGTGGGGGTGGCAATGCCATTAACACCATGATTCAATCGGGTCTTTCAAACGTTGATTTCATCGTGGCCAACACAGATATGCAAGCCATTGGTCACTCGCTGGCAGAAACCAAATTGCAAATTGGCAATTCCCTGACCAAAGGTTTGGGCGCGGGTGCCAACCCAGAAATTGGCCGTGAAGCCGCACTGGAAGATCGCGACAAAATTGCGGCCGTGTTGGCGGGCGCAGACATGGTCTTTATCACCGCCGGCATGGGTGGTGGAACCGGCACAGGCGCAGCCCCAGTCATTGCTGAAATTGCACGCGAAGTGGGCGCCTTGGCCATTGGTGTTGTCACCAAACCATTTATGTTTGAAGGCCGCAAGCGCAAAGCCTTTGCCGAAAGTGGCATCAAAGAACTCAAACGCGCCGTCGATACGCTGATCACCATTCCCAATCAACGCTTGATCAATCTGGCCGGTGAACAATTGTCCATGCTGGATTCATTTAAAAAAGTCGATGAAGTTTTGCTGAAAGCCGTGCGGGGTATCAGTGATCTGATTACCGTGCCTGGTTTGATCAACCTGGATTTTGCCGATGTTAAAACCATCATGAATGGTCAAGGTATGGCCATGATGGGTACGGGCGAAGCCGAAGGCCAAAGCCGTGCCAAAGAAGCCGCTCAGCGTGCCATTTCTTCCCCCTTGTTGGAAGATGTGGATGTCAGTGGGGCCACAGGCGTATTGATGAACATCACCGCCAGCAGCTCTTTAACCCTTCATGAGGTCAACGACGCAGCCATGATGATTCATGAAGCGGCCCATGAAGAAGCCAACATTATTTTTGGCGCCGTAATCGACGAGAAAATGGAAGACCGAATTCGCTTAACTGTTATTGCCACGGGCTTTGATCGCCATGACATGAAAAGCATGGATCCCACCCAAACGTTTGAACGCTTGGAAATCCGCTCCTCCGCCACCACCAGTTTTCAATCAGCACCCATGGAAGAAAAAACAGTGGTGGAAGAAAAGCCTACCCACATTGAGGTTAAGCTCGACGAGCAATCCTTAACCACACCCTTTTTCCAAAACCGCGAACTCGATTCCAACGAATTCAAAAAACGCATCAAAGAACTCGGCCTCGATGACCACACCGACGACGAGTACGATATTCCTACGTTCTTACGCAAACAAGTGGATTAGAAAAAAAATCAAATTGGTTTAGACAGACGGCCCACCTCTAGGGAAATGGCTCGCTTTGCTGCGCTTTATTTTCCCTAGAGGTGGGCCGTCTGTCTCCCTAAAATTTGGTTTTTAAAAAAGGCCTGAAAAAATGGACAAGTATCGCTGTTGCGATGCTTGTTTTTTTTTGGTTTGGGTGGGGTATGAATGAGTTGTCATTTGGTGGGGTTTGGGCTAGGTATGGCTATCGTAAATGATTGTAGAGGAGATTGGATGATGAAGATTGGTGTTCCGAAAGAAGTGAAGGTGCAAGAGTACCGTGTGGGGTTGATTCCTGCGGGGGTGCGTGAGCTGGTGGAAGCGGGGGCTTCGGTTTCGATTGAAACGGGTGCTGGCGTGGGTAGTGGCTTTACGGATGAAGAATACAAGGCCGTGGGCGCCACGATTGTGGACGATGCCGATGCGCTTTGGAAAGACAATGAGTTGATCATCAAGGTCAAAGAGCCGATTGCCATCGAATTTGATCGAATTCAGAATGAACAAAAACTTTATACCTACCTGCATTTGGTGACCGCCCCAGAGCTTACCGATGTGCTGGTGAATAAAAAAGTGACAGGCATTGCCTACGAAACCATTGAAGGCCCCAACCGCAGTTTGCCACTGCTTAAACCCATGAGTGAAGTGGCCGGCAAAATGGCTACGCAGATCGGTGCGACTTATTTAAAAAAGCAAAACGGTGGTAAAGGCGTGCTTCTAGGGGGCGTGCCGGGCGTTCAGCGAGGCAAAGTGGTCATCATTGGTGCCGGTGTGGTGGGCATGAATGCGTGCAAAATTGCCGTGGGCATGGGTGCCGATGTCACTGTGCTGGATATTAACGTGGATCGATTGGAATACCTTGATGATATTTTTGGCAACCGCATCACCACCCTCAAATCGCATGCCTACAACATTGAGGAAGCCGTGACGAAGGCCGATTTGGTGGTGGGGGCTGTGCTGCTTCATGGCGCCAAGGCGCCGCATTTGGTGACCAAAGACATGGTGTCCAAAATGCAAAAAGGCTCAGTCGTCGTCGATGTGGCGGTGGATCAGGGGGGATGCGTTGAAACCACGCATGCCACCACCCATGAAGAGCCCACTTTTTTGGTCGATGATGTGGTTCACTACTGTGTGGCCAACATGCCGGGTGCAGTGCCTTATTCCTCTACGTTTGGGTTAACCAATGCAACGTTGGGGTATGCCAAAAAAATGGTCACCCATGGGTTCGGTCAGGTATTGGCCACCGATGAAGGGTTTCAAAAAGGCGTCAACACCTTTCAGGGCCATGTGACTTATGAAGCGGTAGCCACCGCCTTGAACAAAGACTTCACCCCCTTATCCAAACTTCTTCTCTAACGCCGTTTTCTCGTTGCGACCCACCGTCTGTCAAGCGTCAGTGGGTCGTGAACGCCGCGATGATTCTTCGGATGTTTTTCATTGAAGACCGCCTGGGCCTAGGTATACTTCTATTTCAATGTTTTGAATGTTCTGGGTAAGAACGGACACGACGCGAAAATGGTAAAGGAGAACCCATGCGACCTTACGAAGCTTTAGATTTTTTTGATGCCGATGCGCTGCTTTCGGATGAAGAAAAAATGGTGCAAGATACCGTTCGTCAGTTTGTGTCCGATCAAGTGTTGCCCATCATTGTTGAACACTACCGTGCAGGCACGTTTCCCAAAGATTTAATTCCACAAATGGCAGAGCTGGGTTTGTTGGGCGCCAATCTTCATGGCTATGACTGCGCTGGCATGAACAATGTGGCCTATGGTTTGATCATGCAAGAATTGGAGCGGGGTGATTCGGGTTTGCGCTCTTTTGTTTCCGTGCAGGGTGCATTGTGCATGTACCCCATTTATGCGTTTGGCAGCGATGCGCAAAAAGAAAAATATCTTCCTGGCATGGCAGCCGGAAACATCATTGGCTGCTTTGGGCTGACGGAAGCCGATTATGGGTCCAATCCAGGTGGCATGATCACACGGGCTGAAAAAAAAGGCGCCAAGTACATTTTAAACGGGGAAAAAATGTGGATCAGCAATGGCACCCAGGCCAATGTGGCCATTGTATGGGCCAAGCTCGATGGCGTGGTGCGCGGTTTTCTGGTGGACACAGACACCCCCGGCTACAAGGCAGTGGAAATCAAAGGCAAATTGTCGTTGAGGGCCAGCGACACCGCCGAACTTTTTTTCGATAACGTCGAAGTACCCGAAGAAAATCTTTTGCCCAACGTGCAGGGTTTAAAAGGTCCACTAAGTTGCTTGTCACAAGCGCGCTATGGCATTGCTTGGGGAGGTTTGGGGGCCGCCATGGGCTGTTTTGATGAAGCTTTGTCGTATGCCAAAAGCCGCATTCAATTTGATCGCCCCATCGCGGGCTTTCAGTTGGTGCAAGACAAACTGACTTGGATGGCCACCGAAATTACCAAAGGTCAATTGCTGGTGCGCCGCTTGGGCCAGCTCAAAGAACAAAAAGAAATTCAACCCGCTCACATTTCCATGGCCAAAATGAACAACGTATGGGTTGGGTTGGAATGTGCACGCAAAGCGCGAGACATTTTGGGCGGCAGCGGCATTCTGGATGAATACTCCTGCATGCGCCATATGTGCAATTTGGAGTCGGTGTACACCTATGAGGGCACCCATGACATTCACAAATTGATTGTTGGTCATGCGCTCACGGGCATCGGAGCGTATGCCAACTATGAACCCCAATCATAGCTCGTACGATCTTTAAAAATTTTTAGGCTGTGGCCTGTATGTGAATTTGCGGCTGCGTGGTGAGCATGTCGTTGCTTAGCGCTTCAAGCTCATGCTCTAAGAGTTTCTTTTTCAATGCGGTGCCGCCCGCGTAGCCACCCAGTGATCCATTTTTTTGAACCACACGATGGCAAGGAATAATAATGGGCAAAGGATTGTAGTGGTTGGCTGAGCCAACGGCTCTGCAAGCATTGTCGTTGCCTAACCACCGCGCGATTTCTTGGTAAGAAGACGTATGGCCAAATGGAATTTGCATCAAGCCTTGCCATACTTTTTTTTGAAAACTGCTGCCGCGCACATCCAACGGAATGCGAAACTGATCTCGCGCTTGCGCAAAATATTCACGAAGCTGTCGTTTGGCCAAAACCAAAACAGAATTTTCACGATGCACCACAATGTCATCGTGCGTGAGCATAAAATCATTCAATGCTTTTTTGGTATTGGTGTTGGGTAGCGTGCAGCGTAAAAGCCCTTTATTGCTTGAGATCAGAAGCATACTTCCCCATTCATTTTCGAACGTGCTCCAGCAAAATTCCATAGCCGATCTTTAGCAGATTTTATTCAAAGCACAACTCTTAGTGCATAAAGAAAAAAACAAAAGTCTTCAGTGAGCTAGATGATCTTTAATAAGACCAGCGCACCAACGCCGAGCCAGCTGTAAAACCGGCGCCAAACGTTGTCATCAGCAATAGTTTTCCTTTTTTTAAACGACCTTGTTTGAGCGCTTGATCAATGCATGTGGGCAGGGTGCCCGCTGTGGTATTGGCCCGCTGATCAATGTTGATGATGACTTGCTCATCGCTTAAACCCAATTTTTTTTGAGTAGATTCAATGATGCGAATGTTGGCCTGGTGTGGAATAAACACATCAATGTCGCTGGGTTTTAAATCATTTCGTTGCAAGATTTCTTCGGACACCCGTGACATCTCATTGACCGCGTGTTTAAAAACCGTGCGTCCATCTTGTTTAAGGTAGTGCAGACCTTGTTCAACCGTTTCTTTGGACGTAGGTTGAATGCTGCCACCTGCGGGCATGTACAACAAATCTACGCCAGCCGGATCGACAAAACACAAATGGTCAATGATGCCCAGCTCACTGTCTACGCTTTCGGGTTCCACGAGCGTAACGCCACACCCGTCGCCAAAAATAATGCAGGTGTTGCGATCATCTGGATCGAGCAATGGACTCATTACATCCACGCCCACCACCAATACTTTTTTATAACGGCCACTTTGCACAAACTGATCTGCCACCGTCAGTGAGTATAAATAACCCGAGCACGCTGCAGACAAGTCAAAGCCCCAAGCATTTTTGGCGCCCAATTTGCCAATGAGACGACAAGCCGATGCAGGAAATGTGCTATCAGCGGAAATGGTGCCAAAAATAACCAGGTCGATGTCTTCGGCTTTGGTGCCGGTTTTTTTCAAAAGTTTTTTGCTGGCTTCATAGGCAAGGTCACTGGCCGATTGCTTGCCAGCAATCACATTGTGACGTTGCTTGATGCCCGTGCGTGTGCGTATCCATTCGTCGGAAGTGTCGACGGTTTTTTCAAGATCTTTGTTGGTGACGATTTTCTCAGGAAAATAGCTGGCTGCGCCAGTGATGGTGGATCGATACGTTTGCATAAGTTTTCCTTTCAGACAGTGACTATCTTATACCTTATTTTCAGCAGGGCCGGGATCAATTTTCTCAGGTTCAAGCTTGTGGGTATGGGTGTTGTGGGTTGGGTCATAATAAAACAGGTTGTGGATGAAGCGAAGAAACATCTTTTTTTTCCCAAGTTTTTTTGTCGCTTTGGGTAAAAATAGAGCGTCGCCCAAAACGGTACGCAACCGGACTTTCCCAAAATACGTCCCATTCAAACACCTCGCCCACAATCAGTCCATGATGTGAGCTGCGTGGGGTGGGGTCTACATCCACTTGCTCTTGGTGCAGGGCTGTGCCTTGATCAATCAAATGATACGCCACACGAACTTCATCGCGCATGGTCGACCACATTTTTTCAAGCAGCGTTGGGTCCGGCTGTAGCTGGTCCGAGATGCGCCGCGCTTTGGCTTTAAATCGAATTTGCACTTGATCGGCTTTGGCCCAGTAACATCCGCTGATGGTGGAGTGGGTGGCAAGATTCTTCCATTTTTCCGAATGCGTATGGGTGTTAACCAGCACCTCACCCGTTTCTGCATGCAAATGCAAATGCACCGTTCGCACGGAGGGCTCGTGATCCTTGGACACGGTGGCCAGTTGGCCATACGCCGCTTGGTCTATGAACTGCTGATGCAATAGCGTTTGAATGTCCGATGGCAAAGTCATAGCCCGCTTGTATCACAGCTGCGCATTTCCTTCCAGAATGTCAGCCACACAAAAGATGAATCCCTTTTTAAAATAAGATAGGGTGGATGGCATGAAATCCATTCAGCCTTTGCACAGTCGTGAAATTGTTTTGGTCCATGGCGCGCGGACACCGTTTGGCCGCTTTTTGGGCAGCTTGTCCCAGCAAAGTGCCACTGATTTGGCCGTGCACGCCTCTCAGGCAGCCATTGAGCGTACGGGCATCCAAGCCACGGATATCGATCAAGCCATTTTTGGCAATGTGATGCAAACCAGTTTGGACGCACCCTATCTGGCCCGTCACGTTGCGCTCAGAGTGGGCATGAATGTCTCCACGACAGCATTGACCCTCAATCGTTTGTGTGGCTCAGGTTTTGAGGCCATTTTGGCCGCCGCTCAACAGATTTTACTGGGCCAAGCCACCATTGTCTTGGCAGGCGGCACCGAAAACATGACCCAGGCACCCTATTGGGATCAACAAGCCCGGATGGGGCACGCCATGGGCCCTGCCAAACTGGTCGACTCCATGCAGGCGGGCCTTACCGATGCCTACGTGGGCCTGCCCATGGGCATTACCGCTGAAAACATTGCGCAGCAATGGTCCATCACCCGTCAAGCGTCCGATGCCTTTGCGCTGCAATCACAAAGCAATTATCAAAAAGCCCTTGAGGCCGATCTATGGAAAGATGAAATTGCGCCCATGGACATTCAGGTGAAAAAAGACACCGTGACTTTGTCCAAAGACGAGCACCCTCGGCCACAAACCACCCTCGATGAATTGGCCAAGCTCAAACCCGTATTCGACCCCAAAGGCATTGTCACTGCCGGCAGCTCCAGCGGCATCGTGGATGGCGCAGCAGCGGTGTTGGTAATGAGCAAAGCCGAGGCCAAGCGCAGAGGCTTGCCCTACCTGGCCACAATCGAGGCCCACGGCATTTCAGGGTGTGATCCCAAAATCATGGGCATGGGGCCCGTACAAGCATGCACCAAAGCCTTGCAATCCAGCGGACACAGCATCATGGACATGGACCATGTGGAAGTCAACGAAGCCTTTGCCCCGCAAGTGCTGGCGGTTGCCCACGAACTGGGCATAGCACCAGGGCGTTTAAATCCCAACGGTGGCGCCATCGCCGTCGGCCATCCTTTGGCCGCCAGTGGCACGCGCATCACGCTGCATGCCGCTCTGAGTCTGCATCGCAACAAGCAGAAGTATGCACTGGTTAGTGCCTGCATTGGGGGTGGTCAAGGCATCGCGTTAATTTTAAAAAATGACACTGCATCATAAAGTTGAGGACAGCCACCTAAGGTGTTTGCCCCCCAACTTTTTATAAAAAACTATCGTTTTTAAAGAAGTGCACCACTTCATCAATGATGCGTTTTTGCTGCTCGCTGCTCATGCGTGGGTGAATGGGTAGATAAATGGTTTCGCGCATCAGCTTTTCTGTGGTGAGCAGTTGAGGATGACGAAGCGCATTTTGAATGTAAGACAGCAAATGCACGGGCAGCGAAGGCACGCAGTACGGAATTTCTTTTTGGGCCAAGCGGTCGATCAAGCGTTCGCGCACTTTATGGGAGACGCGAAGAGGGTACAAATAGTGAACCCATTGCGCGTTGGCCAACTCATACAGCACCGAAACATTGAGCAGGCGTGTAAAAGCTTGGTGGTATCGATCGGCTAAGCTGCGACGCAGGTCACATTGTTGTTGAAAATTTTGCAAAAACCAAAGCCCCAGTGCGCCGTCCAGGTGTGAAAAATGTGAATCTTTTTGGTTGGCAAAGACATGGGCCACATCTACGGAATCGGTGAGAATAAAACAGTCTTTTTGTTGGGTGTACGATTGATTGGGATGGGTTTCAAAAATGCCCACATCGGCATGGGTACCAATTAAGCGATTGTCAATTTTAGAGCCAATGGGCGTGGGTACAATTTCAATCAGGCGCAGATTTTTTTCGGATGCCAATGAAGCAAAGGCGTAAGGGTCCGCGGGAAAGCCGCATGGATAGTGAAGTAAAATGGCACCGGTCCATTTGGTCAGTTTGTGACTGACATCGCTGTAATCCAAACTTAAAGTATAAGGGTTGATCTCCGCAAAGACAGGGTGAAACCCCATGGCCAAAATGGACCGAACATACATCGGATCAATCCATGAAGAACAAATAATTTCTGAACCCTGAGGTAAGTCAAACGCGCCCAATATTTTTTCCAACACGCGGATGCGAGAAGCCGAGTATACAAACGATTTCCCACTAAATTTTTGTAGTTCTTTTTGATAAAGCGTACCAAAAGGCGTACGTTCAAGGCTGTTTTTGGACCAAAGGTTTCTAAGCACATCGTGAATTTCATGCTCTGCTTCTGGCGCTGGCGCAAAGTGCGTGGGGGTGACATGATGTTGGTGAAGAACGGACATAAGCTTTTTTTGTGTGTTGTTGATTTTTGCTTTTGCTATTGTTACAAAAGTTTTGAAAAATGCAAAATAAATCAACAGTTTGAAGATTTTTTATCAAGTAAAGGATAGGGCATGACCACAAACCTGATCGGCATCGGAGTGGATATGGAATCGGTGGCACGCTTCGAGCGCCATCTGCAGCAAAACGATCAGGCTTTTTTCAACCGATTGTTTCACCCAGAAGAAATGGCTTATTGTCAGCAGCAGCCCAACCCTTCGGTGCATTTTGCAGCGCGCTTTTGCGCCAAAGAAGCTTTGGTCAAAGCCACCAGTGGGGTGACAGCATGTCGACTGACCGACTTTGCCATCGGCCGGACAGATCAAGGTGCCCCTTATGTTTTTTTCTGGCAACGCGCCGAACAGCACCAAGAAATTTTTGCTGACTTTGGCTTCATGGTATCGTTGACCCACACTTCAACCACCGCAATGGCTTACGTTGCACTGGTACAACAAAGGAATGTTTCATGATTCAAAGCATGACAGGATATGGGCTGGGCCAAGCCCAAGACAGTGACTGGCTTTGCGGTGTTGAAATTCGCAGCGTAAACAGTCGGTACTGCGAAGTGCGCGTGCATGGTCTGCGCGACCGCGTGGCTTTGGATCACGCTGTGCAAGCGCTGATTAAAAAAACCTTTGTGCGGGGTAAATTCGATGTGGTTTGCCATCAGGAGGCCAAAAACCCACAGCAGGATGCTTGGTTGGATGAAAAGACATTTATAAAAAATGCGCAACAACTCCAAAACTTGGCCCGCAAAGCCAAGTTGGCCGAACCACCGACCGTGGCCACTGTGCTGCAAACCATGACCAGCGGGCAGAAACAAGGGGATGATCAACCCTTGCAAACATTGTATTTGCAAGCCGTTAAAAAAGCCTGCCAAGCGTTGACCCAATCGCGCCTTGAAGAAGGCCAAGCGCTCATGGACGATGTCTTGCAACGTGCAGATGCCTTGCGCGCGCTCTGTAAAAAAATCGAAAAAAGAACCAAAACATTTTTAAAACAAAAGAAAAAAGATTTGCATCAGCGCATTGAGGCGTGGACGCAAGGTGAAGTTGCATTGGATGCGGACCGTCTTGAAATGGAACTGGTCATGTGGATGGAAAAAAGCGATGTCACCGAAGAGTTGGTTCGCCTTCAAACGCACGTAGAAAGCATTGCACGCAAAAGCAAAAAAAATGCAAACAAAGGCATTGGCCGAGAATTGGATTTTATTCTTCAAGAAATCAACCGCGAGGTCAATACCATTGGCTCCAAAATGCAGGATGCAACTGCAGCGCAAGGGGTCATTGCCATGAAACAAGAAGTGGAGAAAATACGTGAACAAGCGCAAAACATTCAATAAGTCACCTCAGTGCATCGTTGTGTCTTCGCCCTCGGGTGGCGGCAAAACCACGCTGGTTCAAAAACTGTTGAATGCCGATCCCCAGATTCAGCAAACCATATCGCACACCACCCGGCCGCCCAGAAAAGGCGAGGTGGATGGGCAAGATTATCATTTTGTCTCTACAGAGATGTTTGAAGATTTAAAAAAACAAAACGCGTTTGTGGAATATGCGCAAGTCTACGAGCATCAGTACGGCACATCCAAAAAAGCCATCGAAGACATTTTTGCGCAGGGCAAAGATGCTGTGTTGGTCATCGAAAACAAAGGCGCGCAAGTGATTCGTAAACTTTTTGAGCATGCCGTGTTTATTTTAATTGTGCCACCCAGTCTGCAAGCCCTTGAGCAAAGATTGCAAGCACGCGGCGCGGGGCTTGAAAAAGATTTAGAGCTACGACTCAGCCGTGCGCAAAGCGAAATACACGCGTTGAGTTGGTATGATTTTTTGGTTGTCAATGATGACATCGATCGGGCCAGCGCCACGTTGCAAACCATTGTCAAGGCCTCCCGACACCGCTTGCCCCTGCATCAGGCCAATTTGTTGGCGCATTGGGCGGAGCATCAACATCAGCGTTGAGTGCCCTGTGGTTGAGTGGTTTATCAGCGCTACGCAAAAAATGCATAAATAAATGAAGCATGACCAAGACGAATCCGAATTAAGTATTTGAAATTATTATATTTTTTAAATAAAACTTCTTGGAATATTTATTGCACATCTATAATATAGATGGGCGCAAAGCCATTGGACAAAAAAAACAAAGCCATATAAAATGGATCATTGATCAATTTTAAAGGAGTAATCATTTCATGAAGCCGAATTTCCGATCCACCCTAGCACTTTCGTTTGCAGCCATTTTGGTGGTGTTTAGCTGTGCTGAAAATACTTTTATTGGGCGGGCCTTAACACGCACCAACATCAACCCACCGGAAGAAGAAGTGCGTACCCCCACCATTGGTGAAGACCCCACCAAAGATTATTTTGAAATCATCAACACCTGGACCCAACCTTCCACCACCGGTCAGCTGACCAATCTGGAAGCCATCTTTGTTGTGGATACGTCTGGCTCCATGGGCAATGAGGTGGAAGCCATTCAAGACTCGATCATCGGTTGGGTGGATCAACTGGAGAGTCAAAACGTGATTAATCTCTGCTTGGGTGTCATGCGTGCGCACGTCAACGCGGATCGTGCAGGCCGCTTGGTGGCCGCACCGGGCAACGATGATTGTTCGTGTACGTTTGGTGAAAACCAAAAATCACGCGCGGAAACCATTCAAGAGTTTCAAGAAAACTTGGACGAAGCCCTCGAAGCCTCAGGCGGTGGCCCCGTTGAAGCTGGCATTTACAGCATGACCCAGGCACTCAACAACCCTGCCAAGCTTGCGGCCAACCAAGAAGATGGTTGTTTTCGTGAAGATGCCTCGCTGGCCACCATTTTGTTGTCCGATGAAAATGACGCAGGTTATACGCCCGATAGCGGTAGTATCACCTTCGACAATTCCAACTTAGAGCAAGACTTTATGTTTGTAACCAGCCCTTCATCGGCGCCTTTTTACAATCCGAGCGGCGAGCAAACAGTTCGCAGAGATTTTTACGCGGTTGAGCAAGGCAATGGCACCTACATCAATACCATCACGGCCACCACGCTAGCGGCAGACATTCAAGCGTACAATGGCAGCTTGCCCTCGTTTGGCACCGCAATTGGTTATTATCCCGGCGGTGGCACGGGTGGTGAGCCTTTTTGGGGCGGGATGCAATTTGCTGACTTGTACGGCTTTCCCATGACCGATCTTCAATCATCGGTGGAAGGCGATGAAGCGGCTTTTCAGCAATCGATGAATGAAATGGCCGATCAGCTGGCCACCACGTTGTCGTACTACGCCATTTTTGATTTAACCGACGCCGTATGTGTAGACAGTGTGGTCGAAGATACCGAAAACGACATCACCATTGCAGATTACGTAGAATCGGTTTCGGTCAATGGTACGGTGCTGGATCCTTCTCTCTATACAGTGGAGTCGGCCAGCATTTTGATTGACCCCAGTTATGATTTTGCGCCCGGTTCGTCCGTGCAGGTTACATTCATCGCATGTCAGGACATCGAAGAATAACTTGTTGCATATTATAGAGACTTAAAACCGGCAAAAAAAAGTGTACGCCGTAGGGCGTGCGCAACATGGGTGTCACAAATGGCGTTGTTTGATAAACAAGTCGAAAAACCGGCACAATTTGCCTTTGCTTGGCTCTGCCAAGAGAAGGCAAAAAAAAATGCACGCCGTAGGGCGTGCGCAACATTAAACGCTTGACTCAGGGCCCAGCATTGAATAGGAGTACATAGCTATGGCAAGAATATCCATTGAAGATTGTTTAGATCAAATTCATAATCGTTTTGCGTTGGTCCATTTGGTATCCGAACGCGCCAAACAACTGCTCAAAGGCTCTGTGCCGATGGCCAGCTGTGACAACAAGGAAGTGGTGACAGCGCTGCGTGAAGTGGCGGCTGAAAACATTCGTCTTGCCCATGAGTTGGACGAGACCAAGATCACCGCAGAAGACTAGCTAACTATCCCCAATCATTGAATTTTTTACTTGATCTTTGCGGGCGTGAAGGTCATAACTATATCGTCTGCATGTTGTAGGGGCCGCGGCAGGAAAACACGCAAAATGGATTAGGAGCGCATGGCGGTTAAAGAAGTCATACTGAATTTTACCAAAGGGGAAAACGAAGGGGTCGAACTGAAGTTATCCCCCCCTCGCACCATTCGTTTTGGCCGAAGTGAAGAAAGCGATGTTTTTCTAGGCGAAAAAAAAATCTCCCGCAAACATTGCATTTTGCATTTGGGCGAAGAAGCGCTATCCATCACCGATTTAGATTCCACCAACGGCACATTTGTCAATGGCAAGCGCATTTCAGACACCATTTTAGAAGACCAAGATCAACTGCGCGTGGGCTCATCGACCATTTTGGTAAAAATTGTGTTCGATGAACAAGACTCTGAACAACCCACCCAAAGCATTTCTGAAGGACTCGATGAGTTGGATCAACCACCCAAACGGGAAACATCCAGTTCACAACATTTCGAAGACGTAGACCAAGAAGAAGTCGAAGAAGAAGATTCCGACATGGTGGTGGAGTATCAAAGCGCTTCCAAACCCAAGGCCGATCAAAAAGCTTCGCCCAAAAAACCAAAAATGGAAGTGGCCATTGACGATCCTTCGGACGACTCTTCCAGCGAAGAAGAACCCGATCTAGAATTTGATCTTCACGACGAAGATGAAATTTCCGACGCGCAAGAACTAGACTCCGACCACGACTCGGATGCAGCCACCAAAGTAGGCACATCCAGCGATGTCAGCGACTACCAGGAAGACCTTGAACCATCCGAAACAGGCCTAAGCAAGCCCATGACCTCGGACGAAGTGGATTTTGATAAAATCCCCGAAATTGAAGAAATTTCAGAAGATCTGGACCAAGAAATTGAATTTATTTCAGAAGACAGCGCTTCTTCGGGCGCAGACAAAAAGCCCGATCAAAAAGCCAGCCATAAAAAAGCCAAACCCCTTACCGGCGATTTATCCGCCATGGGATTGGCCGATTTGTTACAAAATTTAAATCAAAATTTAAAAACGGGCCGTTTGTCGGTAGAAACCGATCAGCAAACCGGCGAGATCACCTTTTTAAAAGGTCAACTTCACACCGCCACGGTGGGCAAGGCCACAGGAAGCAAAGCCATTTATCGCATGTTGGGTTGGGAAGAGGGCGAGTTTACGTTCAATGCGTTGGAGCCCAAAGACAAAACCTTCAAAGACGACATCGAACCCATTGCCGAAACGGTCGATGGCTTGTTGATGGAGGGCATGCGTCAGCTGGATGAAAGCCGCAAAATCAAAGACGTGCTTCCACCCATGGATCAAAAACTGGGCTTGAATACGCAAATTGAAGTGCCGCTGTCCAAACTTCACCCCAAGGTGTTGGACATCGTACAGCTGATTATCAATCATGGCACCATGGGTGATGTAATGGACCTAAGCTCTCTGTCTGACTTAGAAACCGCCAAAATTGTTTTCTATTTGCTCAAGAAGAAAATGGTCGTGCCGAAATAAACCGGCGCGGCAAGACGTGGCTTACAGTGTTGCAAAGCCAGCCAAACCTTTGATTTAGCAATGAATGGATTGTTTTAGTTTACGTCGTTTTCGGTGTAAATCTGCGTGCGATCACTGATTTTGGCAAACAACGAACAAACTTCGGGGCTGTCGATGGTTTGGTTGCCCACGGCAATGACCACAAACCAATGCGAAAAGGGCGAAGGGGTGACCCAATCATCGGGTGCGTATGAAATGCCATCGCACGGCGCGACAATCGCAAAGTCCGTAGAGGAATCGCCCAGGGTATCGCCCGTGGCATCGTTGTTAAACTGGCCTGCACGCACTTGGTATTGAAAACGAAGGGGCGTTTCATCGGGAAAAATGGAGCCCAGCTCAATCCAATCCGCGCGTGTGGCGTCAAAGGCTAGAAAACCAGAGGGGTCGGCATCCGGACTGGGGATGGCGGCGGGGTTGGCATTGACCGTGACATATTGGTTGTTTTCACTAAAATACTGCTCTTGATACAAGGCAATGGAGTTAATATTGGCTGTGGCCTCACTGGTGCGAGAGCGTCGAATGTACACCTGGTATTGCGGAATGGCGATGGTGGACAACACGCCAATGATCACCACAACCACCATCAGCTCAATCAGGGTAAACCCTTGGTTATTTTCATCCGAATTCATCCTTATATTGTACCAAATTATAAGGGGGCGATCACTTGTTTTGTGTACTTTTTTGCTGGGTAAGTCGTTGAAATATCTTCTCTTCTAGGTCAAAAATTTTCCATCGTGGCACATTGGGGTGGTCAAAAAACATCACAAAAAGCACCTCTCCCCATTGGGCGGTCTCCAGCACGCCTGCCAGTGCGCTGGCGTCTTTTAAAGACCCCGATTTGCCGCGTATCTTGGCAATGATTTCTTTTTCATTGAGGCGTCGGCGAAGGGTGCCGTCGGTGCCCGAAATGCCCATGGATGAAAAAATTTCGGGTCGGCTTTGAAAGTCATCGTACATTTTGGTCAGCAGCTGCATCATCCAATCGGGCGTCACCATGGTGCGATGGGACAGACCCGATCCATTTTCCAGCGTGATGTTGGGTGCAAGCAAGTTTTGCTTTTTGAGAAAACTTTCAAAATAGGCCATGCCTTGCCCAGCTTCATTGGATTCGCCCAATTGATAAAAAAGCATCTCTGCCATCATGTTGTTGCTAAATTTGTTCATGCGCTGCACGATCGTCGACAAGGGCAGCGATGGCACCGAGGCCACCTCTTTGGCATCTGGCGGACAGCCCGAGACAGACACAGTTTGAATGGGCGTTTGTTGAAGCAAACCATAGTAATGCGCAAACAAATGCCCGGCATACAAACTCGGCTCTGTAATGGCGCGATGGTATACCTTGGTTCGGTAGGGGCGCACTTTGCCGCCAATGCGAACGTTGTAATGGTCTTGATCAAACAAAAAATCCACTTGCGGTGAGTGTCGACGCTTCGAAGTGGTGGCGCGGTTGTCGACTTTAAAAAAATCGATGTCGGGTTTTACGCGAACAATGGGTTTTTCTTTGGGGTCGGTGGCTTGAATCATCACGCTGGCGGCATTGTAGTTGACCGACATGCTGCTCACCGGTGCGGTAAATGCGCGGTTTGCATCTTGCTCAAAAGCTTGGGCATAATGGCGGTCGGGCGTGAAAAGTGAATCGTCCACATACACTTCTGAGATCGGCACGATGATTTTACTGGTCACATCCTCGGCCAGTTGAAAAAGGTTTTCCTGCACCAAGCCAGGGTCCCCGCCGCCCTGAATGCACAAACTGTTTTTGTAATGAAGCACTTTGGTATAAAAACGATGGTTGCTGGACCACCGCTGGAGGCTGGCCCAAGCTGTAAGCAGCTTAATGGTGGAAGCCGGTTTAAACAAACGCTGGGGTTGAATTTCAACCAAATGTTGTCTGGAAGACACCGGCATAAAAATCACACCGGCCTGATGCGACAAAAGGCCTTCTTTTTGAATCAACGTTTCAATGTCTTTTTGCAACGGGTCTGTCGAATCTTGCGCCCACCCATGGGTGACCAGGCAGACACTCAACAACCAACACCAACATTGAAAAACACTTCGCATGCCAAGCATTCTAACGTATTGTAAAAAAATTACATGAGAAAGATGCAACAAAAGATAGGTGCGTGCATGATGATCGGCATTGAAGGGCCGAGTCTGCAGCCCTGGGAAGCACAGTGGATCAAAGAAGCGCAACCCGCCGGCGTTATTTATTTTCGTCGCAATGTGCAGTCGCCCAATCAGCTCATTGAACTCACCCGAAGCATCACGGCGCTGATGGATGCGCCCCCACTGATCGCCATCGACCAAGAAGGCGGCATTGTGGCGCGATTGTCCAAGCCGTTTACCATTTTTCCCGACAACGAAGCCCTGTTGCCTTACTTCGAGGCCACGGGTGATTCGCAGTGGTTTGTACGCAAAGCCCAGGCCATGGCCCGTGAACTCAAAGCAGTAGGCATCAATCTGAATTTTACGCCGGTGGCTGATATTTTATCCAATGATCAAAACCCCATCATGAAACACCGCACCTTTGGCAACGACCCTCAGCAGGTAGCCCAGCTGATGGCGCAAACCATTGCTGTCTACAATCAAGAGGGCGTGCTTAGCTGTGCCAAACATTTTCCAGGCCACGGAGAAACCAGCGTGGATAGCCATCTTGCATTGCCCACCGTGGAAGCCAGCCGACAGCAATTGGCCCAAAGAGAATGGGTGCCCTTTGAGCGGGCTGCCGCCATTGACGTGCCCACCATGATGACGGCGCACATTGTTTTTCCAAAAATCGATGCAGAGCGCCCGGCCACCATGTCCCCGTATTTTTTGCAAACCATCTTGCGCAAAAAAATGAAGTACAAAGGCCTTGTATTTAGCGACGACATGGAAATGAAAGCCATCGCCGCCCACCAACCCATCGCCAAGGCCAGCGAACGTGCTTTAAAAGCTGGGTGCAACATCGTTTTAATTTGTGAAACCTTTAGCCATGTGCAAACCACCCATGCGCACCTATGCCAACGCGTGGAGAAAAGCGCGGTGCTATCAGCGCGTGTGCAAGAAACCACGGGCATTCTAAACCGTTTGCGAAAAAGATATGCGCTGGGCACCCGTCGGCTGCGCAAACGCAAGCAGTGGGGATGGCGCCGGCATCAAGCTTGGGCCGATCAAATGAAAAAAACAACCGTCTAAAAAATTTTGGCCGCATCGCGCCTAAAATAAGCATTTGAAAAAGTAGCAATTTTGTTTGAATCCGTTAGAATTAATGAAAGTTTATATTTACGGAGGATCCATGGAAAGTTTTAGTCATATATTTTGGGAATCGTTGTTTATGAAAATCAACGGCTGCGTCTCCATCGTGGCCATCGGTTTTATCGCTGAACGTGCCTATGCCCTGTTCTTCCGTTATCAAATCAACGCCAAAAAATTCATGAACCAAATTGAAAGCCACATCAAAGACAGCAACATTGCCAGTGCCGTCAATCATTGCAACGCTTCCAATGCTCCCCTGGCCACCGTGATGAAAGCCGGTTTGACCAAGGCGCCTCAAGGCCCCATGGCCGTATCCATGGGTTTGGATGAAGCCACCTTGGAAGTCAGCCCTCGCATCTTAAAGCGCGTTGGATCTCTATGGAGCATCGCCAACATCGCAACCCTGATCGGGTTGATCGGTACCATTTTTGGTTTGATTCAATCGTTCTCCGGTTTGGCCGCCGCCACGCCCGAACAGCGAGCCAAGTTCTTGGGTGCTGGTATCGCGGAAGCTTTGTACAACACGCTGTTGGGACTATCCATCGCCGTAGTGTGTATCATTGCGCATGCCTTTCTCTCTGGTTTGGCCAAAGACATCATGAGCGACATTGATCACTACTCCAGCCGTTTGGAAAACCTACTCATGGCACACGCCAAAGGAACGCAAAAATAAACAGCGTTTGCACTTTTATTTTTGTAAACAAGCATGGCACGCAATAACCGCAGAGAAGAGCTAGAGTCCGCAGGGGAAGAACTAAACCTCATCCCCTACATGGATATCATGGTGAACTTGGTTTTGTTTATGTTGGTGAGCATCACCAGCTTTTTAAGCTTTACCATTCTCAATGCCTCCATCCCTCAGCTGGACACCAATGCTTCTCAGACCGTAACCGAAGCGCAGAAAAAAGAGGATTTGCTTTTAATCTTACGCGTAAACGACAAAGGATACACCGTTGAAGCCAATGTAACCGGTGGCAAGCCCATCGGCAAAAAGGTCATCCCCAAAACCACCATCGAAGGCCAAGAAGGCAAAGGGTACGATACACAAGCACTCACCGACCACCTGGCCACCATCAAAGAGCGGTTTCAGGAAGAAGACAAAATATTAATCATCGCGGACGCGGCCGTTGAGTACGAAAACATCATCAAAACCATGGACGCCACCCGCGAAACCGATGTAAACGAAGAAGACCTCTTTACAGAAATGACGTTAAGCATATGATGACGCACCTTGAACAGCAAATCGCGCAGCTTGAGTATACGCGCTTTAAACACCGCAAAACCGGCAAGCGTCGTCACAAATATTTTGAAGAAACCGCCAACGAGCGCGAATTAAACCTGGTGGCCATGATGGACATGCTCACCATTCTTCTGGTTTTTTTGCTCAAAAGCTATTCGGTTTCTGCGCTATCTTTGCCGGTGGGCGAAGACAAAATGTCCATTCCCATCTCCCGCACCGAAATCAATCCACGCGAAGTGGTCAAAGTGCTGGTCAACCGTGTGGGCACGGAAGGCTCCGTGATTGCAGTGGACGACGAAGAAGTGTTGGTTCTGGATGCCACCACCATCACCAAGCTTAAAACCAACTCAGCCCGGCGCAACTACCTCATTCCTGAACTCAAACAAGCACTATTGGAAAAAGCCGAACAGCAGAAAAACATGGCCAAGCTCAACCCTGAAATTGTGTTTGACCACAAAGTCATGATCATTGCCGATAAAAAAACCCCATACTGGCTGGTCACTTCTGTTCTATTTTCCTCGGCCGAAGCCGGTTACGACCAGTACAATTTGGTGGCCATTCGCCGAAATCAATAGCGACGCACCGTCCATATTTGACCCAAATGAACGCCAAAAAAAGCTTAACGCATCGTGTTGACATGGCTCAGCATCCTTGCTAAGCCTTGGATGCAGGCGCAAAAAACTGAGACATTTTTGTCACAAGCCCAGGCAAAATGTCTCACAAAAGCCAAGCCACTGGTATTATAAGTATCTGTTTTTATTGAAATAAAATACAAATAAACTTTGGTACGGCCCTTGCTTATATCCTTACGATGACAAATGGATGTCCATGGGTCATGCATACAAAGAGGAATAAAAGATGAAACAAAAACGAGCCCATATTTTACAAGCCCTTTTGGCCAGTATCGTACTTATGGTCAGTACAGGTTGCACCCAAGATCAAGCCGGCGGTATCCGCTACGGCTCTGGTGCCAACCGTGGCAACACCGGACAAACCAGTGATCCATTGGGAAACAAAGGTGGCCGTCAATTTGGTGCGGGCAATCCTTTCTTTAACAACAACGCCGGCAATGCCAATACCAACCCCCAACCTCAAGATCCCACAGCAGCGTTGGAGCAAGCCAAAAAGCTCAAAGAAGAGCGAATGAAGCGTCAAGCTGAGCTATTGGCCAGCGGCCAATTGGTCACAGCATCTCCGCTAAGTCCTGCTGAATTTTGTAAACAAGTGCGCCAAGCCGATGCGTCCAATGCCGTGATCGATAGCCTTTGGTCGGATATCGAACCGCTGGAAAACGACGGCATCAAAGATGCGTGTGAAGCACTGATCATGAAAACCCGTTACAACAACAACGACACAACCATGATCGAAATCAAAGACCCTGAATCAAAAGGTAACTTTTTGGAAGTCTTAAGCCACGACGTCAAAGATGAATACTTGGCCATCCACCCAAATCGAATCAACGGTTTTTTGGTGGGTGCAGTGCAGTTTCCTGAAGGCAAAAAAGGCTTTAAAAAAATGCGCAAAGGCATCAAAAACCCACCATTTGCCGGCCTTTTTACCTCGCAAAAAAAGGAGAAAGAAAATTTAGACGAAGCCGATACCAAGAAAGCCAAAGCCAAAGCCACCGTGGCGGATCAAGAAAATCAGGAGCGCGTGGCGCAAATTTTCCACCGCATGCAAAACAACTACAAACGCAACTCCAGATTGGGAGAAAACGAAGCGCCAGAAATCACGCTTCCCAGTGGTGTTACGGTGAAGGTGCCGTACTCTCGGGAATACTTTGATCTATTGTTTGCGTTGAAGAACAAAGGTGAGGGCGATACACCTGCTTACCGACGTATTTTTCACGGCGCGGTGGTGGACAGTCAAGGCAACGACGACGTGCCCGTCGAAGAAATCCTACCCACCAAAGATGGACTTATGGGCAAACGTCCCGTGCCTGTACCCGTGGTGGATAGCAAAGCATGGCCTGTGGTGGATCCGACCGTGGCAGACATTGCGGCCAATCGCGATACCGCCATTGTCCGTGGTGGCACCATTGAGCCCATTCCAGCCCCATCTTCAAAAGTGATGAGCTTGGCACGTATCAGTGGCTTACGCAAAGAAATCAACAGCTGGCGGGAGCAGGGCAGCTTCCAAGTAGCATTTGAGAGCAACATTTTGTTGCCCGAAGGTGCGGAGCTGGCCATCGGCTTTTTGTCCACGGATACCAAGTCCGGTCGTCAAATCGTGGGCAACGCCCAACTAACAGGAACTTTCACCACCATCGTCAATGGTCAAACCATTTTGGTGACCAGCGGTACGGTCCAAGACGGACAAACGCAGAACATCAATTCTGAATTACGTGCTGTGGTGCCTGAGCCCCGCCCTGGTTGCAAAACCAGCCATATGGTCATCAACTATGTTTCCAACGACGAAGATTTCAACACCGAAAACAACATTGTTCCACTTTCAGAAAGCGTTTTTTACAAACTGCCCAACGAAGAGAGATGGAAACCATTGCATGCTGGGATGGCCAGCGTGTATCCGATTGCAGAGCGCAAAGGTGTAACCTGCGTGCCTGAACAAGAGCGTTTCTTTGTGGCTGAAAAAGTGGTTAAAGCCAATGACGACACTGACTTAGATCCCATCACTGAAAATCGAGAAATCACCCAATACCATGGTGATAAGTTCTTACACATCCTTAAACCCAATGTGGATGATGCGGGCTCGATTCGCATTCCGATTTATCTCTATGGCACCAATGAAGATTTGCCTTCGCCTGAATACATCGATGTGGTGCAAGCCAAACAGAGCAGCGGCTCTGGTGTTCGCGGTATTCAAACCAGTTCAGAGTTTGGTCAACCCTTAAACGGACAGCTAGCAGAGAAAGAATCTGAGAACCGTCTGGTGATCACGGTAACCAACTGTGACCAAGTTAACAGCAGCAAAGGCATTGTTTCGGAACTGCGACAAGCCAACGGCGGTAAATTGACCAACGAAAATCAAGGCGTGCAATCGTATGAATTGATTGTGCAACCCGACCAAATTTGTCGGGATACAGAGTTTGCCATTGAAAAACTAGAACTAAAAAGCAACCGCATTGATGACCACAAGTGGGAAGGGTATAAAGCCATTCGGGCTGTACAACCAGGTGTGTGATGCGGGTGCGTGTATCCCATAAACCTTGGATCCGCCTTTGCTTTCCGATGGCGATGGCCATGATGCTTACCGCCTGCGATGATTTAGGAGCAGGTGTGCGCAAAACGGAGCAAAACGCTTCGTCGGACGATGTTCAAGCGCAGCTTGCTGCGCAAAAAACAGAGATGGAAGCGCTCATGGGCCAGGCTCAAAAAGAACAGGCCCAAACCCTAGAAAACATGGAAAAAGCCCGCGCCGAAGCCATCAAATTGGCTGAAGATAACGCCGAAGCGCATTTGGCCGAAAAAACCCAAGAGTTTCAAGCCACGCTTGAGGCGCTCGATCAAGAGCTCAAAAATCATGTGCAAATGAACCAAAGGCAAGAAAGCCAACTTGCAGCGCTAAGCCAAAGCCAAGATTTGCCCTACACGCTCATTTCCGCCAAACATCAATCATTGATCAAAGACGTGCTACAAATGGAGCAAATTGATTTTGCACAGGCCGATGAAAACGGTCATGTCACGGTGTATCCAAACCAAATTCTGCAGCTTGTTTCAGCCATTGAAGACCACACCCAATCTTTAAAAGACCACCGCGCGCAAGTCGAAGACTTGCTTTCAAGCATCATGCGTGTGCATCGAGAACAGTTTCAGGAAAGCCCCAGCACGGTGCTGATTGAGGCCAAAATACGCCGCGCCCACATTCAAACCTGGACCGACCAAGGTCAAGTTTATCTGGCAGCGTTAAGCCAATCCCACCCTCAAACCACGTTGCAATGGCTTATCCGCCTCAACGACCAAGGGGTGTTTGGTCAGCCCAAAGCCACCATCAGCCAGAAGCCTGTATTTTCCATTCAAGTGGCCAAAACCATGGAAGAACTTGTACCCATGCAGCAGCACGCCAACGCCCCGCTATTTTCTTTTTTGAAACAAGCAACCAGCGCGCAAGCCAAGGCCTATGGTTTTTTTGCGCTGCCCATGGTAGGCAATCAGGTAATGCAAGAAACACCGGCCATGCGTAGCTACATTGAAGATGACGCCACCATTGAATGGGCTAAAAAACTCGATGATCAAAGTTTTCAGTTGGTTTTGACCGATCGAAGGGATGTATAAAATGTTGAAGCAACAAGGAACAAAGACGATGAAAAAAGCAACCACCCTCCTGGCCATGATGGTCATCCTGTTTTCGGCTTCAGCCATGGGACAAGAAGATACCTCTGAAACAGGTTATCCCGATTTGGATACCGTGATGGATTTGTATGAGCTTATGCCTTTGGGCAATGAAGTGGATGCAGACAGCTCAGTGGTGGAAATGCCCGAAGATACGTTGGAAACTGAACCTGTCGAAGAAATTTTGCCCGTCCCCCCCTTACCCAAAGCCGACATATCTACGAGTGAATTCTTAAAATACGGATACGTGTCAACCATGACCACACAAGAAATCAATGCGCTGATCACCATCCACCCTTCGATTTCATCCATTCATGATGTAGTTGATCATAAAACCAAAGAAGCCAATATTCTGGTGGAAATTGACAGTGCAGCCGATGCTGCAGGTCGTTACTGGGGCAAACGCATCGAAGAAGACCGCGAACAAGATATTCATGTGTATGAAGGCTTTAACTATCGTTGCATTACCCACAACTCACCTGTGGTGATTTATAGCGCGGTTCAATATGAGCTTCTTGCCCCATTTGTGATGGTGCGAGGTCCTCAAGGCCTTCAAACCTATCATGAATACTGCAAATCCAATTTATTGGATTCGTTAGAAGCATCTGAATACAAAGCGCAATTCATCCAGTGGATCAACGAAGTCAAGCAATTGAGTTATGCCAAAAACCAAACAGAACGAAAACTTCTTGAAAAAATTGCACAAGTGATGCCAGAGGCCGCCAAGCTGAATCGGTATTTCGGCGATCCAGCCCATCAACCATTTGGCGCTTACGCTGATTACATTGACAACAATCAAGGTGCATTGCTTGAAGCCACGTGGAACGAATATTTGAAATTTGCATTTATCAAAGGCGCTGGTTTCAGCGAAGAAGGTGTCGAACCAATGCAAGCCATACAATCATTTGCAAATGTAAAAGATGATTTTAAAGATCAACAGGTTGATGAATAAAGGACAATGAACATGATTTTACACTACATCCATCGCATCGCATCGTTTCAAAGCTTGGGCATTCTTGGCTTGGTGTTGCTTCTTTCAGCTTGTGACAACGATTACAATGCACGAGCAGGTGCGGGCTTTCAAAAAGCCAATGGGTCCAAAACCAATGCCAAGGGCCGCACCAACAACGCGCAGCGAACAGGTACGTTTTTCCCCAGTGCGGGTGGTTTTCAAGGTGGGGGACTTCAGCCCGATGGCGGTCGTACGCGCACCAATCAAGGCAACCCCATGATCGGCAATCCAGCTGATTCACAACCCATCCCCTTCGATCCATCGGTATTGGAACTCGATCCCCAAGTGCAAGAAGACCTCGATGAGGCCATACAAACCATTGCCGACAATGCCGAAAAAGCCAAGGCGGATCAAGAAGCAATTAATCAGGGTGTTGTGAAAATGGGCAGCAAAGTTGACACGGCCACCTTGGTTCCCGAGACTTCTTTGGCTATTTTGAAAAGCCATTTAAGAGGTCAATTGAATATGGAAGATGGCCAGGCAGCCCTCTCCATCGATGAAGTCGATGCAGTGCTGAGCAGCGTAAACGCGTTTCTACAAAATTTGGCTCTAAAGGATCTCAGTCAAGACGAAGTTCGAAACCAAGCCCTGGCCGATGTTCGTGCGCTCAAAGATTTGTATCAAGCCATGGCCAACCAAGCCACTGGCATTGAAGAAAACAAAGTGGTGGCCAAGTTACAAAAACAACAAGGTACGTTGGTCGGCGTGGAGTCGATGTTATCTAGTGGTGCCACAGGTGAAGAAATTCGTCAGTGGGTCATGGCTGCCAATGCGATGCCTGCTGGTACAACGTTGCCTGCCATTTCCGTACCCACCAAGCCCAAAGCTCAAGCACAAACCATCGTGGAGCCCGTCATTCCAGGCGCAGGTGAAGGTGATGAAGCCATTTCTTTGTCTGCCAACATGAACGCCATTTATTGTTTTCTCAAAGGATTGCAAGATGGTCACGATGCGCAAGATAAAGAAGACTGCCGCAATCAAACCCATAGCAACATTGAGCTAAATCAAGCGATGCAAAAACTTTTGCAAGATTTAAATCAAGGTCAAGACTACGCGCCATCTGCCGCAGCGGCGATTTTAAAACTCAATGATCAAGAGTCCAAATTTATGGACGAAAATTTAAGCGACAGTGACCGACAAACCATCAATGCGATGGACCAAGCCATTGCCAAAAAAATACCTGCGCTTGATCAAGCCCTTCGCACCAAAGGCAATGCAAGCAAGGTTGCAGCGCCGGCAACAATGGAACAAAAGCGTCAAATCTTCACCAATCCCAATCCCACCGATGCTGACATTGCGGTGATGGAAGAATTGCAAACGTTGGAGGATGATGCTTCTACCTATTTATACGAGCAGGCATTCAATGATACGCCCCAGGTCGTGGCGCAGCGACAACAAGAATTTTTAGATCGACTTGAAACCATCGACGCAAAATGCGCAACCGATTGTTCCGATGCACAAAAACCTGTATTTCAACAAAAACGCGATGCCCTTGAGCGTTCAGTGGCATTGTACGACCAACCCGAAGCTAAAAAACTAGCCGATGATATGGCGCTGTTGGATCCCGCAGCCATCGATGCGCAAATGATGGAGCAAGCCCATCGACGCATTGGCAAACTTTCTACCCCAGCGCTACAAGCCGACGCTGCAAAAAGATGGTCGGAAAAAGTGGCCCAGGCCCGTGCACTCAATCCAGATGGCATTGACCCAAGTCAGCGAAAACGCATCGTAGAAAACTTCGATGCGCAACCTGCCGACGGCCAAAGCATTGAAGCATTTTTGGATGAGCAAGAAGCAAAATTGGATGCCGAATATGGTCTGCCTAAAAAGGAAGAAGACAAAGCCGCCTTTATTGAAAACCAACTCACCCCAGAGCAGCAAGAAGCGTATAAAGCAGAGCGTGGTCCAATAGAAGAGGCACGCGCAAGTCTGATCGAAGCGCAAATGGATGCAGCGGTGCAAGATGAATATGCACAAGCTGCCTTTGGTGATCCAACCGCGCAAACCGAAGCGGCCGATCGCGTCAGTCAGAAAAAAGAACAGCTTAAAACCAAAATTGAGCAGTTGGACCCAGCTTATTTGGCAACGCCCGAACAAAAAACACAATTGATGGAGCAAGCGGAGCAGGACACGCAAGAGCAGTGGGAGGAGATGGAAGCCGAGCTGGCCAAACCCATCACCACACCAACGGTTTCAAATGTAGAAGCAGAAAACCAAGTCACAGATGAAGCAGCCAAAGATGGGCCGACCCACATCGACCAGGCAGCTACGCCTGCGAAAAAGCTGTTGGCTGACAATGCCACAGCAGCCGATCAAGGCATCATGGATGATTTATCCAACTTGCAAGAAGCGGTGACCAGTTACTACGATCACCAGGCGCCCACTGCGCTTCCTCATGAAGTGGCGTTAAAAAAACAAGAATACTTGGGTATGCTCGAAGGCATCGATGCGCGTTGTGAAGGCAACTGCTCAGAAGCGCAAAAACCATTGTTTCAAGCCCAGCGTGATGCAGTGGAACGCGACATCCTTTTTCACGATCAACCCGAAGCCAAACAACTCACCGATCAAATTGCCGGCCTGGATCCAGCACAAATCTCGCCGGGCATCATTGAAGCCGCGCACCAGCGCATTGCGGCTCTACCTTCGCGCGATCAACGTGAATATGCGGCCCAACAGTGGTCTGAAAAATTGGAACAGGCCCGTGCGCTCAATCCAGATGGCATTACGCAAGCAGAGCGTCAAGCCATCGTTGAAGATTTTGATGCGCCCTTGTCACCCGGCCAAAGCGTGGACGATTATTTGGACGCGCAACAAGAAGAAATCAATCAAGCTTACGGTTTGAGTCCAGACAAAGCCACCGACTGGCCTGCAATCATCGATGGTTGGACGCCAGCCCAAAAAGCCGCATACAATGCCGAGCAACAAAAAGTAGAAGACGCGCGCGGCGAGTTGTACGAAGCACAAATGGATGCTGCGGTACAAGATCACTATGCAATGGGCACTTTTGGTGACATAGTTCAACGTGAACAAGCCAAACAAGCTTTTGAAAAAGCCCAAGCACCGCTTCAAGACAAAGTGGCTAAACTTGATGCATCTTATCTTTCCGATCCAGCCAAAAAAGCGCAGCTACAAACACGTGCGGATCAAAGCTTGGATCAACAATACCGTGATCTTGCATCCAAACCAGCTGCAAACGACATAGACCCAAGCTTGGCGCAATCGGCTTCAGCTGCATCGGATGCCACCGCTGATCCAGCGCCCACTGCCATAGAGCAACTTTCCAAATACTTGGAAGATCCCAGCGTGGCGGATGCATCCACATGGGAAGGCAGTGCGCCGTTGAAAGAAGAAGACAAACGCATTCTGGCCCCATTTGCAACCGAAGGACAAGAACTTGAAACCTTGGACGATGCCAAAACCTTGGTGGACGGACTGCCCACGCAAGCCCAAAAAGATGCAGGCATTGATCCGGAGTTGGATGAAGCCAAAGAAACCAAGGCGCAAGTGCAAGATTTGGAAAACATGATCAATGGTCAACCATTGGATCCCGAGCGCGCCAATGACCCCATTGCTCCCAGCGTGGCCGAAGCACTCAATCCCCAACCAGGTGAACGAAACGTCGAAACCTTGGGTGATGCAGAAAAATTGATTCAAGAGCGCAAACAGCAGCAGGCACAAAACGCAACCAACGACCAACGTGAGCTGGCCGTGGATGCGCAAGAAAAAGTTGGCCAAGCGCTTCAAGAGCACAAACAAGATCTTCCCGTACGTGAAAACCGAAGCGAGCAAAAAGAGTATTTGCAAAGCGTTGTGGATGGCAAAAAACCAATCAAACTATTGGAAGGTGACATGCTCAACGAGCCGCTGGATTCAGAAATCAAAGAAGACTTGCAAGCACATGCCGCGCAAGATCAAGAGCTAGAAACCGTCGGCGATGCGGTCGCGTTAATTCGTGACAAACAAAAAACAGCCAAAGCCACAGAGAAAAACGCCCAAGAGGATCCAGATGCCGCCAAAAAAGCCCAAGAAGAACTGGCCGCACTAGAGACCACCGTTGAGGACATTGAAGAAATTTCTACAGAAGATGCACAAAAAGAAGCCGTGCAAAACGAAACCTTGGCCGCGGTGGCTGCAGGTGAGATTGAGCCCGAACAATTAACGGATCAAGAAAAACAAGCGCCGTTAAGTGACGCGCTCAAAGAAGAGCTAGCCCCCATCACCCCCGAAGGCATGCCTTTGGAAACAGTGGGCAATGCAGCCGAAGTCATTGAAAAACATCAAGACGTCGCCAATGGCGAAGAGGTCTACACAGAACCCGAACAACCAGCGCTTTCAGGCCAAGATCAAGCCCTACTCAAAGCCTTGGACATCTTGGGCAGCGCTTTGGACCAAACCATAGCCCAACGCTCCGCTCAACCAGCAGACACGCCCAACTTCACCAAAGAAGACGTGCAAACCGAAGTCAAAAAAGCGCTCGATGCACAATTTGCTGCACAACAGCTGGTGGAAAAAGCCAAACTCAATGGAGACATGCAAGGGTTGAAAATGTATGAAAAAATTGATCTGATCATTGCCCAAAAACTTCAAGGTAAGCAGTGGAAAGATGTCACTGATTACAAACCGATTTTGCAGGATATCCTTCGAGCTTACGCTGATACACTTAACCCGAATGTAGAATATGCGACCAGTCGCTATTCATATCCAGGTGGTGCTTCCCAAGTGGTTGAATTAAAGCTGCCTGCAATTTCTCAAAATGCCATCAACATGCTTCAAAGCGGTGCCAGTCCCCAGGCTTTTTCTCAAAAAGTAGAGCAAGACTTAAATGGACTATTTCACAATACGGGCATCGATTACTTGGTCTATACACTGAAGCACTATTTGAAAGATCATGTAAGCGATAATTTCTTGAAAAAAGAAATACCCATGCTTTTGGTGAAAAATTCAGGCATGAACAACCAAAACCCAGAGTATTTGTATCTTGTATCGCAATACTTGGATGCAGCGGGACGCATTTCGCTTGGATCGCTCCCATTGACAACCACGGATGCACCACAATTTGATATCAGCATTGTGTTTGCAATTGAACAACTCAACGAGAACCCATAGGAGTAAGATAGTGAAACAATATATATGGACATTGATTGCATACATGACGCTTTGCAGTGTTTCGTGGGCACAGTTTGATGTTGAAGGCGGCACGGAAGATCAAACCGATTTAATCGTCGCGCCATCTGAGCCTGCAGCCAACCAACCAGCCGTAGAAAGACGGGAAAACAATAACACAACAAGAACCCGTGAAAATCGTACCCAATCCAGTCAGCCATCTGCAGGTTCCGGCTTGACGATGGAAGGTAATTTTCAATCTTTCATTTATCAAACGGATCATACCTACCTTTCAACTCGTTCTGGACAATACAGTGCAGGGATTGGATACAGAGATATTACTGATTTTAGTTCGCTGGCGGAGTTTGTAACAGACAACCCATCGGTGGTGGCCCGCCCCACAGCTTTTGTGGAAGCTGAAGGTCCGGTCGTTTGGTTTTATCAAGAGATTCAAAAGAATAACAAAATGATCACCGTTAAAGCTTTTGGAATTGATTTTGTAAAACAGGAGTGGGCCGATCGTTTTATGGAAGTCACACAAGATCTACAAGTATCTTTGTTTTTAAAACAGCCATCTAGACGCGGCGATGTTGTGCCCATGCATCAAGTGATTGTTACCAAGCCTGAACAAAAAGAAATTTATTTTTTGCCCTCCGGCATAGCCAACATCAGCGACAGTTATAAAGATCAAGGCATGCCTTATGCCAAAGGTAAAAATTTAGTGGATGCGTTTTACGCGCATATAGAAGAGCTTTCTGAAAAGTTCAACGATACAGGCATTTGTAGCATGTTTTTTGATGAGGAGTATGAAGTCAACAAGGACATTGCAGCGCAAGATGATGGCATTCAAAAAATTGCACAACTGTTTCCAGATACCTATGATATTTTTTCACAAGCTTCTGATTACATACACAACGATAATTACACGTACATCAGGGATACAGGCGTTATCTTTAGTCGTGTGGACCAAGAGTGTAACCTAAGCACACTTTGGAATGAGTTTTTCTACTACATTTTTCTGCACGGAATCCAAGAAGATCCGCCCTTAGACTATTAGACTTGTATTTTTAGGCAAAGTCTCTATCGTTTCAAGATGGCCCTAACCCCATCCTCCATGGTGCCTCTAGGAACCATGGCTCCCGATTTTTTTCTGCAAGAAGTCCGGCATCATCAGTGGATTGATTTGCATGATTTGGCGGGTACGCAAGCGTTGGTTATAGTTTTTGTTTCCAATCACTGCCCCTATGTTCAGCATGTGTTGCCTGGTTTTACAGCGCTCACGCAGAATTATTTGCCACAAGGTGTCCGCTTTGCCATGATTTCAAGCAACGATGCTCAGGCCTATCCCGATGATTCTCCAGACGCCATGGCAGCTTTGGCGCGTCATTGGGATTGGCAATTTCCGGTATTGTATGATGCCGATCAAAGTGTAGCCAAAGCATTTCAAGCCACATGCACGCCTGATTTTTTTATTTTTGATGCCCGTTTATCATTGGTATACCGAGGCCAGCTCGACGCAAGCCGTCCAGGCAATCAAAAACCCAACGATGCAAAAGATCTCCGACAAGCGCTGGAAGCCATTTTAAAAAACAAACCTGTGCCACCCAACCAAACACCATCAATGGGATGCAGTATTAAATGGAAATAACCCTCCGTCCCCAAAGGGACAGTCCCTTTGGGGACGGAGGGCCTGCGATTCTGAATCATGTCTTCAAGTATCTATTTTCAAAGCATAAAAAAATCTAACTCAATTTAGCTTCCATTCAGCGCATCTACCTTCCGTCCCCTTGGGGACGGAGGGTTTGACACACTTTTTTATTTTTAGTCTATTTCTTTCATTGGCATGAATCCTGCTTTGTCTTTGCCATGCCTAGACTCAATCGAAACATACAAATTGAAGATCAATGTAGCCTTCACAAAATATGGCGAGGCCACAATCGAGAAAACAAACTTTGGGAGCACAACGAGAAACGGCAGTACTTACGCTATTTGGGGGAGAAACTCAACGGTGATGGTATCCAGTTTCATGCCTTTTGTTTAATGGACAATCATGCGCATGAAATTTACCAAATCGATAGCGTCCGCGTTTTCTCTAATTTTATGCGTGCGCATCACATGCTTTATGGTCAATATTTTAACAGCAGACATGGCCGCAGTGGACGGATTGCAGACGGGCGTCCCAAAACCATTCAGTTTTTAACCGACATGCATGAGATGCGATGTTGTTTGTACATTCATGCAAACCCCTTAAAAGCAAACATGGTTGAAAAAGCGGAAGATTATATTTTTTCTACACACAGATATTATGCCTATGGCGTTGAAGACTTTTTTACCAAGTGGATCACATTTCCTCGGTGGTACCTTCAGCTTGGCCGAACTCCTAGCGAGAGACAAAAGGAATATCTTGAATTGTTTGAGGCTTATTTAATGTTTCCTGGATCCTAACTTAGTTTTTTTGCTTGTCAGTGTTTCGAGCTTCCGTCCCCAAAGGGACTGTCCCTTTGGGGACGGAGGGGGTGGCTTTGGGTTAAGGTTTTGATTTTGTTTGTTTTTTATTTTGGTTTTTTTGGATTGTGGTGTGGTTTGTTGGGGCCTGCGTCCCTTTAGGGACGCAGGCTTTGGATAGAGGATGTGGAGAGAGAGATTTTTCGTTGGGTGAAAAGCCCACCGAGTACAAGCAAGATCAATAATGCCATGGTGCTGCTGTTGGATTGGCAGCCTGAGCCTTGAGAGGCCAATAGTTTTTTGTCTTCTTCGTAGCTGCCAAATAAATATTGGTTACTGATGTTGAGGGCTTGGTTTAGGCGGACAAACTTGTCGTAACTGTTGCTTACCACGACGTCATAGGTGCCGGTTTTTAATGAGGAGACGGGGATTTTGGCGATGATGCGATCGCTTTCAACCGCGATGATGCGGGCGTTTAAATCTCCTTGTTCGGTTTCTCTGACCACCACCACAGAAGCCGTGGGGGTAAACTGATCGCCAAAGATTTCAATGGTCGCGTTTTGGGCTTCTACATGGATGTCGCCAGGTGTAAATTCTTCCACTACTGGCTCAGGTAGATTTTGAGAGGTGTACAAATGTTGAATGCCTAAGACATCGAGGTCATGAAGATCACGTCGAAAGGTTTCACCTGGCTTGGATGCAAAAAACATGGTGGCATCAAAGTAAGTGCTGTTGATTTCAGTGGCATTTTCAGAGGTATGATCCAATCCAAAAAAGTGGCCCAGTTCGTGGGTGAGTACGTTTTGAATATCGTACCGGTTGCCTTCTTCATTGGAATCCACATGCGCCCATGAGAAAGTGTCGGCATTGATAAAAATATCGGCATCCACAATGGTGTTCGGATCCTGATACGTAGAGATGGTCACTGCCAAGGCGGACGAGGGTGGATTGAAGGGAAGGTCATTCCACCCATTGTTAAACATTTTAATCTGATTCTTCCCATCATAATGAGGGGTGCTGTTGATGAGGGTGGGTGTGACTTTGGAAATGTTGATGTTTACGTTGGATGTGTTTTTCCATTGGTTGATGGCGCGTTTGACCATGTTCATGGTGTCAATGCAGCTGCCGATGGTGTCACATCCGTTTTCATCCAAATAAGGATCAAAGCGAGGATCGACTTCGATCGCAATGCTGTTGCTCTGCGACCACCGTGCGGGTGTGCCTTTGTATGAGATCAAAGAGAACCCCCAAGCCTGGGTGGATACGCATAGAATGACCCCTGCGATGATTTTTCTTGAAGCGTTGCTGACCAACGTACCGTATTGCTTCGTCATAATGTAAAAGTGTCTTGGTTTGCATCTTCATGCGTCCGCTTGTCCAAAACATCTGACACCCGAGGAGGTTTCTCGCCAACGTTCTACATTCACCCCCGATGTTCTGGACGGAAATTTCAGTTCGATCTATCGCTGTTGCTCGGCCCCCTTTCCAACAGCGGCTTGAATGTCGCTTACCAGTTCCTGCAAAGACTGGCGTTTTTCGCGCGCATACAAGCGGTGGTTTTTGGAAACGTTTTTGTGATTTTGCTGGACGTAATGCACGTCTTTGGAAAAAACATGACGGGTCATGGTCTTGCCAGTTTCAGCATCTTTTTGAATCGTGTGCTTGCCTTGAAACATCACCGAGGGCGCACCGTCTTTGGCGTGCTCGATAAAAAATACCGCTTTTTCGCCTTTGACAAAGGTGTCCATGCCGTGCACTTGTTGACGAAACGTTTGTTTGGTTCCAGGATCCTCATAAGTGCCTCCAGGCTGGCGAATTAAAATTTCATTGGCCTGGGCGCCTTTGAGGGTTTGATCCACACGAATTTTTACATAGGTGTAAATCATTTTATTTTGAGGATCCGGACTGGTCCAAGTGGAAATGACTTCCCCCATACGGATTTCTTTGGCTTGCTGGGTGAGTTCAGCTGTATTTAATTCATACACCAACGATGCATGGGCGGGTAGGGTCATCATGCTTAGGGCCAAAGCCATGCACGTATAAGATAGAATGTTTCGACATTTGCCCACTTCATTGCCCTTTCTTGCCTAAAATCTATAATATTTAACTAGTTATACATTTATTAAATATTACGTAATTTTTTATTACCCCTATATTTAATACAGTACAGCATTTTGTTTTCAATGCAAGTGAAAAACGAAAAAAAGTTACAAAAGTTTATATAAAATAATATAAAATTCTAAGTTACTAAAATATATAGAAAATTACATGCAATTTAAAATGAAATATGATCCATTTTGTCTGAATTTGGTTGGCAAACGTTGCTTAATTGGTCAGACAAAGATACATAGCCTGTCAAAAGGCTTGAGAAAGCCGTCTTATTAATTAGTATAGAAAGAAAGTTTCCATGACTCAAGCATCCAGCCGACCTGTCCGTGTTCGTTTTGCGCCCAGCCCCACCGGTTTCCTGCACGTGGGTGGCGCACGCACCGCCTTGTTTAACTATTTATACGCCAAAAAACACGGTGGCAGCTTTATTTTAAGAATCGAGGACACCGATCGCGCAAGATCCACCCAAGAGGCCGTAGACGCAATACTAGAGGGCATGCAGTGGCTCGGCTTAACGTGGGATGAGGGCCCATTTTATCAAACCCAGCGGTATGCGCTTTATGAAGAAAAACTACAAACCTTGCTGGATTCGGGCTTGGCTTATCGATGTTATTGCACGCCGGAACGACTAGAAACCATGCGAGAAGACTTGCGCGCACAAGGCAAAAAGCCCATGTACGATCGTCAATGTTATGCGCTCAAGGATCAGAAGTTGGATCAACCCCACACCATTCGGTTTTTTGTGCCCGAGGGCCAAACAGTGATTCAGGATTTGGTCAAAGGGCCGGTGACGGTGGCACACCAAGAAATTGAAGATTTGGTCATCGCCCGTGCCGACGGCACGCCCACCTATAACTTGGTGGTGGTGATCGACGATGCGCTGATGGAAATTTCTCACGTGATTCGCGGTGATGATCATTTAAACAACACACCCAAACAAATTTTGTTGGCCCAAGCCATGGGTTTTCCTGTGCCACAGTTTGCGCACTTGCCTTTGATTCTGGGCACCGACAAACAGCGTCTTTCCAAAAGGCATGGCGCCACTGCCGTGCAAATGTACCGAGACATGGGGTATTTTCCTCATGCATTGTTAAATTTTTTGGTCCGTTTGGGCTGGTCGCACAAAGATCAAGAAATTTTTACCATGGAAGAAATGATTGAAAAGTTTGATTTCGATGCCGTAGGCAAAGCGCCTGGCGTCTTCAATCCAGAAAAACTTTTGTGGGTCAACCAGCACTACATTCGCACTGCCAGTGTGGAAGAGGTGGTGAAAGCCATTTCAATATTTATAGACATCCCTGAAGCGCGAAAAAACAGCGAGGCCATGGGCAAAACCATTGACAGCCTGCGCGACCGTGCCAAAACATTGGACGAGCTGGCCCGAATGACCTCGTTTTATGTCCATGATGAAATTGAGCGGGACGAGCAAATGGTCCAACAGTGGGCCACACCTGAAAGCAAAGCCCATTTGGAAAAATTTTATGAAACTTTGCAAGCACATGAAGGTGTGCTCAATCATGAAACCATTGAAATCATGGTCAAGCAAGTCATGGCCGAGCAAGACATTAAAATGAAATTTTTAGGCATGCCCTTGCGCACAGCATTGGCCGGTTCGCCTTACAGTCCGGGAATTTACGAGCTGGTCGAAATTTTGGGCAAAGAGCGCACACTTGCGCGACTGCGCAGCTTTATGGATCAGATCAATTAAATTTCTTCGCGCGAAGTATCAAACGATGCCAGTTGCGTCTTTGAAATATACCCTGCAATGCAGTGTTGAAATTCTTGCTCCAAATTGTGAAACATTAAACCAACAATGGGCAAACGATCATCATACAAGTCCAGTCGCACCACTTTGCC
>CAZCBX010000013.1:0-72235 GCA_964497185.1 uncultured Bdellovibrionales bacterium | reverse complement strand
GTTTGTCTATATTTCACTTATTACCCCAACACGACTTGGTTAACAGGGCGCAGGTTCCGGAAAACTCATAGGCCAAAGGCAGATCGTATTGAAGCAAAATTATGCATCGGCAGGGAAAAACATAAAGCAGCAGCCGTTTTCGGGATGGCGTCCTACAATAAGCATGGGCGAAGGCCCATGCCAATATTATGCGGCAAGGATGTCCGAATAAGGAAAAGCTTAAATCGAAGAAAGGGGACACATCTAAAGGTATGTCCCCGCCGTAGCATCATGATCGGCAGGAGGGAACACCCGCGAGTCCGCGCAGCGTTTCCCCGGGGTGTACACCTCGCCACAGATCTTCATTTAAAAAAATCAAAAGAAAAAAAATGCTTTTTTGCCCCTAAACACAACAAATGGTATGCCTAAACTAATCTAAATCAATTTAAAGGACCTTTTTATGCATGATTTATCTTCAATTGAATCCGTTTTAAAACAGTACAGCGCCCATCAGCCTGAATTTCATCAAGCGGTGTTGGAAGTTGTGGATGATGTGTTGCCTTTGGTGGAGGACAACAAAGATTATCAAGATGCGAATGTGCTGGAGCGGTTGATTGAACCGGATCGGATTATTCGTTTTCGGGTTTGCTGGGAAGATGACAAAAAAAATATTCAGGTCAATCGCGGCTGGCGTGTTCAGTTTAATAATTCAGTGGGCGCGTACAAGGGGGGCCTTCGCTTTCATTCGTCGGTCAACGAAAGTGTTTTAAAGTTTTTAAGTTTTGAGCAGTGTTTTAAAAATGTGTTGACGGGTCTGCCCATGGGTGGCGGCAAAGGGGGTGCTGACTTTGATCCCAAGGATAAATCAGATACGGAAGTGCGCCGGTTCTGTCAGGCTTTTATGCAGGAGCTTTACCGACACATTGGCTCCAACATGGACGTACCTGCGGGGGACATCGGCGTGGGCGCTCGGGAGATTGGATATCTTTTTGGCCATTACTTGAAAATCGCCAATACCTATGAAGGTGTGCTTACGGGTAAAGGTTTGAGCTTTGGCGGTAGCGCGGGTCGTACCGAGGCCACTGGTTACGGGTGTGTTTATTTCTTGCAAGAAATGCTTCATGCCCATGATATGGAGCTGGCTGATCAAAAGGTAATTATTTCGGGTGCCGGCAATGTGGCGCAGTATGCTGCAAAAAAATGTTTGGATGAAGATGCCAAGGTGATGAGTATGTCGGATTCCGGTGGTACCGTTTATTTTAAAGATGGCATGACGCAAGAGCAGTTTGAAAGCATTCAAGAATTAAAAAACGAAGAAAGAGGCCGATTGAAAAATTGGGTGGATGGACAGAAGGGCGTTGAGTTTCGAAAAGATGAAATGCCATGGTCCATTGAAGCCGATATTGCTCTGCCCTGCGCCACGCAAAATGAGGTGGATGAGGACAGTGCAAAGTCGATGGTGAAAAACAAAGTTAAAGCCATTTCTGAAGGTGCCAACATGCCGCTTACCCAAGAGGCTGTGAGTGTGGTTCGTGAAGCGGGAATTATATATGGTCTGGGCAAGGCGGCCAACGCAGGCGGCGTAGCTGTTTCAGGGCTGGAACGTTCTCAAAATGCGATGATGCAGCCATGGTCTTTTGAAAAAGTGGATAAAGAACTTCGAAACATCATGAAGGACATTCACAAACGCTGTGTGAACCACGCAGAAAAATACCAAGACGTGTATGACTACAAAAAGGGCGCCAACCGGGCCGCCTTTGTTACGCTTGCCGATGCATTGGTGGCGTACGGTACAAAATAAATATTACTGCGCTTGCAAATGCAAAATGAGAGAGAAGCCGCTTTGAAATTTTGCGGTGACGGCTTTTTTTAGTTTTTCGATGTTGCCTTGATTTTGAAGGCCGGGATATGCAATGGCATATCCGCTAATGGTCATGGCTGGAGACACACGATGCTGAAGATTGAGTCCGGTGGACAACATGGGTACAGTGTACGTATCGCGGGCCTGGTCAAAGTCATCCAATGGGACGTTGTAAAGTTCATACAAGCGTTGGCTTTGATTGGGCGCTTGAGAAACAATTTTTACATATTGCGGTTGAATAAACAGAGCTTCAATTTGAACCAGCCCGTTGAGTTGAGTGTTTTGGTTGGGACTGCGCCATAGTTTGGGAATGTAAGCAATCCCCACCGAATGAGAAAGAAGGCTGGCGTGGGCTTGCAAATAGCCGTCTTCCTTTAATAACGGTGCTTGATGGGCATATGGTTGGTTGTATGAGCCAGTCAGCATCCAACGGGTTTTGTCACCTGCATGCAAGGTGGCAGCGCCAAAAATGGCTTGATTCTGAAAAATCATGCCGCCGCCACTGGTCAAGCCATGCTGAAGTGCGATCATTTTGCCTTGAAAATGAGAGCTGAGATATCCGTTGACCATGTCGCGTGCCACCGAGTAGGTGACTACATCGGTTTTAACACCGATGACATCGTTGAGCACATATTGGGTTAAATTGCTTTGGGATGCATTGGTTGTCCACATTTCGACCAAATCGAGGATTTGATTTTTAGAAAACGTAACTTGTCCAACATCGTGGCCAAGCGTTTCAAGAATGACGTCAATGTATTCATAGATGCCCGTGCCTTCAAAACGGTCGGCCATGTTTTTCATGTGGAGGGTAAGGGAAAAGTCGGTGTCAATGTTGTCGTATAAAATGGCCAGTAGGTTTTCTTTTTCAAGCGTGGGGATATTTTGAAAATAGCTTTCCAGATCATCCAAAAATGATGTCATGGACGTTGGTTGTGCAATGGCTTGTTCCAACAGGGTAAATAAGTCTTCTGCAATGGCTTCTGCTTGGCTCTGACCTTCTTGAACCAAATCATCGACATCCACCTGCATGCTGCCTTGGATATGGATGTAATCACCAATCGTGGTGTTGAAAGATCCGGCTGCTTGTTGGTCGCTGGTTTGTCCATCGGCTTCAAATTGACTTTCTTTGTAGCCAGTATCAAATGCAAATGAGTCTTTGCTTTGATCGGGGTCTTGAAAAAAAATGGTCGAGCCGTTGAAGGTATAGCCTTGTTGGGTCAAGGAAAATTGGCTTTGTACGATGGTCTGCGCCAGTGTGGTTTCTACATTGTGCTGAAATGCTTTCAAAGCCACCAAGCTTTCTTGATGTAGGTCCTCAACCGAGGCTTGTATATTGGATAAGACCTCTTGAAGCGCAGCTTGATCATAAAAAGTTTGCCAGGGAATGTTTTGCAAGGATAGATCGGCCAAAGACTCAAATGTTAGATGATTCCATGAATGGGACTGTGACAGTGCCCATATTTTTTCTGCCATGATTTCAAAGTCCACCCAAGAAGTCAGGTGTGTGTCCACAGCTTCATGAAGCGATTGAAAAACAGGAAGATTTTGGGCGAGCTGGCCGCGAAGCTGTTGCAATTGCTGGTGCAAGTGAGCTTTCATGGCATCGGTTTGTATGAGGCGTTGAATTTGTTGAATTTGAAGATTGGATAAACGCTCAAGCTTTTCCAGGGAAGGCAAAGCTGGGCCTTCAGGTATGGAAATCGAGGGCAAGGTGAGGGTTGATAAACGTTGTGTTTGTTGAAGCAAGCCTTGGTCGATCTGATCCACTTCCAGCTTTCGAATTTCTTGCGGCATGGCCCTACGCTGGAAATCAGCCTCCTGCACCAATTGAATGCCAAAATAACCAGAGCGCACTTGGAGCGATTCTACTTTTTTATCAAACCAGTTTTTTTGCGTGGGCGTCTCGTTGATGTTTTTGACTTCTTGTCCAAAGCCATAGGGGGCGAAATTGATTAAGCTTAACAATAACATCGTGCGACATAGCATATGAATTCATTTAAGATCAATTTGACCCAAAGCTCAAGGGGTAAATCGAGAAAATGACAATTCACAGCATGAAAATAAAAAAACATTTGAATTACAGTCATTTGCATAAGCAATATCCAATAGCCAAATGAAAGTTTTCTTTTTCGTTGAACTTGGTAAGTAGATCAGGCGACTGTATAAATCGACCAACCATGAAAGAAAAAGCTGAAATGAAAGTAAAAAGATTTTTGGGCATTTGCTTGGATGGGTACCCATTCATTGCACTGTTTATATTTGCCACGCTGGTAGGGCATTGGATTGCTTTGTACTGGCTGAGTGTTCCTTTGGGTATTTTGACTTTATGGTGCATATGGTTTTTTCGTGATCCAGACCGGCATATCCCAGAGGGAGAAAACAGAGTGGTTTGTCCAGCCGATGGCAAAATCATAAAAATCGAAGAGGCACCTTGCCCATATTTATTGGAAGGAAATGCCCTTAAAATATCGGTGTTTATGAATGTATTTAACGTTCACGTCAATCGCATGCCGCTGACGGGAAAAATTGTGGGCAAGCAGTACCACCCCGGTAAATTTTTGGGCGCTTATCATGACAAAGCATCCACCGACAATGAACAAACGGGCGTGGTGGTTGAAACAAACGCCATGCAAAAAGTATTATTTGTACAAATTGCAGGTCTTCTGGCCAGAAGGGTTGTGTGCCGCGCACAAGAGGGCGAAACGCTTGAACGTGGATCGCGGTATGGTTTAATCCGGTTTGGCTCACGGGTGGATGTATATCTTCCGCTCAACACCAACGTGCTTGTATCGCTGGGACAAAAAGTCTCTGCAGGAAGCACGATTTTAGCGGAGTTAAGATGAGCGGCATTCGCAAAGGCATTTATATTTTACCCAATCTGTTTACCACCGGTAATTTGTTCTTGGGTTTTTATGCCATTATTCAAGCCATTGAAAATCTACAGGCGGGCGACAACACTTTTCGCGTATGTGCCATTGCCATTATTTTTGCCGCGGTGCTGGATACGCTCGATGGCCGCGTAGCCAATATGACCAATACTGCATCTCGCTTTGGCGTAGAATATGACTCGATAAGCGATGTGGTGTCTTTTGGTGTGGCGCCCGCATTGGTGATGTTTTTATGGTCTTTAAGTTCATTTGGCCGCATTGGCTGGGTGGCATGCTTTCTGTATGTAGGCTGTGCGGCCATGCGGCTCGCTCGATACAATGTGCAAAGCAGCAGTGTTGAAAAAACCCATTTTGAAGGAATTCCCACACCCATGGCTGCTTTTATGTTGTGTGGTGTTATGCTTATTTTTAACGGCAGAGAATTAGGCGATGTGGCCTATCCCTACATTGGCACCGTCAAATATTATGTATTGGGCTTGGTCATTTTGTTGGCGCTGCTGATGGTAAGCAATTTTCGTTACCGGAATTTTCGCAGTTTGTTTCTTACCAAAAAACTCCCATTTTATTATCTCTTGTTTGTATTTGTCGGGGTGATGATCTGGGCGATCAAACCACTTTGGACCATATTTATCATGGGTCTGGGTTACATTTTTTTGGGCTTGGGCGAAACATGTTATGCATGGGCCAAGGGCATTCCGGCTTCGTCCATGGATGGCCCCAAAAAACGTCGCCGTCGCCGTCGGCGTAGAAGATTCAAGAGGCCAGAGGATTGGGAATAATTTGCATTTTGATCGATTTGCTTTCATAACAGTGAACATGAAACGCATCGTATTGTTGAGTTTGTTTACATTCTGTTTGCCTTTTCTTAGCTGGTCGGAATCCCTGTATGATATTTCTGTTACTCGGATCAATGGGCAAACTGAAAAAATGTCAGCCTACGAGGGCAAAGTCCTGTTAATTGTGAATACAGCATCGCAGTGTGGTTTTACGCCTCAATACAAAACGCTTCAGGCTTTGTATGAAAAGTATCACGCGCAAGGTTTTGAGGTGTTGGCCTTTCCATGCAATGATTTTGGCGGACAAGAACCTGGTTCAGAAAGCGACATCGCTGATTTTGTACAAGATTACAAAGTAACGTTTCCCATGTTTGAAAAAGTGTCCATCAAAGGCAAGGATGCTCACCCGCTTTATCAATTTCTATTGGCCCAAACATTTGCGCGTGAATCCGCAAAAGTGAAATGGAATTTCTCAAAGTTTTTAATCGACCGTCAAGGTCAAGTTGTCAAGCAGTATGCCAGCGATGTAGATCCCATGGCATCGGTTATTCAACAAGAGATTCAGCGTCTACTTGCGCTGGGTGGTCCAAAGGAAGGTAAAAAATCATGAAAAAGCGCCATCAAAAGATTGTAACAAGTTTCATCATGCTGCTAGCGGTTGCAACGTCCGCCGAGGCATTGGAAGTTAAAAGCCAAACCTGGGGTGAACGTGTCGGTGAAAAGCAAGTGTTTGAAGATTTCGGCTGCACGGGAAAAAACCTTTCTCCCGATTTATCTTGGTCGGGTGCGCCCAAAGAAACCAAAAGTTATGCCATCATGCTTCATGACCCCGATGCCCCAACCGGTAGTGGCTGGTGGCACTGGATTGTGTATAACATTCCTCTGAGCAAGACCTCCCTTAAAGAAGGTTTTGGTCGTTACAAAGTGCACAATTTAAAAGGTGATATCAAACAAAATAAAAACGATTATGGCTACCATGGCTATGGTGGACCTTGCCCACCTGAGGGAGACAAGCCCCATGCATACCATCTAACGGTGCATGCTCTGGATGTTAAAGAACTATCGATTCCCGAAGGTGCTTCCGGTGCGCTGGCAGGATTTTATATCCATCAACACACCCTGGACAAAGCAACCATCACCAGTCACTTTGGCCGCAAATAACCTTTTATATTTTTCGCCAAATTTGACTGATGTGACGTGCAGTGGTGGAAGGATCTCTGCGGTAAGAAAATAGTGTTTTTTTGTTTGTGAAGGTGCAGTAGGGCTGCAGCGTAATTTGCTGGGTTTGAATGCCGGCTTCTTTGAGTTGTCTCATTGCAATCATGGACAGGTTGCATTGCCATTGGCCTTGGCCTATGGATGTAAAAGCATCGGCCATGGTGGGAAAGTTTTTTTTCATATCTTCGCGCACAACAAAGGCATGCGGCCCAATGTGCGGCCCCATCCATACTTTCAAAGATGAAGGATCGTCGGGCAGCTGGTCAAACATTTTTGTTATAATTCTTTTTGCCAACCCGCGCCAGCCCGCGTGAATTGCTCCAACGCGGCTGCCTTGCGCATTGGTCCATAAAATGGGCACGCAATCGGCTGTGCGTATGGCACATACAGTTTGGTCATCGCTCCACACTGCATCTGCCTCAACAGGCTTGGTCAAAGCTTGATTGGCACGAACGATTTTGTCGCCATGAACTTGTAAGAGCTGGGCGGTGGGCCGCTGTTGGTGCTTTATGGGTGGTGTGAGGCGCGTGGAAAAATGCCAGCCAATTTGCTCAACGCCGGGCCAGTTAAATGTTAGAGGTTTTTGCAATGTCATCGCTTTGGTTAACAATGGGCTTGCCTTCTTCGTTGTGTCGAAACATGCGCTGCGTGGGGTATGCAAAATCAATGTCGGGATGGGGGGCAAATTCTTCCAAAACGGCTTCCCATATTTGTTCACGGGAGGTTCTACGACGTTTGGGCAAGCACAAATAACGCATGGTGAGCATAACGCCTGAATTTTTTACATCGGTAAAAACTTTGGGCGTTAATACAGTATATCGAATCATATAATGCCGACTGGAATCGCGAATGCTGCTTTTGGCACGATTCACGGCGCTTTCGGCTTTGGCTTCAATGATTTGGGTTAAAATGCCTTTGGCCTTTTTCCAGTTGCTTTCAAACGTGATCAATACTTGAATCTCATCCCATATATATTCAAAACCGGATACATAGTTGGCCGTGACTTTGCCGACTACATCGCGGTTGGGCACATGAACAATGCGTCCAGTGCTTTGGTCGGCATCGACCCAGTTGCCCACTTCCAGCAAACTAAACTGTAAAATGCCAATGTCGATGACGTCTCCTACGCTATCACCCACTTGTACACGATCCCCCACTTTAAACGGGCGACGAAACCAAATAAACAGCCATCCAGCGACGTTGGAAATCACATCCTGAAGCGCGATGGCAATACCCGCTGACAAAAGACCAAAATAGGTCACCAAAGATTGTGTGCCTTGAAACCAAATACGGCCAATGACCAACATGGTGATAAATCCCACCACGTAAGTGGCAATTTTATAAGAAGTGTAGCGGTTGCGAATGTCTTGTGTTTGACGCCAAATAATTCGTCGGATCAAGAAGATCATTAAAAATGCAACCGACAAGGCAACCAGGGTGGAGAGAATGTGGGATTGAAGGCTGATCGATAGCCCGGTAAAAACTTCGACTTTTTCTTGCCAACTGCTCATGCGTAAACGCTATTGAAGTTTGTAAAAAATAGAAAGCGAAAAATGCAGAAATTACTGCATTTGTACCATATCCGCGCAGGACTGACTGCAGCATGCATGAAGTTGCTGGCTGCATTGGTCACATTGAACCATCAGTCGATGGCATCGCTGATTGGCACAATCCACATGCTTGTCAAAAGGTGCGTCACATGTGATGCACCGACCCAGCTTCTGTGCATCTATGGGCTCTGCCATTCGGCCATCAAATACAAAATTGCTGCCGTGAAACTTGGAAGACAATCCTTTTTGTTTGGTTTGATGAAGGTAGTTAATGATGCCGCCTTGCAGTTGGTAGACTTGGGTGAAACCATGTTTTTTAAAATAAGCACTGGCTTTCTCGCATCGAATGCCGCCTGTGCAGTACATAAGAATTTCTTTGTCTTTGTTTTCAGCCAACTTTTCTTTTAATTCGGGCAAAACATCGCGAAAGGTTTTGGAAGTGGGGGTAAGGGCGTTTTCAAAATGGCCAATTTCACATTCATAATCGTTTCGTGTATCGACCACCAAAACATCCTCTTGACTCATTTTTTCATGAAATGCAATGGGGTCCAAATGCTGGCCACGTTCCGATATGGAAAAAATATCTTCTTGAAGCCCATCGGCCACAATTTTTTCTCTGACTTTGATATCGAGTTTTAAAAAAGCATCGTTGGCGTGGGTCACTGCTGTGTTGACGAATATGGCCTTGGTGGGTTCAAAGGCATCCAACGACGCCACAAACGCGTCCCATTGGGGCTGCGGCACGCTGATTTGAGCATTGATGCCCTCGTGGGCCACATAGATGCGGCCAAACACTTTTAATGGCTCCCATTTGCGGTACAGTGAATTGCGAAACACGTAGGGTTCTTCTATCGCGTGGTATCGATAAAAACTGCAAACGCGGCGCTGAAAATCTTCTTGTGCCAGTTCTTTGCGCAATTGCTGTCTGGATTTTATATTGTGCAACGGCTTCATTTCTTTTTCTCCATCGTTTGAACAAAAGAGGGCCGTTCCAATAATTTTTTCAACCATGCCATGGTGCAAGGATGATCATCCAATGCCTCAAAAAAAGGCGTGGCTTTTGAAAGCTGTCTTAAAAAAGGAAAAACATGAATATCGGCCAAGGTTAAATGATCGCCCATCAAGAATGTTTGCGATTGAAGCGTTTGTTCCAGCTTGGCCAGATCTTGCTGTAGGCGCTCTGGCGCGGCATCGGCATTTTCTTGGCTGGTGCGATGGGTGCCATATTTGTAATGATCGACATGATGTTTAAATGTGTGATTGCACCAGTGGGTCCAAAGCCGAACCTGCGCTTTGCCATAGGCGTCTTGTGGCATCAGAGCTGGGGTGGGAAACATTTCTTCAAGGTATTGCGTGATCACCGCCGATTCATACACCACACGGTCTTGACCATGAACCAACACCGGCACTTTGGCCTCAGGGTGGCGGGCTTGCAACGCAGGGCTCATGTCTTTTAAATTTTCCTCCAGCGTCTCAAAAGCGATGCCTTTTTCATGCAACACCATGCGCACGCGCATGGCGAAAGGGCAGCGACGATAGGAGTGAAGCACAAGTTTGTTTTCTTTTACATCCATGAGTGAGCGTAGTTATAATGATTTTCGCTGCTTTTTTCAACCCAGCCTTTTGCTGATGTAAAAACCATAGAAACCATCGACAAACAAGGTATAGTGTCATTTGTATGAAGTTTTCTATTTCTCCCGCTGCCGATTGCTTTCAAAACACAACTTTTGCCAATGGAAAGCTCAGTCATTTTACCTTGCAGAATACTTATGGCAAACCAACCAACGAAGACGCTTATATGGTGGGAACTGCGGCGGGTCATTGCAAGTTGCTGATGGTGGCCGACGGGATGGGCGGGCATCCAGGTGGAGACCTTGCCTCCAAGATGCTTGTGGATACGATTTCGCAAGCTTATCGGTATAAGCGAACAGCGACCATGAATCCATATTTGATTTCTACGCTGGATTACTGCAATCGTAGACTGCTCGATAGCACCATTGAAGCCGGCAGCACCCTTTGTTTGGCGCTGATAGAAGGTGAAATGGTTCGATTTGTGACGGTGGGGGATTCGTTGGCCATTTTATTGGATGCGCGTGGACAAGCCCGCTATACCAGTTTTGAAGAGTCTTCACAGGGCTATGCCGATGAGCTGGACATTGCATATCCCGATGATTTTTTGGTCAACTACATGGGTTTTGAACAAATGACTTATCAAGTCAGTCAGGCGTTTAAGCTTGGTGCGGGGGATCAAATTTATTTAATGAGCGATGGGGCGCACGCATATTTCCTGCAAGATCATGTGCAAAAAATAGATCAATTGCATGAGGACTTGGTGGCCATGCGTCAAGATCAAGCAATGGACGATGCGACGTGTTTGCAGTTTATAAAATAGAACGGAAATAAAGATTTTCCAAATGTAGCTTGAGCTGTTGCATGTTGCGAAAGCGTTTTTCAATCAGAGACATGCGTTTGCCGGCCAAAATGTATTGAATTTCTTTGGGCAGTTTTTGATAGTGTTTGTCGGCGCCGAGCATTTCATGAAAAAGATAAATGACATCAATCACATCCTGTTTCATTTTAACGCGTTTATCGACACCGATGTCATGAAAATCAATGAGCTTCATTCGGTGTTGCAAGCCAAATGAATGAATCATGACATTGTCAGAATGGATGTCGCCATGAAAGCTTCTTCGTGCATGGATCATCGCCAGTCCACGAACCAACTGATAAAAAAGATGAAACGCTTGATAGTAGTGAAGGCGCTTGCCGGGAAACTTTTTCACAAAACACGAAAGCTGAATGCCGTTGACAAAATCAGACACCAAATAAAGCAGTTTTTCGCCTTTAAATTGAATGGTCTCGGTGGTGTTGTAATGAACCAAAATGGGACAGTCAGACAATAGGTGAAGCTTTTGCGCATATTTTTTTAGCGCACGATTTTGGCGATTGTACTCGGGGTAGAAAAATTTGGCCGCACGCAGAATGTCCGTTTCGGTTTCTTGAATCTGATACACTTCCCCTTCCAAGCCCGATCCCAATTTTTGCAAGATTCGATACTTTTGCGAGATGATCCGGCCAGGCTGAAAATTAAAAGATTCCATGGGCCTGCTGTACCGTAAGGGATGGTTTGATGGCAAGCAGAATGTGAGATCTCACCCTGAAGCGTTAAGCAAAAGGGGTCTTGGTGCGTTGTTTTTTTGCCGATGAGCGCTGGGCTTTGGCTGGCTTACGCTTGGATTTTTTCACGCTAAATTGTTTGTCATCTTTGCGCTGTCCGCGTTTTTTGGAAGGACTTGCTTTTCGATCCTGGTTTGCATGTTTGGAAGCAGTGCTTTTGGTTTTGCGTCCGCGTGAAGGTTGTGCGTCTTCCTGTTTGCGGCCACGGCCTGCAGTTTTTTTCTTGCCCCGGGAAGTTGAACTTTTCTTTGCCCCAGTGGCTTTGCCTTTAAAGCGCCCACCAGAGCTTTTGCGTCCTTCACCCGATGCAGTTTTTTTGGCGCCGTGTTGGCTGCCACTTCTGCGACCCTGACTGTTGTTTCGTCCACGACCGCCTCTTTTGGCACGGCCTTTTTTGGGGATGGGAATTTCTTGTCCAGTTTCCAAAAAGTGCTCAATGGCTTCCCAGTGCGCTTCTTGGCCGGGACTGATAAAACTCAATGCTGTACCTTTGGCACCAGCACGTGCGGTACGGCCAATGCGGTGGATGTAGTCTTGCGGAGACTGAGGTAAGTCATAGTTGACCACCAAGGATACATGTGAAACGTCAATGCCACGTGCGGCTACATCGGTGGCCACCATGATGTTAATTTTTTGATCACGAAATTGTTTGAGCACGCGTTCACGCTGGCGTTGATTTAAATCTCCGTGGATGGCTGCTGCTTTTAAACCTTCATGGTTTAAGTTTTTAGCCACTTTGTCGGCCCCTCGCTTGGTGCGGCTAAATACGATAGACGTGCCGCCTCGACGCTCCAATTCATCCACCAGGGTGTCAAATTTGATGACGTTGCCAACAGTGATGGTTTCTTGCACAATGTTTTTGGCAGGTTGCTGACTGCCGCCCATTTCGATGCGCACAGGTTCGTTCAAATATTTTTGACTCATCGATTCAATGACTTTGGACACCGTGGCCGAAAACAGCAGCGTTTGTCGCTCTTTGGGAATGCTGCGAAGGATTTGATTGACTTGGATGCTAAAGCCCATGTCCAACATGCGGTCGGTTTCGTCCAAAACCAGGTATTGCACCGCTTTTAAATTTAAAACGCCTCGGTCCAATAAGTCGATCACGCGCCCTGGCGTGGCCACCAAAAAGCGGGGCTTGGATTTTAAATGAGAAATTTGTTTGTGAATGGGCTTGCCACCCACCATCAAACTGGGACGAATTTTGCGAATGCGTTTGGTTAAATCGGTGGCCACATCAAAAATTTGCTGGGCCAGCTCGCGGGTGGGCGTTAGGATCAATGCGTAGCTTTGATCCTCTTGCATCATCATTTCCAAAAGTGGAATGCAAAAAGCGCCAGTTTTACCGGTGCCTGTTTGTGCAGAAGCCAGAATGTCTTTGCCGTCCAAAATGAGAGGGATGGCTTTGGCTTGGATGGGGGTGGGGTTAGTAAAGTTCATTTTATCGAGTGCCTGCATCAATTCTGGCTGAAGAGACATATTGTTAAATTCGGTCATGGTATATTCCTTTGTCGGCTTAGGGGCCGTTGTCGTGATGAAGCTTTGCTGCATGCATCGGATTGGGGTTTACGCGATCAATGGCCAGGTTGCAGGTGGTTTCATCTTGAAACAACGAGAATATCCTGCATATTTCAAATTTGTGATAAAAAAAAGCGGATAGGTATGGCGCTTGCGCAAGGTGCTTATAGCATAATTCGGGTGTGAGATGCAATCCCCAAAGATGTTGCTTTATCTGATTATGATTTTATCTTGGGTGTGTTATATCCAACTTCATGAGCGAAACGCAGGTTGAATCTCCAAAAGACAAGGGCATTGAGCTGGATGCCAAAGAGCTTAAGTTTGTAACCACCGGTAAAGATTTTTTGAAAATGCTTCGCAAAAAGAAGCTCAATACCAAAAAAATTAAAGAAACCATTGAATATGAAAAACAGCTCAAGTACTTGCAAATTGAGCTTATTCGGCTTCAGCGCGATGTGATTGCCAACAACCGTCGTGTGGTGGTGCTTTTTGAAGGCCGCGATGCAGCAGGCAAAGGGGGGACAATCCGACGTTTTACCCAGCACCTCAACCCACGAAACATGCAAGTGGTGGCATTGAACAAACCCTCAGAGACCCAGCAGGGCCAATGGTATTTTCAACGGTATGTCGAAAGGCTACCCAATCCAGGCATGCTGCATTTTTTTGATCGTAGCTGGTACAACCGAGCTGTGGTTGAGCCTGTCATGGGTTTTTGCAGTCCAGCACAGTATCGCGTGTTTATGCAGCAAGTCTCTGATTTTGAACACATGTTGTTGGATGATGGGGTAGAGCTGATAAAATTTTGGTTTTCCATTAGCAAGTCGGAACAAGCTAGACGTTTTGCCTCGCGTATGAAAAATCCATTGAAACAGTGGAAGCTCAGTGCTGTGGATGAAAAAGCTCAGGCGTTATGGGACTCCTATACACATTATAAAGAAAGAATGTTTTTTAAAACCCATACGGAGAGAAGTCCTTGGGTGATTGTGCGTGCCAACAATAAAAAGAACGCGCGCCTTGAATCCATGCGGTATCTGCTGCATAAACTGCCATATGAGAACAAAGGTGCGGAAGGTCTTGATTTGAAACCGCATCCAGACACGATTTCACTGTTTCACCGGGATAAGAATCAACAAGATTAAGCTTGAACAACAATGAAGATTGGATAATCTGATGGAAGAAATGAAACTATTATTGATACGCCATGGAAAAACTTATGATCGTCCTGACTGGCAAAAAGCCAACAAAGACAAACCTGATTCCGAGCGTCCCATGACCCCCAAAGGCAAAGAAGAATTTGCCGTCTTTGCTCAGTGTTTGAAAGCAACCATCGATCATATTGATATTATATGGAGCAGCCCCATGGTGCGCACGATGCAAACCGCCGAGCTGCTTGCCAAAACGTATCCCAAAACCAAAGTAGAACAACAAAGTGTTTTATTGCATGACAGCAAATGGTCCTCGCTGGAAGAGCTGATGTTGGAAGACTATAAAAATAAGCGTGTGCTGGCCTTGGTGGGCCATGATTCTCACTTGACTTATTTGTCGTCCAAGCTGATGGGGTTTTCAAAAAAAGACGAAATATTAGAATTTAAAAAGGGTGCATGCGCCATTTTCGAAGTAGAAAAACACAAGAAAGAGCTTCGTGGAAAATTGGAAGCTTTTATTCAGCCAAGTTTTTTGCTTAATTTAGGGGTTTGTTGATGTCTTTGCTGGCCGTGATCGACATTGGCTCCAATTCGGTGAAGTATTCTCTCGGAAGCTTTGGCCAGCATACGTACGCCATCGAAGACTATGGCAAGAATTCATTGCGGCTTTTGGATACGGGTGTCGCCCACGTTACAACGGACAAGTTACAAGCCCTGATTGAAGTGCTCAATCAATTTATCACTCACTGCACGCGCAAAGGTGCAGAAATTGAAATCGTTGGAACCAGTGCTTTGCGCCGTGCCGACAATCAAAAAGAAGTGGTAGAAAAAATTGAAAAAGCATGTGGCCATCCGGTCCATGTTCTTTCGGGAGAGCAAGAAGCCTATTATACGATGCTGGCTGTTCAGGCGCGTTTTGGACTGCGCATCGGTGAACAGTACCTTTTAGACGTGGGTGGCGGCAGCGTTGAAATGATTGCGCTGGAAGACGGCGATCCACTCTGGATGAACTCCATGGCCATTGGTCCAACCCGGATCAAAGAAAAAACGGTGCAGTGGAAAAAAGACGCCAAAGTAAAGTCATGGCTGTATGGGGTGTTGGAAAAAAATAAGGTGAAAGCCAATTTTGATCATCCTCGGGTGTATATCTCTGGGGGCACGCCAGGGTCCGTGGCCAAGATGGTGTATCAATTTAAACATATTCCCGTGCGCACCACCCATGGTTTGTCCATCCAAAAAAAAGAATTGGTGGATCTTTACAAACACCTCGTGGCCAATCCAGAAGCCATCAAGTCTTTTGCCAGTGTACCAGTTTCGCGCCATGATCTGATTCGACCCACACTTCGACTACTGATCAGCGTGCTGACTTTTCTGCATGCTGAGACGTACATTGTTTGTCGATCGGGCCTGCGTGAAGGGATCATTTTCGAACGCGCTCAAAAACTGGCTTCCTAAACCATTGCATTTACTCAAAGTCGAGCGCTTGCTCAATGTCATGCAGTAAATCCCTGGGATTTTCCAATCCAATGGAAAAGCGAATCAAGCCGTCGGTGATGCCATAGGCTTGGAGCTGATCTGGGGTCATTTCGGAATGGGTGGTGGTGGTGGGGTGACATGCCAGAGATTCCATGCCCCCAAGGCTGACCGCGTTTTTGACCAAAGCCAAGCGGCGAAGCACCGAGAAGACACTTTTTTTGCCGCCCTCCAACACCAAAGAAAATATTGAACCTGGTCCGCTGCACTGTTTTTCGTAAATCTCTTTTTGTGAGCCTTGAAATTCGGTGGGGTAGTGGATGTTGGATACGCGGGGATGGTTGCGTAAGGCTTGCACCAGTTGCTGGGCATGCTGGCTTTCTTGTTTCATGCGAAATTCCACAAGCGGCAAACGACTGTCTAAAATCCAGCACTCGTCTGGTTGTAAAATATTGCCTGTGATGGCTCGGGTGCCACGGAGTTGATCCACGAGTACAGGGTCCTTGCCCAATACTGCGCCCCCCAACATGTCACTGAAGCCACCCAAAAATTTTGTGGCAGAATACATGATCAAGTCGGCACCCCATTCGAGCGGATGTTGAAAGGTAGGACCCATAAAAGTGTTGTCCACAATGAACAACGGGTTGTTGGGGTGCTGGTCGATGGCTTGATGCACGGCTTGTATGTCTGTCAGGGTTAGCGTGGGATTGCTGGGGGTTTCCACAAACACCAGATCCAAGTCGGGGGTGTTTTGGATGGTTTCAACCATGGCCTGGGTGTCACCTGCCATGACCGGCTGGGCTTTAAAACCCATGGGCATCAGCATTTCGCTGATGAGGTGATGGGTGCCGCCGTAGATGGGAGTGGTGTAAACAAAACTTCGGCCGGGTTTGCAAAAAGTCAAAAGAATGGAGGCAATGGCCGCCATGCCACTGTTAAACACCGCGGCCCCTTTGGCTTCGGGCTCCATGGCACATAAGTGGGTTTCAAGAATTTCTGCGTTGGGATGGGACAGACGAGAGTAAATCAATTCATTGGGACCGGTGGGCTCTTTTTTGCCCAGCGCCACGGCAAAAGCTTCTTCGGCTGCTTCGGGGCTTGAAAATACATAGGTAGAAGATCGAAAGACGGCGGGCCGGGCTGAGCCGACGGATAATTTTGGATCAAAGCCTTCTGAGATCATGGCAGTGGTGGGGGAAAGGGTGTAGGGTTTTTTGGGTGTTTGACTCATGGTTGGGGTTGTATGTTGGCTTGGGCTCGGTTGTCAATGGTCTTTGGTTATACGAAGCTAAGGAGGATTTTTATGAGGCCCCCCAAGGGCAGGATTTCGCTTTGCTGCATAACAGCCCTTGGGGGGCCTCATAAAAATCCTGGTGTGGGGTCGTATGCTTATTGGTGAATGGGGGGTGCTTTGGTTGGTTTACATTTTAGTGAAAGTTGATATGGGCTAGGGATTGTCGAACCAAAAGGTGTGTGTATGAGACCGATTCAATTTATTTGTATTTCTTTGGCTGTGTTCATGGTGAGCGTTTCTGCCGTGGCACAAACGAGTGTGAACAGTCATTTGTTTCGTTTTAGCGATACGCTTGAGACGGTTCAGCTGGAAGATGCGCTGGGTGTCGATTCAGAAATGTTTAAACATCGTGTGATGTTGAGGGTTTCGTATGATTTTGTCGACGAGGCATTGATTCGCATCACGGCCGATCGGGATACCCAAACCGGCACCGTGGTTGATTCCATTCATAGCATCAGCCTGGGCGGCGGAGTCATGGTGAGCGATCGCGTATATATTGGTTTAACGCTACCCTTTCATTATACAAGTTTGGACCCCAATGCCACTGTAACCACGGCCACCGATTTGGATGATTGGGAGTTGGGTGACATTCATCTAAAATTAAAATGGCGCTTGACCAAAGATGACAGCCAAGTCAATTTTGCCATCATGCCTTGGGGTTTTTTGCCGACTGGACGCAACAATCAAGCCAACAATTATTTGATCTCGGATGACAGTTATGGTTTTGGTGCTTCCCTTTTGGCGGATACGACTTTTTTTGGCCGACTTTCACTGTATGTCAACGGAGGCTTCTCCTATGCCAACAATGCAGAGTTTGTTAGCATTGACCGCCGCGCGCGCATCGATACAGGCTTGGGTGCTTATTTTCGAATTACCGATTTTCTTGGCGTCAACGGAGAACTGATCAACTCATTTACGGTGTCCAGCCTGGACAAAGATCAAAACCCTGTGCAATTTAACGTAGGCTTACGCGGCAAAGTATCCATTGTGCGTTTGTTTGTGGGTATGGGTGTCGAAGGTCTGCGTGATTCACGCAGCAGTGATTTTACCTGGTACGCCGGCGCAAAAGTTCCTTTTGGCTCACGTGAGCCTGAGCCCATCAAGCCGGTAATCATTGTGGAACCAGAGCCCGAGCCTGAACCTGTCATCATGCAAAAAATCAAAGTATTGAAAGAAAACTTGAGCGTTCAACGCGAAATTAATTTTGAAACCGACAAATCCGTGATTTTGGAAGAAAGCTATGGCGAACTTAACTCAGCTGCCGAAATTATCATGGAATACGGACAATACATTTCGAGCATCACCATTGAGGGTCACACCGACAGCCGTGGTAGCGCCGCCTACAACCAAGCTCTTTCTGAACGCCGAGCCCAATCGGTACGCCGTTATTTAATTAACCAGGGCGTACCTGCCAGCAAACTTAATGCTGTGGGCTATGGCGAAAGCCGACCCAAAGTGGAAGAAGTCGGTCCTGAAACCCTGCTGATGAATCGCCGCGTGGAATTCAAAGTGAACGAAGAAATCGAAGTGAAAAAAGAAATCGACGTGATTGAATACCCAGATGGAACCGTAGAAGAAGTGCTGCAAGAAGAGAGCGTGATTGTAGAGTAAGTCTCTACGCTTTTACAGCTTGGCGTGAGCTGTTTCGATTTCTTGCGCGAGGGTGAAATCTTTGACGGTTAAGCCATCCACGTCATGGGTCCATACTTCCACATCAAATGCGCCCCATTGAATGTGCAGATTGGGATGATGGGCTACGGCTTCGGCAATTTCAGCGACTTGATTGGCGAAATTCATCGGCTCCATAAAATCTTGAAACACAAAATGTTTGGTTAGATGACCGTCGTCATTGAGCTCCCATCCCTCAGGCAGTTCTTGGATGCTTCGTTGAATGTCGGTGTCGGATAATTTTTGCATGGCTTATGCTCCTCTATGTTTGGGGTGAAGTTCAGATGGATCTTGCAAGTGACCTTCCGGTATGTTGGGTGTTTGATCCAACAGCGGTTTCAGCTTGGTCCAGTTCATTTCATGCAACGTATCAAATAGTTGCTGATATGAATCAATCACAAAATAGCCCTTTTGAAAATGATCAATTTTATACTGCGTTTTCATGGCGCGCAGCATGTCGAATTTGAAACGATGGGGCTGGGGTGAATCAATGGCGTATTTGGTTTCGCCAATGCTGGAGGCAATGCCGGCGCCATACACGCGCAGTCCTTTTGACGTTTGAATAAGCCCAAACTCAACGGTGAACCAATACAGCGCGGCAGCTTGCTTGTAATAACCGTACTCGATGGATTCAAGGCCGCGCTTGCCAAATTCCTGCATGAAGTCAGCAAAAATAGGATTGGCCAACAGTGCGACATGGCCAAAGACATCGTGAAAAACATCCGGCTCCACCAAATATTCAATTTGATCGGGTTTGCGAATAAAACAAGTGGAAGGAAATTGTCGCATGGATAAAAACTGAAAAAAGAGTTTTTCAGGAATAAATCCCTTTACCGGCACAATGGAAAATTGACTGGCTTTTTTTAATATTTGATTGATGCGGGAAAATTTAGGGATGCGATCGGGACGTATTTCCAACTCTTCCAACCCATTGGTAATTTCAGGTGCAGCGTAATTAGGTAGAATTTCTTTTTGACGGGCGTACATTTTTGCCCAAAGGTCGTGTTCGGCCTGGGTGTAACTTTTCCAGTTTTCGGTGGTGACCATGGGGTGGTCATGCATTTTTTTAGGGTCGAACGAAGGCACGATCCTATGATGATAATGGAATTTGCCAAAGAAGCAAAATAACCAAAGTTGCAAAAAGGGTTGGTAAAAGCCTTTTTGCTAGGGGTGGCTGGCCATGGCGTGCATGGCAAAAGCATATTGGCCAGCACGTTCTTTATAATAGTTGTACCGTCCCGATGGTCCTTGATGCCCGGCACCCATTTCCATTTTTAACAAAATAGGATGATTGCTTTTTTGATGCTCGCGCAGGCGCAGCACCCATTTGGTGGGCTCCCAAAAACCAACCCTTGGGTCATTGATGCCGCCCGTGGCCAAAATGGGTGGGAAATGGGCTTCCTGAATGTTTTCATAGGGTGCGTAGCTATGCATGTAGCGAAAAAACTTTTCTTCTTTGGGACTGCCCCATTCATCGTATTCGGTGATGGTCAGAGGAAGGCTTTCATCCAGCATCGTGTTGATCACATCCACAAAGGGCACAAGCGCCAAAACAGCCCCCCACATGTCAGGAGCTTGGTTGATTGCGGCACCCATGAGCAAACCGCCTGCACTGCCACCCATGATGGCAATTTGTTTTTTTTGCGTGTATTTTTGTTCAATGAGATATTGGCCACAGTCAATGAAATCATTGAAGGTGTTTTTTTTGTTTAAAAATTTACCGTCTTCGTACCAGCTGCGTCCATTGACGGTGCTGCCACGGGGATGGGCAATGGCATAAATGTATCCCCGATCAACAAGACTCAACGCGGGCACATTAAAACCTGGATCGACCGATATGCCATAAGAACCATACCCATAGAGCAACACTTTGTTTTGCCCATCGCGTTTCAAGTCCTTGGGTTTTAAAATAGAAATCGGAATTTGGGTTTGTCCATCGCGCGAGGGGGCAAAGATTTTGTCGACTTCGTAGTCATCGGGATTAAAAGGGCCAGGCACTTGTTTTTGTTTAAGCGTTGTGATTTGTCCCGTTTTAACGTGGTAGCTGAGCGTGGTGTAAGGCGTTTTCATGGACGAGTATCCATAGCGGTATTCATCGGTATCGTATGAATGGTTGGCTTCACCCGACAAATCGTATGCTTTTTCGGTGAAAGGGATGGCGGTTTGCTTTCTGGTTTTGGGATCAAAAATACGCAGGCCTTGGCTGCCATTTTCTCTTAACCACAACACCCAATGATGTTGAAAAATGCTGACGGATTCAATGTAACGGCCTTTTTGATGGGCGAAAACTTCTTGCCAATGTTCAGGGTCTTTTTGCGCAATGGGGGTGATGAGCACTTTGAAGTCAATGGCGTTTTCATTGGTGTGAATCACGAAGTGTTCTTCATGATGATCCACATCAATCAGAACGTTTTCTTTGAGTGGTGCAAACAAAGTAACGTCTTGATGGTTTTGCTCCAGGTCAATGTATGAAACTTCGGATGACACTTTGCTGCCCGTGTGGATGAAAATAAAGCGCTTGGATCGGCTTTTGTCGATGCCAACATAATGAGCAAGGTTGTCATCTTGATAAAGCATTTGGTCATGCTCGGTGCTCTGGCCGACGGTATGGAGCCAAAGTTGATAGGGCCGGTGGATGTCATCCATTTTCATGTAGTAAAGGTGATCATCGTCTTTGCCCCATTCTAAGCTGCCCGTGCTATCGTGAATGCTGGACTCAATGATTTTTCCAGTTTGAATGTCACGTATAAAAAGGGTGTAAATTTCAGAGCCGTTAAAATCCATGGTGTAGGCTAATTTTTTTTCAGATGGGCTGATGGCCATGCTGCCTAGGTTCAGAAACTTTTCTTTTTTACCAATGTCATTTAAATCCAGCAGCAGTTGCTCGCCACTGCCGTCGGGTTTTTTTCGATAATAAGCGGGGTAATCATCGCCTTTGTTGATTTTAGAATAATACAAGTACTGACCCATGGGATACGGATGGGATTGATCGTCCTCGTTGATCCGAGAGATCATTTCCTCATAAAGCTCATTTTCAAGGGGCTCAAAGGCTTTAAAGTATGCATCGGTTTTTTGATTTTCGGCTTTTAGCAGTTCGATCACTTCTGGGTTGGTTTTGTCGCGGATCCAGGCATGTGGATCGGTGCGAGTAATGCCAAACTGAGTCAGGGAAGGTGTCATGGTCGACCTTTCTAAGGTTGAGGGGGATTGTAGTTTGCAGCCAAGTCCAAAAAACCCCACGCCCAGCAGCAACGATGCGCTGACGTATGCGGCAGCGTGGTAAAACATTTTGCTTTCCAACATCGCAAAGACATCTAAAGCAAAAGTTGAGAAGGTTGTAAAGCTTCCGAAAAAACCCACCATCCACAGCAAACGTGCAGAATCGTTGAAACCGCTGTTATTTCGAAACATGGCAAAACAAATTCCCAAGCCCAAACAGCCTAGGAGATTGACGCTCAAAGTGGGTAGCCAAGCGATGCCCGGGGTGTATTTGACCAACCAAAGGCTAATGCCATAGCGAGAAAGTGCGCCCAAGCTGCCCCCCAATATAATCCAAAAAATGTTCATCTTTGTATGTTTAGCCTTAGATGGGTTGTGTCGCAAGTTTGTGCTTTGGGTTTTGCGCTTTGGCGGCAGGGTGGTATAGGTAGGCCATGTCTGATGTACTCATTGTTTGTGCTTCCAGCGGAAAAAACTTAGAAATGAGTGAGATGTTGGCCCAGCAGTTCCAAACGGTGGAGGCAGAGGTGCTGTGTCTGGATGCGTTGCAGTTGCCGCTGTACAGTGTTCCGTATGAGGCTGAACATGGCATTCCGCAACAGATACAAACCCTGGCGACAAAAATTCATCGAGCCAAAGCCATGATTTTTGCTGCACCTGAGTACAATGGCGGCACGCCCCCAGTGCTGAATAACTTTATTGCGTGGATGAGCCGATCGGGCAAAGATTGGCGCGCGGCATTTAACGGTAAGGTGGCGCTGATTGCCAATTATAGCAGCTCGGGTGGGCCACGCTGTTTGGGTATCATGCGCAACCAGCTTGCCTACATTGGCATGAACGTGATGGGCCGTGAATTTCATGCCACCGCCAGTCGCGGACTGGATCAAAAATACGTGCAAGATACGTTGGCGTTGTTTGAAGCTGCCGCGTCGATATCGTAGAAAGGAAGTAAGAGATGTCCAATACCATGGGAATTCGTAAATATGACTATGTTGAGTTTTATGTGGGGTGCGCCAAAATGGCTGCTTACTGGTATGCCAAGGCGCTGGGCTTGCAGATCAAAGCATACAAAGGACCTGAAACTGGGTGCAGAGATCGGACGTCTTATTATTTGGAAAAAAATGATTTAAAAATTGTGGTCACATCTGCTTTGGGTCCTGATACATATGATGTTCAATCGTTTGTGCAAAAACATGGCGATGGCGTCAAGCGCTGGGCGTACAATGTGGAAAATGTGGAGCATGCGTTCACCCACGCCGTCAAAAATGGCGCTTTGCCTGTGGTGTCCCCCTTTCAAATGAAAGATGCCAATGGCGTCGTGCACATGGCCACCATCAAAGTCTACGATGATGGCGAAATTATTTACTTTAATGACGATCAATACAATGGGCTTTTTCAGCCTGGTTTTGGCGAGCCTGTACAAAACATTCAGCTGGACGCACAAGACACCGGCTTGATGTTTATTGATCACATTGTGGGCAATGTTCGGGTCAACGAGATGAACCGCTGGGCCGATTATTTTAACCAAACCATGGACTTCGAAACATTTGTGGATTTTGGTCCTGGCGATATTTCAACCAAATATTCTGCGCTTTTGTCCAAAGTGGTGCGAAGCAAAGATGAGGTCATTAAAAATCCCATTAACGAGCCCTACAAAGGTCTTAAAAAATCTCAAATTGACGAGTACATTGAGCACTATCACGGAAGCGGCGTACAACACATTGCCATTGCTTCCAGTGACATCATCTCGTCCATCCGAGCACTTCGCCAAAACGGGGTCGAATTTTTAGAAGCCCCCAAAACCTACTATGCCAATCTTCGAAAAATGGGGCGTACACCCGAAGAGGGCATTGAGCCTTTGGAAGAAATGGGCATTCTCTGTGATTTTGAAGATTTAACGGGTGGTCAGGGCTATCTGTTGCAACTGTTTACCAAGCCGATTGGCGACCGACCCACTTTCTTTTTTGAAATCATTCAGCGCAAAGGTGGCTCCAAAGGTTTTGGCCAAGGCAATTTCCAAGCACTTTTTGAATCCATTGAACAAGACCAGGACCGCCGAGGTAATTTATGAGACCACTGAACATCAACATTGCACTGATTTGTTTGGGATTGATCGGGTGTGTTGCGCCCAGTTCGCCCACAGCTTCTTACAAAAAGGTGGACCTTACGATCTTGCACACCAATGATCACCATGGTCATTACAATGCATTTGATCATGGGGTGGGCGGCATGGCCGCGCGGCAAACGTTGTTGACGCAGCTTCGAAACCAAGCGGCCCAAAAAAATCAACACGTGCTTCTTTTGTCGGGTGGCGACATCAATACGGGCACGTTCGAATCCGATGTACAAAGAGCCGAACCTGATTTTAAAGCCATGAAACGTTTGGCATACGATGCCATGGCGGTGGGCAATCATGAATGGGATCACCCCTTGCCCGTGATTCGTCAACAGCAAGCGTGGGCGGCTTTTCCATTTTTATCGGCCAACACGCGGTTTGTCGATACCCAAAAAAGGGTGTTTGACCCGTATACCATTGTCTGTTTGCCCAAGCAGGATCCAGACTGTCCTGTCAAAATAGGGATATTGGGCTTAACCACCACCGAAACGGCACGCACAGTGATGCCCAAAGCCATTGAAGGCATTGTGTTTACCAATCCAGTGGTGGAAGCCAAGCAAGTGGTTGAAGAACTCAACAAACAAGATGTGGATATCATCATTGCCGTGACCCACATGGGCCATGATGGCCCCATCAAAAGTTTGGGTGGCCAAAATTTGTACTATGATGTTCAACTTGCGCAAGAGGTGCCTGAGCTGGATGTGATCGTGGGTGGCCATACCCAAGTCGCGCTACAAAAACCAATCAAAGTGGGTGATACGCTGATCGTTCAAGCCAAAGACTGGGGCCGGTATGTGGGGCATCTTCAAGTCAGTTATCGCTTGCAGGCCAGCGATGCCATTCGTACAAAACTCGATTATGCTTTGATTCCGGTCAACCCGTTCGAGAAAAAAACAATCGATGGTCAAACCACCTATGTGCTGCCAAAGGGTGTGGACCGCATTGAAGAAAATACAGACATGCTGGCTTTTTTAAAAACCTACAACGACAAAGCCGATGTTCAAGGCGATGAAGTGGTGGGTGCGTTGAGCAAGAAAATGGACGGCAGCCGTGATCTGGTGCGGTCTCAATTTACGCCCATTGGCCATTGGGTGGCCAATGTTGTTCGAAAACGAACCAACAGTGATTTTGCCATGGTCAACAGTGGCGGTCTTCGAGACTCTTTGCCCCAAGGGGAAGTGACCAAGCGGATGGTTCATCAAGTGCATCCATTTGGCAATACCTTGGTGTCCGCTTCTTTTACGCCTGAGCAGGTTTTGGCTTACATCCAGCAGGGGCTTAGCAACGTATGGCAAGCACGCCAAGAACAGAAAATGGAAGTTCCCAATTTTAAGGGCGCCTTTCCGCAGTGGGCTGGCGTGCAGGTGGTGACACGCGCGGGAGAAATTCAGTCCATTCGATCGACGGGCAAGCAGCCACCATGGCTGATCGAAGTCAACGAGGGCAAAGTGGTGGCTTCAAGCAAAGAGATGTATCAAGTGGGCACCGTTAATTTTGTGGCGCAGGGTGGAGATGGATATGCCACCCTCACAGCCTATCCAAATTATTTAGACTCTGGCTTGCCGCTGGGCTTTGCTTTGATGCAAGACATGGAAGAACATAGCCCTTTGGACGTACAAGCCATTGAGCGACGATTGGCCGAGCAGCCGCCGTTGGTGGAAAAAAGCATTTCAATTCAATAGTCCAATAGCGTCGCTGGGCCATGAAGCCGATCAGGAGATGCGCGTGGCTCATTATTGTGGATTCGTGCGTTCTGGTTTATAGATAAGAACATGCCTTTTTATCATGCCATGGGGCAATTGCCCCCCAAACGACACACCACTTTTTACAAAGCCGATCAAACGCTTCACCGCGAAGAGCTATACAGCACCCAAGGTTTTTCGGGCATCTATTCCAACAAATACCACTTGCATATGCCCACAGCCATTGCTTCCATCGAGCCCATAGATAAAACCATGGACACTCCGTGGAAAGAAGCCCCCCTGGAGTGGAGAAAATTTCACACATTTCAAAAACAACGAGAAGGCGACCCCATCTCTTCACGTATGCTTTATCTATTCAACAAGCATTGCGCCGTGTACACAGCGTCCCCCACGCAGTCGTGTGCCCATTTTTATAAAAATGTTTATGCCCATGAGATGGTGTTTGTGCATGAGGGCCAAGGTGAGCTAAAAACAGATTTTGGGATTATTAAGTTTGGCCCTGGTGATTACTTGGTCATTCCCAAAGGCATCGTGCATCAATTCATCCTACAAGATCAACCTTGCCGCATGCTGGTGGTGGAGTCCTCCAGCGCATTTGACATCCCCAAGCGTTTTCGCAATGCCTATGGTCAATGCACCGAAGAGGCACCGTATTGTGAACGCGACTTTCGCCCCCCCAGTCATCTGGAAACCGTGGATGAAAAAAGTCCCCACACCATTTATGTCAAAGCGGGGCAGCAGTGGTACAAACATACCTTATCCCACCATCCTTTTGATGTGGTGGGGTGGGATGGGTATGAATATCCCTATGCATTCAACATAAAAGAATATGCCCCCATCGTCGGAAAAATTCATCAACCACCGCCGGTGCATCAGGTTTTTGCCACCGAGCACATGGTGGTGTGCAATTTTGTGCCTCGTTTGTTTGATTTTCATCCAGATGCCATCCCTGCGCCTTACTTTCATACCAACGTGGATTCGTGTGAAGTGATTTATTATGTGGAGGGAGATTTTATGAGCCGAACGGGCATCGAAAAGGGAACCATCACCCATCATCCCACGGGGCTGCCCCATGGCCCCCAGCCTGGCAAAACAGAACAATCCATTGGGGCCAAACAAACCCAAGAGTATGCCGTAATGATTGATACGTTTTCACCCTTGTACAGCACAACCCTTGTGCAAGAGATCATGGATCCCAGCTACAAACACTCTTGGATGGAAAGTCAGTCATGACCTTGCGGGTGCCCGATCATATTCAAGCTTTGCAACCTTACAAGCCTGGCAAAAGCATCCAAGAAGTTGAAAAAACTTTTTCGGTTGAGCGTTGGATCAAATTGGCCTCCAATGAAAATCCTCGCGGCATGGCGCCACTTGCCGTGCAGGGTTTGCAAGATGCACTTGCGCAATCGCACATTTATCCGCACCCACGCTCACCCAAACTGCTTGAAGCACTGAGCAAGCAAACCGGCTTAACCCCAGACCAGCTTATCGCAACCAACGGTGTTGATTCGCTGCTGGCTTATATTTTTATGACCTTTGCTTCATCCCAAACGCATCTTCTTACATCCGAAGGTTCATTTATTGGTACATACGTCAATGCACAGAAACTCAATATTTCGGTCGATACCGTGCCACTGAAAGATTACGGTTATGATTTGGATGGCATGCTTCAAGCCATCGGGCCAGACACAGGCATCATTTATTTGGCCAATCCCAATAATCCCACTGGCACGCCCATTCTAAAAGACGAATTAACCGCTTTTCTTCAAAAAGTTCCCCAAGAAATTGTGGTGGTGTTGGATGAGGCTTATTTTGAATACGCCAAAGATTTTGATGATTATCCTGACGGTGTTGCACTTTTGTCTGAGCATAAAAATTTAATCGTTACACGCACCATGTCGAAAGCTTATGGCATGGCCGGCCTACGCGTTGGATATGGCATGGCCGACGCATCCATCATTACGCAAGTGCAAAAAGTGAAACTGCCATTTGAACCTTCCGGCTTGTCTCAAGCTGCAGCCACAAGCGCGTTGCAAGATGAAGAATTTTTACAAGAAACCATCAATTTAAACCGTGAAGCCATGATGTACTTTGTTCAAGAGTTTGAGCGATTGTCACTCAATTTTGTACGCAACAGTTATGCAAATTTTTTCATGCTGGTCTTTGATGATGACATCAAAGCCGAACACTTTACCAACCAGTGTTTGGAACGCGGTTTGATTTTACGTCATTTGGATCGTTTTGGCTTGCCTCAGTGTGTGCGCATCAATACTGGCACCATGGAAGAAAACAAACTGGCCATCGCCATCATTGAATCGGTGCTTGGACAAGCCAATGTGGACTTGTTGAAATAATCAATGTGATGTACATCATAGCCAGCAACCAATAAGGAGAATGACATGAAACTAGTTAGCTATCTACGCGATGACCGCAATCACCTTGGTTTGTCGATTAAAGGCCATGTATATTGCGTGAGTGAAAACGCCCGAAAATTGGGCTTGGTGTTACCCGACACCATGAAGGAATTTTTGACGATTCAAGAGGCAGCCATGCCCGATTTGCTTGCTTTGCAGCAAAAAATCATTGATGCGCCCCAAGATTTTGAAGAAATCAAGCCGGTAACCCTACTGGCACCCGTGCCTGAACCACCATCGCTGCGCGATGGGTATGCTTTCCGTCAACACGTGCAGACCATGCGTCAAAACCGCGATGCCGAGATGACGCCTGAGTTTGATCAATTTCCCATTTTTTATTTTTCCAATCACAATGCGGTGTATGGCCCAGGTGATGTCCTTTTGGAAAAAGATCATTTCGAACGCATGGACTTTGAACTCGAAGTGGCCATGGTGGTTGGCAAACGCGGGAAGAATATTTCGGCGCAGCAAGCCGACGATTATATTTTTGGCTACATGATTTGGAACGATTTCTCCGCGCGCCGATTGCAGCTTGAAGAAATGAAGTTGTCGCTGGGCCCCGCCAAGGGCAAAGATTTTGCCAATTCATTTGGCCCCTATTTGGTCACCAAAGACGAGTTGGCCAGCAAACGCATTAAAACCGATCACGGTGACAAATACGATTTGCGCATGACGGCCAAACACAATGGCAAACTCATTTCCGATGGCAACATGAAAACCATGGACTGGACATTCGCTGAAATCTTGGAACGGGTTTCCTATGGCACGGAAGTGTACCCAGGCGACATCATTGGTTCAGGTACAGTGGGTACGGGTTGTTATGCAGAAATCAATGGAACCGGCAGCCGCTTGGCCAAAGAAAAGGGCGATACGTATACGCCCGTATGGTTGGAACCCAATGACGCCATTGAGTTGGAAATCGAAGGCCTAGGCATTTTGCAAAACAAACTGCTGCTCAATCAGCCTGAGTATTCCATCCTAGAAAAAAAGAAAAACTTAGATTAAATTGGTTTTTAGACTGTTGCTGTTTGGGCAGTCTTTTAAAAAAAGGCAATGATATGATTCACATCGATCCCCAAACACTAGACCCCGTAGATGTACAACGTATATTAACTTCGGGGGTTGCGCCTAGGCCCATCGCTCTGGTTTCTACACGATCCAGCCAGGGAAAAGCCAATCTGGCCCCGTTTTCTTTTTTTAATGCATTTGGCAGTCAGCCGCCCGTCATTGCTTTTTCACCCGCAAGACGCGGACGCGACGGTACATTAAAAGACACCTATCGCAATCTCATGGACACCAAAGAATGCGTTGTTCACGCGGTCACGTATGAAATGGCCGAGCAAATGAACCTGGCATCGACTGAATACCCCGGAGAGGTGGATGAATTTGTCAAAAGTGGTTTCACCAAAAAACAGTCGAAATTGGTACAGCCCCACCGCGTAAAAGAATCGCCTTTTCACATGGAGTGCAAGATGCTGCAAATGATTCATTTGGGCGAGGGCAAAGGGTCAGGCAATCTGGCGGTGTGTGAAGTGGTGGCTTTTCATGTAGCCAAAAAATTGATGCAGGATGGCCGCGTGGCCGGACAAGAAATTGATCACATCGGACGCAATGGTGGGTCTTGGTATACACGATGTCAGCCGGAGAATATGTTTGGCATGGACATGCCTCGCACCCATTTGGGCATGGGTTGGGATCAACTGCCCGACGCGCTGTTTGACTTGGGGTTAACCAAAAACCAATTGGGTTTTTTGGCCTTGCGAGCATCGAAACCCGATGCGTCTTGCACTTTTGTCAAAGCGCTGGATGCCACTCAAAAACAAGCATTGCAAAAGGCCGTCGACGAAAGAAACATCGACGCAGCATGGGACATTGTTTTAACAACATAAATTCATGGAGTTTCTGACGAGGCTAAGGTAAATTTAAGCCTTCTATGAACGATCATCCCACACATTTGATTGAGTGGATTGCCACGGTTTGCTTTGCGCTGGCGATCGTGCATACCTTCATGACCAGCGTTTTTCAAAAACTGGCCCATATGTATGAAGATGGTTCAATCGGCGAAAATCTCTTTCATCTTTTGGGTGAAGTGGAAGTGGTATTTGGTTTTTGGGCTGGATTGTTTCTAATTAGCGTTGGGACCATTACGGGCTTTTCACACGCCATCCACTTGGTGGATCAAGTTAACTTTACCGAACCCTTGTTTGTTTTTGCCATCATGACGGTGGCTTCCACCAAACCCATCATTGAATGGGCGCAAAACACCATTTTACGCCTTGCCCGTGTGATATCCCGCAAGCATGAAAGTTTAAGCATGTATTTTCTATGTTTGACGCTAGGTCCTCTTATGGGCAGCTTCATTACGGAGCCGGCTGCCATGACAGTGACCGCTTTGATCCTGTATCATCAATTTTATCAAAGAAATGTTTCGACGCAGTTTAAGTACATCACGTTGGCTGCTTTATTTGTCAATGTATCGATTGGCGGTGTGCTAACACCCTATGCGGCTCCCCCCGTGCTGATGGTGGCCAGTTTATGGGGCTGGGATTTACCCTTTATGCTGACCAATTTTGGATGGAAAGCTGCGGTGGGTGTGACCATCAATGCATCACTGGCGCTGGCCATGGTGCACAAAGAATTGTTGCAGTTTGAGCGCTCGGAGGTCGCGTTGATTCGCACCACGGTGCCCACATGGTTAACCATGGTTCATGGGGTATTTTTGGCGGCAGTTGTTTTAACAGCGCATCATCCAAGCGTGTTTATGGGGATCCTTTTGTATTTCATTGGGGTGACCACCATTACGCGCGAATATCAGTCGCCGTTGAAAATCAAGCAGAGCTTGTTGGTGGCTTACTTTTTAGGTGGCTTGGTTGTGCTGGGCTCATTTCAAGGCTGGTGGCTATCGCCCATTCTGGCCCGCTTGGATGTCTTTCCACTGTTTGCAGGGGCAACTGGTTTGACGGCGTTTACAGACAATGCAGCGCTGACCTTTTTGGGCGCGCAGGTAGAAGGCTTGTCCGATGCATTAAAATATGCACTGGTTGCTGGAGCCGTGGCAGGTGGTGGATTAACCGTCATTGCCAACGCCCCCAACCCAGCTGGTTTTTCCATCATGCAGGACCGGTTTGGTCCTGAGGGCATTGCCCCGCTCAAATTATTTTTGTATGCAATCGTACCCACCTTGGTGGCCATGTCCTGTTTGTGGTTTTTATAACCAACCCATCAAAACATTCTGCACAGCACCCAACCCCTAGGGAGTTCCAAGAGGGTCTTGCAAGGCGTGCTAGGCTGGGAATTTCTTGAAGTTGTAAAATGCATAAATACGCGGTAGAGACGTAAATAATGTTTAGAAAATGTTTCTTGCCGCCTCTTATTCTCCTTTCCATCTGCACTTTGCCCTTTTTTTTGAATAATCATGCATACAAACTTCTGCCTGCTTTTTTGGCCATTGGTTTGGCCTTTTGGACCAAAAATGTACTGTTTTCTCTTTTTGTGGGGATATTTGCGGGGGCTTGGTTGGTACTGGGGCAGTGGTCCCTGCAAACGGGCTTTATCTCTTTGCTTAAAGTGCCGGATACTTATTTGTTGCAGGCCATGTCCGATTCGAGTCATGCCGGCATTCTGCTTTTTACCTTGATGGTGGGCGGCTTGATTGCCCTCTTAACCCAATCGGGCGGGCTGTTTCGATTGCTTGGTTTGATCAAAGGTTATGCCCGCAATGCTACCCGCACCCAGGGACTCGTTATGGCCACAGGTATGTTGATTTTTATCGATGATTACGCCAACACCATCATCGCAGGAAATTTGTTTCGCGGCATTGCCGATCGCTACCGCATATCCCGCGAAAAGTTATCTTTTATCATCGATGCCACCAGCGCGCCTGTGGCCTCACTGTCGGTCATCTCCACTTGGATTGCCTACGAATTGGGTTTATTGGCCACCGCCCTCAACAACGCTGGCCTCGAAAACAACGCATACGCTGTTTTTATCCAGTCCTTGCCTTACCGGTTCTATGCCATTTTGCTGCTGGTATTCATCGTGGGCATCATTGTGATGGGTCGCGATTGGGGCCCCATGTGGAGAGCCGAACGCAGGGCCAGATCCACAGGGCAAGTCACCGATCCTGCGTCCACCCCCATGCTCAGCAAAGAAATTCAAGGGTGGGAAGATAAAATTTTAGAAACCGGACGTTGGTACCATGGATTGCTTCCCTTGCTGGTGTTGGTTTTTACGGTGCTCTTTGGTTTTTATTGGGATGGAAAGCAGAGCTTGATCATGTCCGAAAGGTATACCCAAGCCACGGGTTGGTTGGATGTTTTTGGGGCCGCTGATCCCATCAAAGTATTGATTTGGGCGGCATTGTTGTCCACGCTTTGCGCGTTTTTGATGATGGTGGTTCAGAAGATTTTTGATTTTACCCAAGCCATTGAGGTTTGGATGGACGGCCTAAAATCAATGGTGTTTCCTGCTGTGGTGTTGATTTTCGCGTGGGGCTTGTCGGCTGTGTTAAATGAGCTGGAAGCCGGAAAAGTGCTAAGCGGTTTATTGCAGGGATGGATCGAATATCCGTGGATGCCGACGATGACGTTTGCCCTGGGCTTTCTGATTGCTTTTTCAACGGGAACATCTTGGGGCACCATGGCCATTTTGTTTCCACTGTGCGTGCCAGCGGTGCATGATTTGTACTTGGCCAGTGGTCAGCCCATGGCGCAATTTGAGCCAATACTTTATTCCACAGTGGGGGCCGTGCTGACGGGCGCTATTTTTGGTGACCATGTATCGCCCATTTCGGATACCACCATTATGAGTTCCATGTGGAGTGGTGTGGATCACATGGATCACGTCCAAACACAAATGCCCTATGCTTTGACGGTGGGGGCTGTGGCCATTGGTCTTGGTTATCTTCCTTCAGGGTATGGGATCTCACCATGGCTGCTGCTGCTTTTGGGTAGCGTGACGCTGCTTATGATCATTCGGTTTGTGGGCAAAAAAGTGGAAGAGGTTTAGGTGAGTACACGAGACAAACGCAAACGCCATCGCAGTTTGCTTGAATTAATCCAGCAACGCAACATATCCACCCAAGAAGAGCTTGCATCGCGCATGAAAGAGCAGGGCTTCCATGCCACCCAGACAACGATTTCCAGAGACATTGAAGAATTGGGCGTGGTCAAAGGCCCCCAAGGATACCATGTGCCTGATTCTCTCGAATTCAAACCCAGCTGGATTCGCAATCTCGAACTTCATGGTTTGTCGGTGGTCGCAGTGGGCATGCACTTGTTGGTGCTCAAAACTTCCGTGAGTGCAGCCAAAATTATTGCCAATGATTTGGATGGGGAAGACTGGGATGATGTGGTGGGCACTGTTGCCGGCGACGACACCATTTTTATTGCGGTTGCCGATCAAGACGCGCAGAAAAAGGTGTTGGACCAAATCAACCAAATATTGTTGTCTCGTTAATCGAGTTGTTTTTCAATCTGATCCAGCAGTCCTTTGCAGCCGTCTTCACATAAATCCAATACCGTTTTGTAGTCGGCCATGCCTCCGTGGTAAGGATCGGGCACTTCTTGATACTGCTGATCGTATAAACTGCAAAAAGACATCATCGAATGCACTTTTTTGCGCGCATCTGTTGTGGGAGCCAGCGCCAATACATCTTTTTGATTTTGGTGGTCCATGGTGATGATGTAATCGAACTGGTCAAAATCTTTAGGGGTAAACATGCGCGATTTGCTTTTTAGGGTGTAAGCTCGTTTTTGGGCGGCTTCTCTGGCGCGGATGTCTGCGGGCTCCCCCTGATGGTAGCCGCTGGTGCCGGCAGAATCGGTTTCAATTTTATCCGACAAACCACGGGTTTCAATCAAATGATCCATGATGCCCTCGGCCGTGGGTGAGCGGCAGATGTTGCCAAGACATACAAAGAGAATGCGTGTCATCATGCCCGCCTAACCACTGTAATAAGGGTTTGTGCCGCCAGCATGGTCGGTGGTATCCACAAGTTCAGAAATTTCAGGCACCAGCTCTTTGATTCGAACCTCTACGCCTTGCTTTAACGTTGCACTGGCCGATGAACAGCCCTGACACCCGCCGCTCATTTTGACAAAAGCACGTGCGTCTTGGATATCCAATAACTCGATGTGGCCCCCATGCGCAGCAATCGAAGGATTGATTTCATCGTCCAAAATTTGCTGCACTTTTTGCGCCACGGGAGAATCCAGATGGTTTTCTGGTTTGTTGGGATTGTCCAATCGAAAACCGCTGCCGCTGACGCTTTCAATCCATTCAACGGTGGCACTTTTGACCTTATCCACGTCCTCTTGTGCAATGACCACGTCAATTTGGTCGGCCTGGATCACTTGATCGGTGGGGGATGGTTTTTCTTCAAGCAAAAACTGGGTTAGATATTCTGTGGCAGAACGACCTTGCACTTGAATGCGAAGGTATTTGGAATCTGGCTGCGCTTTCATGAATTCCAGGACTTTGGCTTGGGCTTGGGGGGTGATTTGAATCATATGGTACTGATTTAGTACAATATTGGTTGAATTGCAACCTTGTGTTGGCTGGTTTTTGGGTTTTTGCTTTCATGGATAGATCTGTGGCGAGGTGCACGCCCCGGGGAAACGCTAAAGCGAACTCGCGGGCGACCACTGTTTTTAAGTACACTGCGAATTCATTGGGGCGTGTTTCTTTGTTTCGGTAGATAGCGTTGCTCAGACAGCGCTGCACGTTGTCCCCGGGGCGACACCTGCGCCCTTCAACAATGGGGGGGTAGGGTATAGGGAAGTAGACAAACGCCCTTTTGGGCGTTTGTTCTCTATATATCTATATATCTATATATATATTAGTAGGAGTCTTCGATGTCGGATTTGTTGAGGACGCCGGGGTGGAAGCATTTGCGGCAGCGGGCTTCGTAGAATTCGTTGCCGCCGATGACCACGCGTTCTTCTTCGTCGATGATTCGCTGGGTGCGATCGGCTGGGTTTCCACACACCATGCAAATGGCCAATTGTTTGGATACATATTCTGAAATGCACATCAAGGTGGGCATGGGCTCAAAAGGGTTGCCTTGGTAGTCTTGATCCAAACCGGATACAATCACGCGTTTGCCCTGGCTGGCTAGGTTTTCACAGACTTCAACGATTTCAGGGCCAAAAAATTGAATTTCATCAATGCCCACGACGTTGTAATTTTTAGCAAGAATCTCAATTTGCTGGGCTTCGTCCACAGAGACGGCTTCAATGACACGTTTGTCATGACTCATCACAAAGTCGGTGGCATAGCGGTCATCCAGGCGGGGTTTGAATAAAACAATGTTCTGTTTGGCAATTTCAGCACGGCGCATTCGGCGAATGAGCTCTTCGGTCTTTCCTGAAAACATGCTCCCGCAAATTACTTCGATCCATCCAGTTTCCCGTGGTGTTTGGTGCGTCATACCGCTTTCCTGCTCTTTCCAGTGGTTCCATGGGGCGTGTTGAGGCCCTGCATTCAACGTGTATAACGAGCCCCGTGGATGATTTCAAGTTATACTATCCAACCCTTGCTCAACGCACAAGAAAACTGCGAATTTTGATTTTTTTCAAAGCGTAACCAAAATCACGAATTGTGTGTAAAAAAATGTAAACTTTAATCGCTTAAAACATAAAGTAGAAAAAGAAATAAAATCAGCAAGTTAAAATTATTTTTGTAGAAAAAAATTAAAGTGCTTATGTAAAAAATATTCCGGTTTTTTGAAAAAAAACGAGTTTATGGGAAAATAGTATGTAAGTGGTTGAAAATTTATTATAATAGTAGGGCAACAAAAATTAACAAGGGCGCGATTATGGGCAACGCAGAAGAAAACAACAAAACCAAAATCTTTTATGTCGACGATGAGTTGGAAAACCTTGAAGTTTTTCAACTTCATTTGGAAGATGACTTTGATGTCATGACTTGTCCGGATCCGGTCAAAGCGCTGGACGTATTGGACGAGAATCCTGATATTGCGCTGGTGGTCATCGACCAAGTGATGCCCAACATGACCGGCTTGGAATTGGCCAAAGAAATTAAAAAACGCGATCCCAACATGACATGCATTATGCTTACCGGCAACGCCACCAAAGAGTTGGCCATTGAATCGGTTCGGCAAAATGTTTTTTGGGAATTTCTTGAAAAGCCAGTGGACTTTTCTTCCAATTACATGAAGCAAATGATCTATCGGGGCATCCAAAAAAATTACCTCGACAAAGCCCAGAATGGTTTTCGAGAGGGTGCCGTTCAATTGTTGGCCAAACTCATTGATGACAAAGATGGTCATACGCATCGACATTCTTTCCGAGTCCAAGAGTGGTCTTTAAAAATCGCCTCTCGTTTTGATTTATCCGATCATGAAATCATGTTGATTCGCGAAGGCGCCTTGCTGCATGACATCGGAAAAATCAGCATCCCAGACGATATTTTGAAAAAACCAGGCAGACTCTCACCTTTAGAGCGAAAAATCATCATGTCTCACCCAGGGCGGGGCGGTGATTTGCTGGAGAGCGTCGACCAGCTTAGAGAGCTGGCGCCTTTGGCACGGTACCATCACGAGCGGCCCGACGGCAAAGGATATCCAGAAGGGTTAACCGAAGAAGAAATCCCCTTGCTTTGTTCCATTGTGGCGCTGGCTGACTTTTATGAGGCTTTGAGTTCCAAACGCCCCTATAAAGATCCTTGGGCGGTTCTGGACATCGTTGAAGAGATCTTGCGTGTTCGCGGGTCTCAGTTTTCCGCCAAGACCGTCGATGCACTGATGCAGGTCTTGTTGGATGAAGGTCACATCAGTCACGATGACTTTCGAAAAAAACAAGAAGCAGTTTCAGCTGCAGCTTGATCGTTCGAGCTTTATCTCGTACAATGTGTGAATGCCGTATCCCGATCGATATTTGTTGTTTATTGAATACTTCAATACCGCCAAGTATATGTCGGCTCAGTCAACATTGGACGAAATATGGGTCAAAGACGAAAGTCAGCAAAAAGATTTTTATGGGGGACTGATCCAATGTGCGGTCTCTCTTTACCATGCCACCAATGACAACGCACGCGGCGGTGCAAAAATTTATGAAAAAGCCAAAGCCATGCTTTTGCCTTTTGGCGATCAGAAAGATGGGTTGAATTTGGCCAAACTTTTATCCGATATGGATCGCTTTTATGAAGAAACAGACGAAGATATGAGTGACCTTGAAAACATGCAGCGCGTGCCCTCCATTGAGTTTACCGACCATGAATAAGCTTATTGCCATACTGGCCATCGTTTTTTTTGCGGTCGCTGCTCAGGCCGACGATCAAGAATACAAATTTGATGAAACCAAATGGGAAAAAGCCAAAGCCGCGTTGATTCAAAAGTTTCAATGTCCGGCTTGCAAGCCCGAACACATTGCCCTCATTCAAAAAGCACAGCTGAACCCCACCGCCATTCGTTACAAATACACCAATATCTTGTGGTCAGCCCCAAGCACCAACCGTCTTCAAGAGTACATGACCAAAGAAACCCTCAAAAAAGTGGGCGCATTTGTCGATGAACATGAACAAGATCTATGCAAAACCTATGACCAAACCAATGTGGATCCCATGGTGGTGACCTCGTTGCTATACATGGAGACTCTGTTTGGCAGCGACGACATTCCGTGGTTTAAAGCACTCAATTCAATTGTTAGTTTGGCGGTGCTTTCTGAAGATGAGTTTGCCGACGACGTGATCAAAACGCTCATGCCCAAGCTCAAGTCATACGATAAATACAAAGCCAATCCCAAAAAATGGTCCACCTACGATTGGCAAAAACGTGCCAAGTGGATTGCTGGAGATTGGACCAAGCATCTGGTGGCTTACCTGACCATTGCCAATTTACAAAACTGGTCGGATGAAAAGGTACTTACGATGAAGAGTTCTTGGGCTGGTGCCATTGGTTATAGCCAGTTTATGCCCAACACAGCCTTGCCTTATTTTGAGGAGCAAAAAACGCTGGATTTTTGGCAATGGCCCGATTCATTCATGCTGACTTCCCTTTATCTTCGCGATAAAGGTTTTGCCAAAAACCGAGACCGCGCATTGGAAGCGTACAATGCGCCAAAATGGTATCGCGATACCATCACCCATCAGGCACATGTGATGCGAAAAAAGCATCCCCATTTTTGTAAGAATTTTCCTCTGAAAAACCAAAAACTGCTCTCACAGCGTTAGGGTCTGTCTCGTAGGTAGAACCAGGTGGGGACAATGACCAAACCCGCCAACAAACAAGAAATTTCGCCAATAAACGCCAGCCAACCAAAGGACACCAAAGCTTGGTTGATGCCTTGGGTTAATGAGAGGTATCCGATGATGGTGGTGCTGGAGCAAAGCGCAATGGCGCCCCCCATGGCCTCAATGGCGACCAGCATTTTGCCGCGACCTTCTTCTTTATACCGCGCGTACAGATTGACAGCATAATCGACGCCTATACCAAAGGTGACGGGTAGGGCGATGTAGTTAAAAAAGTTAAGTTTGATCGAAAACAGCGATTGAATGCCAAGCAATAAAACCGTGGCGGTACACAAACTGCCCAACACAAAACCAATGGCAGATAAGTTGCGTAGGTATAAGATGATGAGCAAACTGACGGCCAAAAAGGAGTACAATGAAATTTTAGGGCCATCGTTTTCAATGGCGTCGAGCAAATCTGCATAAATTGGATAATCACCCGATAAGCTAACTTTGGATCCATCCTCAAGCTCAATGTTTGTCAGTGCCTGCGTGTATTGTTTTAGCACGGCTCCTTGATTTAAATTGGCATCCTCCCGCGGATAAATAAACACGATGCGGCCAAGCTGACCGTCTTTTTCTTGGTATTTGCGCTGAAGGGTTTGGGGCAAATCTTGCATGGTTATCTCTGATAAATTTTTGGTGGCTCGAATGTCATCAATGTCTTGTTGGTGTTTTTTATAAAAAGGCTGTACGGCATCATCTTCCAAAAGTTTTCGAATGCGTGCCAAGGTTGCCAATTTGTCATTTTGGTTTTTGGGTAAAAAATCTTGAAGGGTTTTGCACTGCTCTATGGTTTGGTCGACCAAAGGCATGTCCTTTTCTTGACTCATGACAATTTTACATACCCCTGCCGCTTGGTCAGCGCGGTCCAATAAAATAATGGAGGGCGTGAGGCTTTTGCCAAAAATGCTTTTGGTTTTGTCGGAGAGATTTTTCTCAGCAGGATTGGCTTCATATTTGTTTTTTAAATTTGAAAAATTGTATTCAAGTGAATGCGGTAAAAATTGAATCATGGCCACAATGCATACGGCCAAAAAAAGCAAGGAAGCCCCGGCAATCACGCCAGGTCGTTGCCCAATGCCGTTGGCGAGCAACTGGAAAGGCTTGGCCCAACCCGAAGGAATTTTTTTGGCTTGCTTGTGCATGGGCCAAACGCGTTCGGTTAAAACAATGAAAGCGGGTAAAAAAGTAAAGGTAGCCAACCAACATAAGAGCATGCCTACGCCACCGATGAGTCCAAACTCACTCATGCCCAAAATTTCAGAACTTCTCAACGCAAAAAAAGCAACGCTGGTGGTCAGGGCCGCAGTGAAGGTGGGAAAATACGTGGCATTGCAAGCGGTTTCCACGCAGGCCAGGATGGAGTTTTGAGTTTTTCTTTCTTGCATGTACCGCGCAAGAAAGAAAATACCACTGTTGACCCCGTTGCCAATGATGATGCTGCCCAAAAAGGCGGTTTGAGAATTTAAAGAACCGATGAAAAGCTCTGCCAGCGCAAACGTCCATGCCCCACCAATGGCCAAAGTTACTGCCAGCAGCGCAATGATGCGAAGGCGTAGAAAGTATAAATAAATAACCAGGGCGACCAATAGCAAGCAAATACCCAAGGTGCTGATCATGTCACTAATAAGCTGATCATATTGTTTTAGGACTTTTAAAAACTTTCCTCCATATGTAACTTGAATGCTGGGGTGGTAGGATTGCGGGTTAAGCTCATCCACCACGGAAGCAATTTTTTGAGTGAGCTGTTTGGAAAAGCCTGTGCCGGTGGATGTGCCAGAGGGTTGAACCAATACAACTGCGACGGAGCGATCGGCTGAAAACAAATAGCCACGATAATATTTTTCTTGTTCGCTGGTTTGCCCTTTGTATTTTTCCTCGATGTCCGCAATGGAAAATTCGACAGGTTTGTCTTCAAGGTCGAAAAAAAATGGATTGGCTTTTAATTTTTCATATTCAATTTTTTTAGCCAAGCGCTGTTCAATCGTTTCGAGGTCTTGGTCATCCACATACAAAAATTTATGCTTTGTATAATAGTCTTTGACGTCCTGAGTGCGATAGTCCACAAAGCGGACAAAGCGCTCATCGAGTTCTTTGAGTTTTACGACCAAATCGTCAATGAATTCGATGGCCGCATCGGGATCCTGGGTTTCAATGGTAATTTTATGCGTGCCAACCCCTCCGACCAGTTTTTCAATACGGTTGAGTGCCACCACACTGGGTTTGTTGGGGGGCAGTAGCCGTTTGAAATCACTTTTAAGTTCTAAATCTGTGCATATGTAGAAGCTGACAGCTGTGATAAAACCAATCACCCCTAATGTGAGAAGTGGATGTTGATACAAGCGTTTAAGACCATCTTGAACCAGGGATTGAATGCGCATGGGGCCTTATGTACCCTATCAAGCTTCTGGCGTAAAAGAATCTGGTTGGTTCTGTAAAAAAAGCCAAGCCAAGTTTGCCGTGGGGTGGCTCGGATGGCGTTGCATTTTTTTTAAATCTTACAAAAAAAAGCCAATTGGAAACTTTTTTTCCTTTTCATTCAATGCATATTTGGTAGAAATAAGACAGCTGAATTCAATCAAAAGGAAGTAACTTTGAGTCAAAACAACAACTTAGAAAATATCGATTGGGAACAAATAAAACGGTTACGGGTAACCATGAAAGTCCAAGACGCCTTGGAAAATCTGGAAGCCCCCGGCGTTTATTTGACACCGGCCAATCGACGAAAAGATGCGCGCAAGAAATACCTCGGTTACGGGACGCGTAAAATGCTCAAAGTTTCCGAGCTGCCTTTCTGGAGTTTTCAAACCTTTCACCTCTCAGACACCATGGCCAAATACCCTGAAGTCTATGATCGGTACAATGAAGGATGCACGCACGCCATCGATGAAGCCATTAAAAATGAAGGCGACGTGGTCAAAACCCAAGATCCATTTGGGCTATCGCATTTATCGGGGTCCATTCTTGTGGATGGGGAAAACGTGGGTGTGTTGCGGCTGGGTCATTTTATTTATGGAAAACTCGATGATTTAACATTTGAAAAAATCAAAGAGTCTTACGTTCAGTATGGCCTCGACGATGCATCGCTGGACAAGAATATTCGAGAGATACCGGTTTTTTCAAGCGAAAAAGTGGCCGTTATTAAAAACTTGCTGAAAATTTTATGCGAAGAAATTGGCCAGTACTTGGAAGAAATCTCCCGAGATGTCCCCAATGCTTTGTTAACGTCCAAAAACAATTTCAATGGTCTGATTTCACAAAGCCAAGAAATCAAAGACATCATGGATCAGATTGAACTCATTGGTAAGTCGGACAGTTCAGTGATCATCTATGGCGAGTCCGGCACGGGCAAAGAGCTGGTCGCCAATTTAATTCACCAGCATTCATCCCGTAAAGACAAACCGTTTGTTACCATCAACTGTGCCGCGCTGACCGAAACACTGCTCGAAGCAGAGCTGTTTGGTTATAAAAAAGGCGCTTTCACGGGTGCCATTGCAGATAAAAAAGGGCTTTTTGAAGTCGCCGATCAGGGCACCGTGTTTTTGGATGAGGTGGGCGAAATGTCGCTGTCGCTTCAGGTCAAGATTTTGCGCTTAATCCAAGAGGGCACCTTTATGCGTGTGGGTGATACCCAAATGCGACAAGTGGATGTGCGTGTGGTATCGGCCACCCATCGAAACCTTCGCAAGTTTATTGAGCTGGGTAAATTCCGCGAGGATTTGTATTACCGTTTGGCCGTGGTTGAATTAACCTTGCCACCACTGCGCGAGCGCGTTGAGGACATCCCGTTGTTGGTTCAACACTTTCTCAAAGAATTTGGTGAAAAAACCAGCAAAACCAACATCAATATTTCAGGCGAATCCATGAAAGTGTTTTCAGAGTATTTTTGGCCGGGCAACGTTCGTGAGCTGCGCAATGAAATTGAACGCATTGTGGCTTTAAACACCGACGAATCTTTGATTCGCTCGAAAGATTTATCCAAAAAGTTCTTTTATGAAACGTATCCTGAAAATGTCACCGTGGCGGATGAAGAAGAAGAGGGCTTCATCAAAAGACTGGTGGACGAATTCGAAAAGGGGCTTTTATCCAAGTACTTGCAAAAACACAAATGGAACAAAACCAAGGTGGCCCGACTGTGTGGCATCACCCGCCAAGGCTTGAATAAGAAAATTTCTAAATACCGTTTGGACCGACGCCGCTAGACACTGCATGCCTTTGACCTTTCACCAGGCATGGGGCGTGAGCCCGCTTGAGATAAGTCAGCGTCCCTCGCGTGTGGTATCACTGGTGCCTAGCGTGACAGAGACATTAATTCAATGGGGTGTGATGCCCGTGGGTCGATCTTCGTTTTGCATTGAGCCCCAGGCGAAAGTGGCGGATATTCAACGCGTGGGAGGAACCAAAACCCCCAACCTTAAACGCATCGCCGCACTCAAGCCCGATCTGGTGATTGCCAACCTAGAAGAAAATCAAAAAGCCGACATTCAGGCGCTCCAACACATGAACATCCCGGTGTGGATTACGTATCCCGAGGATATGCCCAGCACGCTACACTACTTGCAAGAGCTTCGACAGCTATGCGCCACAGACTGCACGCAAGCCGATGCAGATTTAAATGAGTTTGCGCAGTTGGTTGAAGCGTCGTCTGATCCCAAGCCACGTGGCACCATGGGGATACTGATATGGCAAGAGCCGTGGATGGCGGTGGGACATGAAACTTATACCCACCATTTGATGCAAGCTGCCGGCTGGTCCAATGCCATCCCCGCACCCCGATATCCCACTTATACCCAAGCCCAGCTGCTGGAAACCCCCATGGATGTGCTGCTGTTGCCCAGTGAACCGTATGCTTTTACTTCTGAGCATCAGGCACAATGGCAACAAAACCTTCAACAAGCCGGTCAACATACAACCGTGCATCTATTCCATGGTGAAAATCTTTTCTGGTCTGGTCCCCGTGCCAAGGTGGCCATCGATGCGCTGCAAGCGCTTTTTTAGACCAAAGGTTGGCGCATCGCCGATGGGTGCGTATAATGATGGGCAGCAATGAATCCCCATTTTTCCATTGAGAGATTCGGCAATTACATCTTGACCGATCAAATTGCATCGGGTGGGATGGCCGTTATCTACAAGGCCATGGCTCAAATGACCGATGGCCAGTCTCAATATTTTGCCATTAAGCGGATTCTGCCCCAATTTACCGAGGACAAAGAATTCATCTCCTTGTTGCAAGATGAAGCCAAATTGATGGTCAAGCTCAACCATCCCAACATTGTATCGATGGTGGAATTTGGGCAAATTCAAGAGCAGTTTTACATCGCCATGGAATATGTGGAGGGCACCACACTCAAGGGCCTTATGAAAAAAGTGTGGCAAAGAAATGCCATCTTCACCATTGACCTGGCCACACACATGATCCGAGAAATCGCCAATGGCTTGGCCTATGCGCATCGACGCAAAGATAAAAAAGGGCGCCCCATGAAGCTGGTGCATCGCGATGTGAGCCCTGCGAATATTTTGCTGTCTTACTTTGGTGACATCAAGCTGGCTGATTTTGGTATTTCCAAAGCCCAAAGCCAAAGCCACAAAACTCAAGTGGGCATCATTCGGGGCAAAATTGGCTACATGTCGCCCGAGCAAACACGGTCTGACATTAAAATAGACCAGCGCAGTGATATTTATTCTTTGGGCATTATTTTTTATGAGATGCTTACAGCGCATCGTCTTTTTTCAGCTTCGGCCATTCCCGAAGCCATAAAGCTTGTGCGTGAGGGCAAAGTGCCACCACCCAGCAAGTTTCGAAAAGACATTCCACCTGCACTCGAGCACATCGTGATGAAAATGCTCGCCTATGATCGTGACCAGCGCTATCAAGATGCGCAGCACCTGGTCGATGAACTCAATGAATACTTGGTGCGCCAAGCACCCAAAGGTCGCCCCACGCGCGTATCGCATGTGGATGTGATGGGCTTTATCAAACGCTTTCATGAACAAGAAATACAAACCTTGGAAGCCCAGCGTGAGCCTCTGCGCATCGAACATGAAGCATTTTTGGCGCAAGAGCCTGGTGAGCCCATGGCGCTTTATTATGAAAACTCTCACACCTTTGCAGCCAATCCGATGTATGAACTGTCCCGTGCAGAAACCACAGTGGGCAATAAAAAGGGACTCTCCGCATCCGATGAAACCGGCTCCAAACCATTATTTGAGCCCACGGAAGTGGACCCTTCCGCATGGGAGAGCCTTCAAAAAAAGTTAAAATTGAGAGGTGATATTTCCGAAGACACCATGACCTTTCACACCTTTTGGCGCAAACCCAAACACTGGGTGGTGCTTTTGCCTGGCATCATTTTAATCAGTTTTGGTTTGTATTTGCTGATGGATCGTCGCCCCATCGATACCCATCCCACACAGCTCAAAGGCGGCATGCAGGTGATGAAAGATCCCACACGCATCCTGCGCATCGAATCGGATCCAGCAGAGGCGAGGGTTTGGGTCAACGATGAATTGATTGCACAAACCACCCCCTTGCAAACGCAAATCAATATGAGTGAGCCGGTTTTGATCAAAGTCGATAAAGAGGGCTACCAGCCAGTGCGCAAAGAAATTACCAAAGAAAACTTTCGCCGCACCCTAAGATTGTTTTTAGAAAAAGACAAAGAAGATTTAAAAGCGTCTCAAGTATACTTGCAGTCTGAGCCCACCGACGCCACCATTTATTTGGATGACGTTTTGTTATCGGAAAAAACACCCGCCATGCTGGCCCTTGAACTGGGTAAAACCTACCAGCTTCGATTTGAAAAAGAGGGGTTTAAGCCCAAAAATAGCTCGGTGGAAATTCTCAATCAAGCGCGCATTGATAAAAAAGTGTTTTTAAGCAAGCTTCCTCAGCCAGCACCCACTGCGAAACCCACCACAAAACGCAACCTAAGCCCGCCCAAATTGGGGGATGAAAAAAGCAAAGTCATCGGTAATGGTATGGTCAGCGTGATCTCCAAACCATGGTCTTATGTGTTTGTGGATGGAGAAAACATTGGTGAAACCCCACTGATTGGCCACAAGCTTGAATCGGGAACCTATACCCTTGAGCTGCGAAACGAGTCCATGAAACTCAAACCTTTTAAAGCCAACATTGTCGTGAAAACGAAAAAAACCACCAAATGCATCTACAATTTTGAAAATGCCGACATTTCCTGCAATACGCAGTAAGCTTCTGATCAATGAGGCAGTGGCGTCCATGTCACAAACCTAGCCCAAAATTGGCGCAACTTTATTTACCCCTATTTTGCCTAAGTGCTTGAAATGATAGGATATGCAATTTGGCATGGCTTTTGTATATGAGGGCTTAGCGTTAGACGTAAAAAAAAAGGGAGAACAACCATGAAAATTAAACCAGAAGCCAAAGCAACCATCTGCTATTTGGGCGGCATGATGGCCGCCGTTGCCCACATTGCCATGATGGGTTGGATGATCATTAGTTTATAACCATTTTCCTCGCATCGGATCTACGGGGGTAATGATCCGAACCATGTCAGCCAGGCATCGCTACGATGCCTGTGCGACATAGGTTTCCGACAAGGTTAAAAAAATGTCGCAAAGCGGTATGGGTAAGTTGCTGATTTTATTACACTTACTTGTGGCATACTTCTTGTACTTTTATTAATCATGAATATGAAAGAGGAAAAAGAAATGAAAACAACCAAAGACTTTCAAGCCGTCATCTATTATGTAGGTGGTATGGCCGCCATCGCGGGCCATATGGCATTGATGGGCTGGATGATTGTATCCTTGTAAACCAATCAAAAGGGATGTTTTTTTTGCATCTTTTGAAAGGCATCATGCAGGATTCAATTTTTAAGCCAAGCAATTTGAAAAACAAGGAAAAGAAAGCATGAAACAAAATTCGTTTTTGTCGTGGGCGTTGGGCATCAGTATTCTACTTTTTGGTATCCAAAGCCATGCCCAAGCAAGACAAGTCCATTGCACGGTATTTGAAACAGCATTGAAGCAGAAAAAACAACTATGGGATCACACATTTTATTTCAACCCAGGCGATCAAAAAAGTTTTATCAAACAAGCATTTGATTCGACGGAATTTCCCAACTCCGATCGGTTTACCTTCACGTTTGAAGCAAAATTACCTGAACAAATGCCAATCAAAATGGGAATTTTCGATTCGGATGCGGGCGTCGGTGCGAGGGTTCAAATTCACCAAGATGTTGCACAAATCACTGCGCCTCACACTGTTGTGTATGACAACAAGTTGGACGGCTTGAGTTTTGAAGGGCACTGTGAGTTTTTAAATTCCGGCTCAAATGATCAACCTCGACAAAATAGCCGGGGTCATTATGCATTGCCGGATAATGAAGGTTACATCACTAAATAGTTAAGGTTGATTGGGCACAGGCCTACTTCCACAAATTGTGCCACCAGGGTTTGGGTTTGGGCAATTGGCCGTAGCCGGCTTTTTTGCGAATTTCACCAATATCCCAGCCGGTGAGTGTGGCTAGGTTTTGCGCTTGAGTTTCTTCACGTTTGGGCAAGGTGGTTTCAAAATACTGTCTGGCTGCCTCACATTGATTGGGATCGCCTTTCCACGGATGACGAAGAACATAGCGCGCTTGAAAGTTTTGTTGATCTTTGGTTTCTTGAAAAAAAAGATCCTCTGGAAAGGTTTTTTGATCATACCGAAGATGCAATCGGGTCACCATGACCGGTAGGGGACCTTTTCGCGGCATGATGCCCGTCGGTGGCTGGCGACGCAACGATCGAGTGGCGATATTGGATGGAAGGCTAGGGTTTGCGGGCAACCAAAATACGCCCAGTTTGCGCAGTTCTTCTGGAGAGAGGGGATCTGCGGCACATGGATCGCACCAACCCATGTTCCAAAAATATTCAGTAAACACCGCTCGACCATTTTCTCGTTGAACCGCCTCTGCAAACATGTCCTGGTAAAAAGCGCCGAAATCATCTTTGACAAAAATGGGTAGGTCCATACCCGTTTGCAATTCAACCGTTCGGTAATTGGTGGTTTCCACCCGGCCTTGTTGGGTCAGCACATAAACAATCAAATCTTGCTGATCTTTGGCGTTGAGGGTGCCCAGGCGAATCGGCAACATGAATCTTTCCGACTCAAAGGCCACCTGCAAAGGTCGCAAGTAGGACAAGCCGGTTTTGTTTTTTTCTTTTAAATTCACTTTGGCGACAAAAAATTTCATGCCCATGTTGATATACGGTTTTAATGCGCTTGAGGCGCCTTTGGGCAGTTTGTAATGGTTTTGTGTAAGCCATTTTTCCAAGCCGTTGGACTCTTTGGCCGATAAAATCAAAATATCGTACTCGCCCACGGTGTAGCTGGCTTCAATGGTCACACCCAAAGACTTGCTTTGAGTTGTCCCGCCTCTCTTTCCTTCGTCCGAAGCCACTGTACTGCGCATCATGCTTTCATAAACCACCTGTTGGCAAGGATCTGAATCATAGTACTCAACCAGACGCGGGGCGGTGAATGCATCGATGCGGTCAAACAATACTTTTTCGCCCACATTGATTTGCTCCCGTTTGAGCAGCTCTGGTACGGGCACCACCATGGCAAACTCTTCGAGGTCGCCTTGGTAGTCATTCATCATGCTGATGACGGTTTTGTTTTCGTTGCGCACCAGCACAACTTGCGAGGCTTTGTTGAACAAGTCGGTGCCAGCTTTTCCGACGTAAAACCCACAAAAAGCATGGGCTGAAGGTGCAAAACCCACATTTATTGATGCAACAAGCCCGAAAGCCAAGAGTGATAATTTTGTTTTCATACCTTTTTTTCTCATTGAATCTTCGAACTTGCAAAGATTTTTTTGTTGGTCAGCGCTTCAAGGCGGTGGCCAAGGTTTGCGAGCAGAGAAACAAGCCACCCGGCGATGCATGCGATGAATAAAGCATAAAACAGGGCAGCGGGGCGTTGCGCTTCAAATTTGAGCAGGGCGAAAAGCAGCACCAAAAGCGTTAGATGGCCCCACTGCGCCAGAGAGGTATCTGGATTGGTTTTGGGATCGGAGACCATGAAAAAAGCAAAGAGCAGCAAAGCACCATTTTGAAATGCATGCACGGTCAACGCAAATTCAAAGCCCAGCCAAGCATTGCGCAGGCCCACCAAAAGCATAAAAAGACATAAAAACTTAAGACTGATCCATCTGGTTTGCGCGCGATGGGTGACCACAAAGCCCAAGGCAATCAACCACCCAGCTTGCAACAGTGCGTGGCCCCATTGACCCGTGGAAATCCAGCTGGGTGTGAGGAGCAGCGCGAGGACGATGCCGAAATTGGCAGGATTAAAAATATGTTTTTGCTTGGACCGAAGCAGGAATTTGGAGCCAATGGCCAGAAAACCTGCCAGTGGATGAACCCAAAGCGCGTTGGCGCGTAACAATAAACAGAGGCTTAAGCCCGTAATGCAGGCACTGGCATAGGCCTTGGTGGGTACGTTGAAATAATGGAGTCCTGCCCATTGTGCAGCCAAGCAGGCGGTGATGCATAACAAACATTGAAGGGGGGTGACATCAAACGACAGCAGGCTCAACCCAGCGATCAAAAAACTGCTTAAAAATAGGATTTGAAATACGCGTGCGTCTAGGTTGCGCAGTTTTTGCCATACCATGCGTTGGTTTTATCGTGCTCGATAGCTTTGTTCAACCAAATAGCTGCAGGGGGCAAAATGAGAGCCGTGTTTTTGGGCCAATGCCTTGAGCAGGCTTTGGACATTTTGCAGATCGCGGCTTCGTGCGTATTTAAGCAACCCGCCTCGAAAAGGGGCAAAACCAGTGCCCAGCACCATGCCCACATCGACGTCCCGCTCTTGTCGTACCACTTTTTCTTCAAGACATCGAAACGCTTCATTGGCCATCAAGAGCACCAGACGATCCGCAATTTCTTTGTAGAGCGTTTCGTCTTCGGTTTCAGCTTTGCTTTCCAAGCCGAGGTTTTTGATCCATTTTCGATCCAGGTGGGCTTTGTTGTTTTGGTGCACGTAAAAACCCAAGCCATTTTTTTTGCCCAGGCGCTTTTTCTCAATCATGCGGCTGAGCAGATTGGACGGGCTGGGAAAATAATCAAAGTGGCTGGATAGAAATTTGCCAACATGCTGAGCAACATCAATGCCCACTTCATCGATGAGTTTGAACGGGCCCATGGGCATGCCAAATTTTTCCATGGCTGCATCAATGGTGCCAATGGAAAACCCTTCTTCGGCCATGCGCATGGCTTCACCCAAATACAAGCCCAGGATTCGGTTCACCAAAAAGCCGGGACTGTCTGCAACCAAAATGGGCGTTTTGCCAATTTGCAGCGCAAAAGCAAACGCTGTAGACAGGGTTTGTTCAGAGGTTTGTTGACCTTGAATGATTTCGATCAACGGCATGCGATGAACTGGATTAAAAAAGTGAAAGCCCACCACGCGCTCTGGATGGTCAATGGCTTTGGCCATTTCTGAAATGGATAGCGCCGATGTATTGGTGGCAATAATGGTATCTTGCGACACGTGCTGAGTAAGCTCTCCCAGCACCTTTTTTTTGACCGCCATGTCTTCCACAATGGCTTCCACCACCAATTGGCAGCGCTGAAAGCCTTCATCTTGCGTGGTAAATGAAACGCGGTGCATGTGATTATCGGTCCATCGATTGGGCAATCTTTTTTTTCGCTGTTCTTTGGCAAACAGTTGATGGATATGACGCATGCCATTTTCCAGCGCGTCGATCGAAATATCTTTTACACGAACATCAAACCCTTTTTTGGCAAACAAATGTGCAATGCCTGCGCCCATGACACCCGCACCCAATACCGCAGTCTTATAGATGGGCTGGGGTGGTAAGCTGGGTTTGGTTTTTTTGATGGCTTCGGTCCATTGAAAAAGCCCAACCAGTGATTTGCAAATGGGTGAAGCGACCAGGCTGCCTAGTTTTTGGGCTTCCAAATCATAGGAAAAAGGATCGTCCTGGCCAAAAGTTTTTTCAATCACTTCCAAAGCTTGCAAGGGGGCTGGGTATTGTCCCTTGGTTTTGGCCATCACGGCTTTGCCCGCTTGGTTGAGTATGATTTTCTGCACGGGTTTAAGCGCTTCGAGTTTTCGCTGCCAGAATTTCTGCTTGTAAGGAAATGGTTTGCGTTTGCCCTTGGCAAGCCATTGTTGGGCTACGTCCAAAAGCAAAGGTTCAGGCACGATGTCATCAACCAAACCCAATCGAAGGGCTCTTTTGCCGTCTAAGGGTTTGGCGGCCAAGATCATGTCCAGCGAAGGGGTTAAGCCGAGCCACTGGGGCAGCCGCTGAGTCCCGCCAAAACCGGGTAAAATACCAAGCTGCACTTCGGGCAATTGCAGGCGCACTTTAGGGGAGTCCGTGACAATGCGATAACTGCACGCCAATGCCATTTCTAAGCCACCGCCGACACAAGGGCCATTGATGGCGGCCACCACCGGAATTTTGAGATTCTCAATGGATTGCATGATGTCTTGGCCTTGCCGTGCTTTATCGGCGCCCACGGAAGGGTCTGTGATGGAGGCAATTTCATCAATGCTTGCACCCGCGATGTACTGGTGCTTCTTTTTGGAATAAATGATCAAGCCCAACAGGTCATTCTGGCTGTAGACCAAACGGATGGCCCGAGAAAATTCTTCCATGGTTTGATGATTGAAAACATTGACCGACTTATCAGCCATGTCCAAGCCAAGCCACGCCACGTGATCGGTGATTGAAAAATCAAGATGTTGAAAGGTTGAACTCATGCTACACGCTCCAAAACCATGGCGCCGCCTTGGCCTCCGCCAATGCATATGGAGGCAAGCCCCCATTGTTTTTTTCGCAAGGTTAATTCGTGGGCCAAGGTCATGACAATGCGGTTGCCGGACGTACCGACTGGATGGCCCAGGGCGATGGCGCCACCATTGACATTTACAATGTTGGGGTCGACGGCCGATAATAAATCCGTGTGGGGAATACCCACATGCTGCGCATCGGCAGGATGAGCAAACACGTGCATCACCGATAAAACCTGCGCGGCAAAGGCTTCATTGATTTCAATCAGCTCCATGTCGGCCAGTTTTTTGCCCGCTTTTTTCAGCGCCAAAGGCGAAGCAACAGCGGGACCCAACCCCATGCGTTTGGGGTCGAGACCGCCAAAGGCATAACTATGAATCCAAGCCAACGGTTTGGCACCGTATTGGGCGACCGCTTCTTCACTCATCAGCAAAATGGCGCTGGCGCCATCGGTGATGGGACAACTATTGCCAACGGTGACATTGCCGTGCCTTCGGTCAAAATAAGGTTTGAGTTTTGCGAGCGCCTCTAAGGTTTGATTGGCGCGGGGCCCAATGTCTCTGTCGACAATGCGCTTGTCTTGGCTGGCAAAAACAGGCACGACTTCTTCCTGCATACGGCCCGATTCCATCGCCCGAATGGTCTTTTGATGGCTTTGCAAAGCAAATTGGTCTTGCATGTCGCGGGTGATGCCATATTCGTTGGCCAAGATTTGGGCTGTTTGTCCCATGTTTAAGCCACAAAAAGGGTCTTTAAGGCCCTGCAGCAAAGCAATGATGGGCTTAAATAGAGAGGGGCGCACTTGAGCCAGTTGGCGCAGTTTGGCCATGGGGGATTTGGCCCGCGCCAGGTCCGATAAAAATGTGCTCATGTCTTTGGAGAAGACCAGGGGGATGTTGCTCATGGATTCCGTGCCGCCGGCAATGACCACTTGCGCTTTGCCGGCTTGAATCAGATCCATGCCACTGGCAATGGACTGCATGCCAGACGCACAATTGCGAGAAACGGTGTAAGCAGATGTCGTGATGGGCAAACCGGCTTGCAAAGCGATGACGCGTCCGATATTGGTGGCGTCCATGGGTTGAGCCACGTTGCCGAAAATGACTTCATCGACGTGATTGGGGTCGACGCCGGTGCGCGCGAGGAGTTCATGGGTCACCACACGACCCAGTTCTTGCGCCGGTACAAAATTAAATGCACCGCCAGCTTTAACAAATGGGGTTCGGTATCCGTTTACAATGGCGACTTTGATTGATGACATGGTGCTTTGCGCATGAAAATTTTTTTTGATTTTCAATTCCCTTCGCCTAAGGATATAACGGATAGCGCCTAGTGCAAACTATTATGATGAATTAAGTATTAAAAAAGAAGAAACCAACGGTAACCTCCTCATGACGCAATCGAACACATCCAACGAATCCATGGCCGAACTCATCGGTGCAGCGCGAACCCTTTTGATGGATTATCGACGCGCGGGTTACACCAGTTTGCCTGTTTCGGTTTCAGCAGCCTCTGAGGCGCAAGCTCAAACATGTTCAACACAAGCCACGGGTTCAGCAACGTTGCAAGACATGGCTGCGCAGGTTCAAGCGTGTAGACAATGTGGTTTGCATCAGCACAGAAACAAAACCGTGTTTGGCGTGGGCGCCATGCAAGCTGATTTGATGGTGATTGCGCCAGCCCCCACGCCTGAAGATGATTTGAAAGGCAAGCCGCTGATGGGCGCAACAGGCCAATTGTTTGCAAAAATGGTGTCGGCCATTGGTTTAACTTCAAGCCAAATATACATGACACCTGTGGTGAAATGCAGACCCAACCAAAAAGATGAGGTCACCACCGACCAGTGGAAGCAGTGCCGGCGTTATTGGCTCTCACAGGTGCAACATGTGCAACCCGCCATGATTTTGGCCTTGGGCGAGGTGGCTGGCCGCAGCGTTGCCGATCAAGAAAATGCTTCGCTGGACAGTTTGCGTTCCAACACATATTCAGTCGAGGGCATCCCTGCACTGGTAACCCATGCCCCCGATTTTTTGCTGGCGCATCCGGCGGCCAAAAAAGAAGCATGGGAAGATATGAAAAACCTTCACGCAATGATATGTAAAAGAACAGGCAAAAAACTTTCCCGAAAAGGGTAAAAAACAAGCATGACAAAAAAAGGCATTACATTGATGGGAGCCACCATATTGGCTCTGGCGTTTTTATCTTTAAGCCCATTGCAAAAGATCCATCCTTTTCCTGTAGAAATGCTCCAAGAACAAACTGCCGCCATTGACATGGAAATGGTCGAAGTGCAGGGCACCACCGATCAAGACCTCATCCCCTCTCTAAAGGCCGAGAAAACATGGATCGTGGCGGAAATTTGGCGCAAAAAACTAAAAGTGGATTTCTTGTTGTATGTTCTATTGATCATCAGTCTTGGCATGATCGTGTGGCCGGTGTTGACGCAAAAAAGTTCTACCCCCATGGCCAAAGCGCTGGCTGTTCAAGAGTTGTTGCCCACCGAAGAATACGTCGATGAGCTCACCTTTGCGCAGCGGTCGATGTCTGGTTTTCCGACCAAAGATGAAGCATTGGCTTGGATTCGCTCCGACCCTTTTAAAGCCTGTGAATACTGCAAAGGCAAAACCCGACCCGCGCCAGGCAGCAACCCAGATCAAATTCAGCTTAAAACTTTTTACAAAGAAGTGCCACAAGGTGCCAATGACTTGCGCATTGTTCTGGGCAGCATTTGGTTGGTTCGTCCCGCACAAGAAATGGTGTGCCGAAGCTGTGGCCGAGAAACCAAACGAGTGTAATGGCTTCTCAGGATTTCAATTTTCATTTACCCGATCATCTTATTGCCACGCAGCCTTCATCGCAGCGGGACCAATGCAAGTTGCTTGTTTACGATCGACAAACCAAAAAAATCACCCACGGGCGTTTTGTGGATGTTAAAGATTACCTTGAACCCACGGATTTACTCATTCTCAATCAAGCCAAAGTGAGTCCCAAACGGTTGTACTGGACGGGCCCGAAGAAACGCAAACAGGAAATGGTCTTTTTGCAGCTTCTTGAAAGCACTCAAAACTACTGCACGTGGGAAGTGATCGTGTCTGGCAAAAACCTACCGATGAATCAGCCGTTTGTTTTGTTTGAAGACGTGACTTTTCGGATTCTTTCCCGCCATGAAAAGTTGGCCAAGGTGGTGGTTCAATGCGCTTTGGAAAGGCTCAATGCCCATTTGCAGGATCATGGCCAATTGCCATTGCCACCTTATATACGCAAGCAGCGCAGAGGGCAGGGCCAACCAGAGTACAGTCCGTCAGACGAGCAAGCATATCAAACAGTTTTTGCGCAAACATCCGGTGCCAGCGCAGCGCCCACAGCGGGGCTTCATTTTACGCCGGAATTGTTGCAAACATTGGCGGCGCAAGGCGTGCAGATTGAAAAAATTTTTTTAGAAGTGGGCTGGGGTACTTTTGCACCCCTGTCGCAAAAGAATTTTGAACAAAAGAAACTGCATCAAGAATATTTTGAAATCGATCAAACCGTGGCTGAAAAAATCACCCGCGTGCAGCAGCAGAAAAAGGGCCGTGTGGTGGCGGTGGGAACCACTGTGGTGCGTAGCTTGGAGACATGGGCACAATTTGACGCGCCGGTGATGGACGTGCGGGCCAGCAGTGAATTGTTTATTTTTCCGCCGTATCAAATGAAAGTGATTGATGCGCTGATTACCAATTTTCATTTGCCTGGCTCTTCACTTTTGTTGCTGGTGGCCGCCATGCTGGGCCAAGACGGCGCACAAACACTCCAAAAAATCTACCAAGAAGCCATCGACCACCAATACCAATTCTACAGCTACGGCGACGCAATGCTAATATTGTAACGACGGGGACATACCTTTAGGTGTGTCCTCTCGTCTTTTCCCCCAAGAGGCAAAGCCTCGCCGTGTGTCCCCTCATCCGCTTCCCAATGGGCAAAGCCCAAAAAAAAGACATATCTTTTCGTGTTCCCTTGTATACTCCCCACATTCCCCAAATGCCTTGCATGTGATACATCAACCAGCATGCCATACGACTTTACAGTCTTAAAAGAAGACACTCAGTCCCGCGCACGGCTGGGCCGACTTGTGACCTCACGCAGCACCATCGAAACACCGGTCTTTATGCCAGTCGGCACCAACATCACCATCAAAACGCTGGACACCCAAGACATCGAATTGTTGGATCCGCAAATTATTTTGTCCAATGCGTACCATAATTTTTTACGTCCTGGCGATGAAGTGGTGGCACGTCGCGGTGGGTTGCATGGTTTTATGAACTGGGATCGCTCCATATTAACAGACAGCGGCGGCTTTCAAGTATTTAGTTTGGACGCGTTTAGCAAAGTCACCCCCGAGGGTGTGGAATTTCGCTCGCACATCGATGGCACCAAATTTCAATGGACCCCCGAACGGGTGATTGAAATTCAAAAAAATCTTGGATCGGACATCATGATGCCCATCGATGTATGCACGGGGCTACCCGCCAGCCATCAAAAACTTCAAGAGGCTGCCAAGCTCACGCTGGCATGGCTGGATCGGGCCTTAAAAGTGGAGCGGCCGGCCCATCAGTCTCTCCATGGCATCATTCAAGGCGGCACAGATCCTGAGCTGCGGCGATTCTCCACGTTGGAAACCGTGGCGCGGGACTGTGATGGATACTCCATTGGTGGCTTAAGTGTGGGGGAAGAGCCCCAGGCCATGTACGATGCCGTGGAAATATGCACGCAAGATATGCCCAAAGATAAAACCCGATATTTGATGGGCGTGGGCACCCCCATTGATTTGGTTGAAAACGTTTACCGTGGGGTGGACATGTTTGATTGCGTGATGCCCACGCGAAATGCGCGCAACGGCTCACTTTTTTCAACCCAAGGACGCATTCACATTCGCAAAGCCAAATACAAGGAGGTGGATGAGCCGATTGATCCAGCCTGCGACTGTTATACATGTCAGCATTATTCGGCGGCGTACCTTCACCATTTGTTTAAATGCAACGAATATTTGGCCTTACGTCTCAACACCATTCATAATTTGCGCTATTACCTTAACCTGATGAAGCGCATTCGTCAGGCCATTGCGCAAGATGCATTTGGCCCATTTTATCAAACTTTTCGACAAGGACCGGAAGCTTCCTAACCCTCCTGCTGGTTTGATTGAAATTCAGGCCACTTTGGTCTGTTTCTATAGTTGACCAATTTTGCGCCCTGATGTACCTAAACTCGCTATGACCGTATTAAATTTATTGATTTCCAGTGCGCACGCTCAAAATGGAGCAGCGGCTTCATCACCCGCAGGCAGCGGCTTTTCCACCTTGATTTTGGTGGGAGGCATGGTGCTTATTTTTTACTTTTTTCTCATTCTTCCGCAGAAAAAACAGGAAAAAAAGCGTCAAGAAATGATCAATGCACTGGTCAAAGGCGATGAAGTGATCACCCAATCGGGTGTATTTGGCAAAGTTGCTGGTGTGGCAGAAAAAGTCATTACTTTGGAAGTGGCACCCAACGTAAAAATTAAAGTATCACGCCATGCCATTGCTGGTTTGGCCAATACCACTGCATCCGCCGCATAAATTATAAAGAGGGCCCTATATGAACCGTTCATGGAAAACCAAATTTTTTGCAGCTTTGGCGTTTGTTTTGCTGGCTGTTTATTTTGTCTTGCCCAATTTTGCCAATCGGGGTGAGGACGCACAAGGCTTTTTGGCCAAAATTGCGCCTGACACCGCGCTGCGCTTAGGGCTCGATCTTCAGGGTGGCATTCACATGGTGCTGGGCATTGACTTAGAACGTGCCCTAATCAATGAAGCCGAAACGTTGAAGTATGATGTTGAACAATACATGAAAGATGAAAACGTCGCCTTCGAAGGGGTGACCCAGGACATCAACACCACGGAGTTTCATGTCACCTTTGCCAACGAAGCTGAAATGGACCGTTTTAAAGAAGTCTTGCGGCAGCAATTTCCAATTTTAGAAGTGGTGCCCCAGGGTATTTTTGGTCCAGATCGCTTTGAACAACCTTCGGCAACCATCGACATTCGCGATGACCGCGTGGCACAAATTGAAAAACAAACGGTCGATCAAGCACTGGAAACACTGCGCAACCGATTGGATGAATTTGGCGTTGCAGAACCCTCCATTGTGGCCAAAGGCAAAAACCGAATCATTGTGCAATTGCCGGGTATGGATGATCCCGATCGCGCACGCGAGATTTTGGCCAAAACTGCACAGCTTGAATTTCAGTTGGTGGACACGTCTGTTAGTGCAGCCTCGCTCAACCAAATTGCCAACACTGCGCGCGAGAGTTTGGGAGAAGATGCAAACCCCGCTGAGTTCCAAGCTTTGGTGCAGCCAGAAATACCAGAAGGTCGCGAGCTTTTGTTTGAAGAAACCGTAGACCCCACCAACAACGAAGTCAACCGCACACCGTACTTGGTCATTCGCGGTGAGCGTATTTCAGGTGAGTTGCTAGACGACGCCCGCTTAACGGTAGACGAATTTAACATGCCTGCTGTGCTCATGCGTTTTAATCCGGCAGGCACCAAGCAATTTTCTGAACTGACCAAAGAAAACGTGGGCAAGCAAATGGCCATTGTTTTGGATGACAAAATTGTGTCTGCGCCTGTGTTGCGCAGCCATATCCCCAACGGCGTATCCACCATTACCTTTGGCAGCGGCGCACGGCCCCGCAGTGAAATTTCACGTGAAGCCCAAGATTTGGCTTTGGTACTGCGCTCTGGCGCACTGCCGGCCCCGATCGAGGTGCTAGAAAATCGAACCGTGGGTCCATCTTTGGGCAAAGATTCCATTGAAAAAGGCATGCGCGCCATTGCATACGGCGTGTTGCTGATTGTTGTCTTTATGCTTATTTACTATCGCACCTCTGGCTTGATTGCCGATGTGGCGCTGGCCATCAATTTGCTTTTTGTGGTTGCGTGTTTGGGCATGCTCAATGCAACCCTCACGCTGCCTGGTATTGCGGGGATACTGGTGTCCATTGGTATGGCCGTGGATGCCAACATCATTATATTTGAACGCATCCGTGAAGAGCTTCGAACGGGTCGTCCTGTTAAAGCGGCCATTGAGCTTGGCTATGAGCGGGCCCACGAAACCATCTTGGATGCAAACTTAACCACGATTATCACAGGGATTATTTTGTTTTACTTCGGTACAGGACCCATCAAAGGATTTGCTGTCACGCTGATCTTTGGTCTGATTGCCAACTACATCACCGCCATTTGGTTTACCCGATTGGCTTATGAGTGGATGATCACACGAGGCAAAAACAATACTTTATCCATTTAATCATACAATGATGTTCTCAACCCAAGCTTTGTAGGAAAATACCATGGCCAAAACAAACAAACGACCCAACGAATCCAACCTTCCACCCCAAAACGAGCCAAAGTTTTTTGCGCTGGTGCCAGCCAAGCCCAACTTTGATTTTGTCGGCAAAGCCAAAATCTTTTTTGTGATCAGCGGCTTGTTTTTGGCCGCGTGCGTGTATGCCTTGGCCACCCAAGGCTTAAACTATGGCATTGATTTTCGGGGCGGCACAGAGATTTACCTACGCTTCGATCAAGGAACCACGGCGCAAGACATTCGTGACGTTCTTGAACCCATTGGATATGAAGGGGTCAATGTGCAGAGTTATGGCGATGCCGATAAAAATGAATTTTTGATTCGCGTACAGCCCGAAGATTTAAAACTCAGCCGGTACGAAAGTCAAATCCGTTCAGCATTAAACCAACTGCCTTCGGGTTTGGTGAGTTTGCGTTTTTCTGAAGAGCGAATGTACCCTGTTTTCAACAGCTCTCAAGATGAAGCCGCCATTGAGCAGGCCATTGCCGACCTTAAGTTAGACAATGCCAGTGTTCAATTTGTCTCGCCCTTTGGTAAAGCGGCGCGCAATGAATACCTTGTGCAGTTTGCGGGTGCATCCACACGCATCATCGACACCTTGGAGCAAACCCAAGGCGCAGATCGTTTTGAAGTGTTGCAGGTCGAAGAAGTTGGACAAAAAGTGGGTTCTGAACTCCGAACACAGGCGTTGGGCGCGGTGTTAATTTCCATCTTGTTTATTCTGGGTTACATCTGGTTTCGTTTTGATTTTGAGTTTTCACCGGGCGCGATTGTGGCGTTGGTGCATGATTCCATTGCGGTGTTGGGCGTGTTTGCGTTCTTGCAATTGCCTTTTGATTTGTCCACGGTGGCGGCGGTGCTGACCATTGTTGGTTTTTCCATCAACGATACCATCGTTACGTACGACCGAATTCGAGAAAACTTGAAAAAAGTCAAAGGCATGGGTTTTGTGGATATTGTGAACAAAAGCATCAATGAAACGTTAAGCCGAACGGTGCTGACTTCCATTACCTTGCTCATGGCCACCTTGATGTTGTTGTTTTACGGCGGCGTCATCACGCAAAACTTCGCGTTGGCTTTAACCTTGGGTGTTGTATTTGGTACTTATTCCACGGTATTTATTGCCTCTCCATTGACCATTTACACCCGAAAATATTTCGCAAGCAAGGGGTAAGTGACCACCCAGCTTCGCATGAAAGAGGCCGATGATGGTCTCATTGAAGCACTGGCTTCCAGCATGGCCCTGCCGCCGGCCATTGCACGCATTTTGGTGTCACGCGGCATTGATTCGGTAGAAAAAACCAACGCGTTTTTTAATACCTCGCTTTCGCAACTTCCTTCTCCATTTGACTTGAGCAACATGGCCCAAGCTTGCCAGAAGATCAGTCAGCGCATCATCGATGGCAAAACCATCATGATTCACGGAGATTTTGATGCCGACGGCATCACCAGCAGCGCGCTTTTTTCACTCTTTTTTCAAGACATTCAAGCGCCTATTGAAGTGTTTCTACCCAACCGTTTGGAGGAAGGCCACGGCATTTCAGATCGCGCGATCGAGCAAGCCAAACGTCAGAACATCGATTTACTCATCACCTGTGATTGCGGCAGCTCTTCGTATGCAGCTGCACAAAAACTCATGGACCTGGGCATTGAAGTCATCATCACGGATCACCATCAGGTGCAAGGAGACATGCCGGAAGGGGTGTTGTTGGTCAACCCGCAGCGCCAAGACAATCAGGCCTCGGTGGAAGAGCTTTCGGGCGTCGGGGTGGTTTTTTTAACGCTTATGGCTTTGCGCAAAACACTCCGCGATCAAAACTTTTTCAACGATGCACGCCCCGAGCCCAACTTAAAAAAGTTTTTGGACGTGGTGGCCCTTGGCACCATCGCAGATTTGGCACCCGTGGTGGGCATGAATCGCATTTTGGTGTCCAAAGGCTTAGAGATATTGCAACACCAACCGCAGGTTGGGGTGGACGCGTTAAAACAAGTGGTGGGCTTGGGCAATCAACCCAGCATGATTAGCGATGACATTGGTTTTAAATTGGCACCCAAAATTAATGCCGCCGCCCGCCTGGGTAAAGGCGACAGAGCCTTTGAGCTATTAACCGTTCGGGATCCCATGCAGGCCCAAATGCTGGCCGTGGAACTGGATGGTTACAATGTTGAACGCAAAAAAAAGCAGGAAGCCATGGTGGCGCACGCCATGCCCGAAGCGCAGCGTCAAGTGTCGATGGGCAATGAAGTGTTGGTGTTGGGCGATGCTGAGTATCATCCAGGCATCATTGGTTTGATGGCGCAAAAAATGGCCCAAACCTTTGGCAAACCTACTTTTGTTTTTACGTTTGAAGACCAATGGGCCAAAGGTTCTGCGCGGTCCAGAAGTGGCGTGCATCTGGTAAAACTGATGAACCAATTTTCCCATTATTTTGTGGAGTATGGCGGCCACGAAGAAGCCGGTGGCGGCAAAATGTTGCGAGAACATCTACCGCTTTTTGCGCAAGAAATTCAGCCCATGTGCAAAGAAATGTTTGGCCAGCAGGCCGCGCCTGAAACATGGGTCGACGCTCCATTGCCCCTCGATGGCATCCATGATGTATTTTTCTACGGCCTGGACCGACTTCGTCCGTTTGGCATGGGCCATCCCCAACCCATTTTTATGGCGGATGTGCACGTGGTGGGTCAGCCACTGCAAGTGGGGCAAAACCACTTAAAAGCCAAGGTCACCGATCAGAAGGGCCATACGTTTTCATGCATTGCTTTTGGGCAGTTTGAGGCCTGGCGCCGTACGTTTCAGGGGCCGCTTCGCATTGCATACAAACCTGAAAAGCAATATTTTCGAGGAAAAACGCAAATTTCGCTGCAAATCTTGGATTTTCAATCTCTCTGAGGTGATCCCTAGTGGTTGGGGCGGGTTAAAAATTAACTTGTATTACAGTTTCAAATTTAGTAGATTCGACGCTGATTGTCGTAAAATAGTGATGCAAAAGTCAATACCGTAGCGAAAAGAGGAAAAAAACATGGAAACGACCAAAAAAATGAAAAAAGACCCAATGATGGCGGATTTTGTTCGCTTTTCATGGAAAGCCACACGCGGTTTAATCGACAATCCCGAAAACCATGTTCCTTACTGGACTGAAAAACTTGGCCGCAGCGGAAAAATGACACCGGAGCAGGTCGATCAACTTTCAGAATTCATTGAAGTTCGCACCAAAGAGGCCCGCGAAAACTTTTTGGCCAACACCGATCAAAACATTCAACAAACGGTGAAAAAACTATCCGCCTTGACGCAACAAGAGCTGGACAAAATGAATGCCAAACTCGATCGCATCGAAGCCCGACTCGCAAAACTAAGCTAGTCTGCTTTTCAATTTTAAACAATACCAGGACGCGTACTTTGGGTGCGTGTCCTTTTTTTATTTTGTTTCGGGTGCTTTGGGCGCGCAGCAAGATTGCGTGGGCGCTGTACCTGGTAGGTAGGCTTGCGCTTGAAAGTCAATGGTCCATGCACTGGGCAAAAGGCCGGTGGTGTGATCGACGGTGACCATTTCGATGCCTTCCGGCACATCAAAGTCGCCAGGCTGATCCATCTCACAGTGCGCGCGCATGATGTCGGCCCAAAAGCGTCCGGCGGCTTTGGAGCCTGTTTCGCCAAAACCCAATGTTCGATTGTCGTCAAAACCCACCCAGGTAATGGTCACCAGATCACGACTAAACCCAGCAAAAACTGAATCAACATAATTGTTGGTGGTGCCTGTCTTGCCGGCGAGCTTGCAGTCAATGTCGTTGGCAAATCGGCCCGATCCATCCTGAACAACCCCCAGAAGCATGTCGGTGGTGATAAAAGCCGTTTGTTGGGACAAAACGCGCCGCACTTGCGGCGTATGGGTTAACCAAGTTTCTCCGTTGGCACGGGTGACCCGATCAATGGTGTAAGGGGTTACGCTGAGACCACCATTGGCAAAAGTGGCATAGGCTTTGGCCAGTTCAGGCAAGGTCACGCTTGAGCTGCCCAGCGCAATGGTTAAATTGGGCTGGACAGGCTCCGTGATGCCCAGCAGCCGCAACCAACGGTGAAAATTGCCCACACCCAACGATTGCAGCAAGCGAACCGAGGTGGTGTTTTTTGATTTTTCCAGTGCCCTGCGCATGGGCAGGTAGCCGGCAAAATCATGGTCATAGTTTTCGGGCGCCCACCGTCCAAATTGGGGATGATCAAATTCGATGGGGGCATCCAATAAAAAGCTCGACTGGGTGTAGCCTTGGTCAATGCCTAAGGCATACAGCAAGGGTTTGATGGACGAACCGGGTTGGCGTTTGGCCAACAAAGCACGGTTAAACAAACTTTGCGCAAAATTGCGCCCGCCCACCATGGCTCGAATGCCGCCGGTGCGCACATCCATGCTGATAGAAGCAATTTGTGGAAGTTGATCTTGGTCTTTCTCTGCATCCAGCTTATGCCGCTGCGCATACGCGCGAATGGCTTTTTGGGCCGCTTGTTCAGACGCCCGCTGTAGCGCAGGGTCGTAAGGTGTAAAAATGGATAGGCCCCCTTGCTCCATCACGTTGAGTGGAATGTGGTCGGTTAATTTCTGATACACGTGATGGGTAAAGTAATTTTGTTTTTCACGTACATTCTGTTTGTGATCCGGAATGGCTTGTTCCATGGCCACCCGCATTTGCTCCGCAGAAATCACTTCACGCTGGGCCATCCAGCGCAAAATTAAATTGCGCCGCGCCAGTGCTTTATCGGGATGGCGGAAAGGAGAGTAAATGTTGGGATTTTTGGGTAGCGCCGCCAGCAGGGCAATTTCGGCGATGCCCAAATCCGTCACGGGCTTGCCAAAGTACATCAAACTGGCCTGTGCAATGCCGTAGGTTCCTTCACCCAGGTAAATTTGGTTTAAATACATGGTTAAAATTTCTTGTTTGGTAAAACTTCGCTCAATGCGTAGCGTGAGATAGGCTTCCTTTAATTTGCGTGCAATGGTTTTTTGATGGTTTAAAAAAAGGTTGCGGGCCAGCTGCTGCGTGATGGTGCTCGCCCCTTGTGAAAGACGCCCTTTGACAATGTTGGTGACAACGGCACGAAGCAAACCTTTTAAATCAATGCCAAAGTGGGTGTAAAAATCCCAGTCTTCGGCTACACGAAAAGCATCGGCCACCAAAGGTGGAATTTCGTTTTGACTTAACGGAATTCTGCGCTGATCAAAATATTCATAGGCAGGCTGATCGTGCATGTCATAAAGGGTGTGAATGCTCTTGGGCTCAAAGGTTTTCAGCGATTGAATTTGAGGAATGTCTTGAAAAACCACCAAAGCAGCACTGGCCAAAGCGCCAAGCATGACCGCAAGCAATGCATTGAAACACCAGGGCAAATAAGGGCGCGTTCGATGAAAAAAGCGGCGCACAGCTGGAATGAAACCTCCCATAGGCATGTTTGATATGGTATACATGATTTTTTTGAAAGGAAAAACCCGTGATTGAGCAAGCCAAAGCGCTTCAAATTCAAGTTGAAAAGCTTTATCAAAGCATGAAAGTCGATCAGCTCGCCGCAGAAACCAAGCAGCTGGATGCGAAAATGTCTGAAAGCTCATTTTGGGATGACCCTTCCGAAGCTGCAAAAGTACAAAAACGCCGTACGCTATTGGCCGATACCGTCGAAGCATTTGAAACCATGCAGCAGTCGCTCAGCGATGTCATTGAGCTTGCAGCCATGTTGGATGGAGATGCGCCCGATGCCGAGATGAAAGCAGAATTGGAACAACAGCTCGCCATTGTTGAAAAAAAGATCAACGACATGGAATTTAAAAAAATGCTCGGCGGCGAAATGGACAGCGCCAGCGCCATTGTCTCCATCAACAGCGGCGCCGGGGGCACGGAATCACAAGACTGGGTCGCAATGCTGGTGCGCATGTACCTTCGCTGGGCAGAACACCATGGCCACAAGGCCACCATGGTCGACGAACTGCCTGGAGAGGAAGCCGGTTATAAAAACGTCACGATGACCATCGAGGGCAACTACGTTTTTGGTCATTTGCAGGCCGAAGCCGGTGTTCACCGCTTGGTTCGAATTTCACCTTTCGACTCAGCCTCGCGCCGCCACACATCCTTTGCGTCGGTGAGCGTGGTGCCGCAAATTGATGACGAAATCGACATTGAAATCAACGAAGGCGATTTGCGCATCGATACCTACCGCGCCTCTGGTGCAGGTGGACAGCATGTCAACACCACGGATTCTGCGGTGCGCATCACGCACATTCCTACGGGCGTGGTGGCCCAATGCCAAAATGAACGCTCCCAACACAAAAACAAAGCCTCTGCGATGAAAATCCTAAAATCCAGACTTTACGAACGCGAACGCGAAGAACGCGAGCGCATCAAAGCCGAGGCTGAAGGCGAAAAAAAAGGCATCGACTTTGGCAGCCAAATTCGCAGCTATGTGTTGCATCCTTATCAATTGATCAAAGACCACCGCACCAACTATGAATCCGGCAAAACCCAGGCCGTGCTTGATGGCGAAATTGATGACTTTATTCGTGAGTATTTGATTCAGGAAAAATAAGAATAGCTATTATGCACCGTGGGGCCAGTGGGGGTCCGCATTCGCTCGGTCCTCGCTTTCGCTGCGGAGACGCTCATGTCGGACCCCCACGGGCTGACATATCTTGTTTTTTGAGGGTTTGGGGAAGTTATGGAGACAAATGCATTCTGCATTTGTTTTTATATTTTACTTTATCTCCGAATAGATTTTGATTTTTACGGCAGCTTTTTGGGCTTTCAGCGAGCGTCTCCGCAGCGTAAGCGAGGACTAGCGAGCTTAAAGCCCAAAAAGCTGAAACCGGCGCGTGTTTAAAAACGAAAGATGGAAAAAGCTTTTTAGACCTGGCCGCGTGGATTGAGTAGGGGGTTGCCTTATCAACACTCTCCATCAATCCCTAAGGTATGCAAAGGTATTGGATGGTGTCGTTGTTTGTGGTTGTATGGTCTTGTTTGATGATGCAGGGTGGGACGTTGTCTAGCAGATGGCGAAAGGCAAAAATGTCCAAACGGTCTTCGAATCTTATATGGTATCCCTGTTGGGCGGGGTTTTCGATCAATATGATTTGGGTATCGGTGTGAACCTCTGGGTTTTCGGCTACTTGTGACATGAGGTCATCGTCTAGTCGTAGGTTTACGATTTTCCTGGATAGGAGGGCATAACCTTTCACCACTTCTTTTCCATCTGCTTGAATGCGAACGGTGGCTGCATCGCCGATTTGACTGTGTTTGACTTCGATGGAGATGTTTTCGTATTGGTCGGCAAAATGAGAGGAGAGGGTGTTCCAAAAGGCTTTTGTTCCGGGTGATGCAGGCTCAATGGAATAAGCCATAGAGGACATGAACAGACACAAGACCCACAGCACAGATGATCGGTGTTTCATATTTTTTGCATACCACATTCAGGGAAGTGGACACAAGTCTGCAAAATGACGCTATGCAGATAGTTTTTTGGCCAAAAATTCGTCGAAGGTGCAGCGTTTGTCTTCCACGAGCCTGCCATTTTTATCAATTTCAATGATTCGATTGGCAATGGTTTGAACAAATTCGTGATCGTGTGACGCAAAAAGGGCGCTTCCTTTGAATTTGATCAAACCTTCGTTGACGGCGGTGATGCTTTCCAAATCGAGGTGGTTGGTGGGACCATCCATCATGAGCACATTGGGACCGGCCAGCATCATCTTGGAGAGCATGCAGCGAACTTTTTCGCCACCGGACAATACGTTGGTTTTTTTCAGGGCTTGATCACCCGAAAAAAGCATTTTGCCCAAAAAACCGCGAATGAAAGATTCGTCTTTTTCATTGGAATACTGGCGCAGCCAATCAATGAGGTTGTACTGGCCGCTTTCAAAATACGAAGCATTGTCGTTGGGCAAGTAAGCATGGGTAACGGTGACACCCCAGTTGAATTCTCCTTGATCGGGCTGGATGTTGCCGGCTAAAATTTCAAAAAGGGTGGTGATGGTCATTTCGTTGTCGGCGATCAGCGCAATTTTATCGCCTTTTTCCATGATGAAACTGACATCATCCAAAAGGGGTTGGCCATCGATGTTTTTGGACAATCCTTCGACGCGTAAAATGTCTTTGCCCGCTTCACGTTCGGATACAAAGGAGACATATGGATATTTACGGGAAGAGACCGGTAGGTCGACGATGTTGAGCTTTTCAAGCTGTTTTTGTCTGGAGGTGGCTTGTTTGGATTTGGAGGCGTTGGCACTAAAACGCGAAATGAATTGTTTGAGTTCGGCTGCTTTGTCTTCGGCCTTTTTGTTTTCAGCACTTCGCAAGCGCAAGGCCAGCTCGCTGGCTTGGCGCCAGAAATCATAGTTGCCGGTGTAGGTGGTGATTTTTCCAAAGTCGATGTCGGCCATGTGCGTACATACTTTGTTTAAAAAATGTCGATCGTGAGATACGACGATGACGGTGTTTTTGAAATCCAACAAAAAATTTTCAAGCCAGGCTATGGCTTTAAAATCCAAGTCGTTGGTGGGTTCGTCCAAGAGCAGAATATCAGGCGAGCCAAACAATGCTTGGGCCAAGAGGATTTTTACCTTTTCGCCTGGTGTCAGTTCGGACATTTTTTTATCGATGGCGGAAGCGTCAATGCCCAGACCGGCCAACAGCTGACCCACTTCGGCTTCAGCTTCCCAGCCATTCATCTCTGCAAATTCAGCTTCGAGTTCGCTGGCGCGGATGCCGTCGTCATCGGAAAAATCAGGTTTGTTGTAAATTTCATTTTTGGCTTTCATGACCTCAAAAAGTTTGGGGTTGCCCATCATAACCGTGTCGAGCACAGAATGTTCATCATAAGCAAAGTGATCTTGCGAAAGCATCGAAAGGCGATGGCCCGGTGTGATGTGCACACTGCCGGTTTGCGCTTCAATTTGGCCCGCCAACAATTTTACAAACGTAGATTTGCCCGCGCCATTGGCGCCGATCAAACCATAACAATTGCCCGGTTTGAATTGTACGTTCACGTTGTCAAAAAGCTTTTTACCGCCAAAGCTTAAACCAATATTTTCCGTTGTAATCATGCGTGCTCACCTACCATACTTTTGGCGTCTCAGCCAGCCACAAAGCCTAAAAACAATGGTGCTCCCGCCGGGAATCGAACCTGGATCTAGGGATTAGGAATCCCTTGTTCTATCCGTTGAACTACAGGAGCAATTTTAAGTTTTTGCTAGTAGGGTGGGAACCGGATCTTTTTATTTCTACCTGCGTTCTCGCCCATTGAGGCTTGCTCACGTACCATAGTACGCTCCGCCACCTCAATGGGCTGCGGCCTTGGTAGAAATAAAAATCTTTAGCCGTTGTATTTGTCCTAACAAATTACAACGCGGCTTATGTCACCTTTGTTGTCTCGCCTACGGCGAGCAGCAAAGTGACCTCGGTTCACTCATCCGACAATTGGCTATTGTTTATAAAGGATAGTTTTGTTTTTTGTTATCTTTTTTTGTTTGAAGCAACCAATAGTGTTCATTGAACGCTTGACGCGATTTAATCTCGCTTTCTCCGCCTTAAGATTGTTCGCAGTGCTCACAACGCTTATGTCTGAGGCGTCGAAGATGTTGAACTACAGGAGCATAATTTTCAATGTATACAGAGATAACATCACTAAAAAAATTTTGCGGTTGTTCAAAGCCTCCGTCCCCAAAGGGACTGTCCCTTTGGGGACGGAGGCTGGAGGTGTAGGCTGGGTGTGGATTTTGTTTTTTAGGGGGCTTGGCCTGCGTCCCCTTGGGGACGCAAGGGTTTAACGTTGGAGGTGTAGGATGGTTTCTTGGTTGCCTTTGGGGCCTTTGATGGTGGCGTCGAAGGGTTGGGCGGTGGTAAAGCCATACTGGGTTTGTAGCTGGGTGATGGTTTGCGCTAGCAGGCTTTGGCGTTTTTCGTCGTTTTTGAGTACGCCTTTGGTGAGGTCTTTTTTATCGGCTTCAAACTGGGGCTTGAATAAAACCAAAAGGGTGGCATGGTCGGTGAGCACGGGTAACAGATAGGGCATGACTTTATGAATGGAAATAAACGATACGTCCATGACCACCCATGAGAATTGCTGGTCAAAGGTGTGCGGGGTGAGTTGATCCACATGAAACGATTCTTTCCATGTGACTTGAGGATGATTTTTTAGGTTTTCATGAAGCTGATGTTTACCGACATCAATGCAATACACGTGTTTGGCGCCATGTTGCAAGAGGCAGTCTGTAAACCCGCCGGTTGACGCGCCCACATCCAAAACCGTTTGACCGGTCACATCGAGTTGAAAATAATCCAGTGCGCCTTCCAGCTTTAAGCCGCCCCGGCTGACATAGCGTAGCGGTTGTTCGATGTCGATGGTGGCGTCGGGCGCGATGGGCGTGCCGGGTTTGGTGACGGGCTGACCGTTGACTTTCACCTTCCCAGTCATGATCAAGGTTTGTGCTTTGTTTCGACTTTCTGTCAAGCCTTGTTGCACAAGGCAAACATCCAAACGGATTTTCATGAGGTGCGCTGAATGATAAAATTGGCCAGCGTTTTTAAGTGCTGGGTGTCTGCATCGATTCGGTCAAGGGCCACAATGGCTTGCTGGTAGTGTTGGTTTTTTCGGTCAATGGCTTTTTCCAAACCCATCAGTGCAGGATAGGTGGCTTTGTTTTTGGCGGTGTCGCTGCCTGCATTTTTGCCCAGCGTGCTTGAACTTTGTGTCACGTCCAATACATCATCGGCAATTTGAAAAGCCAACCCGAGCTGCGTGGAAAATACGTTCAAATTTTCCAAAGTTTCATCATTGGCTTTGGCAATGTAGCCACCACAAATGACGCTGGTGCGCAACAGCGCGCCAGTTTTGTTTTGATGAATGGTTTCAAGTTCTGCAAGTGTGCAGGGTTTGTTTTCAAAAACCATATCCAACGCTTGTCCGCCCACCATGCCCTGCGGGCCAGCGCTTTGACTGACATGGGCAATGATTGCAAGCGCGTTGGCAATGTCTTCGTTGGCAAGCAGTTCAAAGGCCAGGGTAAGCAAGCCATCGCCTGCAAGGATTGCGTGGGCGTCGCCAAACACTTTGTGATTGGTGGCTCGACCGCGGCGCATATCGTCGTCGTCCATGGCGGGTAAGTCATCATGAATCAAGGAGTAACAATGAATCATTTCGATGGCGCAGCCTACGGTCATGGCATGGCTGACCGGTCCACCCAGCATTTCCGTGGTCAAGAGGGTTAAAATGGGTCGAAGTCGTTTGCCGCCATCAAGCAAGCTATACTTCATGGCTTCAAGTAATTTTGGCGCGCAGCTGCGTTGATCAATCAACTGGTGCAGTTTTTTTTCAATGCGGGGCTGGTAAAAAGCTAGAAGTTCTGCGGCGGTCATGACGCAGGGGAGGTTTTCTCTTGCATGGCTTCAATGAGATGATCGATTTTTTCTTGGGCGTCGGTTAAACGCTGGCCACAAATTTTGGACAACTTGGTGCCTTCGTCAAAAAGCGCGATGGATTTTTCCAAAGGCAGATCATCTGATTCCAGCGCTTCAATGATTTCTTCAAGTTTTTTGATGGCTTCTTCAAAACTGGGTGTTTGACTCATAACATAGGCTTTCTTTTTTATTGAATGTTGAGCAGCAGAATGAACGCATAAAAACTAAGTACCAATAGAACGCCTCCAAAGCCAGCGGTGATGATGTGAGGAAACATGGCTTTCTTTTTTTTCCACTGCTTGATCCCGTGCCCGACAAAAATTAATGCAAAAAGCACAAATAAGAGTTCCAGTACGATGACAATGGCAAAGTGTTTCCAAGATGTGGTCTGACCCAAGGGCATAGTCAGGGTTTTACGGCAAAAGTCTTAAAAAAACAAGCAAGCGATACCATCAAAATAGGCTGTCGAGTTCGTCACGCACGTACTGACCGTTTAGGCCATCGTCGGATGTATAGGGACCCGTGCGTTTAAACGTTCGAAAAACAGAAATGGTTTCGGTTTGGATGGGCGTTGTTTCTCCGGTTACGTTGTTGAGGGCGCTGCCGGTAATTTTAAATTTTGAGTCAAACTTTACTTTTACTTTTTTGATGGTGTTGGGTGCATCGGAGTAAGCCGACAATGGTGTGATGGCAATGCTTTGTTGCTGATCGCCGCCGCGGGGAATCATGGTTGGATCAAAGCGGCCATTTTTGGTTTGGGCAATGTGCCACTGGAATTCCTGGGTGTATTCTGCATCAAGCTGAGTGGATGGGTTGTCCAATACGCCACACATTTTCATGTAGCTTGTGTCCAGCGCGCAGTCGTCGCATACTTTGACGCTGCCAGCGATGTAAAAATAAATGTAGTGGTTGCCCGAAACATTGTAGGGATTGTTGTGGCAGAAGTTGTAATTGTCTTGATTGCCGTCACCCACACCGTCGATAAAAAATTCAAGGGTTTGGGAGGTCACGGTGACTTCTGAACCTGGTGGCGCTTGTTTTTGAAAAAAACTGCTGGTTAACAAATTACCGGTTTGGTGATTGTTCATGAGTTGCTGCATAAAACCAGGCCACCAACCTTCGGCTTGGGCTTGTTCCAATGGCATGCCCGGTGGCAGTTCATTGTTGTCCGTAATGCCGTTGCCATCCGAATCGGGATTGTTTGGATCGGTGCCGCGCATGTCTTCACATGCGTCGGATAGCCCGTCGCCATCGGAATCGGGCCCTGTATCGGCCGAAGAACAAAGTCCCAAGTTACTTGCACCTGAGCCGTTGCCGTTATTGTCGCCGTCGTCCCCACCGGGTAGCAGGTCTAGCTGACCACAACCCGTCAAAAAGCCCAAAAGGGTGATCAGGCATAGGTATTGGAGTGTATGGGGCATGGTTGGTCTCATGCCTATATTGATCGCAAAGATTGTGCCAATCAAAAGTAAAATTAATTCTTATAAATCAATAACTTATAAATAATCCCGCACATCGTGCCTGGTGAAAAATCGCCAAAAAGGACAAGAACGTCACTTTTTTAGGTGGCCAGTCGGGTTGGATTCGATACAATCATACAACTTGTTGAAATCGGTAAACATATCGCCCCTGCCCATAGAGCCAGATCAAACACCCCATCTGCTCTGCTTGCCAGGTGACGCGCAAACGCTTGAAGTCAGTGTCTCTCGATTTTGGCAAACGCAAGATCCAAAGCAGGCGATGCTCTGGTTTGCATACCAACATCATTTGCAGCAAACCCAATCAGATCCCACTGTGGCCATGATTCGAGACGTGCGCACCCATGCAGGCATGGTGCGCATTGACCCTTCCATGACCACCGTTGCTGCATGGGTTCAATGCAGCCCTGGCTCTTTTGAAGCCATTTCGCAGCGTTTAACCCAGTGGCTGACTCAAACCGCTTACATCAAAGATTGGTACAAGCCCATGTTGGAGGCTTTGTCGCGAGAATTTCAAAAGGCACAAAACAATGCCTTGTATTGGAATCACTGGACCGATGCTTGGGCCAACGTATGCGGCCAAACTCACTGGCAACGGCCAAGCAAAGCTGCAGCCCTGATCAAATCCATCACGCTGGATGATGTGCGGCTCTTTTTGGATGCTCTTGATCAAACCCCGGTGCAATGGGTTGTGCAGGGTGGTGAAAGCCAAGCGATCCAAGAGACGTTGGCGGCGCATCCACAACCTGACAACGATTTACCCCATGCGGCGGTGCCCGCCACCCTCCCAACTTGGCAGCGTACGTTTGTCTTGGAAGAAGCGTCTTATTTGTCCATTGCCTTCGAGCCCACATTTAAAAGCATGGAAGATCACGCCTATGCTTGGTTGCTATGGGCTTATTTGGC
>CAZCBX010000012.1:0-74544 GCA_964497185.1 uncultured Bdellovibrionales bacterium | reverse complement strand
GCGCAGCGTTTCCCCGGGGTGTGCACCTCGCCTCCGTAATCAACTTCGTGCCAAAAAGCCCCACGCTAGTGGCTCATCAAAGACAAAAAAGTCATTAAAATCAAAGCAATACAAAAATAAAACATTAAAAAACGTTCAAACAAGTTTAATTCTCAAAACACCGCAAAAAGGCAAACATTTGGCCAAATCAAATGCAAATCTATTGACTCTTTGAAGTCCTTTGCTATGACTTGGAACGGATGAAGGAAATTCGGGTACACACGCGAGGGGGCACATGGGTGGATGTCGCGTTTGTATTGGTGTTTTTTGGCTTTATTTTTTGGGTTTGGTTGTATTTTCCAGTATTTACGGGCGGCATGGAGTTAGAGAAAATGGCCAAAGAATACACCTTGCGGTCCAACCGTGTCACCGTCGAACGGCTTCATGAAATGTTTCTGGAAGAAGCCGACTATCAACACGATATTTTTCTATTCGATGAAGATCTGATCATAAGAAAAGAGAATAAGAAAATGAAAGTGGACATCATTTGGCGGCCCATTTTGTACATTCCCATCATAGGCAAAGAAATTGAGCTGAAAAAACACTATAGCTATGAGCGGATGATGTATTGATGGACAAGAAGGGGCAATGCATTGATTTACGCAACTGGACGAAAGATCAGTTGACGTTTTTTTTTACGAAAGTTCAGCAGGCCAAGCGCCAAGAAAATTTTGATCAATTTTCAAATTGTTTGCAGCATGAGTCGGTGGGCCTTCTCTTCTTTGAGCCCAGCACACGCACTCGAATATCATTTGAAAAAGCCGTTTCCCATTTAAATGGACGTAGCCTTTTGTTGGGGCGCGATGATTCGAGTCTGGTTAAGGGCGAGAGCATGGCCGATACGTTTCATACGCTCTACGCCATGGGCATTCGCACCTTTGTACTTCGGGATGCCTCCAATGTTATTGAAGATTTAGCGTCAAAGTTGCCCGAAGATGTGGTTTTGATCAATGCAGGTTCGGGCATAGACAGCCATCCAACCCAAGGGTTGTTGGATGCATTCACTTTGTGGGAAGCCATGAATGGTAAGGTTGATGGTAAAAAAATTGTCATAGTGGGCAATGTGCGCCACAGCCGCGTGGCACGGTCGAACATTGAGTGGATGAATGCCATGGGCATACGCTCCACCATCAGCGGCCCGGCGCAGTGGCTTGAAGGGTTTGAGGCATACGATGTGGAAGTTCAGCCCGATTTAAACAAAGCCCTTGAAGGGGCGCATGCCGTGATGGCGTTGCGCATTCAAAAAGAACGAATCCACGAAGATTATTGCGTGGATACCTATCGGCAAGCGTATGGCATAGACGACCAACGGTTGGCGTTAGCAGACCAACATGTGTACCTTCTTCATCCGGGGCCGGTCAATTATGGCATCGAGTTGGCGCACGACTTGGCCTATCATCCCAAAAATTTGATTTTCACTCAGGTGACCAATGGGGTATGGACTCGAATGGTTTTACTTGAAGAGCTTCACAAAGCCAGAGGGGCACGGCAATGAGAAAAGCATGGTTGGTATTGGAAGATGGGGGCGTATTTCAGGGCAGAAGTGTCGGTGTGGAAGGCACGCGCTTATCTGAGATTGTGTTTCATACAGGCATGACGGGGTATCAAGAGGTGTTAACCGACCCTTCGTATTGTGGCCAAACCGTGGTGATGACGTATCCCCACATTGGGAGTTATGGCATCACCAAGCAAGATATGGAGTCTCGCAAAGTTTTTTTAGCCGGGTTTGTTATGGGCAATTGTGTGCAGGAGCCCAGCAATTACGAAGCCATCATGAGTCTGCCTCATTTTTTTAAAGAGCAGGCGGTGGTGGCCATTGATTCAGTGGATACACGCGCGTTGACCCGCCGCATTCGTGAAAAAGGGGCGATGAAAGCGATGTTAACCACCGATGAAGCAAAACTGTCTGATGCTCAAAGTCAGCTGAAAAACATGCCGTCCATGGAAGGCAGCAATTTGGTGGATCAAGTGGTGGCAGCCCAACCACAAAATTGGACCGAAAATACTTCGTTTGAACAAACGGCTTTTGAACAGCCCCATGTGCTTGTGTTGGACTGTGGCGCAAAATACAACATCCATCGAAACTTGGTCGATCAAGGAGCACGGGTTACGGTGGTGCCTTATCACACAGCGTTGGATGAGATTAAAAGTCTGTCGCCCGATGCGATCATGGTCTCCAATGGTCCTGGTGACCCCGCCATGGTGCCGCAGATTCAAAAAACATTGCGGGCATTGATCGGGCATTTGCCGATCATGGGCATTTGTTTGGGGCATCAGCTTTTGGCCCTGGCGCTGGGCGCCAAAACATACAAAATGAAATTTGGCCACCATGGATCCAATCACCCAGTGCTGAATTTGAAAACGGGCAAAATTGAAATTACGTCACAAAACCATGGCTTTGCCGTGGATCAAGCGTCCCTGCAAGCGGTCGATGATCAATGGGGGCCGGTCGAGCTAACCCATGTTCATTTGTCCGATCAAACGGTGGAAGGTTTTTCAGTGCCGGAGGCAAAGGTTACCTCGATTCAATATCATCCAGAAGCCGCGCCGGGCCCTCACGATTCTCATTATTTATTTAAGGAGTTTGTTGCATGCATCAAGACGTCTACCAAGAAGTCATAGAGTATTTTTCGTCACAGGAATTTCAACAAGAGTATCACGATGCACGTGTCGAGTTTGAAAGCTATGTGGGGGGCATGTCGGCTGACCATCCATTTTATGAGACATGGGTTGAGGCCTACATTGAATACTTCACATTGGATCGCATGATGCCGCAATATGGGCTGTCGGCCATTGAATTGTATGCGCAGATGTTTGCGGAGAAGCTATCCGCACAGGCTCTACAAGCCCTGAGCGAATTGGCCAAAGCGGGTTTGGGATGTTACCGCTTTGTTGAAAAATCCAACCAGCAGCTAACCTGTGTTCATGAAGCCAGTCAACAGCTTCTGGTCATTGACCAGGTGGATGAAGGCCATCAGCTTTTGCTGAAAAAGGGAGACTGGGTGCTCATGCGTCTTGTTACCTCCTCTGCTGGCGTGCATGCATTCGGCGCCATTTGGCATTTCCCCAAAGAAATCACACACTGGTTAAAAGATCGTCAACAAAGCTTTTCAAGTCTTTGGTTGTTTTACATGGATTGTTTTAAGCGCAAAGTATTTGCCGAAAAGTACAAGCATGTTGATTTGCAAAAAATATACGAGCCAATGGCTTTGCCCAACATTAAAACCCAAGGAGACGCCCATGCCCAAGCGTAATGATATTCAAAGTATTTTGTTGATTGGCTCCGGACCCATTGTCATCGGCCAAGCCTGCGAATTTGATTACAGTGGCACGCAGGCATTAAAAGCGTTGCGAGAAGAAGGCTATCGCACCATTTTGGTGAACTCGAATCCGGCCACGATCATGACGGACCCAGAATATTCAGATGCCACCTACATCGAACCCATTCATGTCGACAGCATCACCAAAATTATTGAAAAAGAACGGCCCGATGCTTTGCTACCCACCATGGGCGGACAAACCGGGTTGAATGTGGCCAAGGCGCTGTATGAGTCTGGGGTATTAGAAAAATATGGCGTGGAGCTCATTGGTGCAAAGATAGACTCGATCAATAAAGCGGAGGATCGCGACGCGTTTAAAGAAGCCATGCTGAAAATTGGCGTACCGGTGCCCAAGAGCAAAGTGATTCATAGTTTTGATGAGGCCATGCAAGCGATCGAGGAGATTCCGTTGCCGGTGATTGTACGGGCTTCTTTTACGCTGGGTGGTGGTGGCGCCAGCATGGCGTACAACCAAAAAGAATATGAACAATGCATTCTCAATGGTTTGGAGGCCAGCCCCATTTCAGAAGTTCTGATTGAAGAATCCATTTTGCACTGGAAAGAATTTGAGCTGGAAATGATGCGCGATAAAAATGACAACGTCGTGGTTGTTTGCACCATAGAAAATTTTGATCCAGTGGGTGTACATACCGGCGACAGCATCACGGTCGCGCCGTCTCAAACGCTGACCGACCGACAATTCCAGCAGCTGCGCAATTATTCCATTCAAATCATGCGCGAGATTGGTGTGGACTCAGGCGGGTCCAACATTCAATTTGCGGTCAATCCCGATAACGGTAAAATTTTTGTGATTGAAATGAACCCCCGTGTGTCCAGAAGCTCTGCACTGGCCTCCAAAGCTACGGGCTATCCCATCGCCAAGCTGGCAGCCAAACTGGCAGTGGGCTACACTCTGGATGAATTGCCCAATGACATCACCAAAGTCACCAAGGCTTCTTTTGAACCCACCATAGACTATGTGGTGACCAAAATTCCACGCTTCGATTTTAAAAAGTTCAAAAAAACCAAACCAGCACTGGGACCTCAAATGAAAGCAGTGGGCGAAGTGATGGCCATGGGACAAAATTTTGCTGAGAGTTTTCAAAAAGCGCTTTGTAGCCTGGAAGAAAACATGGACGGTTTTTCTTCTTTTTTCACCCAAGACATCGGGGAGAAAGATTTATTGGAGCATTTATCCCGCCCAACACACTTGCGTCTTTTGTATTTGCACCGCGCGCTTATGGAAGATGTACCGCTGCATAAAATTCAAAAACGAACCGGAATTGATCCATGGTTTTTAAATCAGCTCGCGGCCATTGTGGATTTAGAAAAAAAATACACAGGCCAAACGCTGCAAGATGTATCAGCCGATGAACTCACCCATCTAAAGAAACAAGGGTTTTCCGATCGAAAGCTTGGACGAATGTTTGCTTGCGACGAGCAAGCGGTTTCAGACCACAGGCGCAAATTGCAAATTCGGCCTTCTTATAAAATGGTCGATACATGCGCAGCCGAATTTGAATCCTACACCAATTATTTGTACTCATGCTATGCAAGTGAATCGGAAAGCCAGCCCACCGATCAAAAAAAAGTCGTGATTTTGGGAAGTGGTCCCAATCGCATTGGCCAAGGGGTCGAATTTGATTATTGTTGTGTGCATGCGTCTATGGCCCTCCGAAAGCTTGGTTATGAGAGCATTTTGGTGAACTGCAATCCAGAAACGGTTTCCACCGATTATGATATTTCAGACCGCCTTTATTTTGAACCGCTCTTTGAAGAATACGTCGAGGAAATTTTGGATCGAGAAAAACCCATGGGCGTCATCGTTCAATTTGGTGGCCAAACGCCACTGGGGTTATCCAAATTTATTGAAAAAAAAGGCTATCAAATTTTAGGCACACAAACCGAAGCCATTTACCGCGCAGAAGACCGTGATCAGTTTCGCGTGATGCTCGAAAAACTTTCCGTCAAACAACCCGAGAGTGCAATATGTTACAGCCTCGATGAAGTCGATGACATTGTATCCAAGCTTTCATTCCCTCTGATGGTGCGCCCTTCGTTTGTATTGGGTGGTCGAGCCATGGAAATCGTTTACGATCGAGCCCAGTTGGAACGTTATCTAACCACCGCGGTTCGCGTAACGCCCGATCATCCCATATTGATTGATCGGTATTTGCAAAATTCGATCGAGCTGGATGTCGATGCCATCAGTGATGGCCAAAAAACGGTGGTGTCCGGCATCATGCAGCACGTTGAACAAGCAGGGGTTCACTCAGGCGATAGCAGCTGTGTTCTGCCACCTTTCTCAATATCGGAAACCATCATGCAGGAAATTCGAGACACAACCCACCGCATTGCAGTGGAGCTGGGCGTAAAAGGATTTCTCAACATTCAATATGCGCTACAGGGTCAAACGCTTTACATCATTGAAGTCAATCCACGCGCATCTCGAACCGTACCCTTTGTATCCAAGTCCACCGGCGTGCCGTTGGTGTTTGAAGCGGTAAAAATATTATTGGGTCAGGCGCTGGATGAAAAAGCTTTGGCGCGTGTGTACACTGAAAAAACGTACAGTGTTAAAACTCCCGTGTTTCCTTTTTTAAAATTCACCGATGAGGACACCATTTTGGGTCCTGAAATGAAATCAACCGGAGAAGTGATGGGCTTGGACCCAACATGGGAAATTGCCTACGCCAAAGCGCAGATCGCAGCAGGCAATGAGCTGCCCACCCAAGGGTGCGTATTTATCAGTGTGCAAGACCAAGACAAAGAGGCGGCGATTTCCATTGCCGCATCGATGCTCAAGCAGGGTTTTGAAGTGATTGCCACACGCGGAACCGCCAACTTTTTGCGCGAAAAAGGGTTGGATGTAAAAAAGGTCAACAAAGTGAGTGAAGGTCGGCCACACATTGTGGATAAAATGATCAATGCTGAGGTTCATTTGGTATTGAATACCACGTTTGGTCAGCAGTCGATTGAGGACTCTTATTCCATACGCCGAACAGCGCTGGAAAAGTCGATTCCTTATTTTACGACACTTGAGGGCTCGCACGCAGCGGCAAAATCCATCGAACAAATCATTGAAAATGGAAGCAGTGTTTTAAGTCTGCAAAGCTTGGCGTAAAGGATCCTATGGATCAGGCCAGCCATGAAATGATCGAAACCATTTGTCGACCGCTTCAATCATTGGTCCATCAAGAGTTTCGTAGTCTGCCCAAAGTAAAAAACTTATCAAGGATGGTGCGGGACAAATGTGCGCAGTTAAAAAAACAAGATTTGAAAGATTTGTGGCGAAGAAGAGTGGAAGCAGTGGAAACATTGTTTGCCAATTTTGAAGCGCAATCTTTGGAAGAGCAAAAAAAAACCATTCGCGCCAGTTTAACACTGCTTCAGGGACAGGGCCCAACCATGGACCTGCCCAAACCAACCCAGCCAACCGAAACGCCGGCAAAGACCATTGATTTTTCTTTTCATGCCAGTGATCATACCTCCTGCACCATGGAAGAACTGGCCACCGCGTATAAAAAGCTTGGAAAGTCTGTGCAATATGTCAAGGGAGTGGGACCGGCCCTAGCGGATAAGTTTCGAAAATACGGCATCGCCACGGTTTTTGATTTGCTGCATTTTTTGCCTTTTCGTTACGAAGACCGAAAACAAACTGTAGACATTGTCGACGTGCCCTTGGATCAACAAGTCACGCTTTGCGGCACGGTGGTCTATGCAGGCACGACCTATTACCGTGGCTCTCGTCGCAAAATGTTTGAAATTGAAATGGAAGATCAAAGTGGCAGCTTGCGGTTAAAGTGGTTTCGTTTTCACCAAAGTTCATTTGAAAAAAGATTTCGCCGGGATCAAAAAATTGTCGTAACGGGCAAAGTCAAAAAGTACAAACACAATCTAGAGATGCACCATCCCGACATTGAAGTGTACACAGGCCAACAGGACGCCATGGGCTTTGGCAAAGTGGTACCCGTTTATCGCGAAATTGGCGGCATGTATCAAAAAACACTTCGAAAGGTGATGTACAATTTGGTGATGAGCGATGTGCAACACCGCAAAGGTCTTTTGCCCATGCCGTTGTATGAAAAGTATAATCTCATGCCACCTTGGAAAGCTTTGTTTCATTTGCATCAGCCCACCAACCTCTTAACCCAAGAAGACACCGATGGATTGAGCCGACAGCTGGCATTTGAAGAGCTTTTTTATTACGCCTTGGCCCATTTGGTGCGCAAACAAAACAACCACACACCTGGCATTGCTTTTAATCAAGAAACGCCGCGTGTGAAACAATTGGTGCATCAACTGCCATTTGAGTTAACCCAGAGCCAAAAAAAATGTTTTGAAGAAATTGAGCGTGACATGCAAAAGCCCGTCGCGATGAATCGCCTGATTCAAGGAGATGTTGGCAGTGGTAAAACGGTGGTGGCATTGATGGCGGCATTAAAGGCCATAGACCATGGCCATCAAGCTGCATTGATGGCACCCACCGCCTTGCTGGCCATGCAGCATGCAGCTTCCATTGAGGCCATGACCCAAAACATGGATCTTCAAGTACAGACGTTGGTGGGCAAACACACCGCCAAAGAGAAACAAGAAATCATCAAACGTTTGCAAGCAGGCAAGATTGATTTGCTCATTGGCACCCACGCCCTGATTGAAGACTATGTTCAATTTCAAAATTTGGGTTTGGTGATCATCGATGAACAGCATCGGTTTGGGGTTCGGCAGAAAAATCGAATTCGCAACCAAACACAAACCCCCGATGTATTGGTGATGTCAGCGACCCCCATTCCTCGGTCGCTAGCCTTAACTTTGTTTGGCGACATTGATGTTTCGATGATCAACGAAATGCCTCGCCATCGAAAACGCGTTGAAACCTTTGTCATGCAAGAAGCCAAGCGTGCCCAAGTGTATCAAATGATCCGTGAAACCGTAGCCAAAGGCCAACAAGTTTTTATGGTGTACCCACTGGTGGAAGCCTCGGAGCATTTGGATGCCAAGGATGCCGTGAGCATGGCACAGGATTACCAAAAAAAGGTGTTTCAAGATTTGCGCGTGGGCTTGTTGCATGGACAAATGGGCGCGCAAGAAAAAGACGATGTGATGCAAGCTTTTTCGCAAGGGCAGCTTGACATACTGGTGTCCACCACCGTGATTGAAGTGGGCATTGATGTGCCCAATGCCACGTTAATGGTCATTGAACATCCCGAACGATTTGGGTTGGCCCAGCTGCACCAGCTGAGGGGAAGGGTTGGCCGAGGTGACCAAGCATCTCAGTGCATATTGCTTACACCCCCCAATGCATCCATGACCGCCAAAGCCCGTCTGAAAAAATTTTCCACCATTTATGATGGTTTTACCCTGGCCGAAGAAGATTTAAAATTGCGCGGCCCAGGCGACTTTTTTGGCGTGGCCCAATCGGGCATGCCTCACTTTTCCATGGCACAATTTCCTAGAGACATGGACCTGCTGGAACAAACCCGGCGTGAAGCGCAACTTTTGATCAATGAAGACCCGACATTGGAAAAAGCTGAAAACCAAGTGCTCACTTGGGTGCTTACAAACTTATGGTCCAAGCGATTGCAATACATAGACGTCGCCTAACAAACTTCTAGAAAAAAGAAATAACCTAAAAAAGCAACGATATAGATCGAAATTACCCCTGCTAAAGAGAAACTTTCGATATGGGGGGCGTAAGTCCAGTTTGGTCTGCTTGAGGCACTTCGAAAATGTCGTGGTAGCTTTTGATGTAGGCGGTGTACATCCATGGCATGGTAAAAAACACACCCACAATCAAAAATAGTAAGCCCAATCCAACAATGCCCAAAGCAACAAGGCCAAAGTAGGTCAGAGAGCCGGCATTGCTCCATACCGCTTTGGAACTAAGCATCATGGCCTCCCAAGCCCCCATTTTTCGGAAAAAGATCAATGGATAGGCAAAATAAAACATGGGAAGGGTTAGCGTAACAAATAAAAGTAGGAGCAGGCATTCGACAAAAATAAGCAGTGGCCAGTGAACCAGCATTTCATTAAGGGGTTGCGTATCGGTAAATTGTTGCTGAATTTGAGCGGCGCCCACAATCATGACAGCCGCAATGATCATGGCCAAAGCCAGGATGATCATAAACAAGAGCGTAAAGAGACCAAAGATAAAACTTTGTAGCCAGGCATCTCTGCGATGTTCAAAACAGATAAATACATCTTGAATATGGGTTTTTTGTTTTAGAATGCAGCGGTGGGCTACGTAAAAAATACCGATGTAAACGGCGCCATTGATGGCCGTGCCGATCAAAAAACCAATCACCGGAATCATCTGCGCCATGGTGGTTAAAACCATGCCCAACAAAATGCTGCCCAATAAGAGTCCGTAGCTTTTTTTAGTGTCTTGCCAGGTGTCTGAAAACCAATGTTTGCCGTAAGACCAAGGTTTGTGGTGATAAGAATCCATGGGGCTGATTAAAACTGATTGGGTGAAATGGGCTGGCTGCCCCATCGATTGGGACTGTCCGATGGTTTGCAGTACAAATACAGCACATAAAACTGGCCTAAGATGGGAAGAAGCATCCATAAAAGGTTCCAGGCACTTTTGCCCGCGTCGTGGAGCCGTCGAAAAGTAACCGCAAAAGAGGGTATAACGTTAAACAATGAAAACAAACCTGACACGATGCCAAAAAGGGTTTCAAGGTTTTTGCTGATCATCAGTGCAGGCAATGCCAGTGCGATTTGCACCAAAAAGGTAAACAAAATAAAATACCAAAACTCACTGCGACGCGACCGCCCGCCAAAGTTAAAATAATTTTTATAAACCGTTTGAACAGCTTGTTGAATGTTCATGTGCTTTGATCTTTCCTATTATGTTTGAATGACTATATCACTATACGTAGACCGCGAATGAATCCAAAATAAAAAAGCGACCTCCATGAAGGCCGCTTTTTTTATATTGGATCGAGGATAAAGCTTTGAGCCAGATTAGGGGGATCGTGTGGCTCAAGGATTTAGAATCGAGCCAGAGGCTCCCTCGATGAAATACCCTATGTATTTAGACTGATTTTGATGGATAGCGCAAGCGATTTATGGGTCTTTACCAAAATTAAATATTCAATCACGGTCCCACATGTGGCTGATTTCCGACGCATAGTTTCGATAAATGTTTTTGCGGCGCAGCTTAAGGGTGGGGGTGATTTCTTCGCGATCCAGTGTGAATTCATGTTCTAGCAGTTTGAAGGCTTTGATTTTTTCGTATTGCGACAAGTTTTCGTTGACGCGTGCGATTTGCTCCTCGAACGGGGCTAAAATATCGTGGTGGCTGAGCAAGCGAGCCATGTTTTCCCCTTCCAAGCCTCGGGAGGCGGCCAGTGTTTTGATTTTGTCATAGTCCGGCACAATCAAAGCACCAATGGTTTTTTGCCCTTCGCCCACCAAGCATACCTGGTCGATCCAGCTGGATTTGAGTAGTTGTTGTTCGATGGGTTGAGGCGCGATTTTTTTACCCCCAGAGGTCACGATCAAGTCTTTGATGCGGTCGGTGATGCGAATGTATCCGTCTTCATCGATGCTGGCGATGTCTCCAGTTTTAAAATAACCGTCTTCGGTCATCACTGCTTTGGTTTCTTCGGGGTTGCGAAAATAACCCACCATCACATTGGGGCCCTTGACTTGGAGTTCGCCGTCATCGGCAATGCGAACTTCAACACCTTCGATGGCAGGGCCGATGGTGCCAATTTTGATGTTGTCGGGGGGATTAACGGCCACCACGGGGGATGTTTCGGTCAGGCCATAGCCCTGCAAAATGGTTAAGCCACAATGCTGAAAAAAACGCTCGATGTCTGGATTGAGCGCCGCGCCGCCCGATACCACTAAGCGTAAGTTGCCGCCAAGGCCTTCACGGATTTTAGAAAAAAACATTTTTTCAAAAACAGCGCGAAGCAGACCGGAGGTCGGACGACCGGTGGCATATTGAAACAAGTTCTGCACCCATTTGGGTTTTTCGAGCACCTGATTGCATACTTTTTGGTGAATTTTTTCCAAAAGGCGCGGCACGGTCATCAAAAGCGTGGGGCGGACTTCTTTGAGATCTTCGGCCACTTCTAAAATATTGCTACAAAAAGCCATTTTGGCTCCCTTGGACAAGACGCAATAACAGCCAGTCATGCGTTCAAACATATGACTTAGGGGCAAAAAGGAAAGAGATACGTCTTGCTCACCAATGTGAATTAGGTCTAGGGCGGTCAATACGTTGGATACGATGTTGTGATGAGACAAACACACCCCTTTGGGCTCTCCGGTGGTGCCGGAGGTGTACACAATGCTGGCCAGCTGGTCTGGCTTGACTTCACGCATGCGCATGAAAAAATCTTTCGACGTGCATGAGGGCTTTTGCTGGCAGTATGCCTTCCAGCTTTCGGTTTCAAAACTTTGAAAGCCCAGTGAGTGCAGGTCGGACTTTTCTTCGATTAAATTTTTTTGGTGGTTGGGTGTTTGCACAAATAAAAATTTCGCCTGCGCGTGTTCCAGAATTTGAGAGGCTTGGGCTGCATTGAGGGATGAATAAAGGGGTACCGTGACGGCACCGATGGCTTGAATGGCAAAATCAGCCATCACCCACTCTGGACAGTTGTAAGAAAAAATAGCCACGCGGTCGCCCGCTTCAATGCCTTGGTCCATCAAAAGGCGGCCAATTTGAACAATGGTGTTTTGGGCTGTGGCGTATGAAATGTTGTGCCACTGTGCTTGGCTTTTAAAAGAAAAAGCGGTGCGGGTGGGGTGCTGCCTTGCAGAATAAAAAAACAAATTTGGAATGGTGGTTGGGGTAAATGGAGCGTGCAATTGAGACAAGATGGATTTCCTTCGTTGCGTGGGGCGTAGGCCTATGTTAGGAGTATGCTTTAGTTTTATGCGAAAGATGGGACCATGTCTATATTTTCAAAATTGGCGGAAGTGGAAAAAAAATTTGAGGACATTTCAATGCAAATGTCTGACAACGATGTGATTTCCAATCGAGAACTCTACAATAAAATTTCCAAAGAGTACGCCGACATCAAGCCAGTGGTGGAGGGCTACCGAACCCTTAAAGCAGTTCAAAAACAGCTAGAAGAAAACTATGAGCTGTCCAAAGGTGCAGACAAAGAAGTGGCTGCACTGGCCAAAGAAGAAATTCCAGAGCTGGAGCAACAAATCGAAGCGCTGGAAGAAAAGCTTCAGCTACTATTGTTGCCCAAGGATCCTTTGGATACAAAAAACGTAATGTTGGAAATTCGTGCCGGCACGGGCGGCGACGAGGCAGGCCTTTTCGCCGCGGATTTATTTCGTATGTATTCTCGTTTTGCAGAAAATCATCGGTGGAATTTGGAAATTATGTCGCAGAGCGAATCGGGCTCGGGTGGTTTGAAAGAAGTGATCGCCATGATCAATGGCACGGATGTGTATAGCCAGCTAAAATTTGAGGGCGGCGTGCATCGTGTGCAGCGGGTGCCCGCCACCGAAACACAAGGACGTGTGCATACTTCGGCGTGCAGTGTGGTGGTGATGCCAGAGGCCGATGAGGTGGATGTGAACATTCAAGACAAGGATTTAAAAATTGATGTTATGCGGGCCGGTGGGCCAGGGGGTCAGTCGGTTAACACAACAGACTCGGCTGTGCGCATCACTCATTTGCCATCGGGTTTGGTGGTGGTGTGTCAGGATGAAAAATCACAGCACAAAAACAAAGCCAAAGCGATGAAAGTATTGGCCTCGCGCTTGCTGGATATGGAGCTAGCCAAACAACATGCAGAAATTTCAAAAACCCGTAAATCCATGGTGGGCTCCGGCGATCGAAGTGAACGAATTCGCACGTACAACTATCCACAAAACCGTTTGACCGATCACCGAATCAATCTCACGCTGCATAAATTGGACCTAGTCATGGAAGGCGATTTGGAAGAGGTGATCACCGAACTGCGCACCCACCATCAAGCTGAATTGCTTCAAAGTGAAAGTAAAGCTTCATAAATTTTGACGGTCATTCAAGCCATACATCAAGCAGAGCAAGTGTTGAAAGAGGCGCGAGTGCCAGATGCGCGCTTGAGCGCCAAGGTTTTAATGTGCCACACATTGAGATGGACCCAAGAGCAATTAATGATTCATGCACACACGCACTTTGCACCTGACTGTAAAGTTGTTTTTGATCAGCTGATTGAAAAACGAGCCAAGCGCATACCGGTGGCGTATTTGGTTGGGCAAAAAGAGTTTTATGGTCGGGTGTTTTCAATATCTCCTTCGGTTTTAATTCCAAGGCCCGAAACCGAACAACTCATTGATTGGACCTTAAACACCTTTTCAAAAATGCGCACCCCCCACATTTGTGATGTGGGTACGGGTAGTGGTGTTATTGCCATTACGTTGGCCAAAGAGCTGCCAGAAGCACAGGTGGTTGGGGTCGATGTGAGTGCCGAGGCGTTAGAGGTCGCTCAGACAAACGCCCGCCAACATCAGGCGCAGGTTCAATGGCGGCGTGCCCATTTGCTTGCTTGTGTGGAGGATTGTTTTGATCTGGTCATTGCCAATCTTCCGTATGTCGCGCCCAAAGATCGACCCGGGCTGCAACCGGAAGTGTTGCAGGAGCCCGAAGAAGCACTTTTTGCAGAGCGGGATGGTTATGCACTGCTCGAAGAATTAATAGCGCAAGCGTTTTGTAAAACCAAGCCGGGCGGTTGGTTGGTGCTGGAACATGGTTGTGGACAAGGGGCGTCGCTGCTCAAAAGCCTTCAGAAAACTGGATGGATTGACGTAAAAGGTTACAATGATTTGGCTGGAATAGACCGCATGGTGGTTGGACAAAGACCCTTGCAAACTTAGTGAGAAAAGAGGCCAAGCATGGCATTGGAAAATTTATGTGTTGAAGGTGGACAACGCCTTGAAGGGGAAATCATCATCAGTGGTGCAAAAAATGCGGCATTGCCCCTTTTGCCGCTGGCGTTATTAACCGATCAACCCTGCACAGCCACCAACATTCCGGATTTGGCCGATATGCACGCCATGCAACGTTTGCTCTCGCCCTTGGGCGTGAGCATTGAGCGTCATGAAGATCAAGTGCAGCTTCATGCGCCATCGATTCTGGAAACCCATGCACCCTATGATCAGGTGCGCAAAATGCGCGCATCGGTGATTGTGTTGGGTCCTTTGTTGGCGCGTTGTGGTCAAGCCAGGGTGGCCTTGCCTGGTGGCTGTGCCATTGGCGTGCGGCCCATTGATTTGCATTTAAAAGCATTTGAAAAAATGGGCGCCGAGATTGAAATCGTCGATGGCGACGTGGTGGCCAAGCTGGATCAAGTGCAAGCGTGTGAAATATTTTTTGATCAAGTGACTGTCACCGGCACCATCAATGCGTTGACGGCGGCAGCGCGAGGCAGTCAGCCTGTTACGTTGACCAACTGCGCGCGCGAGCCCGAAGTTGTATTTATTGCAGAAACGCTTGTGCAGATGGGCGCAACCATAGAAGGCATTGGCACAGCCACGATGACCATCACAGGCAACGATCACCTGAAGGGTTTTTCAGTGCAAAATCTTCCCGATCGAATCGAAGCCGGCACGTTCATGGTGGCAGCGGCCATTACAGGTGGAGACATTCGGTTAAAACAAGCCAACCCAGATCATCTGCACAGCGTGATGGCCAAAATGAAAAACATGGGTATCGACATTGAAAGTCAAGAGAGCGATATACATGTGCGCAGCGATGGTGCCTATCAAGCCGTGGATTTTCGCACGGAGCCGTATCCAGGTTTTCCAACCGATATGCAGGCACAAATGGTGAGTCTACTCACCCAGGCACAAGGTCAAAGTGTGGTGACCGAAACCATTTTTGAAAATCGCTTTATGCACGTGCCTGAGCTGGTAAGAATGGGGGCCAAAATTTCCATCAAGGGATCAAGTTTGACCATTCAGGGGCAATGTTCTTTAAAGGGGGCGCCGGTGATGGCTACGGACTTGCGCGCCAGCGCGTCATTGATTCTTGCTGGTTTGGTGGCCAAGGGTCAAACCACGGTTGGGCGTATTTATCATCTGGATAGAGGCTACCAGCGCATTGAAGAAAAATTATCCAAAGTAGGCGCGCGCGTGTGGCGAGAAAAAGCCAGTGGTTAAAGCATTTACGTAAAAAACATTCATAAAATCAATACAAAACCTTAAAAAAATTTACAAAAAAAAAGAGCTGTGGAATGATTTTGTATGCCTTTCTATCGATCTCTATGCTTTTGCTTGTTTTTTATTCTTTCTTTTCAAACATGGGCGGCCACGGATCCCGATCTCTCTGTTGAAGTCAATAACGCACCTTTAATCGATCAAAACGTTACGCTCACCTTGACGCTGAACAATGATGATCAAGTGCCGGCCACGGCGACCGATACTGGTTACTATCCTTATTTCCGTTTTATTTTGCCACCCGAATGGACGTTGTCTGGAGTGGATTGTGGGGCTTACGGGCTAGGCCAGGCGCCCACGGTTGAAGGACCCGCGCCATCGGATAGCACCTATACCGATCCTGTGACGGGCGAATTGTTGTCGGTGCTCACTGGAGAAACGGTGGTGACGGCCATTCCTGGCATCGGCCAACTGACGCCATCTCAGCCTGCCATCGCATGTGACTTCGAACTAACGCCCACCGATGCGCCTGAGCAAACATTGTTTGAGGCCGATGTGATCCGCGATATACGGGGCGTATTTGCTTTGGGGGCTTCTCCCAGCAACAATTACGGCACCTGTTCAGAAGCACCCACGGTATGCAGTGTGGCGCAGACCACCAATCTTACGCCGTCCCTAATCAACATCAATAAAAGCTCAGACCAGCCTGGCCTTACTTCAACAGGACCTTCTGATCCCTTCACCTACACCATCTCTGGTGGACTCGCGACAGGACAAACTTTAACCAATGTCGTGATTCGTGACACTTTTCCCCAAGAGTTTGTGTTGACCTCTCCCGATGATGGCGATTGTTCGAGTTTTGTTATCACACCCCTGCTCATGGGCTTGGATAGCTGTACTTTTGACAACGATGTGATGTCGCCCACTTATGGCGAGCTTGAAATTGTTTACACCACGCTATCCATGGATTTTGAAATCTCAGTGGAAGGATACATCCCTGAAGTCAATCCAGTCACCTTGACCAATATTTTGGACCCCAACACCGGCACCTCTGTGGTCATTGGCAATACAGTCACCGTGGATGCGGATGAATTTGGTATGGTGTCAGGTACGGATGATGAAGACGTCACGGCAAAATCCGTGGCTTTGCGAAAAAGTTCCTCCGTTGAAAATGACGTGGATGGCAATGGACTGACGCCCGGTGACACCATCACATGGACCACCGAAATTGATATTTCCGATTATTTTACCCTCGGCAACATGATCATTACCGATGTCATTGGTGACGGCCATACCATTGTGGCACCCGCGGGTGCATACCAAGGGGTCACCATTTCTGTGATCGAGGATGATGTCACCACGGTGTATGATCAAAATACAGTTCAGGCAGACACGCCCGGTTATTTGGTTATTAGCGGTCCAGACGGCAACGGCGAAACCACCATTACCATTGACCTGTCGGGAATTTTATCCGATCAAGATTTGAATCCAGGCGGCGATTCGTTGATCACCGGTGCTGAAAATCAAAACACAGCCATCACGCTTTCTTATCGCACATTGGTTGAAAACGAGTTTGTTGGCGCTGTGGCTGGCGATACGTCCGAAGTTGATGCGGGCGATGTATTGGTGAACAATGTTGACTTCGATTATGACATTGTGGGTGGCAATCCTGGACAGAATCGTTCTGACGATGCAGAGGCCAAAATTCAGACCATCACCAATCTTGAAAAATTTGTGGTCAATATCAATGGCAGTACGGTCGTGCCTGACCCCATCGAAATTGAAGCTGGCGATGTGGTGACCTACGAGGTGGTGATCGATATTCCGGGCGGCGATGTTGAAAATTTGGTGATCACCGATTACTTGCCCACACCCCTATTTGAAGCGCCTGCAGGTAATTTAACGTATGCGGGCAATGGCGTGACCAATGCCGCGCCACCAGCCAACAACCAATGGGGAATTAAAAGCGCAGATACCACCGCCAATATTAACATGCCCGATGGCACGACAGCACTGGGCATGGCAGCGGAAAATTCAATTGCTTGGACGTTTGGTGATTTTAATGATGTGGACGGGTCTGTCAAAACCATCTCTTTTCTGTTTACCTTAACGGCCACCAGCGAGCCGATTCAAAATGGTTTAAACCGAAACAACATTGTGAGTGCAACCTACAGCGATACGGAAACCAACGTAGAAGTGCCCTTGACCAGTACAGTGGCCTTTACTGGTTTGGCGCCCATTCTCACTGTGGAAAAGGTGGCCTCAGCATTCAACAATGAGCGGGCCGATGCAGTGATTGACGGCGATGGCAATGTAGAAAATGTGGATGCTGGTGACATCATCACTTATGAAGTGACCCTGACCAACATTGGGGATCGTGTTGCCTATGACATTGAATTTACCGATTTGCTGCCAGAAGATGCAGCCACGGAATATCCGTTGCAACCGGTTTCAAATTCAGCGGACTGTGATGAAGATCCTGGCACTGCTGGAACGCCGACGTGTGATTACAACATCACGCTTTCCGGTGCTGGATGCAGCACCCTTACGCCCGATGTGACGGCCAGTGATGAAACAGGCATTCGAATTTCTGGTTTAAACATTGCCAATGGCGACCCCGCGCCCGAATGTGTCATTGAATTTGATGTTCGTGTGAGCCAGGACGCCAAGTATGATCAAATCATTACCACCACCACAAATGTTCTTTATGACAATGAGCCAGGGGGCGTTGCCGCTCAATTTCCTCGTGTGCGTGACACCTCCACAGTCAAAGTTTATACGCCTTTGGTAACCAAAGCCTTAACCAGCGGTCCCAACCCCGGTGTGGTGGGTGATGAACTGACATTCGAGATTGAATTTGAAGTGCCCGAAGGCAAAGCCAGCGATTTTGAAGTGCGAGATTTAGAACGCAATAGTTCAGGTGGAAGCGGTGTAGACTGGTGGGGCAATCCAACTACGGTGGTTGTACAGGGCGGCATCAGTGGTGCAGGTCCATACTGTTCCACAACTTACCCCAATATATGTTTTGAAAACGATCCCACCGATAATGCCAACTGGAACACATCCAGCGCCAACACTTTTTATGTGGACACGGGCGAAATCACCAACACTTATACCGACAACGTGGCGCGTGAAATTGTATTTGTTCTAACGGGTTCGATCAACACCAATGCCAGCGCAAATAATTACCGTAACCGTGCGGAAATTCGCTGGGACAACCCGACGTCTGGTTCGGGTACGGTATCGAGCATAAGCAATAACAACAGCACCGACAGTGTATTTTACACGGTCACCAGCCCCGATCTTTCATTTACCAAATGTTTTGATACTGCTGCCACAGACAATCCCATTCAAATGATTGATGGAAATGATGATGCCACTTACCGTTTGATGGTTCGCAATGCTGGCACCAAAACCGCGTATCAAATTCAAAACGTCTTTGATAATCTGGCCCGTGGGTTGCAGTACACGCCCAATACAATAAACGCCTACCATTGCTCGACAGGCGCAGGGGCACAAAACCCAACGACTTGCCGAACTTGGACCACAGCCAATTGTGCAGGGGTCAATACCGATATTACAGCCGCCATTCGTGCAGGTGAGGATGCCGACGCAGCTTATCCATCAAGCAGCAGTGATGTACAAAATTTGCAGTGGCCTGTGCAAGATGAAGCAGGCTTGGACCAGCTGGATGCGGGTGAGTACGTGGTCTACGAGTTTGCCGTCGATCACAATTGCACCATTGTGCCGGACACCTCTACCCCCGATAACCCGTTGGGCGGTGCGGCCGCGCATCCTGATGATGACGGCGTCAATGATGCCTGCACCGATCCGGTGTCCACGTACTCTGCCAATTTTTCAAACTCTTTTGTCGTAGGTGGTTACAATTCGCAAACAGCTGCCGATGGCGATGGAGAGTCCATTGGGCTATCGGGTAGCAATTCAGTGAATCTGCCGCGCGATGATGATGGCGATGGGTTTACCAACAGCCAAGAGGGCAGTGGGGATGCCGATGGTGATGGGGTGCCAAACTACCGTGACACCGACTCCGACAACAACGGCATTGATGACACCACCGAGGGTGGCGGCAATGAAGACGGCGATGGAGAGCCCGATTACCGTGATGTAGATGATGACAACGATGGCATCACCGATGCCAATGAGATCATTGAAAATCAAGACAATGGCGGCAACGCCAATACAGACTCGGATGGAGACGGCATTGCTGATTACCTGGATCCAGATTCGGACAATGACGGCTTGGCAGATGGCAGCGAATTTGATGGCGATACCGATGGTGACGGCGATAAAGACAAATTGGATTTAGATTCCGATAACGATGGCATTCCGGATTACATCGAGTATGGCTTTGGCAGTTTGGATACCGACAACGACGGCATCATTGAAGCCGGCGATGGTGAAGTGCCTGGAGCGTTGGATACCAATGACAATGGCGCCATCGAAGAAGATGAATACACCACCGCGTATTCTCATGCTGAAGATCAAGTGCCTGACTTTGACGGTGACGGTTTAAGTGATGCGCGAGATTTGGATTCGGACAATGATGGTCTGCCCGATATCGATGAAGCAGGCACGACCGTGTCCGACAAAGACACCAACAATGACAATGAAATTACCGAAGCCGAACGCATGGTTGATGGTGAGATTTTATTTGGTGATCTTGCCAATGGCGATAACGATGTATTGGGCACTTACGGCAGCACCGGCAATGGATACCGTCCTGACTACAATGATCGCGACAGCGACAACGACGGCATTGCGGACTTGGTTGAAAACGGGCGTGAAACTTGCGATGCCAATGACGATGGCGAAATTGATTACCCCGCAGAAGGCAATGGTTGCGTGCTCAATGATGATGCCGATGACTATGTATATGCTTCGGAAGAAGCCCCCACCAACACCGATTCAGTGGTGATGGATTTGTCTTTTGTGGACGTAACGCCCGATTACTTGGATCGCGACAGCGACGGCGATGGCATTGCCGATTGGCTTGAGGCCCATACCAACAACAACATTGATCCAGCGCAAGACGATTACGATGGAGACGATGGCAGTGTGGATGGGTACATCGAAAACGAAGCTTTCCTGGTTACCAATTCGGATAACTTGGCTAACACCGATTCTGCCGGCAACGTGGACTATTTGGATACCGATGCAGATGGAGATGGTTTGCTGGATGCACAGGAAGCAGGCAGTGACATTGTGGACTATGCCACTTTGCCATTGGTTTACAATACGTCAGCACCTGTCCTATTGTATGCCAATTTATCCAACGTAGATTCAGCCAATGACAACGCGCCCGATTTTCGTGACCTAGACACAGACAACGATGGCATTCTTGATGAAGACGAACATGGAAGCTTGCAAGCGCCGTCTGATTCAGACCGAGATGGTGTGCCCAACTTTATGGACACCGATTCAGACAATGATGGCATTGCCGATGCCCTTGAAAACGGCGATACCGATAGCGATGGTATTTTGGACGCCTATGAGTCCAATGTGATTGATACCGACAATGATGGCAACGCGGACTTTAATGACACCGATGCCGATGGCGACGGCGATTTGGACAGCGCAGAATGTGCAGACGCCCCCGATTGTGGTGATGCTGATGGCGATGACATTCCCGATTGGTTGGATGCGCAAGATGCAGGGCCGGGTACAGGTGATTCGGATGGCGATACTCTAAATGACGATGCTGAATGTCCCGGTGGATACATTTGTCCCGACACCGACGGCGATGGTGTGCCTGATTACACCGACAGCGACAGTGACAACGACGGTGTGACCGATCAACTTGAATTGGGTGACACCGACAGCGATGGCATTATTGATGCGTATGAGTCCAACACCGTGGACACCGACGGGGACGGCAATGCCGACTTCAATGACACCGATGCCGATGGCGACGGTAATTTGGACAGCGCCGAATGTACGGCCGTGCAAGCACCCAACTGTCCCGATACCGATGGTGATGGCATCGCCGATTGGCTCGATGCCGATGACGATGGTCCTGGCGCGGGTGACAGCGATGGCGACGGCATCAACGATGACGTGGAATGTCCCAACGGCGTCATCTGCCCCGACGCCGATGGCGATGGTGTGCCCAACTATTCCGACACCGACAGCGATGGCGATGGTTTGCCCGATGCGGTAGAAACCGGTGACACCGACAGCGATGGCATTTTAGATGCATATGAATCCAATACAGTTGATGTGGATGGTGACGGCAACGCGGACTATAATGACACCGATGCCGATGGCGACGGCGATTTGGACAGTGCTGAGTGTACAGCCATGCAAACACCCGATTGTCCCGATACCGATGGCGACGGCATTGCCGATTGGTTGGATCCTGCTGGTGCAGGACCGGGCGTAGGCGATTCCGATGGTGATGGGTTAACCGATCAAGCCGAATGTCCCGGAGGCACCGTGTGTGCCGATACCGATGGGGACAACATTCCCAATTACACCGACCCCGACAGTGACAATGATGGTGTGCTTGATGCTTCAGAGACGGGCGACACCGACAGCGACGGCATCATTGATGCATATGAGTCCAACACCGTGGACACCGACGGGGACGGCAACGCCGACTTCAATGACACCGATGCCGATGGCGACGGCAATTTGGACAGCGCCGAATGTACGGCCGTGCAAGCACCCAACTGTCCCGACACCGATGGCGATGGCATTGTCGATTGGCTCGATGCCGATGACGATGGTCCAGGCGCGGGTGACAGCGATGGCGACGGCATCAACGATGATGTGGAATGTCCCAACGGAGTCACTTGTCCTGATACCGATGGCGACGGCATACCAAACTATACGGATACCGACAGCGATGGCGATGGTACGCCTGACTCAGCGGAAACAGCCGATGAAGATGGCGACGGTATTTTGGATGCGTACGAATCCAATACGTTGGATACCGATGGCGATGGCAACCCTGATTATGATGACACCGACAGCGATGGCGATGGCACCCCTGACAGTGTCGAGTGTGCCGATGCACCAGCCTGTGGCGACACCGACGGTGATGGCATTCCCGATATTCAAGACGTCGATGATGGTGGTCCCGGAGCGGGGGATTCAGACAATGACGGTTTGGAAGACGATGTTGAATGTCCCAACGGGTTTGTATGTCCCGACACTGACGGCGATGGCGTGCCCAATTACACCGACACCGACAGCGACAACGATGGCGTACTCGACGGTGTCGAGGGCACCGACGATGCCGATGCCGATGGCACCGAAAATTATTTGGATACCGACAGCGACAGCGACGGCATCCCCGACTTGGTTGAGTTTGGGCTGGGCACGTTGGATGTCAATGACAACGGACAAATTGACGCGGGAGAATTGGGTGCATTGGATGTCAATACCGATGGCGCCATTGAAGACGCAGAATACACCACGGTTTATTCCCAAGCAGCGGGCCAGTTGCCCAATGCCGATGGTGACGCCGATGCCAATGCCTATGACCTCGATTCAGACAACGACGGCTTGCCCGATTTGGATGAAGCCGGGTCGATCATCTCCGACCTGGATGTCAACGGCGATGATCGCGTGAGTGATGCCGAGCGCATGGCTTATGACCCAGACATGAATATTGGTACCGATGATCCCATCACCTTATCCGAACTGGTCAACAGCGATAACGACAACGGCATGGCCGTAGGCACAATGGGCCCAGCCGGTGACGGGTATCGTCCAGACTTTGTCGATCCCGACAGCGACAACGACGGGGTGGCCGATGTGGTCGAAAACGGCCGTGATACGTGCGATGCGGACAACGATGGGAACATTGACTATGCTGGCGGTGAGCTGGGTGGCTGCATTGGTTTGAACATCGACATGACCAATGATGATGCCGATGGGTTAATCTTTGCTTCGGAACTGGCACCCACCAATACCGATGCCAGTGCAGTGGCGCCAAGCACCAGCGACAGCATTCCCGACTACATCGACCGCGACAGCGATGGCGACGGCATTGCCGACTGGTTAGAAGCCCACACCAATGACAACATTGATCCCACCATGGACAATTACGACTTTGACAACAATGGGTACATTGAAAACGAAGCGTTTTTGATCACCGATCCCATGGATTTGGTCAATTCAGAAATTGTGGGTGGTCCATTGCCTGACATCTATGATCTGGACAGCGACGGGGATACCATCACCGACAGTCAAGAAAGTGGCGCACCAGTGGCCGATTATGCCTCGGTGCCTGGCACGCTCAGCATTGATACTGCCAGCAACATTGTCGATTTGTATGCAGAGCTCTACAGCAGTGATGCGATCAACGACAATCAACCTGATTTTCGGGATATCAATTCGGACAATGACGGCATCACCGATGCCGTAGAAAAAGGCGCCGGCACCGATCCAGTCGATGTGGATACCGATGGTGTTCCTGATTTTCAAGAATCCGATGGCGACGGCGGTGATCCAGACAACGATGGCTTGACCAACTCCGAAGAAATTACCCTGGGCACGGAGTTTTTTGATCCAACCACCACCGATGATCCTGGATGCATTGGCGTGAGCAACTGTGTGTGTAGTGACGGTTGTAAAGCTTTGGGCACCACGCCCAACTGTCCTTTTGATGATCCTGCCAACAGCGCATGGTTTGATGAGGGCGCACCCTACAGCGCCGCCGATCCTTTCTTGGACCCCTCATTGGTTAGCAATGATGCCGATGGTGATGGGTGCAGCGACTGTTTTGAAGGCGCGGTATCTTTCTCCAATCCCAATGTCGCCGATACCGACGGCGATACCATCAACGATTGCGTGGAATACAATACGGGCAGCAGTCCCGTGTTGGCCGATACCGACGGCGATGGTTGTAGCGATACTTGTGAAATTTTTGGTAGCGGACCCGATTGCGATGTCACAGGTGCTGCTTGGTTTACACAAGCAGGCACGCCTGAAAACCCATTGACCGATCCCACCACGGACGCCGACGCCGACGGCGATGGTTTGTCCGATTGTGCGGAACTTTCCGTTCATCTGACCGATCCCAACAATGAGGACACCGATGGCGGGGGTATTGATGATGGCTTCGAAATCAACAGCTTCAATTCAGATCCGCTGGATCCATTGGATGACTGTCCCAACACCAACGACAGTGACAACGATGGTTTGACCGATTGCGAAGAGATCGACTTGGGGCTGGATCCATTTACACCCTCGGGCAACATCCAAGGTTCTGGTACGACGGGCTTGTGGCTATTGGGTTGTGCCAGTGGTCAAAATGGGCTGCTCTGGATGCTCATGGGCATCATCATGCTCATGAGTTTGGGACGCGCATTTCGCAAAACTTTGCTCTTGATGATGATCGTTGCCATGGGTGGGCAAGCCTATGCGTTAAACACGCAGTTGTTTCGTCCCATCCTGGGCCAAGAAAGAGAAGGGGTGACCAACTATGCTTCCCGTGGTCTGACCCACGGCCAGGTGGAGTTTGGTATTTACGCCAGCTTTTTGGAAAATGCCCTAGAGTTTGGCGTAGATGACGATCAGGTGGATCAGATTGTAAAATCTTTTTTAACCACCGAAGCCATGTTGGCCTGGGGCGTGTCAGAGCGGTTTACCCTTCATGTATCCCTGCCGTTTAACCCCTATTCAAATGTTGAACCCATTGCCAATTTTCAAGACACCCAAGACTTTTCCTTGGGTGACGCCCGCATCAGCGCCACCATTTTTCTAGGCTCCACCCAACCCGAAGACCTTTACAAAAGTTGGACCGTGGGTTTGGTGCCTTTTGTCACCATTCCTTTCAACAATGAAGACGATTTTTTTGGGGATACCAATTTTACAGGAGGCGCCTATTTGGTGATGGATCGTTACATCCACAAAAACCATTATCTGGCTTTGAATGTGGGATCACGATTTCGCGAGCGTGAACGGCTCATCAATTTGGTGGTCGATGACGAGTTTTTGTACGGTCTAACTTACACCTATCGCATCTCGTGTGCGTCCCGCTGGGATTTGATTGCCGACTTCACAGGCTCCACCACCTACCGAGAGTTCTTTTCGCAAGAAATCAGCAGCCCCCTGGAAGCATTTTTTTCCGTGCGTCACCGCAGCCCCGGCGATCGCTGGGAGTGGACCGGCGGTTTCGGCCGAGGCACCAACAATGGCTACGGCTCCCCTGATTATCATGTTTATACCGGTCTAACCTACCGCTTTGCCAATAAGCGCCCAACCCGTCCACACCCATGTCAGGCAGTAACCCAGCCTGAACCTGCACCTGCACCGGCTCCCAAGCCCATCGTGGAAGAGGGCATGCTTGATTTTCAAATCATGAATGCCGATCAAAAACCCGTTTCTTTGCCGTTTGTGCTAACCACAGAAATGGGAAAACAGCTTACATCCATCGTATCCAATCGCCTGCGCCGCACATTGCCCGTCGGTCGCTATGTGATTGTCGTTAAGGAAAACGGAGAAGACAAAAACATTCCGCTGACCATCAGCGCATCTCAAACCACTGAAAAAGTGTTCATCCTTACGCCCAAGGTCGAAGATGCCCCTGAGCCCAAAGTGGAATACATTGACCCCATTTACTTTGAAGTCAACCAAGCCACCATTGACCCTCAATCCTATGCCACCATCAACCATGTGGCCGAAGTGATCAAAAGGTATGACAATGTAAAATCGGTTTCTGTTCAGGCCCACACCGACAGCGATGGTCCCATGGATTACAATTTGCAGCTTTCCATCCGCCGTGCCAATGCTGTCAAAGACTATTTGGTGGGTCAAGGGATCAACGAGAGCAAAATTCGAATCGCTGGTTTTGGTGAAGCCAAGCCGCGCGTGGCCAACACCAGCGCCGCCAACAAGGCCAAAAACCGCCGCGTTGAATTTGAGCTATCGCTATCCGACCAAACCATCAATATTATCAACCGTTAGTCGCGATCAACCGTTTGATGGGTCAAAGTGAAAACGGACTTTGTTGTAAAAAATATGAGATTGCTCAAGAAAAACCATGATTTACATTTAAATCGAAAAGCGATACGTTGTTGAAATGTCTTGGTTTGACCGACTCAAAGCGCCCAAAATTGCGGACGATAGCAAAAAGACCAACACGCCTGAAGGCCTTTGGGACAAATGCAAAGCTTGCAATGAGATCATCTTTCATGAAGATTTGCGCAAAAACTTGATGGTTTGCCCCAGTTGTCAACACCACTTGCAAATTGGCACGCGCGATCGGTTGGATTTTTTACTCGATGCCGGCAGTTTTGAAGAGCTGGATGCCGATATGAAATCTCTGGATCCATTGGATTTTAAAGATTTAAAAAAATACAAAGACCGCGTCAAAGCCTACGAAAAAAAAGGGTCCGTCAAAGAAGCATTTATTTATGGCAACGCGACCATTTCACAATTGCCCATTGCCATCGGCTCATTTGTATTCGAATACATGGGCGGCAGCATGGGGTCAGTGGTGGGCGAAAAAATTACCCGTACATTTGAACTGGCTTTGGAACACAAAAAACCTGCACTCATCATCACAGCCAGTGGTGGCGCGCGCATGCAAGAAGGCATTTTGTCGCTGATGCAAATGGCCAAGACCACAGCGGCTCTGTCCAGACTTCGTCAAGCCGGTTTGCCCTACATTGTCCTGCTGACCCATCCCACTACAGGGGGGGTTGCAGCCTCCATTGCGATGCTGGGGGATTTAATCATTGCCGAACCCAATGCTTTGATTGGCTTTGCCGGCCCCAGGGTGATTGAACAAACCATCAAAGAAACCTTGCCTGAAGGTTTTCAGCGCTCTGAATTTTTGTTGGACCACGGCATGGTGGATCAAATTATCCCGCGCGCAGAATTAAAAAAGAAACTGCATTTTTTCTTTCAGCACTTTATGAAGCACCACGCGTAGGCTTTGCGCCTATGCCACAATCTGACTTGACGCCATGGGTTCTGTGCCTATATTAGAAGTATCATGAGCAAAAAGTTTGATTTAGATTCCGATATGATGCCTCAATTTGAAGAGGGCATGAACGAAATTTTGTATTTTCACAAAATTCTGCAAGCTGGCCAAAAAGGACACCATTTGCTCTTTAGTCCTGAAATGATTCGGCTGACCTACGACCAAAACACTGAAAATTTGTCAGAGTTATTTGAAAACCAGCTAGAAGACATCAACCGTGTGATCAATGAAAGTTTCAACTACGACACCCTGGAAGAAAAGCAGGACTTCTTTGCCTCGCAGCCTGAAACTTTGCAACGCGCATTGGTGTATGGATACTTTCAATTGATCGAAGGACAAATCGCCCAAGAGGGCAAAACGCTTCATTAACCGGTTTAAAACCATTGAGCAACGTTCATTAAACCGTGCATGGATGCGCGTTTGCAAAATGGTCTGCTCAAAATGATTTTCTAACTTAATTCAGGATATTTATGAACAAGCCAGTGGTAAAAATGGTCCACTTCTTCTTCGAGTTGATCCAAGCCCTGGTTGTTTTGGATGACATAATCCGCTTTGTTGGCTTTGGTGTCCATCGACCATTGATTGGCAATGACTTCCCGCGCTTGGGCAAGGGTTAGCTTGTCTCGGTTTTGAAGCCGATTGATCTGATTGCTTTCATCACACACCACCGCCAATATCGCATCAAATTGATCTTGCACTTCAATTTCAAAGAGCAGTGGAATGGCAAAACCCACCACTTTGTGGCCCTCTTTGACGTGTTGATCTGCTTGGTCATCCATCCATTTCATCACCGGTGGGTGCAAAATGGCTTCCAGCGTTTCTTTTTTAGCGGGGTCTTTAAAAACAATGTCGCGAATTTTATGTTTATCCACCGTGCCCAAAGCTGCTTCAATGGCCTGCGCAATGGATTCTTGCTTGTAAAGCTTTGCCACCCCTACGTCGGCATCCACGATGGGCAGCCCTTTTTGCGACAATAAATCCGTAACCGTGGTTTTGCCGCATGCAATGCCGCCTGTGATGCCCAATTTAAACATAGCCATGAGTCTACCAAACAATGACCAATGCAGGCAAATTCTACGATGCGAATACCGACCCAAGTTCAACGATGCCATGCGCGTATTTGACGGGTGGGTGCCTAAAACGGTACAATGTTGTATAGATGGGATACCGGCTCTTAGAGTATATGCCCGTTGATGGTCTTCGACCTGCCACGGACTGGATATTCAATCATGCTCCAACGCATGTTCGGGATGTGTTGATTCATCGCCTCAATGAAATTCGAAGCGGACAATTGGGCGACGCCAAATTTATTGGTTATGATCTCTACGAGTATCGAATTTTTTACGGACAAGGGTATCGAATTTATTTTTTAAAAACAGCGCCACACACCCATGTGCTCTTGTGTGCAGGGTCTAAAAAAACTCAAAAATCAGACATTCGATGCGCGCGAAAACTCCAAACATTGTTTCATGCCCTCCCTGAAGTTCAAACGGTTTCTGTGGCGCAAACCATTCAATGCAACCTCCGAGAAAATTTAGACATGTACGCCTACATAGCCAGTCAAATTCATCAGACTTCATTGACGCAAATGAACGCCATGGGGGCCACTTTGCTCCAAGACATGATTGCCGTGTGGGGCTTTGCCAAAGCCAGCAGGGAGCTAAAGGCCACGATTCAAAAACTGCATCAGGTTATCTCTCATCAAGCGCAACTAATGCCGCACCAGTGGTTGGAGATGATGCGCAAGCCCCGTATGGCCTCATGGCAAAGAGCCGTGAATGAATAGATAATGGGGGCGGGTGCGCAAAAAGTACACCATTGCGCCAATCCATGGTACACAGGGTGCCATGAAAAAAGTGGCGATTGTCGTATTTCCAGGGTCCAATTGTGACCAAGATGCTTTTCACGTCTTTTCAGAAGTGTTGGGGTTTGAAACCCAATACCATTGGCACACGCAAGCCGTGCCTCACGACTACGACTTGGTGCTTCTACCGGGTGGTTTTTCTTATGGTGACTACCTTCGTGCCGGAGCCATGGCCAAAGTATCCCCTGCCGTGACCAGCTTGCAAGCTTACATCGATCAAGGGGGTCTGGTGCTTGGCATATGCAATGGCTTTCAAATCCTCACCGATGCTGGGTATCTTCCAGGCGCGTTGTCCATCAATCAAGACAGTCAATTTCGTTGTCAAGATGCGCATATTCAAGTGTGCAACAATCAAGCCTCGCTTACCGCTGGCCTGGATCTTCAGCGTACATTCCGCTTGCCCGTGGCCCATCGCGAAGGCCGCTATGTGGTGGACCCAGAAACACTCAGTCAAATGAAAAAGAATGATCAAATAGCCATGCGATATGTGTCGGCGCCGGACGTGGCAGATCCCCAAGCAGGCAACTTTAACGGCTCCCAAGAGCAAATCGCAGGCGTCTATAATGTTGAAAAAAACGTTTTGGGCATGATGCCCCATCCAGAAAGAGCGTGCGAAGCCATACTGGGTAACACCGATGGGCTTGATTTTTTTCAACCGATTGTCAGGCTTTTGCAACAAAAAGAGGTCGCATGAAAGCGCTGATTCAAAAAATGCGCGATGGCGATCGCCGGGCTTTGGCCAGACTGCTCAGTTTGGTGGAAAACCAAGATGATCAAGCCTTCGATCTGCTTGAAGAGGTCTATAAAACATCGGTCACCAATCAAAGTGTATCCATCGGCATCACAGGACCTGCCGGGGCGGGCAAGAGCACATTGATTGATCAGCTCATTCGCCACATCCGTCAGGCACAAAAAAAAGTTTCAATTTTGGCGGTGGACCCTTCCAGTCCTTTTACTGGTGGCGCCATATTGGGCGACCGAGTTCGAATGCAGCGCCACTGCAATGATGAGGGCGTGTTTATACGAAGCATTGGCAGCCGTGGCAAAAGCGGTGGCGTGTCCTTTGCCACGCGCGCGCTGCTTCAAATACTGGAAGCCTATGGCAGCGATTATTCGGTGGTCGAAACGGTGGGCGCAGGACAAAGCGAAGTCGACATCATGAATCTGGTGGACACCACCGTGGTGGTTCTAACGCCCGAATCGGGCGATTCCATCCAGGCCTTAAAGGCCGGCATGCTCGAGATCGCCGATATTTTTGTCATCAATAAAAAAGATCGAGACGGCGCGGACCGCATTGCCCACGACATTGAAATGATGCTGTCGCTTACACCCAGCACCAATCCTTGGAAGCCACCCATTCTGCTCACCTGTGCCCAGTCAGGCGAGGGGATTGAAGAATTGGTTCAAGCCATCGACCAGCACAAAAGTCATTGCATTGAGCACGCCAAAACGGAGTCCGAACGGGTGCGCCGCCGCAAAGCGTATTTAGCAGAAATGATTCAAACCAAGCTGACCCATCGCATTTTAGACAAGATCGAGGCCAATTCCGATTGGACCCAGGCCCTTGCCCAAAAAGAAGAGCCCAATTTGTATGCCATGGTTCGACAGGCGATGGCTGAGTTTTCATAAGCAGTAGGCAAACAATCCAAGTTCGAGTATAATCAATTCTATGATTCAAGATCATGAAGTGGCCAAACGCAAAGCACGCGCCATTGCATCCGATATACTGCTCTATCATAAAGACAAAGTGCGTGAAGGCTTGGCCCAAGACAATCTATTTGATGTGATGGCAGAAGAGTTTCAAGAAGGCCGAGAGTTTTACAACAAAAGCATTGATGCCTCCGTTCGTGCGCAAACCAATTATTTTGACCGAGCGCTTGTCGACATTGTGATCAAACGCAATGCCGATGTTTCAACCAATATTTGGTAACCCCTTATTTTTTTGCCTTTTCAGCAATAAAACTACTTAGATTCTTTGGGTAATTTTCAAAAACGTACTATAATTTTGATATGATTCATATCAAGGGGCTACAGTTGGCAGTGATGGGGTTGCTTATTCTAAGCACAGGGTGCGCCTCAAAGCAATATCAGCAGCAAATTCAACAACTTAAAACCGAAAAAGCCAAACTCGCACAAGAAAAAGACAATTTGCAGCGTGATCTGGCGGCTCTTTCGGAAGAAAACATCATTTTAAAAGGTCGCATTGCCGCAGGGCCCGAAGCTTCTGCCTGGGCGCAGCCAGTGCAAAAACAAACCGCTACCGCGCCTGTGGCGCGCGAAGACCCCAATGTAAAACCCTTCATCGAAGAAGATGTAGAAGCCGATTTGCCCACGTTGGTGATTACCAACAAAGAGTTGGAAGCAGGCCCTTGGTCCAATCCAGCCCCCAAAACCGTGGTCAAGCCATCCAAAACCAATGTAAAATCAGCATTGGTGCAGGAATATGAGTTGGCCTATCAAAAATTCACCCAACAAAAAACCAATGAAAGCCGCGCGCTGTTTGTGGCATTTATTCAAAACCATCCACAAACCAGCTACACCGACAATGCTTATTTTTGGTTGGGCGAAACCTACTATCAAAAAAAGGATTACCCCAGCGCCTTGGTCAATTACCAAAAAGTCATTGAGCTCTTTCCCAATGAAAACAAAGTGCCCGATGCCATGCTTCGATCTTCGGTGTGTTTGTTAAAAATGTCCAAATCGCAAGAGGCCAAGGCTTCTTTGGAAAAACTGATACGAGAGTATCCCAAGAGTGAAGCGGCCCGCAAAGCCAAAGCTTCGTTACGCAACATTCCATAACGGGAATGGATAGGAGAACGGTATGAAAAACCTAAGCAGCCTCTGCATGATCATCACTTTTTCAATGGGATGGGCATGGCCTGTGTTTGCCCAAGAAAGCCCAACCAACGCCGAGCCCACACCATCGACTACCAACGTGGAAGTGATGTCACCGACCAGCGAAGAGCCCGTCTCCAGTGGCGAAACCATGATGTCTGAAACTGGCAATGTGACCGAATTTACCGTCAACCGCGCGTACACCATCCAATCCGGTGACACGCTTTCTGAAATCTGCAACGTGCTTTTGGATGATGCCTGGTACTGGCCCAAACTTTGGTCCTTGAACCAATACATCAAAAACCCTCACTTTATTTATCCGGGCAATCAGCTTGTGTTCACACCCGGCACAGACTCCACTTTCCCCAACTTGGAATTGGTTGAGTCTGAAGAAATGGGCGAGCTGGCCGCGCAAGATCCAGTCTTGGAAGCACCCACGTTGCCTGAGCCCACTGAAAACAACTTTGAAGACCCATTTGAAAATGCCATCATCGAGTCGTCGGTGTCTCAGGGCACGGGCCTATCGGTTCGCTTGAAAAACATTCATGTACTGTCCACCAAGGGCAATGAACCCGTGGGTAAAATCACCCATTCGGGAGAACCCAAAAAATTGTTAATTTTTGGAGACCGGGTCTATCTTGATTTTTATGGAAACGCTTATGCCAAAAACGTAAAAGTGGGCGATAAGTTTCACGCCATCGAAGACGTAGAAAAAGTGCGCAACATGGGTGCATCCCGTCGCAAGTTGGGCACGCTGGTTCGCAAAAAAGCCGTGCTTGAAGTCACCGACATTTTGCAAAACCCACGCCGCTCGCGTCGTAAAATTTACGTGGCCCGAGTCATAGACTCTGAATATTCCGTTTCCCGTGAAGACCAAATCATTGAGTATCAACCAGAAGTTCGAAGTTTGGTTCCCCATTACACCGAAGAGCTGATCGACGGGCATATTGTAGCCGCAGACAACCAACAGTTTTTAATTGAAAACAATGACTATGTCTTTTTAAACCTTGGCACCAACCAAGGCATCAGCGAAGGTGTGCAGCTTTATGTGGTTCGCCGCGGCGATGGTTACATCGATGACAATGACAAAGACCTGCCCGATGTCCCATTTGCAAGAGTGATGGTGGTCGAAGCGTGGGACAACACCTCTGCCGCTTACGTGGTTACGCTTCGGGGCGCTTTGGAAAAAGGCGACCGCGTCACCACCCAAGTTGAAAAATAAACCTTTGCTCTACTTATGTAAGTTGCGTGCAAGTGAGTGCAAGCATTTTGCGATAAAAATTGTTTAAAAAAAATAAGGTTCGTTGGGCCTGAGGGGTCCGCATTCGCTAGGTCCTCGCGCAGCTACCGGAGTCGCTCATGTCGAACCCGTCGGGCTGACGTTTCTTCTAGGCTGTGGTTTTTGGAGTCACGACCCTTGCATTTAAACTGGTGTTGGATGGTCGTCGGTCAAAACTAAATGTTGGTTGGATCATAGGGCTTAATTTTTCCCTCATGAATAAAGTAAGCTTTTGTGGCTTGGTCAAGAATGGCTTCTTTTTCATCAGAATAAGCGACCGCTATTTCGAACGGTTGACCTTTCAGGTCTTCCTCTAACCTTCGGACTTTTTCTTCGCCCTTGCACGCATCCCCAATGATCTTGTAAGTACCGTTGGTATATTCAGTCTGGGTGCCAAGAAAGCCATCGAATTTTATATGATCGGTGATTGGTTTTGTATAAATTTCTAGACCGCCCGTGATCAAATAGATTTTCATCCCTTCTTCACGATGTTTTTTCATTCGATGTAAGACTTCATCATTGAAATGGTCCGGGTACTCAATGGCCCAAAATTGTTCGGCATATTTTGTCACCGTGGCGGGTTCAAGGTCATCAAGGTAATTAAAAAAATTCTCTTTGAAAGATGTAATATTGATCAGTCTTAATTTGCCAGCCAACGCCAAAAACATCAATTCCAACAAATGTCCGATTTTATAACTGCGCTTAAAACATACGAATTTAAAAAATTCAGATTTTGAACTGCGTCGATATAAAGTCTTGTTTAAGTCAAATACGGCTATCTTCATGGTGTAAATCAAATCGTTTGGTGTTGGTCCTTGTTGACCTCACGTTTCATATCACCTCTTCACTCCCAATGTTTAGACTGAATCGCGCAAGATATCCGTGCAGGCTTTATAATAGGTTTGACCTAGCACAGCCCAATTTCAATGGCAACTAACCTCTAAATTTGCACGTTGGAACCAAGCGGAGGGAACCATTTCGGGGCAACCCAATCTAAAAGCCGGGGTCATACCAGTTATGGAAAGCCCCGTTCAAAGATGTTTATGGTGTGTAAATTTTCATACAATGGTCTCCAGGCTCCTAACCAGAACCCATTTTTTGACTTGCGAAAATATAAAACATTGAAAATGGCATGAAATATGAATGATTGGATGCATGAAAACGATGCAACAACAGTTGGCCATGGCTTGGGCGCAAACGCGGGCCATTTCTCCAAAACATAAATACGAAGCGCTGGCGCATTTTGGGTCATTGGCGTCCATTCTTCGGTCTTATTTGAAGCAGCCTGACCAGCCTTTGTTTGCATCGGTGCCGGCCCAGCCAGAGGCTTGGTTGAAGCAAGAAAAGATTCCGTGGTTGCATGCGCAACATCAAAAACATGGCATTCAGGCTTGGGTGATGGATACCAATGATTATCCTTCTGCCATGATGGACTTGGCCGATCCACCTTGGGTTTTGTATGCGCAGGGGAGCCACAGGCCCATTCGGGAAAAGTCTTTGAGCGTCATTGGTACGCGTAAACCGACGACGTATGGCCGTCGGGTCACACCCATGTTGTTAGAGCCGTGTGTGCAGGCTGGCATGATTGTGGTCAGTGGTTTGGCTTATGGCATTGATGGGCTGGCCCACCAAATGTCTGTCAAAGCGGGCTGCCCCACTGTGGCGGTGGTGGCGCATGGACTGCATAAAACGTATCCTGCCAAGCACCATGACCTGCGCAACGATATATTGGCCCAGGGTGGGTTGATTCTTTCTGAATATCCGTGGGGCGTTGAGCCGCTGAGGTACCATTTTCATGCCCGCAATCGGTTGATCGCGGCGCTGAGCCCAGGGCTTTTGGTGGTGGAGGCCGCGCACCGAAGCGGCACACAAATCACGGTTCGTCATGCCACGGATTTGGGTCGAGAAGTCTATGCTGTGCCAGGCTGCATCGACTCTGCCTTTTCCATGTATCCCAACCGGCTTTTGCAGGAGGGTGCCAAGTTGGTGCGCAACGCTCAGTCTATTCTGGAAGACTACGAACCATTGGGTGATCATGCGACCATATCCACCCCAAAACCGCAGCTCAGCGTTCAAGAACAAGCCATGTGGTCTTTTTTGGCGCTGGATGAGCCCAAAACGATGGATCAAATTTGTGCTGAAAAAAACATGTCGGTGGCCGATGCCAGCATCATTTTGGCCGCGCTTGAAATGCAAGGATGTCTTGAAAAGCTAGACGATGGGCGGTATGTACGTCTATAAAATGGCTTGCTGATCAATCTTGGCGCAGGCATGACCAAAAGGTTGGGGTGGGGCAAATGCAAAAAGACATTCACATTATTGGTGCAGGCATGGCCGGCTGTGAGGCAGCGTACTTTTTGGCCAGACATGGCGTGCCGGTCACCCTGCACGAGATGAAGCCACAGCGATTTTCGCCCGCGCATCAATCGCCCGACTTTGCAGAATTGGTGTGCAGCAACTCTTTGGGCTCAACCGCGGATTTTGGTGCGCCGCAAATGCTCAAAAGTGAAATGATGCAGCTTGGTTCGCTTATTTTGACCAGTGCACATCAAGCGCGGGTACCTGCTGGCAATGCACTTGGGGTGGATCGCGATCAGTTTTCAGCACAAGTAACCAGGGTATTGGATGACCATCCTTTGGTCACCGTGGTGCGTGAAGAAACAACGTCGATTCCGCAAGATGCCTGGGTGGTCATCGCCACCGGGCCCATGACATCCGATGCGCTGGCCCAGGATTTGGCTCAGTACATTGGCAGCGATACGCTCTATTTTTATGATTCCATTTCGCCCATCATTGAGGCCGACAGTGTCGATTTGAGCAAAGCGTATTTTGCTTCTCGCTATCAAGAAGACAACGACGATTATTTAAATTGTCCACTGACCCAAACTCAATATGAAACCTTCATTGAGGAGATCAAAGCTGCCGAAAAAGTAGAGGTGCGTGATTTTGAGGAAATGAAGTGTTTTGAAGGATGTCAGCCCATTGAAGTGCTGGTGGACAAAGGGCCACTGACGCTTGCCTTTGGCCCAATGAAACCTGTGGGGTTAACCAACCCGCATACGGGTCAAAGACCTTATGCCGTGGTTCAGCTGCGCAGAGAAAATTCACCCACCACACTTTACAACATGGTGGGCTTTCAAACGCGTATGAAATGGGGGGATCAAAAACGCATTTTTCGCATGATTCCAGGCTTAGAAAAAGCATCATTTTTTCGCATGGGTTCGATGCACCGAAATACATACATTGACTCGCCCACACTGCTCAACGCAGACCTCTCACTCAAAGATCATCCCCACATCTTCGTTGCAGGCCAATTAACTGGTGTAGAAGGCTATGTTGAATCAGCCGCCATGGGACAAATGGTGGGCTTAAATCTTTTAAAACACATCAAAGATTTATCCCTGGATCGACCCCCAGCGGATACCGCCATGGGTGCATTGATGCGTGTGATTACCACCGATCCGTTAAAGAGTGATTTTTCGCCCATGAACATCAATTATGGTCTCTTGCCTCCTTTGCCAATAAAGACTAAAATGAAAAAGAAGGAGAGACGGCAAAAGCACTTTCAGCGCGCGCAGCAGAGTTTTCAAGCCTGGTTTAAAACGGCAATGGCTCAAGGCATTCAAGCCGCCAGCAACGTGTGATGTCGGCCACACGGTGAATCAAGAAATCAAACAACAGCTCAAAATTTTTGCCGACCACCTTAAGCACAGTCGTCGCTTGTCACCGCACACGGTTCGCGCCTACGAGCGCGATGTGGCATCTTTAATTTCGTTTCTCGTTCAAAAACAGCAGTGGCCAGCAGAGCAGGTGCGGCTGGATCCAATCAAACTGGATGATTTACGCATGTTTGTGTCTCATTTGTTTGCCCAAAAAAAACACGCCAAAACCACCGCGCGCAGGGTCAGTGGCTTAAAAACTTTTTTTGGTTTTGCGCTGGACCAAGGTTGGGTGTCGGCGGATCCCACAGTGGGTCTTGATTCTGTTAAGGTGCCGGCCCACACGCCTTCGGTTCCATCGCAACAAGCGCTGCAGGCTTTTTTTCAACAAGGGGTGGAAGATCAAAAATTCTCGACCCGCGACTGGCTGATGTTTGAATTGCTGTATGGCTCAGGACTTCGGGTCAGTGAGCTTGTGGCGTTGGACATGGCCCATTTGGATGTCACCCATCGGCGCGTGACCGTGCGTGAAGGCAAAGGACGTAAAGACCGGGTGGTGCCCTGCAGTGAATATGCGGTGGAGGCATGGCAGCGGTATCAGTCTGAGCGAAAAGGGCCCAAAGCAGAACAAGCGCTTTTGCTCAATCACCGTGGCAAACGGATGACCACGCGGGGTGTACGCTATTTGCTCCAAAAATATCAGCCCTTGCTGCCCATGGGGTTAACCGTGTCGCCGCACTCGTTTCGACATGCGTTTGCCACACATTTGCTCAATCACGGGGCAGATTTGCGATCGATTCAACAATTGCTAGGTCATGAAAATCTTGCTACAACGCAAAAATACACGCAGGTAAGCAAAGAAAAACTTAAAACCGTATACAAGGACACGCATCCCAGATCATGAGTGTTTCAGACAAAAGCATCCCAAAAATCAACCCTCAAGCCAGCTTGGAGGGTATCAATATGACGCCAGAAGATGCGTTTGTTTTATCTCGGGTCAACGGTCACGCCACCATGCAAGAAATTCGGCAAATTGTCAGCCTTCCGGAAGAAACGCTGCAAGCCATCATCCAAAAACTTTTGGCATGGGAGCTGATTCTCTGCCCAGCCTCTGAGCCAAAGCCTGTTGCCAGCAAAGAAGAAACGCAGCAAAGTTCCACACCCCCCTCGCGCAACTTTGGCGATGGCGCGCAAGCACGCATTCGGCAAAAATATGAAACACTGGCCAAAAATGATCATTTTCGCACCCTGGAGCTGGATTGGCACGCCTCCAAAGCATCCATTGACAAACAGTATTTTCGCCTGTCCAAAGAATTTCATCCAGACCGTTTTTTTAAAGAGGACATTGGCCCCTTTAAAGAAATGCTGGACGAAGTATTCAACGGCATCCAGCAGGCCTATGGCGTGTTGTCCGACGAAGCGCAGCGCAAAGCCCATTTAAAAATGCTCCGCACCCCCAAGTCCGCCAATCAAAATGGCGCCTCTGCACCGCAAGGAGCCAAAGTAGGGTCTCACTCCAAAACCAAACCCGAATTCTCCTCGCCACAAAACCAATACCAGATGGGCAAAGAAGAAGAAGCCAAAGGCAATCTAAAAGCAGCCCTCAACTTTTACAAAATGGCCCGAATCATGGACCGAGACAACGAAGACGTATCCAGCGCCCTACGCCGCGTAAAAGAAGCCATCAAAAAAAACCCCCTCACCAACTAATCCATCCCACACCCAAAAACCCAATATCATAAAGACAAACGCCGTAGGCGTTTGTCACTAACCAAACCCACCCCCCTATATACTTCTGATCGACGAAAAGCTTTTTGGGCTGATGTGAACGCCTCCGCAGCGTAAGCGAGGACTAGTGAACATCAGCCCAAAAAGCTCAACACCAACCTCGTTTAAACCCAACCCCTAACCATATGACCAAAAACCAAACTTTCATTAAAACAACATGACCAATCAACACTCTGCAGAACAAAAGAAATTCAATTGTAAACCCTAAGAAATCTGCTAACTTAAACAAAGCGCTGGAAAGGGGCATTTTTTTTGGCAAAAGTAATCGGCATCGACCTTGGCACCACCAATTCTTGTGTTGCCTTCACAGAAGGTCGCCACACCAACATCATTTTAAACAAAAATGGCTATCCAACCACCCCATCGGTGGTGGCTGTACTTGAAAGTGGCAAAATAGCTGTAGGGCAGGTAGCCAAACGCCAGGCGATTGCCAATCCAGGCAACACCATTGTGTCTTCCAAACGACTGATTGGTCGTCGCATCGGATCCAAAGAAGTGGACAGTGCAAAAGCTTTGTACGCGTACGAAATAGTGGAGGGTCCGCACGAAGACATCCGGGTGCGCTGTCGCAGCCGCGAATTTTCACTGCCCGAAATTAGCTCTTACATCTTATTGGAACTCAAACGGGTGGCAGAAGATTATTTTTCAGAATCAATTCACGACGTTGTGATCACGGTTCCCGCTTATTTTAATGATGCGCAAAGGCAAGCCACCAAAGATGCAGGCACCATTGCAGGTTTAAATGTGCTGCGCATCATCAACGAGCCCACGGCGGCGGCCATTGCCTATGGGTACAGCAAGAAAAAAGATCAGCTGGTGGTGGTGTATGATTTTGGGGGTGGCACATTTGATGTGTCCATTCTTGAAATCAATGATGGTGTGTTTAAAGTGCTGGCCACCGGCGGAGACACGTTTTTGGGTGGGGATGACGTCGACAATGTGTTGATTGATTTTGTGGCGGACCGTTTTTTGGCCAGCGACGAAATTGATCTACGCAAAGATAAAATTGCGCTTCAACGGCTCAAAGACGCATGCGAAAGAGCCAAATGCGACCTTTCATCCTTTCACGAAGTGGAAATCAACCTTCCGTTTATCGCCACTGAAAATGACAAACCCCTGCATTTGAATCAATCGATTCATCGCAAAGATGTTGAAAAGCTGGCCAAACCACTGGTTGAGCGCACATTGAATATATGCAAAGGTGTCATGGAGAAAGCAGGGGTGACCAAAGGTGATCTAACCGATATTTTGCTGGTGGGTGGTCAAACCCGCATGCCTTTTTTGGCCGATTCGGTTTCCAATTACTTTGGACGAAGTGCGACCAAACAAATCAATCCCGATGAAGCAGTGGCCATTGGCGCGTCCATTCAGGCCAATGCCCTGACGTCCGATACCGAAGTTGAAATGCTTTTATTGGATGTGACACCGCTACCGCTGGGCATTCGAAGTGCCGGCGGTACGTTTACGCGTTTGATTGAGGCCAATACCACCGTGCCGGTGTTGAAGAAGAAAAACTTTACCACAGTGGTCAACGACCAACCTTCTGTTCGTGTGCAAGTGTATCAAGGGTTTAGTCCCGAAGCGGAAGAAAATGAATTGCTGGGTGAGTTCCTACTCGAAGGCATTCGCAAAGCCCCAGCCGGTGATCCAGAAATTGAAGTCACTTTCCACATTGATGCCAATGGTATCGTGCAAGTGTCCGCCAAAGACAAAGACACGGGCAAAGAACAGTCCATTCGCGTGACCATGTCCAGTGGCTTAACCGAAGAAGAAGTGGCTGAAATGACCAAACAAGCGCAAACGCTTGAAATTAAAATTCGTGAAGAAGAAGAGTCGGAAGCCATCGCGCAAAAAAATGAGCTTTTGCTTCATAAAATTCGAAAAGAATTCTTAAGTCAGAAAGAAGAAATGTCGGAAGAGCGCACGCAGCAAATTCAAACTTTTATGGCGCATGCCCAAACGGTCATTGCCCAAAAAGATGTCGATGCCATGCGCGCATTGTACGACCAACTCAAAGCCACACTTCAAAAATTATCAGCCTAATGAATCCACCCATCCTTTGCACACCGGGGCCCACCCCCATTCCTCCTCAGGTTCAAAAAGCCATGGCTCAGCCCATGATTCATCATCGATCTGGTGAGTTTCAAGAAATTTTAATGGGCGTGCGCCAAAAGCTAAAAAATCTTTGCGGTACTTCAGGCCAAACGATGGTTTTAAGCTGCTCGGGCAGTGGCGCGATGGAAGCCAGTGTGGCTTCACTGTTTAAAGAAGGCGATGAAGTGCTGGTGGTGGTCGCGGGTAAATTCGGACAGCGCTGGCAAAAACTTGCACAAGTGTACGGATTAAAACTCACCGTTGTAGAAGTGCCGTGGGGGCAAGCGGTTGACCTGGAGCAAATTCAGCCCCACCTTCATGCCAATTTAAAAGGGTTGATGCTCCAAGCGTGCGAAACCTCAACGGGCGTTTTTCACCCGGTGGCAGAAATCGGCGCGTTGCTTCAAGCATACCCGGACTGTCTATTTCTGGTTGATGCCATTACGGCATTGGGCATTCATGATTTGAACATGGACCGAGACGGCATCGATGGGATGGTGGGTGGGTCCCAAAAAGCATTGATGTGTCCACCCGGCTTGGCTACATTGGCTTTGTCAGACAAAGCAATGGCCCGCATTCAACCCGCCAGAGGTTTGTATTTTTCTTTGGCCCACGAGTACAAGGCACAAAGTCAAAACAGCACCGCTTTTACCCCAGCCATTTCGCTGTTTCAGGGACTGCATGCGGCATTGGAAATGATCGAGCAAGAAGGCAAAGAAAACGTCTTTCAACGCCATCAATTTCTTCAGCAACGCACCCGACACGCTTTTCAACAGATGCAATTGCCCTTGCTCAATCGTGATCAAGACGCGGCCCATGGATTAACGGCCGTGGGGTTGTTGTCCTGGGATGTGGGTGCTTGGCTGAGCAAACTTAAAAAAGAAGAGGGGCTTTGGTTGGCCGGTGGGCAAGATCAATTGAAGGGTAAGGTTTTTCGTTTTGCGCACATGGGGTATTGCGACAAGACAAGCGTCGATCATGCGCTGGCGCTTATCCATCAATATTTACCTCATCGTGACAGCCTACCATCCTGGCAAGAGATTTATTCGGAGCTGACATGAGCTGGTCGGTCTGGATCAGCGATCCATTGGATGCCAGCGGCGTTGCTCGCTTGCAAGCCAACCCTGCCTTAGGCGTGACGATCAAAACAGATTTAAACCCAGAAGCGCAGCGCATTGAGATCGCCAAGCACGACGTGCTGATCGTGCGAAGTGGCACCACGGTCGACGAGGCGTTGCTAAAACCCGCCAAAAATCTTAAACTCATTGTTCGAGCAGGTTCGGGTGTGGACAACATCGATATACCGTATGCGCGCAAACAAGGCATTGCGGTGTGCAATACACCTGGCACCAATGCCAATGCAGCCGCAGAGCACACGGTGGCCCTTATGTTTGCTTTGCTTCGGCATGTACCGCAAGCCTACGAAAGTTTGCAGCAGGGTCAATGGAACCGAAGTCAATACATGGGCCATGAACTCAAAAACAAACGATTGGGCTTAATCGGCTTTGGGTATGTGGGCCAGCGGGTGGCGCAGATGGCATTAGGCATTGGCATGGATGTTGGCGTATTGGATCCCTTCGCCCGTGAAAAAAGTCCCGCACTGCGCTGGTACGATACGTTGGAAGCGTTACTTTGTGACAGTGATGTCATCTCCTTGCATGCCGCGGTCCCCAAAGCGGACATGCCGCTTTTGCGCCGTGATCATTTTGCTCAAATGAAAAAAGGGGCCTGGTTGATCAATACAGCCAGAGCCGCGCTGCTGGATACAACGGCATTGGCCCAAGCGCTGGCAGACAATCGGCTGGCGGGGGCGGCGCTCGATGTGCTGGATCAAGAACCCCCCAAGCCCGATGATCCATTGCTCAACCATCCAAAGGTGATTGTCACGCCTCATTTGGGTGCTTCGACCTTTGAAGCACAGCAAGCCGTGGTGGATGCCGTGGTCCACGTGGTAGAAGCATTTATCAAGGATGGCCGAGAGCTTCACCCTGTAGGGTGAATTTTGACTATTCAAATGCGTCAATCATTGATACATGCCATAAAAAGTAGGAGATAAGACACATGAAAAATGTAGTGCTGGTGGGCACCCAATGGGGTGACGAAGGAAAAGGAAAAATCGTCGATTATTTATCGGAGCGAGCCGATGTGGTGGTTCGTTTTCAAGGCGGCAACAACGCTGGCCACACCGTAATTGTGGGCGATGAAAAAGTGGTGCTTCACTTTATCCCTTCGGGCATTCTGCGCGAAAACACCACCTGCATGATTGGCAATGGCGTGGTGCTCAACATCAAGGCGCTGTTTGAGGAGATTGAACTGCTTAAAAAACACGGTGTAAATGTGACGCCGAACAATTTGCGCATCAGTGAAAATGCCCATTTAATTTTGCCGTACCATATTTACATGGATCAACTGTCTGAAGCACGACGGGGTGAGGGAAAAATTGGCACCACGGTTAAAGGCATTGGTCCCGCTTACACCGATAAAATTTCGCGCAATGGCGTGCGCGCCGGCTTGCTCAAAGACATGTCTCGTTTTGAAGCGGCTGTCAAACACAACATCGATTTAAAAAATGCCCTGGTGGAAAATCTCTATGAAGCCAAACCCATCGAGTATCAATACATTCACGATGAAATTGTTGAATACCGTGATTGGTTGCTTCCTTTTTTAACCAACGTGTCTACGGAACTTCGTCAAGCGCACTTAAAGCATCAGCGCATTTTGTTTGAAGGCGCACAGGGCACATCGCTCGACATCGACCATGGCACTTATCCATTTGTGACTTCCAGCAACACGGTTGCTGGCGGCGCATGCACCGGCGCGGGTGTGGGGCCGACCATGATTGATCAGGTCATTGGCGTTTGCAAAGCTTACACCACACGCGTGGGGTCGGGTCCGTTTCCAACCGAGCTTACCGATGAAGTGGGGCAGGCCATTGCCAAAAAAGGCAATGAGTTTGGTGCCACCACTGGGCGGCCGCGTCGATGTGGCTGGCTTGATGGCGTGTTTTTAAGCCATGCGGTTTGGATCAATGGCGTAACTGACTTGGCCATTACCAAACTGGACGTGCTCAGTGGCATGGATACCATCAAAATTTGCACAGGTTATCAATACCCTGATGGCACCGTTTCATCCGAATTTATTTCAGACAACGACTTGCTCGACCAGGTCACACCGGTTTACGAGGAGCATCCTGGTTGGTTGGAAATCCCCGACATGTGCAGCGATTACGACCAGCTGCCCACCGAGGCCAAAAACTTTTTGGACCGGGTCAAAGAGCTGGCAGGATGTGAGATCTCCCTGATCTCCACCGGCCCCGACCGAAAAGCCCAAATCCTCACGCAAGAAATCTTTTAGTCGCTTTACTTGGATTGAAGCGATGTAGCACGCGGCTTATCGCTGGATGGTGTTTGCGCTTTTTCTTTTATTAAACGAGTTCTGTGCACAGCTTTTTGGGCTGATGCTCGCTAGTCCTCGCTTACGCTGCGGAGACGCTCGCATAAGCCCAAAAAGCTTTCGAAGGCCAGTTTTGAAATGAGTTTAAATAAAAACAAACGCCCAAGGCGTTTGTTTTTATTTTTATTTTGAATTTGCTCTAAGGGCACGGCCCGCAGGCTACAGATTTTATCCATCACTTGTGCTGCTGTTGCGTTTATTTTAACCCATTTAAGTCAAGGATAGGTGGTAAGGCAGCATTTAGAAGGGACGCTTACTCATTGTAAGAGTTGTTATCGCCTTCATAAATATTTTCGTACTTTTTGTTTTGAACGGGCTCCTCATCATCCAACAATTCTATTTGGATTCTTAAACTATCTTCCAACACACCTAGCACGTGTGAATTTTCTTCAGCAAAATCTTGTCGAGTAATTTGCAAAGTACCTGAAGACACTTCACGTAGTTGATAGGTATAATCAGAGATATCACTATTCGATTTGGTCAAAATGATAGTATAATTTTTTTCCCCCTCGCCTACATTCCATAAGCTAAGAGTCACTTCTTTTTTACTAGTCATCAGACCATCAAAAGTCTCGCAATTGTTCTTTATGTCAATAATTGGTTCTTGGTTTCTATTTTTAGTTTGATACTCACGTGGATTACCGCGTTTTTCAAGTCGCAATGTCGAACTCTGAGCAAAACTCACTGAGCTGCCCAGCAACAACCCAATCACCAAAATCCATTTTACATTTTTCATCATAACTTCCATTTCTGATCTTCTTTGTTCAACACATTCACCCTCAAAGGTTGAATAAGTGTCTTTTAACACACCCCGTAAAAAAGCAATATATATGCCAAAATCAAAACCTATAATATATAATATTTTCAGCATCTTACGTCAATCCCAAACAACTGCACTGCGACACAAAAAGAACAATCCAATAAAAAGATGTCCCGTACGCCATATCGTGAAGGTGCTTTATAGGCAAAAGCGGCAGCTTTTGTTCGCCCCGAGCAGCCACATTAAGATGGATGAAGCCCATTCCATATAAGCCGAAGGAGGTCAGATTTCCCTTCAGTCAAGCTGAAGAAAAATCATGACATAAGTGGTTCTAGTTCCTACCGTCTCAAGAACCGCTAAACCAGATCAACAGACGAACTCTGTTTTAGCCGTTGCTTTAACAACGCGGCGTATGCCTGGTTTCTGGTCGCAAAAGCAAGCGGAAATCCAGGTTGAATCCCACGGAGCATTGAGATTCTCGAAACCAACGTTAATAAATAAGTGTGTAAATGATATTGAGATGTCCCGTACGCCATGGAGCCGAAGGCGACCCAATAAACAGACGAACGATGTTCGAATCCCACGAAGCCTCGAGTTTTTCGAAGCCAACGTTACTAAGCAAAAGCGTGAAAAAAATTGTGGCGTCCCGTACGGGATTCGAACCCGTGTTACCGCCGTGAAAGGGCGATGTCCTGGACCAGGCTAGACGAACGGGACGCATGGACGATGGATCGTCAGGCGTCGTGTTTGCCACAACGTTGCTTTTAAGATGGTGAGCCGGGTTGGGATCGAACCAACGACCATCTGATTAAAAGTCAGATGCTCTACCCCTGAGCTACCGGCCCTTTTCCTTCAAAGCCCAGCGGTTATAACGAAGTTTTTCCTTACGGGCAAGCCCTTTTTGTTTAAAAACAGATTTCTACCAAGGTGGTGGCGTTACTTTTCAAATACTTCTGTGATGTCTCTCCAGAGTTCTTTGATTTTTGCTTTGGTAAAACCATAGGCTTGGCTGACGTCGACCGTGGGTGGAAAAAGCATTTGGGATGGGTTGACTTGAACATCCAAAATATAAGGGCCGGAAGTGTTGAGGGCTTGAGCAATGGCGCCTTCTAGCTCGGCCGGTTCTTTGATGGATTTGGCTTGAATGCCGTGGGCTTGGGCCAAAAGGGTGTAGTCGGGATTGGCCAGTTCGGTGCCGTACATGGGTAGGCCTTTGGCATTTTCTTCAAAATCAATGAGGTGCAACCGTTGATTGTTTACGATAAAAATTTTAACAGGCAGTTTGTGTTTAGCGATGGTGCCAAGCTCGCCAGGCAGCATGTTCATGCTGCCGTCTCCAGTCACCGCAATGACCTGGCGGTTGGGGTGTTTGATTTGGATGCCCATCGCGGCCGATACTGCAAAAGCCATGGATGCCAAATTGCCCGAATAATAAGTTTCTTGCTGCGCGCGGATGCGCAAGCTTTTGGCAAAAAAAGAAGTGACGGAGCCGGTGTCGCAGCAAAAAATAGCGCGGTCATCCGCGGCTTGACCCAGCGCGCGCATCAGATTTTGGGGTTTGATTTCATCGCCATGGCGTAGGTCCACTTGATCCATGAGCTTGAGAAAAAGTTTCATGTAGTTCTGACAGCTGCTTAGAAAATCCGAATTGTCATTTTGTGGATAGGGCGAAAGCGCGCGCAGAAATTCCTGGCAGTGGGCCTGGATGGGCAGCGTGACCGATGTGCGACGGCCCAATGAAGCAGCACGGATATCCACTTGAAGGGTGGGTACATCGTGGTTTAAAAAGTCTTCGTACGGAAAATCGGTACCCAGCATGATGAGCAGGTCGCAATTTTTCATGGCATGCACGGCGGGGCGAACGCCCAACAGGCCTAACCCACCCAAGCTATGGGGGTGCTCATCGGGCAATAGCGCTTTGGCTTTGAGTGTTTTGATCACGGGGGCCGACATCGCTTGAGCAAATGCAAGCAATTCATCTTTGCAGGGTAAACACCCTTTGCCTGCCAAAATCAGTGGTTTGGACGCTTTGGACAACAGGGTTCTGGCTTCTTCGATTTGTGACGGGGAAGGACTGAGGGTGCCAGGGGTGTAGGTCTGGAGCTGTTCAATGTCTTTGTCATCAATGGTTTGTTGGGCCACGTTGATGGGCACACTGATGTGCGCAATGCCGCCGCGTTCGATGGCTGTGCGGCAGGCGGTGTCCACAATGCGAATGGCGGACGCGGCATCGTAAAGCACTTGATTAAAACAGCTCACGTCGTCAAATAGTTTTTGTATCCCAATTTCTTGATGAGACTTTAGGCCAATGGCCGAGGTGTCGACTTGGCCGGTGATGGCAATGACGGCAGCGCCGTCTTTTTGTGCATCATACAAGCCGTTGAGTAAATGGATGGCGCCCGGTCCAGAGGTGCCCATGCATGCAGAGAGTTTTGCGCCTGCTTTGGCTTGTCCAGAGGCGGCAAACGCGCCGCCTTCTTCATGGGCGACCTGAATGAATTGAATGTTGTCGTTGGTGCGCAGGGCATCCATAAAATAATTGATGGAATCGCCTGGGATGCCAAACATGTGTTCAACGCCGTACTGTTGTAGGCACTTCAAAATACCTTCTGCTACATTCATTTTTGGGATCATGATGGATTTGTACAAAAAAGCAATGGGATTTTAAAATGGATTTCTTTACAGTTTACAATCGTGGGCCTTTGCACCCGCGGCAAATCATTGATCCATTTTTCGTATCACGCTGGACACCACACCCAAAATGCGAAAATTGGCTGTTTTGGGTATGTGAATGACGGCATAATTGGGATTGGCCGGATGCAGCTCAATGTGGGTGACTTTTTTAAAATAGGTTTTGAGCGTGGCTTCTTCGTCCACCATGGCCACCACCGTTTGTCCATTGCGTGCCGTGGATTGACGGCGGATGATGACCAAATCACCATCCAGGATACAGGCATCTATCATGGAGTCGCCTCTAACAGTCAGGCCAAAATAATCTTGTTTGCTGCCTTGCTTGCCCAAAAGGCTGGGAGCCACTTCAATCAGTTCTCGGTTTTGAATGGCTTCGGTTAAAAGGCCAGCAGCCACGTAGCCTTCCATGGGAATGGTAACCAGATCGGTTTCATCTTCATCGGGCACCAGCTCCAACGCCCTTTTTTTGCTTTTGCCCAGCGGCGCACGCAAGTGGCCTTTGTCTACCAGTTGCGCCACGTATTGTTGCACCGAAGAGATGGCTTTGTATTCAAATTTGTCTTGAATTTCAGAGTAGGTGGGAGAAGTGTCAGTTTGGGCCTGATACTCCTCAATAAAGTTTAAAATCATTTTTTCTTTGGGGGTCAAAGGCTGTTTGTCGCGGCTCATAATATACGTATAATATACGCATTTGAGTCCAATGCAAGATTTTTTATACCAAAGAAATGTTGTGTTTTATTTTATTAGGAGCAAAATCTTTGCGGTTATGAATCAACATAAAAAACGCATGGACACGGTTGTGGTACGCTGGGTGACTTTGGTGGTGCCATTGGCCTTTCTTCTTTTTTTGGGAAAGTCATGCGAAAGCTGTTTGCCTACCAGTGGTGAAAAAGTTCCACCCATGGGGCAAAATCAATCTTTGATTCAACAGCAGGATTGGTCATGAAAAAAATCTATCAGCAATGCGAAAATTTTCTTTTACGCTGCTCCAACAATTTGCCAACGGCGACGATTTTATTGGTGGGGTATGTAACTTATGCCGTGGTGGGCTGGATTTTCTTGGCGTCGCCTTGGTCACAGGTAAGAGAACTTCAGGATTTGGACGCGCTTTTTATTGCGGTGTCAGCGGTATCCACAACCGGATTGGTCACAGTGGACCCGGGCACTGTGTTTACGTTTTTTGGCCAGCTGGTCATTTTGCTACTTATTCAAGTGGGCGGGATTGGTTACATGACTTTTGGCTCTTTTGTGATTTTATCCAAAGAAGGAAAACTTTCAGAGGCGCGTAAGCGTATAGGGCAAAGTGCATTTTCTCTACCGGAAGCCCTGAAGATTGGTGATTTTATTCGAAGCGTGGTCATCTTTACATTTGTTTGCGAGCTCATAGGTGCCCTGGCGCTTTGGGGGCTTTTTTCTGCGCAAGGGGTCGAGGGGGCTTTATGGAAGGGTGTTTTTCACAGTGTTTCGGCATTTTGTACCGCGGGCTTTAGCCTTTTTTCAAACAGCCTCGAAGCGTTTTCTGGCGTCATGGGAATCAATGCGGTTTTATCGATTTTAAGTTTGTTGGGCGGGATTGGTTTTATCGTTTGGACCGATGTTTTTTTTAACCTGACAGGCCAACGCACACAAATGACTTTTACCAGCAAAATCATTTTATCCATTACTTTCTGGTTTTTATTGTTGGGCACCATCCTATTTGCTCTTACCGAGCCCAGCATGCAAGCCATGGATCCCTTACAAAAATTACAGGTTGGTTTTTTCCAGGTCATGACCGCTTCGACCACGGTGGGTTTTAATTCGGTCCCCATTGGGAGCTTATCCAGTGCTTCGATTATGTTGCTTTTGTTTTTTATGATTTTTGGTGCATCGCCCTCTGGTACCGGCGGTGGTTTGAAATCAACCACATTTTCTGCCCTGTTTGGCTTGGTAAAAAGCACGCTCAAAGGCCGAAGCACCGTTCGATTTCGTAAGAGGACAATACCTTCCCGCCGCCTACAAATGGCTACGGCGTCTTTTGTATATTACATGGGGGTATTGGGCTTGGCGGTGTTTTTGCTTTGCCAGGTCGAGAATTTTGCGTTTCAGGAGATTGTATTTGAAGCGGCCTCTGCATTGGGTACCGTGGGATTAAGCATGGGCATCACGGGCGCGCTTGCACCGATTAGTAAAATGATTTTTATCGTGCTCATGCTGATGGGACGTGTGGGTGTGCTAACTTTTGCCATTGCTATGACATTTCCAGACGAGACGCCGGAAGAGGAAAAAGACAACGACTTGGTCATGTAAAAAATATCATATTTTTTTTTGCCAAACCTGTCAGGAACTGATTACATAATGCACATGAGCGATAAAGAAACACTAATTGTAGTATCCAAACTTAAAAAATACATCAAAGAAAAAGCCGGCATGAGCACTTCAGCCAATGTAGCAGACGCTTTGTCCGACAAAGTTCGTCAGCTATGCGATGAAGCCATCGAACGCGCCCAAGCCGACCGCCGCAAAACAGTCATGGACAGAGACTTTTAGAACCTCTTAGTCGCTGCGCGACTTACAGGTTCTTATCCCACATTATTTTTGCGTTCAGCAAAATAAAGATGGGCGGGGTCTAGTGGCCTTGCGATATTCATCGAATGCAAGGTAACGCGCGTACAAGGGCAGAAAGCTGCGTGACTTACAGGGACTTATCCGCTATCCATTTTTGCGTGTAGTAAAAATAGATGGGTGGGGTCAACGGGCATCATGATTCAAATTGAAAGCACGAAGCCCGAGAGAAAAAGTGTCGAGCAAAGCGACGTTGGGATTTAAATTCTCCATTGATTTTTATTGAACACTTTGATGGTTGCAAGTTTAATTTTGTACAGATGTACAAAATTAAACTTGTCTTGAACACGCATTTACCCAAACAGACAATGGTGCGCCCATGTGGGGACTGCGCTTGAATTGCCTGCTTGGGCATATGCGTGCTTTTCGAGGTTTAGTGCTTCAAAAAAATATTGTTACACTGTCTTTTGTTTTCTTTTGGGTCGTGGGTGGATCGACACCTTGCGCTTTTGCGCGTTCAGCCAATGAGGCCTTCGATCAATTTATTTATACCCACGGTGTACAGCGATCTCTTTTTGATCATGCTCAGGTGTTGGTTGGTCAAGGCGATCGTGTTCTTCATTATCAAACGTATCACTACGATCGTGGCCTGGGTTTGTATGACATTGCGTCATTGAGCAAAGTCATTGCCACTGCGCCAGCCTTTTGGCAGCTTGTGGACAAGAATGTGATTGAGCCTGAAGTGTTAACGGCGCGCTTGCAAGAAATATTGGATGCGCATCCATTTGCTGTGGTGACCAAAGATTTGCTGGCCCAGCAAGCGCCCTTGCACAGTGGCTATTGTCCTAAATGGATCGGATGGCGTCAATGGGTGCGTGGTTTTACCCCCACGCAAGCGGCCCGTTGGAAGGATCGGTATCAACAGGAGTTGCAGCAACCCCGAAATGTCACCAGTGGCCGGCGCCAATACAGCGACCTGGCTTATTATTTTGTTCAGCAAATTATTGAGGAGAAAACGCAGCAAGCACTCGATGAGGTGGTGCACCAAGAAATTTTTGAGCCTTATCGCATGCATCATACCCACTATGGCGCATCGTTGGCGGTATCCGATCAGCGCAGTCGGTGCGTCCCGAACTTAAGTGGGGTGTCTTCATCCCCTTGTCGCGTGCATGATCCCATGTGTTCATTGTTGGGTGGGGTGTGTGGCCATGCGGGCGTGTTTTCAAATGCATTGGATTTGGGTAAATTTGTTCAAGCATGGATGCGTTCCTATCCTGCCGATGTTCAGGTTGCGTCACGGCCTTCGGGACCTTACGATGTGGCGACCAAACGAACGAGCGAGTCCAACGCGCGCAACTATGGAGGGTGGAAGGTCAAACAAAAGCGCAATGGTTTGGGGTACGTGATGTTTCATGAAGGATTTACCGGCACCACGGTTTACATGGATCCTACAAATCAGTTTTATTATGTATTTTTGGCCAACGCTTCCCACAAAAACAAACAACTTGGACAGCTGCATGCCAATGTCTCGATGAACCGAAACTTCAGAGACCAATTTCACAGGCATGTACTGGCTTTGTTTGAGACACAACCCTCGTCCATGGCCCGCCCCATTACGCTGAGCCAAGTCGAGGATGCCATGGCCCTGCAAATCGGCCAGGCATCTTTTTTGCCCCACCGAAACGATGCAGAGGTTCCGGTGCATACACCCAAACCTGTGCTACACAAACGCACGTCAATGCCCAGCCATGATTCAGCTTTGTCGACCACCCGGCCATCGGAGGATGTGTGGAATCGAATTCTTTCATGGGTGTATGGTGATTCATAGGCTTTCCTGATTGAGTGCCTGACAGCATGGGGCGCGTGTGCTATGATCGGTTGGCTTTGATTCAGATTCAAAAAGTACAGAAGTCCTACCATGGTCAAGTGGTGCTTGGCCCCATCGATTTGACCCTGCCTGCCAAAAAAACCCATGTGCTTTTGGGTACCAGCGGGTGTGGCAAAACCACGTTGATCCGCATGATGCTTGGTTTGATTCAGCCGGATCAAGGATCCATTGATCTCAACGGACTGGCGGTCAATGCCAGTTCTCAGCGCGCCATTGCACAAGAGACCGGATATGTGATTCAAAAAGGTGGGTTGTTTCCGCACATGACCGCGCTGCAAAATGTGCTTTTGGCTGGTTTGAGTCATGGCCAAGAAAAAGCTGCTTTGATGGACCGGGTGGCGCAGCTTTCGGATTTGATGCATTTGCCAGCCAAACTTTTAAAGCGAAAGCCCCATCAAATGAGCGGGGGACAACGTCAACGCATTGGGCTGATGCGGGCATTGATGTTGGATCCCAGCGTACTTTTTTTGGATGAGCCACTGGGCGCACTTGACCCCGTCACGCGGTATGATTTGCAACAAGAACTCAAAGATTTATTCAACCAGCTGGATAAAACCGTGGTGATGGTGACCCATGATTTGGCAGAGGCCGCTTACTTTGGTCACACCATCACGCTATTGCACGGAGGAAAAATCGAAGTGCACGGCGATTTTCAAACCCTCAAAGCCGCGCCCAACCACACCTACGCCCACCGCTTTATGCAAGCCCATCGTCCATTGGAGGCCATGTGAAGTGGGCCAAAATTTGGCTGGGGCTGGTAGGGATGTGGAGCTGTTTTGCCCATGCTGACTTAACGGTGGCCAGCAAACCTTTTACTGAAAGTTATCTTTTGGCAGAAATGGTGGCGCAGCTTGCTCAGAGAGCAGGCGAGGGCCCTGTGATTCGAAAACTGGGTTTGGGTCAAAGCGGCATTGCTTTTTCAGCCCTTCAAAATGGCAGCATTGATATTTATCCCGATTACTCCGACACCATCAAGCTGGTGCTATTGAAAGATCCATCGTTGGATGATTACCCGTCCATTCAAAAAGCCATATCGTCCCTTGATTTAAACATGATGGATGCGCTGGGTTTTGCCAACACCTATGTGTTTGCAGTGCCCCCCTCGGTGGCCAAAACCCATGGGCTCAAGACGCTGACAGATTTAAAAAAGGTGCCCCGGCTTCAAGCGGCTTTTACAGAAGATTTTCTTTTTCGTGAAGATTCTTACCCAGCCATCGCACAGGCCTATGGTTTTGAGCTTTTGAATAAAAAGAGCATCAACCACGCGCTAAAGTATGAGGCTTTGGCCAACGAAAAAATTGAGTTAACCGATTTGTACAGCACCGATGCCAAACTATCCTCCATGGATTTGGTCATGTTGGAAGACCCTTTGGGTGTAATTCCTGACTACAAAGCCACTTTTTTAACGCGGGGTGATTTCGCACAAACCCATCCAAAAACCCATGCACTGATTCAAAAACATTTGGTGGGACAATTGGATGAAGCCACCATGATTGAGCTTAACGCACGAGTGGACATTGAGCAGGCCAGCATCCAAACCGTGGTGGCTGATTTTCTAGCCCAGCAAACCCAAGTGGTTTCACCAAGGCAAGTGGCCCCAACTTTGATGGACGCCATTTGGTTGCGTACTTGGCAGCACATGCTTTTGGTGCTCATGGCCATGTCAGGTAGCATCACTCTGGGCTTGTTGTTGGGCTATCTTGCGTTTGAGTATGGTTTTTTGCGCCAGGGGCTGCTCGGCAGCGTGGGCGTGATTCAAACCATTCCTTCGCTGGCTCTGTTTGCGTTTTTGATTGCGCCGCTGGGCATTGGATGGTTGCCTGCCGTAGTGGCTTTGTTTCTTTATGGCTTATTGCCCATTGTGCGCAATACATACGATGGGTTGGCCACCATTGATGCAAGCTTGATTGAATCGGCTCGGGCCTTGGGGTTAACCCGCTGGCAAAGGCTTTATAAAATTGAAATGCCGTTGGCCACCAAAGCCATTTTGGGCGGGATCAAAACAGCCAGTATCATCACCATTGGCACCGCAACACTGGCAGCACTGATTGGGGCTGGGGGCTACGGCGTACCCATTGTCAGCGGTTTGGCATTGAATCAAATGAATGTGGTCATGCAGGGCGCTATTCCTGCTGCGGTGATGGCGGTGTTGGTGCACATCTTTTTTGAAATGGTTGAACATTGGTTGGAAAAGAGATCGTAAAATGGCAACCGACAATACGTGGTGGGTGTACATGATCGAAACGGAAAAGGGTGCGCTGTATACAGGCATCACCACCGACGTGCGCCGGCGTTTTGAGCAACATCAAACCAAAAAAGGTGCCAAATATTTTTATCAAGACAAACCCATCCGTATTGTTTACCAAGAGATGTTTGCGTGTCGGTCTTCTGCGAGCAAGCGTGAATATGAAATCAAGCAGTGGCCATCAAATCAAAAAAAAATTTTCGTGCAGCAAAGGGTGGAGATCGATTCTTCCGAATAAATCGGGCTAACTTACATCAATGGCCGATTTTTTCATTTGCTCCAGTGAAACATATTCCAATGTTTTTTCGTGGGTGGAAGCCAGTTTGATGGGCATCTCATAGCCAGCATCCAGTGCTTCTTTGTAGCGTGTGGCGCAAAGGCACCACGTGCTGCCATCGCGCAACCCTTGAAAGTCATGTTCAGGCACTGGTGTAGATAGATCATTGCCCCTTGCTTTGCTAAACGCAAGAAAGTCTTCGGTGACTTGAACGCAAACCGTATGAAGCCCTCGATCCTCAGTACCCGTGCGACAGTAACCATCTCTGTAAAAACCCGTCATGGGCGAAGTGCAACAAGGCTCTAGGGGTTGGCCAAATACATTTCTTTGTGGTTGTTTGTCCCGGGTCATGAATTGTTTCCTTGGGTGGGTTTGGTTAAGTACGTTTGTTTGTACTGAATATACTTTTTTCGAACTTTGGGAAACAAAACCAGCAGCGCAATCAAGTTGGGGATGGCCATCATGGAGTAGGCTGCATCCATAAAGTCCCATACTTTGCTGACACTGAGCTGGGTGCCCAAAAACGCAGTGATACAAATGATCAGAAAATAAATGGTGCGTCCTTGTCGTTGCAGAAAGTGATCCTTGGGTTTGGAGCGGATCAGATAGTTGTAAGCGGTTTCACCATAATAGGCGTAGGCAATGATGGTGGTAAAAGCAAAAAACAACAAAGCAATCGGCACAATGTGCAAATTGAGCGCGCCGACCCATGGAATGTCGCCCGCGTTTTTAAAAGCTTCGATGGTCATGCCGACCCCTTCAATGCCTGATTTCCAGGCACCTGTCACAATGATGGTCAGACCCGTCATGGTACAAATGAAGAGGGTATCAATCAAGGGCCCAATCGAAGCGACCAAGCCTTCACGAATGGGCTCGTCGGTTTTGGCCGCGGCGTGTGCCATGGCTGCAGAACCTGCGCCGGCTTCATTGGAGAAAAGACCCCTTTGCACCCCTTTCATGGCGGTGACCATAAAAGCGCTGCCCACAAACCCACCAGTGGCGCCCGTGCCACTAAAAGCACCTTCGAATATAAGGCCAAAGGCCGCAGGGATTTCGCCGATGTGGCTACCCAGAATACTTAACGCACAAATGCAATACAAAAGCGCGATGCTGGGCAGAATACGACTGGTGACAGCACCAATACGGCGAATGCCACCGATAACAATGCAGTAAAGCATCAGCGAAAAGATAAGACCTGTAATCCAGGGCGCGATGGCATAATTGTCTTTGAGTCCTTCGGACATGGAATTCATTTGCGTCATGGCATCGGCCACGGCCGTAAAAAGCGCGGCAATGGTAAACACCATGGCCAGCACCGTGGCGCCCCGGCCGATGTACGGTTTGAGTCCTTGCTGAATGTACAGCATGGGCCCGCCGTAGGACTGACCAAAAGCTGTTTGCCCTCGGTATTCGTGGGAAAGCGTGCATTCAACAAATTTGGTGGCCATGCCAAAAAAACCTGTCAACCACATCCAGAATAGGGCGCCGGGGCCACCAATGAATATGGCCAGGGCCACACCCACAATGTTGCCCGTGCCCACCGTGCCCGATAAGGCTGTGGTCAAAGCGCGAAAGTGAGAAATTTCACCTTTGTGGGTGGCGCGATCATGTTTGCCTTGCACAATTTCAACGACATGTTTTAAATGGCGAATTTGCACAAAGCCAAACGCGAAGGAAAAAATAATCCCAGCTGGAATTAAAAGAATCAGCAGCAGGTAACCGCCGATGTATTGGTTAAAAAATCCGAGTGCTTCAAATATCATGCTTACTTTCTGTTGCCACTGCCTTGCGGTGGTTAAAATACATAAAAAAAACCCACCAAAGGCGGGTTCGTAAAAACTGGCTACGCTGTGAGGTTTTGTGCCAGCTTGGCTGCAATCAAGGACTGTGACTGGTCGCCGATGTCTTCCATGGCTTCTTTGTTATGAGAGCCAACGTTGGATGTCAATAAAAGACTTCCTTTTATTCGTGTATGGCGTAAAACCAACGGTGCATGAAGCGATGGATTTTTGTTTGGACAGTCTTATTTTGTATGGCCATCTGCCTTTGGGTGGTGTTGACCTATCGGCCTGCTGTTCCTGAAAATATTTACGAATCTGAACCCACGGTGTCTGTGGCACCTTCATCGGTTTATCAAACCAAAGATATTGGTGTGATTTGGTCGTTTCTTTTTTTGGATCACAATCAAGTTTTGCTCAGCCAACGCAATGGCAAAATCAAACAAGTCAACTTGGCGACCCGCCAAGAAAAAGACATTGCGCTTCCCTTCCAAGTATTTGTTTGGGGCCAAGGCGGACTGATGGACATTGCTTTGGATCCATCTTATCCTAAAAAGCCGTGGCTTTATTTTACCTACAGTGTCAAACAGCCCGATGACGGCATCGAAACCAGGGTGTCACGGGCGCGATGGATGGACGGCAAATTGGATAAATTGGAAGTTTTATTTACGTCTGACAGCGGTTCACAAAAGAGAGAGCATTTTGGCTCTCGGCTTGCCTTCGATCAAAAAGGCCATATGTTTTTTGGTGTGGGAGATCGCGGCGATCGAGATCAGGCCCAAAATCTCACCGCTTCGGGTGGAAAGATCTACCGTTTAAGGCTGGATGGTTCGGCGCCCAAAGACAATCCTTTTGTTCAGGATCCCAACGTGCATCCAGGTGTATGGTCGTATGGCCATCGAAATCCTCAAGGCACGGTATACGACCATCAAACCGATACACTATGGGTCACAGAACATGGGCCCAGGGGTGGAGATGAGTTGAATCGTATCATCAAAGGCGCAAACTATGGATGGCCGCTGGTAACCTACGGCCGTGAATATTCCGGTTTGCCCGTGGGAGAGGGGTTAACGCATATCGAAGGCATTGAGCGACCCGTTCATTTTTATGTGCCCTCCATTGCACCGTCCAGTTTGCTGCTTTATCGTGGCCAACAATATCCCGGTTATGAAGGTGCTTTTGTCATTCCAGCATTGGCCGGACAACACATCAACGTATTGATACCCAATGAAGGAAAAATATTGGAAGAACGATGGTTGGAAGACATGGAAAAACGCTTTCGGCATGTGGCCGTGGATCCCAAGGGTTATCTATGGGCCAGTACCGATACGGGAAAATTAATGCGCATTTTGCCCAAAGGATACTCTTCTACTGGGGTTGTACCGTCTTCCCGTTGATGACGACTTGATCGGGTTTAATATGAATCCAGGCTTCTCCACTGAGTTTGCCATAGTAAAGTTGATCAATGACCAAAATTTTGTTTTCAATTTTAATCGCATGTTTGGGTGTTTTTAAAGTGGCACGTCCGGGTATCACTTTGCGTGATACGCTGGAAGGATGTTGATCAAAAGTAATAACGTGCGCGCCAAGCCGATGATAAAAAGCGTCGGCGGACACAATCATCGATTTGCGCGGCTTCATCAGTGCTTTTGCAACATGCACGTCTACGTGGCTTAGCGCTTGGTCAAACACGTATCGGAAACGGGTGCGGCGCTTCTTTGTTTCAGCGCTTTCAACTTTAACGGGGCGCATTGGTTGCTGCTGTTGATTAAAGCCGGTCACGCCAAAAAACAATTCTGGTGTACCTTCATGATAAAGGATGGCTTCATTGTCTCTTACGGCATGAATGGCAATGACTTCGCGATGCATGTTGTATTTTTGCCCAGCATGGCTTGCATAAATGGACTTGGATTGCACCATGGTTGGAAAAACCATTTGCATTTTTATTTCAAAACGACTCAGCGGGATGGCGTTGTGTTCAAGGTCCATGGTGGCCACCGAATACATTTGGCCTTCGATGCGCAGCGGTTTAAAAAGCATGGGAAATCGCTGGCGCCACGCTTTATTGCCCTTGATGGTAAAAGCATGGATGTCGACGTTTCCGGCTTTGTCTAATTTACTGACGTTGGGCAAGTCTTTGGCAAAAAAACGCATGCGATACTGACCCAAGGATGGATTGGTGATTTGAATCCAAAAGGGCGCGGCATCAAACCATTGACCCTCTTGAAGCGGAGGTTTGGGCGGGTGCGCGTTGAGTTGTTGTGCCATCATTTCCTGCGTGGCAAATTCATAGGGTTGGTAGGGTTCGGTGGTTGTGTCGGAGGAAGAAACTTGGGATGTTTCGTCTTTTTGGGCGAGCCATTGGCAGTGCATCAAAAAGGTGAATGAAAGAATGAATATGAGCAGGTGGAGCTGTAACCCATAAATTTTGCTAGGCACCGAACTTGCTCTCCTTGGCTTGAACGGCCTTTTCATAGTGTTGGTAGGCCTCTTTGCCCATGTAAAATTTTAAGAGCTTGGGATCTGTTTGGTTGAGCTTGACCACGATCATGGCATCCACCACATTCTGGAAATCTTTGTCGATGTTAAAGCCCACAACTTGCCCACCGAGTTTTAAGTAATGTTTGAGCAAAATCGGCACACCCTCGTATTGCGTATCAAAATCAGAGATGAGATCAGAAATGTCTTCGATTTCTCGCACAAAGGCATCCAGCGCGTCGCTGTTGATTTCTGGAAGTTTTAACTTGGTTCGGGGTGGTTTGATGGCCTTGATCAAACGCGCCAAGTCTTGGTTGAAGCGCTTTTTTTGGATGAAATTCATGATCAATTGTTTGGACAGAGGCGAATAGTCATTGGAGATGCTCACCGTACCATACAAGGTTTTGTATTGAGGATGCAGGGCGATAAATTTGGCGATGCCTTTCCAAAGCATGAGCAACGAGGTGAATTCCTTTTGATACTGCTTGCGGATAAAAGAACGGCCCAGTTCCAGAGCGGGTTGCAAATTGTTTAAAAACTGCTGATCGTAACGAAAGAGTTGCCGCGTGTATAAGCCTGCCAGGCCTTTGTCCTGTAAAATTTGATCGGTTCTGCCCAGCCGGTATGCGCCCACCATTTCTTTGCGCTCATTGTTCCAGCTGAACAAATGCACATAATGTTGATCGTAGCGGTCTAAGTCTAGCTCTTTGCCCGTGCCTTCGCCGACCTGACGAAAAGTTTTTTCACGCAATCGGCCGATTTCATGCAGTACGTTTGGAATTTGCTCGGGGTAGGCATAATACACAGAAAAAGCTTTAAACGTTTCCAAACATTGCTTGGCAGGCAGATGATCAATTTCTTGATTGAGCAGGGGGGTGCCTTTGTGCGCCGCGATGGGTGTAGCATGGTGTTGATCGATATCTTTGGCAGGCAGGGAAGTCGGAGGGGTGTTTTCTAACATGTAGGTACGAAAACGCAGATAGGTAGATACCTCATGATTTTTTAATTCGAGGGGAATTTTTTTGTATGTGATGCGTTTGCCAAAACTTACTTGAATGGTTGCATTGCGTTTGTTGAGCATCTCACGGGGCAGAAGGGCTGTTCTCAAAGAGGGATGCAAAAGCCCCGCTGCTTGAAACGTAAAAGAATTGTGGCCATGAAAAAACATGGGCACCACATTGGCTTTGGTTTTGCGAATCATTCTGGCTACGCTGGTGCTCCATGGAGGATCTTTGACCTCCCACCGTTTCCAGGTTCGATGAGAGACTTCGCCAGAAGGAAACATTGCCAGCAGGCCCCCTTTTGTTAACCAATCGTAGGCATGCCGGGTGGCCTGAATATTTTTCTGGTAGGCCTCAGGTGTTTGATAAGGCTCGACAAAAAAGAACAAATCATGCAGCGGTTCAAAAACGTTAAGAATGGGATTGGCCAGTATTTTGACGTCTTTGCGAAGATTGAGCAGGATGCTGGCCATAATCAATCCCTCGATGCCGCCATAGGGGTGGTTGGCCACCACAATGGTGGGGCCAGTGGAAGGAATGCGATCCATTTGGTGCAATGGGTAATGAGGCTCAACTTGAAATTCATCCAATACTTGCGCAATGAAGGCTTGAAGGGTTTGCGCCGACTGCGTTCGGCCGTAAATATCTTTGAGCCGGGAGATGCCTAAGAGCTTTTCAACCAATGGTTTCACTCTCTTAGTAGTACCATAAGATGTGTTTGTTCTGCCAAAGAAACCTGTGGTTTTTCAGGCCATGTCTTTTTGGTTAATCCCACCAATCAATGATACAATGGTACATTCATGAAAAGACTCGATGAATATTACCAGCAGCTTATTTTGCGTGATGTGTTAAGCGGAAAATATGAAAAAATTATCTTTTATTTTCGCATTGCCGTGTTTGGTTTCTTGCTTTTTGAAATTTGGACGTACAACGAATATTTCAAAGACTTAATGCCCAAAGTATTTCACTATTCCAGGGTATTTCGTCAGCCCGATGGGGTTGTATATCGAAATTCAGACCTGGTGTTTACCTACGACATGATCATTGTTTTTTTATTCTTTATCTTTCTTGTTTTTCTTTTCGTCACCGTGCTTTTTTTCTCTTACGACGTGTTTCAACGAAGCCGGATCATTCAGCGCTACCACGATGAAAACCAAGCGCTTAAAAAACAAATCAGCGAGTTATGAGCGATTCGTTTGCTGAATTGGAGCAGCTCCGCCGCGTCATTGAAAAAATGAAGCCCCATGCGAAGGTAGAGGTGGTGGCCAATCCCACGCGTCAAAATCAAAGCCATCCCATCCATGTGATTCGCCTCGGCAAAGCGGGTAAAAACACGCCCACCATAGGCTATTTTGCGGGTGTACACGGCCTGGAACAAATTGGCACCAAAGTATTGCTATCGTACATGGAAACCATCGCCGATCTTTTGCGCTGGGATCAAATGCTGCATGCGGTTTTAAAACATGTTCAGCTTGTGTTTATGCCCATTGTCAATCCCATCGGCATGCACAATCACACCCGCGCCAACGAAAACGGCGTGGACCTTATGCGCAATGCCCCTGTTGAGTCCGCCGAAGTGAAAAAGTGGGAGATTTATGCAGGGCATCGGATTTCTCCCATGTTGCCATGGTATCGGGGCAAAAAAGATCACCCCATGGAAGTGGGCGCGCAGGCGTTATGCGATGTGGTTAAACGGTATTTGTTTTCCTCTAAGGTCAGCATTGCGGTGGACATGCATTCGGGCTTTGGCATGAAGGACCAACTTTGGGTGCCTTACGCCCACACGCGTAAACCCTTTGCCTATTTGCCCCAAGCGTTTCAATTAAAGAAAATGCTCGACGCGGTTTATCCTTATCACGTGTACCGCTTTGAACCACAATCGTTGCAATACCGATCGCACGGTGATGTATGGGACCACCTTTTTGATCAACATTTGGCCACAAAACAAGACAGCTTTTTTTTGCCCCTCTGCTTGGAAATGGGGTCGTGGACCTGGGTGCGCAAAAATCCAATGCAGCTTTTTTCTTCGCTGGGCGTATTTAACCCCATCAAAGAACATCGGCGCATGCGCACCTTTCGTCAGCACTTGCCCTTGTTTGATTTTTTAGTACGCGCCATTGTGTCATCTCAAGATTGGGTTGGCTTGTCCGATGCGCAAAAACAATCACTGTATCAAGAAGCCGTTGCATTTTGGGGCATGGATGAATCCAACTAATCATGCATGGATTTTTCTTCGTGGCCTGTCGCGGGAAAAACAACACTGGGGAGATTTTTCAGACCAATTTGCACAAAGGTTTCAAACCAAGGTCATATGCATCGACATGCCTGGGGTGGGAGAGTATCATCAGCAAAAGGCACCTCTGGATGTGCAAGCATGGGTCCAACACATCAGCGATGCATTGGCACAGCAGCACCCAAACCTAAACTCGGTTTCAATCTTGGCATACTCCATGGGGGCCATGGTATCCCACACGTGGGCACGCCAAACCAAATTAAATGTGCAGCGGATGGTGTGGATCAACACCAGTTTTGCCAATCTCTCGCCATGGTATGCGCGCATGCAATGGCCGGTGATTTGCAGCCTGCCAAAATTTTTCACGCAGTTTTCCAATCTGACCAAACGCGAAGCCTGGGTGATGCGATGGACGTTGTCCACTACACAAGACCGATCGGCGTTGTTGCAAACGTGGGTCGACATCCAGCGCAAAAGACCCGTATCGTTGGCCAATTTTTTTCGTCACACGGTGCTGGCCGCCAAACTCAAATTAACGCAAAAGCCCGCCTGTCCGGTCATGATTTTACAAAGCGCCAAAGATCAACTCGTCTCTCCAACGTGCTCCAAAGCCATCGTCAACAAACTGGACTGCGCCCACGCCGTTCACCCAAACGCAGGCCACGACCTCACCCTCGAAGACCCCGAATGGGTATTTGAACAATTGTTGCATTTTGTGGATCCATCAGACCCAACCTTTTCACCCATCAGGGAAGGTTCACAAGACTGACTTCAAGTTTATAGTTCAGTCATATCTTCCCTCATAAAAAAATGACGGGATGAACCGCCTTGAAAATCGGGGACAGACACCTAAGATGTCTGTCCCCAAAATCGAGCAATAGGGTTCTTGAGCTTCGATAAAATATGGGCTAGTGTCTTTTCAATGTCCATCCCATCGGTTGATATTGAAATGTTGCGCCGCAATTTGCGGCTATCGGTGGAGGAGCGTTTAAAACAGCATCAGGCTGCGCTCGATTTATGCATGCGTTTGAGGCAGGCCAAAAAAGTAAAGCATGAAAAACGATCTGAATCAGCTTCTTAAAATTTTACTCCAAAACGATCTTCCATTTGTCATCATTGGTGGCTTTGCGGGAACGTTTCATGGCTCAAGTCAAGTGACGTTTGATTTGGAGATTTGCATGCCGTTTGAGCCCCGTCACTTCGATGTTTTAAAAAACACGTTGGCACCATTCCATCCTGTGCATCGAATGACGCCGGATCACCGCTCTTTATTGAAAGAGCCTCCCACGTTGTCGGAGTGCAAAAATTTGTACATCGCATGTGATTTGGGTGTTCTGGATGTTTTGTCTGAGGTCAAGGGGCTGGACGCGTTTGACGCTTTGTATGAGAGAGCGGAAAAAATGACGCTTTTTGCTCATGTGTGCAGGGTTTTGTCGATCGACGATTTGATTAAAGCCAAAGAGGCGATGGGGCGTGAAAAAGATCGTATAACTGTAAAAGAACTCAAGGAAATCAAAAGACAAACCACATAGTTTTTTGGGGACTGACACCAAAGGTGTCTGTCCCCAATATGATTAGGCGTGGTTTTGCATTTCTTTTTGGTCTTTGTAGTCGTTGACGCGGATGGCTTCTTGTTTGAGGGAGTGGAGGCCGTCGAGTTTTTGTTTTTCTTCGGGCGTGATGATGGTTGCTGCAACGGCATCTTCCAATAGGGTGGAAGATTTTTTGTTGAGGGTGCCGGCGGCGATGGCTTCTTTGATTTTTGCTTGGATGTCATAGCACGCCATGACTGCCTGGTAGGTATGCTCCAAGTGGCCCAAGCCTGGGTCTTGGGCGTCGGGCATGTAGATGCCTTTGGTTAAAAAGTCTCGAAGCGATGGATCGCGCAGGCTTTCCACCACGTGGTGGCCCAATGTGTCGGAGGGAAAATCGGCTGCCCGGCCCAATGGGAAAAAGAGCAGCTTCAAGGCCCATGCAATGGGTCGGACGGGGAAATTGTCCAATACGCCTAGCAGGGCTTGTTGAATTTGGTAAAGGCCGTATTGGGTGCTCCATAAAAACACGGCGCGATGGTTTTCTGGTTGCCCTTGATCCATGTAATGTTTGACGGTGGCGGTGGTTAAATACATCCACGACAATGCATCGGCCATGCGGCCCGATAGTTTTTCTTTGCGTTTCAGCGCGCCACCCAATACGCCCATGGCGGTGTCGGACATCACGGCGAAACATGCGCTGTAACGTGATAGTTGTTGCAAAACTCGTTTGCTGTGTTGGTTGCCAGGTGCAGGTTCAAGGTGGCCATTGGTAAGGCTTAACAGCATGGCACGGATGCCGTTGCGTACGGATAAGCCTACATGGCCCCAGAAAGATCGGTCAAAAAGATCGAGATCGTTTTGGCCAATGGCTTTGATTTCGTTTTGAATGTGCGGGTGGCAGCGAATGGCCCCTTGGCCAAAGATGATTAAGGTGCGGGTTAAAATGTTGGCGCCTTCCACGGTGATGCCGATGGGTGCAGCAATGTACATGTTGCCCAAGACGTTTTTAGGCCCAAGGGTAATGGCGTTACCAGCTCGAATGTCCATGGCGTCGTTTAAAATTTTTCGGGATGTTTCGGTGCTGTAGGCTTTCATCACGGCAGATATTACCGAGGGAAATTCGCCCGCATCCACTGCGCCACAGGTTAAGTTGCGTGCCCCTTCCAACACATAGTTAAGGCCTGCGATGGGTGTAAGTTTTTCTTCTACGCCTTCGAAGCGCACAATGGAAAGGCCAAATTGTTCGCGGATGCAGGCATGATTGTGCGCCACGCGTAGGGCTACTTTGGATTGTGCAGACGAAAGGGCAGGCAGGGAGATGGATCGGCCCGCGGCCAGTGATTCCATGAGCATTTTCCAGCCTTGGCCCGCGCGGTCTACGCCGCCGATAATGGCATCCAAGGGGATGAACACGTCTTTGCCCCAGGTGGGACCATTTTTAAAAGAGGACATCAGTGGGTTGTGCCGTTGTCCGATGTTGACGCCTTCTAGGTTGGATGGCACCAGCGCGCAGGTGATGCCCAAGTGTTTTTTATCGCCGATGAGACCGTCGGGGTCCTCAAGCAAAAAGGCCAGTCCAATGACGGTGGCAATGGGACTTAAGGTGATCCAGCGTTTTTCCCAGTTGAGTTGGATGCCCAGCACTTCCTTACCTTCATAGGTGCCTTTGCAAATCACGCCTCGGCTTTGCATGCCGCCCGCATCGCTGCCTGCGTTGGGTTCGGTTAAGCCAAAGCAGGGAATTTCTTCGCCTGTGGCCAGGCGGGGCAAGTAGTAATCTTTCTGGGCTTGGGTGCCGTAGTGCAAAAGCAGTTCGGCAGGACCCAGCGAGTTGGGCACCATGACGGTGACGGCAGCCGAAGTGGAACGGCTGGCCAGTTTGGCCACCACGGCCGAATGCGCTTGCGCACTAAAACCCAGGCCGCCGTATTCTTTGGGAATGATCATGCCAAAAAACTTATGGTCTTTTAAGAACTGCCAGGTGTCTTCGGTGAGGTCCCAGCGTTGCATGATGGCAAAGTCATCCAGCATGCCGCAAAGCTCTTCTACGGGTCCGTCCATAAAAGCTTGTTCTTCTTGACTTAAGGGGGCAATGGGAAAGGCCATCATGTCTTTCCATTGGGGTTGCCCGCTAAAAAGTTCTTTATCCCACCATACCGTGCCGGCTTCCAATGCCACTTGTTCGGTTTCACCGATGGTGGGCAGCATGGTTTTAAGCTTGTCAAACACCATGGGAGTTAATATGTTTTTTCGAAGTGCCGGAATGTACATGAAAACCGTGATGGCCGCGGCGATGGTGCCCAGAAGAAAAAACCAAAAGGGGTGCTCTACGCCTTGGTGCATCCAATAAGAAAAAGAGACAATGATCGAAACGATCCATCCAGCCGATAGAGAGACGTAATAAGTGATGAATAAAAACAGCAAGATGAATAAGAGTAGGGCCATGGGGGCCATCCTTTCCGTATTTATATTGAGTGTGCTCATAGTATACACGACACAGCCGGTAAGTGCCTATACGAAAAGACCAAAAAAAGAATCGCGCGTGACATTCAGCGTGCTTTCTTACAACGTTGAAAATTTATTTGATGCGCAAGACGACCCAGGCAAGGACGATCAGACGTATTTGCCGGCGGCTTTAAAAAATCAAGATGCGCATGTTAAGCACTGTTTAACCATTTCAAAAAAAGCGTGGCGTGAAGAATGTTTGTACCTGGATTGGCATGCCACAGCTGTGGACCACAAAGTGAAAGCCCTGGCCAAGGTTATTTTGGAAGCCACCGCCCAAGGGCCCGACATCGTTGTATTGGCAGAGGTGGAAAACGATGCAGCATTACGGATGCTACAGCAAGCGCTGGGGGTTCAACGTTACCCACACCGCATCTTGGTGGAAGGCAATGACAAGCGCGGCATTGACGTGGCCATGCTCAGCCGTTTTAAAGTGGTGGGTCAACCACAGCTTCACCCGATTTCATTTTCTTCAATTTCTACAAAGCAGCGGCAGGATACGCGCGGCATTTTGGAAACGCGCTTTGTGCTGCCCAGTCAAGAAGAGGTGGTGGTGTATGCCAATCACTTTCCAGCGCCTTTTCATCCATCGGAGATGCGCCTGCAAGCGTTTCACACACTCAATGAACTTAAAAAAAGATATCCCTCCTCGCTATTGCAGATTGCGGCTGGAGATTTTAACGTAACAGCCAGCGAAAACAAAGGCGGTCATTTTTTAGAAAAAGCGTTGAAGGATCACTGGCTGATTGCCCATGAAAAAGCATGCGAGGGATTTTGTTTGGGCACGTATTATTATCCACCGGCGCAAACCTGGTCCTTTTTAGATATGATTTTATTGGCAGGGCCCGTCGACCAAAGCAACTGGCAGCTTGAAAAATTAGTGGTGATCAACCAAAGTGTGCATCAATTGGATAACGAGGGCTTTCCCATTTCGTTTGATTACCAACGAGGGCAGGGAGCGTCGGACCATTTGCCTTTGCTGGCTTTTTTACAACGAGCGCTTGACTAAAATTGGATGAGAATTTTTGTTTTTTCCTCGAAAGCCTTGTACACTAACGAAAGTTAGTCTTTTGAAAAGTTCTTTTTTTGGTTGCCGCATTTGGTCATATTATAGACTTCTTTAATATTACATGTTTCGTTAACCTAAGTTTACTTATATCTTGATTTTGATGTAACTGATCGAAATAGTAGGGGTAACTCCCACAAAAAAATATGATTTTTTATTGGTAAGCACTTGTAAATGCTCTATTATATAGAGTGATGGGTTATGTTTTGCGAAAACTGCGCCATGGCGTTTGCGTAACGTGTATGGGGCTTGGCTTGTGTTTGGGCCAATCTGTACATGCGGTGAATGTGCAGCAGTTCACGCGTAGCAACTCTTTAACCTACGAGACCCTCGAAGACGCTCGGTTGAATACTTCTCATGTGTACACCAATTACAAGCTCTTGTTTGTCAGCGGCATCAGCTATGTGGATAGCCCGCTGGTGATCAAAACGTTGGACAACGAAGATCAGCTGGCTACGGTGATTCAGTCTGCCATTGGGTTGCATTTGGGTATGGGTTATTGGTGGGATGAAGATTGGATGCTTGGGGTGACCGCGGGGTACAATTTTTTTGGCGATCAGCAAGACAACAACCTGATGTCGTTTTCAGATTTAAAAATTTCGGTGAAAAAACGCATGTACAGCGATGCGCTTCAAGCCTTCACCGTAATGCCTTTTGTTGCCATTCCTTTGGGCGGTGACGAGTTTACGCCTCAGTTTACCAACGGTACGCCTTTTCCCGAAGGTGATGTGAATTTCTTTTCGGATGAGTCAGTGGGTTTGGGTGGATCGCTGTTGTACGAGCGATTGTTTCAAAAGCTCAGCTTTGTGGTCAATGCGGGGTATCGTTACGCGGGCGGCGCTCAGTACGATGAAATTGACAAAGTGCATTTGCTTTTTGGTGGGGTGGGCGTGTTTTATCCGTTGACCCCCAAAATTGGTTTGAATGCAGAATGGAACGCGCAGTTTACATTTCCATTGTTTGAAACCAACCAAGAGCCCACCGAGCTTTATCTGGGAAGCAGTTTTGGTATTTTTAGCTGGATGCACGGCTTTGCCGGTGTGGGGTTCGGCAACTTTTTACAGAGCAATGATGGCAATGACTATCGCCTAAGTGCCGGAATTAAATGGATTCCTCAATATGGGCGACGGCCAGGGGCAGAAGTGTATCAAGCTGTGGAGCGTGTTGCCTTGGTGCCTTCGCAGGATATCGCCAGAGAAATTTGCCGACCCCGCTATCTTTTTGGGCAAGGCAACGGTGGCATCATTCGCTTTGAGCACGACAAAGCCAAGCATAAAATAACACCGCCCATGAGCCAGGCATTGGATCATATTCTGGAAGATGAACCCATGATTGACCGTGTGGATGTGGTGGGGCATGCGTCTGCGGTGGGCAAAGAGGCGTACAATGAGCGCTTGTCTAAAAAACGTGCACAGTATTTTGCCAACCTCTTAATGGAGCGGGGTTTTAAAGCCGAAAAGATTTTTATCAATGCGCGGGGTGAAAGCGAGCTGCTCCGTGAGGAGATGGGGCCAGAAGATGAACGGTTGAATCGGCGCATTGAATTTTTGGTTTCTTATGCACCGGAACATCAAACCATTTGCACCGATGCGCACGCGTTGGCCAACAAAGGAGCGATCTAAATGGTTCGGATCGGCTCAAAAAAGATATTCGGCGTGTGGATGGTGTGTTTTTTATGGAGTGGCTGTGCGCCCAGGGTTGCCACAGGGCCGAGCCAAGTGCCACAACTTCAAAAAGATTACGATTCGAACCAGAAGCAAATTTATGTACGGGGTGGCAACTTGCAAGATGTGGTGTACACCAACTACACGCCTGAGCAGCTGGAACAGATTCAAGAAGGCAAGCCCCTGCAACAATTCGAGGCGCAATCAGAGAGCGCGACTCAAGAAACCGTGCAGTGGCCTGTGGTGGACCACACCTACCAAGCCCAAACAAATTTTATGCTTTTGCATGATGACAACGAGAGTCAGGGAGATCTTCCATGATGCGCTCGGCTTGGTACAAAAGCACTTTTGCCATTGGGACTTTGGTATCTTTGGCCTTGGCCGGTTGTGGAGAAAACCATCACCTGGGTCAGTCGCAAACGCAATTTACCAGCGATTTATCGGTTACCAAATCGGTTTCACCTGAGGGCGGCGTGCAGGGTGGCGATGTGCTTACCTACACCATGGTGGTGGCCAATGCCGGCCCCGATCCAGCAGTGGATGTTGAATTGCTGGACACCTGTCCGTTGGGGACCACGTTTGTTTCGGCCAGCGCGTCGTATGCGTCAGGCATTGGGCAATTTGATTTGGGGCGAATTGAGTCCGGTGAAGAAAAAAATGTGCGGCTTCGATGTGAAGTGAACAACGGCATTTCACAAGCAAGCATTACCAACGCCATCGAAGCTGGTGATTTACGTTCCAACGAAGAAGATGCGGACCCGTCCAACAATCAGGCCAGCGTCACCAATACGTTGGGTCAAGCCAATCTTGCTGTGGTGAAAAGCAGCGGCGTAGCCAGTGCGGATGAGGGCGATACCCTTGTGTATCAAATTACGTTAAGCAATGCGGGGCCGAATGAGGCGACCAATGTCACGCTTGTAGACTTATGCCCAGCAGGTACAAGTTACAACGCGGGGGCCACCTCCGCCACACAAGGTTCGTTTTCGTCTACTTTGTGGACGGTGGGCACGCTGGCCAATGGCAATAGCGAAACCTTGACGTTGGCGTGTGATGTAAATGAAGGCCAAGGGGGCAATGTGTTGGTCAACACCATTGCAGCCGATGACATTTCATCGGATCAGTTTGATCCCTCCTTGGTAGACAACGCTGCGTCAGTGACGGTGACCGTCAACAACGAAGCCGACCTCGCACTGTTCTTATCGGCCACGCCCACCGTCAACGAAGGCCAAGACATTGTTTATACATTAAGCGCCACCAACAACGGTCCTGCACAAATTACGGGCGCGGTGATTGATATGGCCTGTCCGGTGGGAACGTCTTATGACAATGGTGACACCAGTGCAACGCAAGGTGCTTACGCCCCTTCAGCTTGGACGCTTGGCACATTAGACAATGGCGAAACACAAACGTTAACGCTTGCGTGCACCGTGGCCGCAGGGCAAGCCGGCAATACGATCAATAACAGCGTGGGCACAGGGTCCATCACCATGGATCAGACCGATGCCAACAATGCCAACGATGGCAATGCGGTAAGTACCACGGTTAGCAATGCGCTGGATTTGGTGACAACGCTTACCGCCCAACCTTCGGTGAGCGAAGGGCAGGATATTGCCTATGTGATTACGTTGACCAACAACGGTCCGGCCCAGGCCTCCAATGTTTCGCTTCAAAATGCATGTCCGGCCGGCACCACGCTGAATGCGGGCGGCGTGAATGAATCGCAGGGTACGTACGCTGCGCCCAACTGGACTGTGGGCAACATTAACAGCGGCGCCAGTGCTTCTCTAACGCTTACTTGTACTGTGAATGCTGGGCAAGGCGGTAACACATTGAGCAATTCGCTTACGTTGGCCGACATCACGTTGGATCAAGTCGATGGCAATGCGGCCAACAACAATGTGTCAGTCGATACATTGATTTCAAACGAAGCGGATTTGGCAGTGAGCAAGACCGCTGCGGCCACGGTGGATGAAGGCCAAGACATTGTTTATGTCATTGCATTGTCCAACAGCGGTGCAGCGCAAGCCACCAATGTGAGCATCACCGATGACTGCCCTGCCGGCACCACCCTGAACGGTGCAGGGGTGACCACATCACCCGGCACCACTTTTGCGGGCGGCATCTGGAACATTGGCACGCTGAATAACGGCAGCACCGTAACGCTTAATTTAACGTGTACAGTGGATGCGGGTCAGGCGGGCAATGTGATTAACAACACCATTGCCAGTGGCGACATTAATCTGGATCAAACCGATCCAAGTTTGGGCAACAACAGCGCCACAGTCAACACCACCGTGAACAATGATCTGGATTTAAGCTTAACCAAAGTGGCGGGTGGCTCCAACGATGAAGGTTCAGACATACTCTATACCATCGAGGTGACCAACAATGGTCCGGCGCAGGCCACCAACGTTGCGATCACCGATCCATGTCCTGCGGGCACGACATTTAATGCAGGCGGTACATCCACCGCGCAAGGTTCGTATGCTGCAGGCGTGTGGGATGTCGGCACCATCAACAGCGGCGTAACCTATCAGCTTACCCTTGCCTGTACGATTGATGCAGGACAAAGCGGTAACACCATCACCAACAGCATTGCTGCGGACAATGTGGCGGTGGATCAAAACGACATCAACTTGGCCAACAATGCGGCATCGGCCAATGTGGTCGTGGATGCGGATGCGGATTTATGGGTGGCCAAAAACGGTCCAGCCACCGCGCAAGAAGGCGGTACGATTTCATACACAGTGCAAATTTCCAACGCAGGTCCCTCGCAAGCTACCAACGTAACGTTGAATGACGCTTGTCCCGCCGGCACGACGTTGGATGCGTTAAACACCACGGTCACGCTCGGTAGTTATGCCGGCACTGGCCTGTGGACCATTGGCAATATCAACAGCGGCGACAGTGAAACCTTGTCGTTGATGTGTGTGGTCGATGCAGGGCAAGGGGGCAACACCATTTCCAACACAGTGGTGACGGCCGACATTACACAAGATCAAAATGACCCCAACAACGCCAATGACGGAGCCTCCGTGGATACGGTCATCGATAATGATGCCGATTTGGCTGTGGCGGTAAACGCGCCGGCTTCGGTGGAGGAAGGTCAAGACCTTGTTTTTACCATCACGCTGACCAATGGCGGAGCCGCGCAAGCCACCAACGTTGCGCTGGATGCCGTATGTCCAGCTGGCACAGCGTTGAACAATGGTGCCACCGTCGCATCGCTGGGTAGCTATACGGCGCCGACTTGGACCATCGGTACGCTGAGCAGCGGCCAGAGTGAATCACTGGACTTGGCATGTACCGTGAACGCGGGCCAGGGTGGCAATGTGTTGAGCTTAACCGTATTGGCTGGCGACATTGCACTGGATCAGACCGACCCAGATTTGGCCAACAACACCGATAGCGCAAGCGCGACGGTGGGCAACGTAGCAGATTTGGCGCTGGACAAAACGGGCCCTGCCACGATCGCCGAAGGCCAGGACATTCTATACACATTGACAGCCACCAACAACGGCCCTGCGCAAATCAACAATTTGACCATCACGGATGCGTGTCCTGCAGGCACAACTTTTAACAATGGCAATACGGTCACCGCTTCGGGTACATATGCAGCGAATGTTTGGACCATTGGTGATCTGAATGCGTCTGCAGTGGCTACATTAACATTGGCCTGTACAGTGAATGTCGGTCAAGGCGGCAATACGATTGTCAACAGCGTATCCACGGCATCGATTTCAATGGATCAAACCGACAACAACAACGCCAACGACAATGCCAGCGTTAGTACCGCGATCGACAACGAAGCCGACCTATCCGTGCTGAAAACTGGACCCGCCAGTGCAGATGAAGGCGACAACATCGTTTACACCATCGCGCTCACCAACAACGGTCCCTCGCAAGCCACCAACATTGTGATTGATGACGCGTGTCCCGTTGGCAGTACATATGACGCTGGAAATACCAACACCACAGCCGGCACCTATGCTGCAGGTCAGTGGAGTGTAGCGACATTGAATGCTTCGGATAGTCAAACGCTCACGCTGGCTTGTACGGTCAATGCGGGCCAAGGTGGCAATACTTTAACCAACGAAATTGAATCGTCTGACATTGCGCTGGATCAAACCGATCCCAACGGCGCCAACGATGCATCGCTTGTAAACACCAGCATCAACAACAACGCCGATTTGAGCATCAATAAAACGGCGCCCGCCACCCTCGATGAAGGCAGCGATCTTGTGTATACGATTACCATTACCAATGGTGGTCCTGCACAAGCCACCAGTGTCACGGTGGATGATGTTTGTCCTGCCGGCACCACTTTAAGCGCCAATACGCCAAGCGTGGGCAGTTATGCGGCTCCCACCTGGACGGTGGGCGACCTAGCCGATGGTCAAAGCGAAACCCTCACGTTAAACTGTACGGTCGATGCAGGCCAGGGCGGCAACACGCTTAGCAACAGCATTGCAGCTGTGGACATAGCTTTGGATCAAACCGATCCCAACCTGACCAACAATGCGGTGGGTCCCGTGGATACCGTGGTCAACAATGATGCCGACTTAAGCATTGCCAAAACGGCCGCTGCCACCATCGATGAGGGTAGCGACCTTGTCTATACAATTACGATTACCAATGGTGGCCCCGCCCAGGCCACGGGTGTGACGGTCGACGATGCATGTCCGGCTGGCACCACCTTAAGTGCCAACACCCCAAGTGTGGGTAGTTATGCGGCCCCCACTTGGACGGTGGGCGACCTGGCCAACGGTCAAAGTGAAACGCTCGCTTTGAATTGTACCGTGAATGCAGGCCAGGGCGGCAATACGATTAGCAACAGCATCGCAGCTGTTGACATTGCGTTGGATCAAACCGATGGCAACTTGGCCAACAACGCGGTCGGTCCCGTGGATACCACGGTGAACAACAACGCCGATGTATCTATTAATAAGATGGCCGCCGCCACAGCCGATGAAGGCAGCGACATTGTATACACCCTTACTTTTACCAATGGTGGTCCAGCCCAAGCTACCAACGTGACTGTCGACGATGCCTGCCCAGCCGGTACCACGCTCAATACCAGCAGTGCTTCCTTGGGCAATTACGTAGCACCCACCTGGACGGTTGGAGACGTAGCCAGCGGCGCCAATGCTACCTTAACGCTCAATTGTACGGTCAACGCCGGTCAAGGTGGCAACACCATTTCCAACAGCGTTGCAGCCACCGACATTAGTTTGGATCAAACCGATCCCAACTTGGCCAACAATGCGGTCGGTCCTGTGGATACAGTGATCAACAACGATGCCGATTTAAGCATCGCCAAGACGGCTGCGGCCACCGTCGATGAAGGCAGTGACCTTGTGTACACCATTACGGTAACCAACGGCGGTGCGGCCCAAGCCACGGGCGTCACTGTGGATGATGCTTGTCCTGCCGGCACCACGCTTAACACCAGCAACACCAGCCTAGGCGCATACGCCG
>CAZCBX010000011.1:78063-88259 GCA_964497185.1 uncultured Bdellovibrionales bacterium | reverse complement strand
CGAGCGATGAGAAAAGGCATGCGGGCAGGTTGGCTTGGCCTGTTATTTTTATTCGCTTGTGGAGATGATGGCGGCGTCACCACCATTGAAGGCACTTTGCAGGGCGTGCAGGAATCCGTTATTTTGGCCCAAAGTCCGCCACCCACCATCACTGTTTTGGGACGGGGCGCCCAAGAGTTTGAAACCACCTTTGACGTAACCACATTGGGTGACAACCAGGCTTCTTTTGTGATGCGGGATGTGCCCGATGATCAAGAATTGGTTTTTGAAGTCGTTGGCCCCAACTTGGATTCCATTATTTCGTTTGCCACCAACACTGCCTCCGACCGTTTTCGGCTGCCTGCTTTGTTGGCGGGTAGCCGCAGCGCATTTGTGGATTTGGCAGAAGATACAGATGGTCCCAACATTATGGTGGATCCAGCTTTGGGCATGGTCTCCGGTATTTTAAGTGCGAGTTTTGGCAGTTCGCCTGTGAGCAGCAATTCTGCCAATCGCGTGGCGTTGGTGTCCAAACAGAACAATTCGGAAGCCACCGATTTCGGGCCCTATTATTTTGTCGGTGATGCGCTGGTGGAAGGCGGAGGATGCCCCAATGATATTTGTGCGTACATCTTTTTCAATGTGCCCGAAGGGGTTTATCGTTTTCAAACTCTAGACGCTGCCAATGCAGTGATTGCACAGCGCGATGTCGTTGTGTTGGCAAGTCGATTGAGTTTTGGTATTGAATAAAGTTATGGATCCATCACACGACGAGATAACGCCACCCAGACCCTTAGAGGAAGAAGACACCGATGAAGTGGTGGTGGAACCCCAGACCGTTGAAAAAACCAAAAAAACGTCGGGTCCAAAAGGATCCCCTTGGATGTCTTGGCTGATCAAGCACCGAAAAGCAGTGTGTTTGGTGTATGTGTTGTTGGGCGCTTTGTATCTGTGGCAAGTGTTTCAAAAGCCTGCCATTGCCAAACCATATTTAATCGAAATCGAAAAATTTCAATTTTAGACTGCGGGCTTGGGGGGGACCTAGTCCTTGAGCAAGCTATAGCCCATGATTTTATAGCACAATTTGGCGGCCAAAAAGTCTGATGCAATCATGCCGTCGATGGGGCACAACTCGTTGACATCGGCGCCCACCAGTTTGGATTTTGAAGCCACCGATTTAATCACGTGCAGGGCTTGATGCCATAAAATGCCGCCTGGTTGGGGTGTACCCACCGACTGCATAATGCTTGGATCCAAACCATCGAGGTCAAATGTGACGTAGGTGTAGGGCGTTTGCACGGCATCGATGGCTTTTTGCATCCAGTTTGCATCAAAAGCCATGTCGTGGGCGTAAAAGGTTGTGATTAACGGTTGCTGCTGGGCATAGGCATATTCTTCATCGTTTAGGCTTCGAATGCCCATGGACACGATGGGCGAGTTTTGAACGATGCGCCGAATGGCACAGGCATGACTATAAGGACTGCCTTCATAGGTGTCTTTTAAATCGGCGTGGGCATCAAAATGCAAAATGGTGAGGTCTGACCCATAGCGATCCAAAAAAGGCGTGGCCACGCCGGGCGTCACGGTGTGTTCACCGCCAAGGGTAAGGACAAATTGATCGTTGGTGATGTACTCTCGAACGATGCCGCTGGCGCGGGCCAACACAGTTTTGGTGTCTTCTTGATTGATAGCCGGATCATGCAAGCGGTGATCGGTGTAAATGCCATGGTCGAGGGCTTGCAATTGAAGTTCGGGATCAAAAAATTCAACCTGACTGCTGGCATCCAAAATGGCCTGCGGGCCTCGGGCTGTGCCTTGAATGTAAGAAGTGGTTTTTTCCAAGGGAAACGGCAGCACAATAAAACGTGCGCTGGCCTGCTGGGTTGACTCAGGTTGTTCAGGGTTGAGAAATTCTCGAATGTCGCGTATATCCACGAATGCGTTTTACTTGCTTTTTGACTTTCTTTCAACACGTAATTTTACATCGCTGATGTTACGCATGGAAAGCCCAAAGAAGGTTTACGATGAATGAAAGTTCGTAAAGGATCCAACCTGTTTGATTCTTGCGAAAAAAACTGCAAGCCGGCTGGCTTGCAAAACAAAGGTATACACTGTTTTTAACGCTTAACATCTGGATTGCTTCATGAAAAAAACAACGACGGAAGACATTCAACACATTTATGGCATCGATTCTTGGGGAAAAAAATATTTTTCCGTCAACGAGCAGGGGCATTTATTGATTCACCCCACAGCCAACACCGAACAGCAAATTGATATTTTTGATACAGTCATTCAAGCCCAAGCACAGAAGGTGGGCGCTCCCATGGTGCTGCGCTTTCCCCAAATGCTGGCACGACGTGTTAACCGTTTGGTGGAAGCATTTGAAAAATCTCAAAAAGAGTTTTCATACAATGGCAAGTATATGCCTGTTTTCCCCATCAAAGTGAATCAAAACAAAAGTGTGGTGCAAGGATTGCTCAAGGCTGGACAGCAGCATAATCTGGGCATCGAAGTAGGCAGCAAACCAGAACTCATGGTTGCGTTGGGTCAAGATGTCGCTGAGCAAGCACTCACCATTTGCAATGGCTTTAAAGATCAAGCTTATTTCGATTTGGCGTCCATGGGCGTTTCTTTGGGCCGAAATATGATCACGGTGATTGAAAAACCATTTGAGCTTAAATATGTACAAACACTGGCACAGGAGGGCAAACCCATCCCCAACTTGGGTTTTCGCATTAAATTGCAGGCCAAAGGATCGGGGCTTTGGGAAAAGTCGGGTGGACATTCGTCCAAGTTTGGACTGAGCACCATGCAGTTAATTGCGTCCATTGAGTGGCTGAAGGAAAAAAATCTTTTGTCGCATTTGAAACTATTGCATTTTCACATTGGTTCACAAATAACAGAAATTCGTAAAATCAAAGCCGCCATTCGCGAAGCCGCCCGCGTATATGCCAAGGTTAAAAAAATGGGTGTGGACATTCAATATTTGGACGTGGGTGGCGGTCTTGGTGTTGATTATGATGGAAGCAAAACTTCATCGGATGCTTCGGTCAATTATAGCATAGGTGAATATGCCAACGACGTTGTTTATACCATCGCTGAGGTATGTGAGAGTGAAGATGTGCCTCATCCCACCATTGTTTCTGAAAGCGGCCGTGCGCTAACCACGCATCACTCCATGTTGATTATGGACGTGCGCGATGTCATTCGCGAAGCCGCCATGGATCAAGAGCCTGTGATTGAGTCCAATGAGCATCAAGTCATTGATGACCTGCTTTACATTTACCGCAACTATACAGTCAAAAATTACCGAGAGTATTATCATGACGCAGTGGAAAAGCGTGATGAAATGCAGTCCTTGTTTAATTTGGGCATGTTGGACATTGAAGATCGCGCCAAAGGAGAATGGTTGTACTGGAAGGTTGCCCAAATGGCCGTAAAGTTTTCCAAAACCGCCAAATTTGTCACCGATGAGTTTGTAGAATTAGAACAAAAGCTTTTCCAAAAAGTGGTGTGCAATTTTAGCGTATTTCAATCCATTCCCGACCATTGGGCTTTGGATCAACTTTTCCCCATCGTGCCCATTCACAGACTCAATGAAATGCCGACTCTGAAGGCCACCATTGTGGACATTACTTGTGACTCCGATGGCGAAGTGGATAAATTTGTCGATTTAAAAGACATCAAAGATGCGCTTGAATTGCATGAGCTTAAAGAAGGACAACCCTATTACATTGGCATTTTAATGATTGGGTCCTATCAAGATACAATGGGCGACATGCACAACTTATTTGGCAGCGTGAACAATGTTCATGTGTCGCTGAATGAAGATGGTCAAACCACCATTGATTCGGTGGTTCGGGGTGACACCAACAAAGATACCATTGAAATGTTTGGTTATGACCAAGAAGCGCTCATGAAGCATGCCCAGCAAACATTGAAAAAAAACAAAGAGCCCAAAGCCGATCAGCTTTTAGAGATGTACCATGGCTTGTTTCAGGACTACACGTATTTACGTGATTAGGTCTGTATAGGGGACGACTTCCAACTCAAAGTCTGAAATTTTTTCTTCCAGCGATTTTTGAATTTCGGAAGCGGTACCCAGCACGGTGATAACCTTTTTCTCTGGAGAGAAAAAAGGCTGAATGTGATCCAATATGTTTTCATTTTTGACTGCACGGATGTTTTGACGGTAATTTTGCAAATAGTCATCGGGAAGGCCCAAAAGCCGTTGATGAATTTTTTGCGATAAAATTTTATTGGGGGTGTCCACTTTGAATGGAAATGAGCGGTCGAGATAATTTTTGGCAAACGCGATGTCGTTGGGTTCCAAAATTTCTCCCTTCATGGCTTGCGCGTACATTTCCAAAGAAAGCGCGATGGCATCGGCTGTATCTTCATTTTTAGGAAACGTATAAAGGTAATAGCTGTTGGCTTCTTTGCGCTGATCCATGCTGCCATAGGCGCCGTAAGACCAGCCACGTTTGACGCGAATTTCTTGCATGTATTTGGCCTGAAAGATGCTGCCTGCAAACGCTGTGGAATACACTGAAAAATCAAAGTAATGGGGATGCGTGACGTGTTGGGTGGGGTGGCCCATGTAAAAGTGCGTTTGGCTCCGTCCAGGTTTGTCCACCAAAATAAGTTTTTTACCTGCCAACGCAGGCGGTCTTTGTGCTTGTCTAGGCGAAAAAGGAACTTCGCCGGATACGGGTAGGGCCCGTTTCAGCGTAAGACCCGTTAGCTCGACCATGGTGGGGTTAACATCGCCCGATAAACCAATCCAGGCCCCGTCAATGGCAAAATGTTTTTGATAGTGGGTTTGGCAATCTTTTGCTGTGATGTTTGAAAGCGACTCAATGGTGCCGGTAACATCTTGTTGATACAAATGGTCTTTGTAAAGCGCTTTGACAAAAGCATACCTGGCCAACGATTGGTCGTCATTTTGTCGAAGCTTGATCTGGTCTTGTGTTTCGCGAACCAACTCCGCACACTGGTCCGCATCGAAATTGGGATGTTTGAGCAAACTTTCAATGATGGAAAGCAGTTTTGGAAAATTGCGTTTTAAAATTTGTCCCTCGATGGACATGGTATGAAAGCCGCAGTAGATGTTCATGCTGGCCCCGAGTTGGTCCAGTTTGTCCTCGAGTTCGTTGCGGCTGTAGTCCTTGCAGCCACGCAGCAACATGTCACCCGTGGCGTTGGTCAAGCCTTCTTGGCCTTTGGGATCCAAATATGCGCCAAACGGCAACATAATAACAAATTTTACCACCGGCCGGTCGTTTTTGGCCACCAGCAAAGTGTCAAAGAGGTCAAACCGTTTCCATTGAGGTGTTGCGAATGTATGGGGAGTGGACATGATGGAATACTTTCTTTCTTTACGTTTTTTTAGGCTGACCGATCACCACGGTACGCTTGTTGGGATGCAAGTAAATTTTAGCGGCGTATTGAATGTCCTCGGGTGATAGTTTTTGAATCTCTTGTATCTCATCAAACATCAAACGATAGTCTTGATACACGATTTCATGAAAACCAATGGATTGAGCTTTGTCGTCGGTGGTGCTCAGCTGTCCCCAAAACGATGTTTCTGTTCGTGTCTTGCATTTTTCAAGTTCATCGAGGGGGGCAAGTTCAGTCTGTAAAATTTTCATTTCTTGGTCGATCAGCGCAATGATTTCTTGCGGATCGACGTTTGGTTTGGCGGTAACATCAATGATGTACAAGCCTGGACTCTTGGTATGGTTGACCCATCCCGAAGCCGAGGTGGCCAATTTGGTTTCATGAACCAGTTTGCGGTACAAACGTGAGCTACGGCCATCAAAAAGCAAGGCATGGAGCAATTCGAGCTTGGGAATGTCCTCATGGGTGGCTTGGGGCACTTTGTAGCCCATCATCAAACGCGGTGAAGAAATTTCTTGTTCAATGGTGTGGCTGATTTCAGCGGTTTGTTCGGGCTCTGTTTCCACTTTTAACGGTTTCACATCGGAAGCAGGAATATGACCGTAGCGAAGATCAATTTCTTTTAGCGCTTGCTCCACGGTTAGATCGCCCACCAGAACAATTACGGCATTGTTGGGCGCATAGTAGTTTTCGTAAAAACGCATGCACTGTTTTAAGGACATGCTTTGAATGTCTTTCATCCAGCCAATGACGGGCCAATGATATGGATGTTTGGTGAAAGCATTTTTATAGAGGGCTTCATAAAGGGTGCCGGTTGGGTTGTTGTCCACCCGCATCAGTCTTTCGTTGGCAACAACTTCTCGTTCAGAGTCCAGCTGTTCTTGGCTTAAAATCATATTTTGCATGCGATCGGCTTCCAATTCAGCCATCATGGCAAAAGCTTCCACGGGCAAGCTCTGTCGATAAAAAGTCCAATCGAGGTAAGTGGCGGCATTGATCTTGCCACCGGCTTCTTCACAGAGGCGATCAAATTGGCCTGCTGCATAGTTTTTGGTTTCTTTGAACATCAAATGTTCAAAAAGATGGGCCATGCCCGTGATGCCATCGCGTTCGTTGCGAGAGCCAACGTTAAACCAGGTGTGATAAGAAAATACTGGAGCGGTGTGGTCTGGAAATACAATCAGTGTTAAGCCATTGGTAAATTGATATTTTTCAAGATGAATGTGGGTGCCAAATTGAAAGTCATTCACTTTAGAATAATTGCTCATGATGAACCGATCTTATTGGATCGCTCAAAGGAATCAATCATTTTGTTGACTTGTTTTTGAAACGCAGCTTCCAGCGCGTAGGGACAGGTAAAAGTAAATACAAACTGCATGCCTTGATCCACCGCAATCACCGTGCGGATCATGCGCGGTCCGGTGGCTGATGGGTATCGACCTCGTAAATCAATGCCGGGCAGGTTGCCCAAGTTTCCATATGCTTTGGTATCTACGCTATAGCCACTGATCAACGCCGTCAGCTGACGCACCGATAAATCTGCCAGCGCATCAAGGTCGAGGACATCGGCTTTGGTCACCACGATGTTGGCGTTGGACCGAAATAAATCCTGACGCTCAGGCGCAAAAAATTGCACCTGCACGCCGAAATCTGCATCGGTTTTGAGTTGCCAGTCGGTCGGGTAATCAATCGTAAAATTTAAAGAAGGGTGCTCGTAGGTAGACCAACCCACCAATACTTCTTCAAACCAGCTGCAGCCTTGGAGGCTCAATGCCAGCATAAGCAGTGCGGCAGCTCGCCGAAAAACCATCTTATTGACGACCTATTTTTTTAACTTCTTCCAAATTTTCAAGTCTGAATTCAATGCGGCGGTTTCGCGCGCGACCTTCTTCAGTAGTGTTATCCGCAATCGGTCTACGGGGTCCGTAGGCTTCAATGGTCATGCGGTTCATGTCAATGCCTTGTTTGGCCAAATAGTTTTGCACGCTCAAGGCACGCTCTTTGGCCAGACGGTCATTGACGCTTAAAGGTCCAGTGCTATCGGTGTGGCCCTCAATGACAAAGGTGAGCATTGGATAGGCTTGAAACAACTCAGCACCTTTGTTGAGTTTGGCATACGAATCCACCAAAATGGAACTTTTGCCCACGTTAAAGTGAATGCCATCAACGACGCCTGAAAATTCATCCAGTTCATGATCGGGACAACCGTCTTCGTCTTTGAAATTGTTGTAAATTTCTTTTTCACCGGGACATTGGTCAATGTCATCACGCACACCGTCGTTGTCAGAGTCGTTGGGCACTTTGTCCGGACAGCCATCGGTGTCATCCAACCCATTGATGGTTTCAGGATCTTTTGGACATTGGTCTTCATCATTTTTGATGCCGTCGCCGTCCCAATCATCGGGATTTTCAGGACAGCCGTCTTCATCTTTTACGCCATTGACGGTTTCAGCATTTTGCGGACATTGATCCACGTCGTTGTTAATTTTATCCCCATCCCAGTCATCGGGGTTTTCAGGACAGCCATCTTCATCGAGATATCCGTTAACGGTTTCAGCATCTTTTGGACATTGATCTTGGGCATTGGGGATGCCATCTTCATCGATGTCGTTGGGGTCCTCTGGACAGCCATCGTCATCTTTGGCGCCGTTGACGGTTTCGGGTTTTTGCGGACATTGGTCTAGGTTGTTGGCAATGCCATCGCCATCCAAATCATTGGGATCTTCAGGGCAACCGTCTTGGTCCATGTAATCGTTAAACGTCTCTGGTTGGTCGGGGCATTGGTCTACCTCATTGAGAATGCCGTCGCGGTCACGATCTTTGCGTCGCTGCTGGCTTTGGAAGTAATAGGTAATGCCAACGTTGGGTGCAATGGCAAAATTAAAATCATCAAAGGTGGCGATGCCCAAAAACTCAGCACGCACGTGCAAATTTTTAAACACAAACGCTTTGATCCCTGCACCGATGTTTCCTGAAAAATCCGTGGTGTTGCCGACATTGGACAAGCGGTAATGAACAGCACCTGGACCCATCATTCCATATAGATAGATGAATCGACTAATCGGAATGTCAAAGGCCCCCATCAATGCCGTGTCGTAAATAAACAAATCATTCAAATTGTTGGTGGTGGGGGTGTAGCCAAGGTGGGCTTCGATATCAAAATTTTGCGTGATTGAATAACCAAGGCGGATGCCGTAGCGCCATAAATTCTGTGCTTTGGAGACGCCTTGCGGAAACTGTTGTCCTTCCGCATTGTCCAATATCCCGACAAAAGCAGAAAACGTAAGGCTGTTGTCTTTGGGCCCAAACTCATCTTTGGCATAGCCAAAAGGAGTGGGGTCGGTGGTTACATCGACAGCCCATAGGACGGAAGGCAATAGAAGAAGCGCAAAAGTGATGAGTTTTTTCATGATTGTTTTGCACTATAGTTTTTTGACATAAAAAGTCTAGCGGAAAAATCACGCTTTGAGTCATTATTGTAAATAATTGAAATTATTATTTAAAAGCTGATGTTCCGGCATAAAACAAGGCGTAAAAACTTGTCGTGCACCCGGTATATAAGGTATGAAAAAGAAATGAACTTACGCCAGCAGCGAGAAGCCCTTGAAGTAAAGATTTTAGCGCCCTATGCCTGTTTGTCCCAGGGCAGTCAAGGTAGACGGATTGAAGAAGCGCCATCGCGACACCGAACCCATTTTCAACGCGATCGAGACCGAGTTTTGCACTGCACCGCCTTTCGTCGCATGGAATACAAAACGCAAGTATTTGTCAACCACGAGGGCGATCATTACCGTACACGGCTGACCCATACGCTGGAAGTGGCCCAAATTGCCCGAACCGTGGCGAGAATCTTACGTTTAAATGAAGACCTAACCGAAGCGTTGGTACTGGCACACGATTTGGGCCATACACCGTTTGGTCACGCCGGTGAAATTGAAATGTCAGAGTTGATGAAAGAACTGGGCGGCTTTGAACACAATTTGCAATCTCTGCGAATCATCGACACGCTGGAACACCCTTATCCACATTTTTCCGGTTTAAACTTAACGGCCGAAGTGCGCGAAGGCATTGTCAAACATTCGGCCACCTGGCAGCCCAAAAATGTGCCAGACGACTTGTTTCCCAATCAGCAGCCTGCGTTGGAAGCCCAGCTTATTGATTACGTAGATGAGATTGCCTACAACAATCACGACATTGATGATGGTCTTTCCTCGACATTGTTTTCCATGGAGGATTTGGAAAAGGTTGAGCTGTGGCAAGAAGCCAAAGCCAAGGTGATGGAAACTTATTCGCAATATCCACTCAAAGATTTAAAGCGAATGATCATTTCGGCCATGATGTCTTTGCTGATCGATGATTTAACCGAGCAGACCCATCAAAACATTGAGCGTTTAGGCATCCAGACGTATGAAGAAATCCGCCAGCTCGATCAGCCGTTGGCCATGTACTCGCCAGAGATGACCAAAAAAAATAGGGCGCTAAAACAGTTTTTGCGCGAAAACCTTTACGACCATTATCGCGTGATTCGAATGGAGGTCAAAGCCCGTCGCATCATCCGAGATTTGTTTAAAACTTATTTGCATCGCCCCCAACAACTGCCGCAAGAATTTGTGGCGCGGTATGAAGGGCAAGACATGCCCCGGATCATTTGTGATTACATCGCCGGCATGACCGACCGATACGCCACCGACGAGCATCAAAAATTATTTGATCCAGCGGTGCGCGTGTAACCTCAATATTCTAGGAGAACCCATGTCCGTATCGTATCAAGCCAAGCATTACCATGCCATCACACCCTACATGACGGTCTCCAATGC
>CAZCBX010000011.1:0-77963 GCA_964497185.1 uncultured Bdellovibrionales bacterium | reverse complement strand
AGCCGCATCATGCTGTCCAATGAATATCCCGACCACCATGCGTATAGTCCTCTTCATTACAAAGGAACATCCGTGAAATTTATGGTTTATGTACCCAACGTGGATCAAGCCATGGCACAAGCGGTCGAAGCAGGAATGGAAGTGGTGATGCCTGCCACCGACATGTTTTATGGCGACCGCTGCGGCAACGTCAAAGATCCCTATGGTTTTCAGTGGAGCCTAGCTACCCACATCGAAGACGTCCCACAAGAAGAAGCACAAAAGCGATACGAGGCGTGGCTCGCTTCAATGACATAAATTCACGTTTTACCCATGTAAAACACTAAAAAAACCCGTTCAAAAAAACTCTTTAACAATTTAAAGTTAAAGCGTTTATTCGCAAAAAATAAAACCGAAATATTACAGAAATCTCAGCAAGGGGACCATCTCTCAAAAGCACTCGGTCGGTGTAGTGGTTAGAAGGCAAATAAAGCGCAGCGAAGCGAGCCATTGCCTTCTAACCACTACACCGACCCTACGGTTTTACGTCCTGTTTGCAGAGGTTCCTATACAATCTGATCAAAGTCCAAGCTGGATGAATCATCTGTTTGAACAAATTCGGTGTCCATTTGCGCCAGCTGCAATTTGCCCGACAGTTCGTCATTGACCGCATGCCACTGAGTAAAAGCATCAATGACCCAAATGCCCGATTCGCGGGTGCCATTGCCAGACCCTTTGACGCCGCCAAAGGGAAGATGCGCTTCGGCGCCGGTGGTAGAATTGTTGATACCGCTCATGCCCGCTTGAATGTTTTCTTTGAATTGATACGCGTTCATTCGACTGTTGGTGTAGATGGCCGATGACAAACCATACTCGGTGCCATTGGCAACTTCAATGGCTTCGTCCAAACTACCCACGGTAATCAATGACACAGCAGGACCAAACACTTCGTTTTGGGCCACCCATTGATCGATGGTGACATCGGTCCAAATGGTGGGCCATACATAATAACCAGAGGCCGGGTCTGCTTTAAAACTTTCTGGTTTGTTTTCCGCAGTGATGCGGCCATGGCCATACAGTTTGGTGGCACCGCCTTGCTGGGCTTGCTCAAAATGCGCTAGAAAATGATCGAGGTAATGTTGATCGATCATTGGACCATACAACACATCTCGATCCTCATTGGGATTGCCGATGTGAATATTTTTTGCTTTTTCTAAAAAGGCTTGGGTAAATTTTTCAGCAATGTCTTTGTGCAAGATGATGTTGCCAGTGGATGTACATCGCTGACCTGCAGTGCCAAACGAGCCCCAAAGCGCGCCTTCCAGCGCCAAGTCCAAATTGGCATCATCCATGACAATCAGAGGGTTTTTACCACCCAATTCCAGGGAAGGAACTTGCAAATTGCGGCCGCATATTTCGCCAATGCGTTTGCCCACGCGGGTCGACCCTGTAAACGACACTTTTTGAATGCGTCCTGTGTCCACTTCGTCCATCAACCATTGACCGGTTTGCCCATCTCCATGCACGACATTTAGCACCCCATCGGGCAGGCCGGCTTGTTGCCAAAGTTTGGTGAAAAGATAAGCGATGCCCGGTGCTTCGGGTGGGGTTTTCCAAACCACGGTGTTGCCACATAAAATGGCTGGAATGGCTTTCCACGATGCCACGGCAATGGGAAAATTGGAAGGTGTAATCATGGCCACCACCCCATAAGGCCGCCGATAGGTAAACAGTTCTTTGTTGCGCATTTCAGAAGGCACGGTTTGACCGTAGAGTCTTCGCCCTTCCGATTGGAAAAAGTGACATGTATCGATGACTTCTTGCACTTCTCCTTGGGACTCTTTGAAAGTCTTGCCCATCTCACGGGTCATAAATGCGGCCAGATCGTCTTTGTGCTTGGTGACCAGCTCGCCCAGTTTGCCAATGATTTGTGCGCGAATGGGCGCGGGTGTATCTTTCCATTTTTTCCGCATGCCCTGGGCTGCTTTTAAAGCTTGGTCAATGTCATCTTGGGTGCCCGATGGTGTCACGGTTACCACGTCTTGGGTCATCGAAGGGTTGTGCGACTGGCAGACCTTGGCATCACTGTGAAAAATTTCTTTGCCGTCGATGATGTGCGGCGCTTTTAAGGTTTGAAGATGGGTGGCGTTGTCGATGGTTTTCATGGTGGGTCCTTTACAATGTTAAATGGCTTGGGCAGCTTTGTTAAAAATATCAAATGCGTGATCCAGTTCCGCTTGGGTAATGTCCAGGTGAGGCCGGAGGCGAAGCGATTTTTGACCACAGGGTAAAATCAATGCGCCTTGCTCCCACATGCGTGTCATCATTTGATCCCGCACGTGACTGTCAGGTAAATCAAAAGCAATAAACAACCCTTGTCCTCGCACATTGCCAATGCGCTCATCTTCTTTGGACCATTGGTGCAGTTTGTCCATGGTGTATGCGCCCATTTTTTGAACGTGGTCCAATAAAGACTCTTGTTCAATGATTTCAAGAAAACGACGACATCGAATCATGTCGACCAAATTGCCACCCCAGGTTGAATTGATGCGACTTGATAGTTGAAATACATTGTCCTCGACTTCGTCAATGCGATCGGTGGCCGCGCAGCCAGCCACTTGTACTTTTTTGCCGTAGGCGATCAAGTCGGGCTTTACGTCGATGTTTTCAAACTGCCACATTGAACCGGTAATGCCAATGCCCGTTTGTACTTCATCAAAAATCAATAAAAATTCATGCTCATCGGCCAAGTCGCGCAGGGTTTGCATGAACTCTTTGCGAAAATGATTGTCGCCGCCTTCACCTTGAATGGGTTCAATGATCAAACCAGCAATGTCATCCGGATGATCTTTGAGTGCCTGATGAATTTGAGCAACGCACTGTTTTTCAACTTCGATGGTTTGGGCCAGGGACTCTTGTGTTAATGGAAAATGAAGCTTGGGGTTGACGACACGCGGCCAGTCAAACTTGGCAAAGTACATGTGTTTTTTAGGATCAAACGTATTGGTCAGGGAGAGGGTGTATCCACTGCGACCATGAAAAGCTTGTTGAAAATGAATGATTTGTTGACCCCCTGCAGGTTTGCCAGCGGCTAAATTTTTACGCACTTTCCAATCAAAGGCTGCTTTTAGCGCGTTTTCCACACCGAGCGCGCCCCCCTCAATGAAAAAATAATGCTCAAAGTGTCCACGTCCCGCTATTCGACCGAATGTATCCACAAATTTTGCAAACTCACTGGTGTAAACATCCGACAAGGAAGGCCGCACCACCGCATGACGACCCAGCAGCGCCCGAAATTCATCGTTGTTCATTTTGGGATGGTTGTAAGCCAACGGCTGCGTGGCAAAAAAGGAAAATAAATCAAGGTAATCGCGCCCGCTTTTGGCATCGTGCATGTACGAGCCATGACTTTTGTCCGCATCCAAAACAAATTCCATGCCGTCGGCCAACATGTATTGTTTGAGAGTGGGGTGTACTTTTTCAGCAGGCAGGGTGGAATGCATAAACATCCTTTCGTAGAATCAAAACCGTTGCTGCTAATCTAACGGGGATCGGCCAATATGCAAAATAATTTTTAGATCATGGAATGCTCGCCTCATGGCGTGTACTTTTTTGGCAGAGCCAAAAAGAGTCCAATGACACCGGCTTTTCTAATGCAGTTGCCGCTTGTCTGGATCGTTGATATAAAACACATCCATGTCTGCGACCCGCAAAACCTATGAAGCACTGGTGGAGAAAATCAAAGCGCACAATCACGCTTATTATGTACAAGACAGCCCCAAGATTTCAGATCGTCAATACGATGATTTGTACCAACAGCTGCTGGAGATCGAAAACAAACATCCCGAATGGGTGACCGCCGATTCACCGTCTCAACGGGTGGGGGCACAGCCTCTGGCTGCGTTTGAGAAGGTGCAGCGAGAGCATAAAATGTATTCGCTGGATAACACCTACAATGAGCAGGATATTCTGGACTTTCACAAACGGGTGTCCAAAGTGTTGGAAGAAGATGAAATTTCGTACATGGTGGAGCCCAAAATTGATGGCCTTTCCATCGAATGCACGTTTGAAAACGGTTACTTTACTTTGGGCGCCACGCGGGGCGATGGCCTTGTTGGAGAAAACGTAACCAACAATGTCAAAACCATTCGAACCATGCCCCTGCGGTTAAAAGAGGATGTGGAAAAAGTGACGGTTCGGGGCGAAATCTATATTGAAATTGAAGCGTTAAGCACCATCAATGCACAACGAGAAAAAGAAGGCCAGCCGCTTTTTAAAAATCCACGCAATGCCGCTGCCGGATCGCTGCGCCTTTTAGACTCCAGCATTACAGCTTCACGGCCGTTAAAAATCCTTTTTTATGATGTGATCAGTCAAGATTTGGCGTTGGTTTCACACAAAGAAAGTCTGACTTGGCTGGCCGATCAGGGCTTGCCCACCCACAGCCATGCGAAAGAATGCGAAGGCATTCAAGAAGTGTTGGCTTTTTGCAATGATTTTGAACAAACCCGAAGCCAATTGCCTTATGAGGTTGATGGGCTGGTCATCAAGGTCAATCAGCGCAGCCAACAGGCTCAGCTAGGATACACCAGCAAGTATCCACGCTGGGCAATTTCTTACAAATTTGAAACCGAGCAAGCACAAACTGTGGTGGAAGACATTGTCTTTCAAGTGGGGCGAACCGGCGTGCTTACGCCTGTGGCGCACCTTCAGCCTGTATTTGTGGCGGGTACCACAGTTGCACGTGCCAGTCTTCACAACATGGATGAATTGCATAAAAAAGATGTGCGTGTGGGCGATCATGTATGGATTGAAAAAGCCGGTGAAATTATCCCGCAAGTGGTATCGGTGATCCATGAGCAGCGGCCCAAGCATGCCTTTGCGGTCCAAGCGCCACAAGAATGTCCGGTTTGCGGCTTTGAAGTGGGTAAAAACAATGAGGACGATGCGGCCATTCGCTGCATGAACGCATTGAGCTGCCCCGCACAGCTAAAAGAAGCCATTGCCTATTTTTGCAGCCGCAAAGCCATGAACATTGAACACATGGGCCCCGCCGTCATTGATCAGCTGGTAGAGCAGGGCAGTCTATCCTCGGTAGCAGACGTGTTTTCGTTATCGCACGACACGCTGGCCAACCTGGAGCGCATGGGTGACAAATCAGCGCAAAACATCCTTGCCAGCATTGAGCATGCCAAAAAAAATGCCAGACTTCCTCAAATGCTGGTGGCGCTGGGCATTCCTTTTGTCGGCGAAAGCAGCGCACGGCTCATCGCTGAGCAGCTGGTGAGTTTATCCAATGCATTATCCATGGATCCTGCCGAAATGCATGCTTTGATGGAAAGCATTCATGGGGTGGGCGAAAAAATGGCCCATTCGGTCACCGAATTTTTTTCCAGCGCAGAGCACCGCAACATCATTGAACAATTGATTCAGCACGGCTTGAACCCCCAAGTCGAAGCCTCCAACTCGAACAAAGTCCTTGATGGGCAAACCTTTTGCATCACGGGCACATTGTCTCGTCCGCGCGATGACATCAAACAAGACATTATCCAAGCTGGGGGACAGTGGAGTGGCAGCGTCAGTAAAAAATTGGATTACTTGGTTTGCAACCAACCCTCCAGCTCCAGCAAATATCAAAAAGCCAAAAACCTAGGCGTCACCATCATCACCGAAGCCGAGTTGCAAACCATGTTGCATGCCCAGGGCGCGTAATTTTGCATGCATGGATGCCCATGGGTTGCTTGATGGACTGCCAAAGAGTTGATAAGTAAATGGTTGAATTTCTTCTTGATTTTTTGGTATAATGATTATATCGAGTTCTGAAACAAGGAGCATACTAAATATGGCATACACCAAAGCAAGCATGATCGACGCGATTTGCGAAAAAATAGGTCTTCCCAAACGCGAAGCCACCGATGTGGTTGAACTCCTGTTTGAAATGATGAAACAAACGCTTGAAAAAGGTGAAAATTTAAAAATTTCCGGTTTTGGCTCTTTTTTGGTTCGCGAAAAACGTGCGCGCATGGGCCGCAACCCCCAGACGGGTGAAGCCATGGAGATTACTGCTAGGCGTGTGGTTAATTTTAAGCATAGTCAGATTTTGAGGGACTCTTTGAAGGAGTCGAATGATGAGGAAGAGTTTGATCCTGAAGTTTCTTTTTAGTTGAATGATGTTTTTTACTGTTTCTTGGATTGATTGAGATTCGGAGGCGAGGTGCACGCCCCGGGGAAACGTTTCGCGGACTCGCGGACGTCCTTACTTTTAAATACGCTACGATTTCATTGGAGAGTTTTTCTTCGTTTCGGCACATCGATTTGCTCAGACAACGCTACACGTTGTCCCCGGAGCGACACCTGCGCCCTGTTCTTCAAGGCGTGTTGTGGTAGGGAATATAGACAAACGCCAAAGGCGTTTGACTGCTTACCCTTTCAAACACCAAACCGTCTTGATTGGCAGGGGAGCTTTGGGCTTGCCCCAGAAAAGCGGAATGTGTCTGACAAAAGGGATATTATGATTGAAGAAGGTTCTTTCAACCAACTCAGAACATCTTCGACAGGAGGGCACGCCATGGAGTTCGTGGAGCTTTTCTGGGGCAAGCCCAAAGTCCCACAAATCTACATTTAAAAAAAGAACCCAAAAACAAAACCAACCAAAAACACAATAGAAACAAACAATTGAATATCCCAAGAAATACATATATATACACCGCCACGGATAGGATGATGCTCGAGCAATACGGCCCCATATTTATTTGCATTGCGTTTAGCGTGCTTTTTGTCACTTTGAGTCTTTTGATTTCTCGGTGGTTGGCGCCCCGTATGCCTGATCGGCTCAAGGCGGTGCCTTATGAGTGTGGCGAAACACCCGTTGGCTCGCCTTTTATTCGGTTTAATCCACGGTATTATGTGTTTGCACTGGCGTTTTTGATTTTTGATGTGGAGATTATTTTTATGCTTCCTTGCGCAGCGGTCTTTTCAGACTGGGTTGCGCAAAATATGGGGTTGGTGGCGTTGATTGAAATTTTAACATTCGCCAGTTTTCTGGTGCTGGGCTTGGCGTATGTGTGGCGCCAAGGCGATTTGGTGTGGGTTCAGACCAATGTAGATGATGTGCCACGGGAGAAACAATCATGATGCCTGACTGGGTGGATGCACTTAAAAAGCAATGGCCCACCATCCAAGAAGAAGATCAAGCCAAAGATCTCACCCTTCGCGTGGCGCTGGAAGATCTGGAATCCGTACTGGCATTTTTAAAAAGCAATGAAGACACCCGAATGGATTTTTTGCGCATGATTGCCGCGGTCGATTTTCCAGAACACTTTGAACTGGTCTATCAGTTATTTTCCTACCCGCTGCGCCATAGCGTTGCGGTAAAAACGCATGTGTCCAAAGAAAATGGCGTTGCGCCCAGTGTTGTAACACTGTGGCCTGCGGCCAATTGGCATGAGAGAGAAGCGTTTGATCTCATGGGTGTGCAATTTGAAGGACATCCCAACTTGACCCGTTTGCTGTTGCCTGATGACTGGCAAGGGCATCCGCTTCAAAAAACGTATGAAGAGCAAGACGAGTATCGTGGCGTTTCCACCACGCGCACCTATGCGACCAAGCTACCGAGTTTTACGGATCCCTTGACCGAGGAGAAGGCATGAGTCGAACCACGCCCGACATTTATCAGGTCGAAACCCAATATTTAAAAGACCAAGAAATGGAAATCAACATGGGGCCGCAGCATCCGTCTACCCATGGCGTGCTTCGATTTCGTGCGATGACCGATGGTGAAGTGATCCGAAAAGTCATTCCAGAAGTGGGATATTTGCATCGCTCCATTGAAAAAATTGGTGAGCTGGTCGATTACCATGGCTTTATGCCCTACACCGATCGGGTGGATTACGTCAGTGCCATGACTTCCAACCATGCCTACGCGCGAAGCGTAGAAAAACTAATGGATTTGGAAGTGCCCAAGCGAGCCCATTATTTGCGCATGGTGGCCGATGAGTTGTGCCGTATCGCTTCGCACCTTATCGCCGTGGGTACGTATCCCATGGATTTGGGCGCGTTTACACCGTTTGTTCATGCGCTGCGCGAACGGGAAAAAATTAATGATTTGTTTGAAGCTCTTTGTGGTGCACGTTTAACGTACAACTATGTTCGCATTGGCGGCGTGTCTTTTGATGCACCCGATGGCTTTTTTGAAAACGTGCATGCTTTTCTGGAAGAATTCGAAGTGTTTTTAGACGAGTTTGATACCATGCTTACCACCAGTCCTATTTTTAAGGATCGTGTGGCCAATTTATGCCCCATCACCACCGAAGATGCCATCGCTTACGGTCTTTCAGGACCGAACTTGCGCGCCACAGGCCTTTCATATGACCTTCGTCAGGATGCGCCCTACGCTTGTTATGACGAGGTGGAGTTTGACGTGCCGGTTGGCTTGGGCGAAGTGGGCACCCAAGGCGATAGTTTTGATCGTTTGGATGTCCGAATGAAAGAAATGAAACAGTCGGTGCGAATTTTGCGCCAGTGCCTGGTGCAAATGCCTGCTGGAGACATTGTGGGCAAGGTGCCACGCAACATCAAACCACCCAATGTTGATGCGTATGCTGCGGTTGAATCGGCCAGGGGTGAGTTGGGGTACTACATTGTGTCTGATGGCAGCAAGCAAGCTTATCGCGTGAAAGTGCGTTCGGGCAGTTTTGCCGCCATGTCGATGATTGAACATATTTCCAACAACATCATGTTGGCGGATTTGGTGGCATTGATCGCCAGTTTGGATTTGGTTGCACCGGAGATTGATCGCTGACATGATTTCGTGGCTCTCGGACATATCTTTGTGGCTGGATGCCCATCCTCTGGTGTTGGGGACGTTGCAAACCATCATTCTGCTGGGCTTGATTGTCTCGCCACTGGCAGGACTTTCCACGTATATAGAGCGACGTGTGTCTGCACGCATTCAATCGCGGCAAGGGTGCAACCGCTTGGGTCCTGAAGGGCTGATGCAATTTTTAGCCGATGGCATCAAACTCATCACCAAAGAAGACATTCGCCCCCATGGCAGCGATGGCTTTCTGTTTCGATTTGCGCCTTACTTGGTGGTGATGGGAGCGTTTGCAAGTTTTGCATGCATTCCCTTTTCTGGCTGGTTTTTGATTTCCGATATCGACCTGGGCTTGATGTACATTTTGGCCCTTTCATCGGTGATTGTCATTGGCATTATGTTGGCGGGGTGGTCTTCCAACAACAAATGGTCCATTTTGGGTGCGCTTCGAAGCGCGGCCCAAATGGTGAGTTATGAAATCCCTTTGGGGTTGGCGTTAATCATACCTGTATTGATTACGGGTTCTTTGAATTTGCGCGTGATCAATGATTTTCAGGCCGGAGGGGTTGGAAACTGGCTGGTGTTTTACGCGGGGCCTTTCACCATGCTGGCATTTGTCATTTTTTGTGTGGCCTCCTTGGCGGAAGTCAACAGGGCGCCATTTGATTTGCCCGAGGCGGAGTCCGAACTGGTATCGGGCTACCACACTGAATACAGCGGCATCCGCTGGGGGATGTTTTTTGTCGCGGAATACGCTGAAATGTTTTTGGTCAGCTGCATTGCTGTTTCTTGTTTCTTGGGTGGATACCAGGCCTCAATTTGGAACATCCCGTTTATATGGCTGGTGATTTATTATGCCCTCCATATGCTGTTGACCTTTGCAGGTTACTGGCCACAGATTGTTCAAGGCTTGTGGCAGGGCCGTGGGCTGTTGTCTTTGCTCATGACCACCAGACCATGGAAAAAACCAGGCTGGCTAAGCACCATTGTGCTGTTGTGTGCACTGCTGTTGAGTGTTTTGATTCATATGCGCTCGGCCCAACCGTGGGCGCAAATGATTATTTTTATCAGCAAATCCTACTTTTTCGTTTTTATGATGATGTGGATTCGATGGAGCGTGCCACGCTACCGCGTCGACCAACTCATGGATTTATGCTGGAAAAAATTTGTTCCGCTAAATTTTGTTTGCATTTTGGCCACGTCCATTTGGATGGTGTTGCGTGGATAAGCTAAAAACATACGTATCAGACTTTTTTATGACGGCCGTTGGACTGGCCCGAGGCATGGCCGTAACGCTGCGACACATGCTAAGCGAGCCATCGACACTTGAATATCCCGAAGTCAATGTAGAAGCGCTCTTACCAGAGAGATACCGCGGCATTTTGCATGTCGACATGGACATATGCATTAGCTGTCTGGCGTGCGAGCGAGCTTGCCCCATCGACTGCATTGTCATTGAAGATGTCAAAGGTGAAAAATCAACCGTCCAATCATTGGTGACCGGCAAACCCACGCCCAAAGTAAAATACCCGCTGCGTTTCGAGATCGACATAGCCAAATGCATGTATTGCGGTCTTTGTGTAGAACCTTGCCCAACGGGAGCCATTCACCATACCCGAAAGTTTGAAGGCAGCGTGAGCAATGTTTCAGAGTTAACGTATTCTTATATTCGAAACGTAGACATTGAACTGGCCCAGAAGCAAGTGGCATTGTTGGAAGAGAAAAAAATAGCCGCTGAAAAAGCCAAAGCCAAAAAAGAGGGGGATGCATGACGGGCTGGCTGAGTTTGCACAATATTCTTTTTGTCTTGCTGGCGTTTACAGCGGTCGCATCGTCCACGATGATCATGATTTTAAACAATCTGCTGCACAGTGCGGTGGCGTTGTTTTTTACGTTAACCAGCGTAGCGGGTTTGTTTTTACTCTTAAGCGCAGATTTTTTGGGCATGGCGCAAGTACTTGTGTATGCAGGCGGCATTTTGGTGCTCATTATTTTTGGTATTTTTCTGACGTCTCACTATGTGTCAAGCAGTCGGCAAGTATGGCGTTCTGTCAGTACCTGGCTAACCATTGGGGTTTCTCTGCTCTTTTTTCAATTTGTGGTGGCTTTTATTTTGGATACCCCATGGGTGATTCAAGAAGCACAAACCGTTAACACCATTAAGCCCATTGGAAATTTGCTTTTAACGCACTACTTGCTGCCCTTTGAATTGATTTCACTGGTGTTGTTGTTTGTGCTGCTTGGATCGATCGTGCTGATCCGAAAGGAGTTTACCTCCAAATGAGTCTTTTTAGCTTGGAAGCCTATTTGATTGTGAGTGCTTTTTTATTTTTGATGGGCCTTTTAATCGTTTTAACCAAAAAAAACATCATTCAAATCATCATGGGCATCGAACTCATGTTCAATGCAGCGGCCATCAATTTTGTAGCTTTTTCTTACTTTCGGCCTGCCATGGCCGGTGCATCCCAGTTGTCGGGCCAGGTGATTTCCATTTTTATCATTGTGATTGCAGCGGCAGATGCCTGTGCTGCGTTGGCGATTGTTTTATCGCTGTTTAAAGTGTTTAAAACCATCAACATTCAAAAAATCAGTCGGTTGAAAGGGTAGTTGGTTTGTTTGCGCTTGATTCACTGTTATGGCTGATTTTAATCCCGCTTCTGGGCAGCGCATGGCTTCGCACCGGCCGTCCCAAATGGACATCAGCCCAAGCAGGTATGCGTGCCAGTTTGGTGATGATGGTTTTATGGCTGGCCGTGCTTGGTCAGTGTGTGACCTTGGTCAAAACCTCTACCCCCATTTCTCAACCTTTGTGGCAGTGGTTTAGCGTTGGAGACCATCACTGCACATGGACATTGTATTTTGACAGCATTACAGCCATCATGACGCTGCTTATTTCGACTGTGGGTCTGCTGGTTCATGTTTATTCAATGGACTACATGAAAAAGGACCGCCAACCCGTGCGGTATTTTGGGTATCTTAATTTATTCATCGCCATGATGATGATTCTGGTGTTGTCCGATGGTTTGATCTTGATGTTTATCGGCTGGGAAGGTGTTGGCTTATGCAGTTATCTTTTGATTGGCTATTACAACCATGATCACGCCAATGCCAACGCGGGTAAAAAAGCATTTTTGATCAATCGGGTGGGTGATTTGGGCTTGATCGTTGCCTTGATGGGTCTGATCAGTATTTTGTATCCCATCACACAGGAACTCGGCTTGTCTTTTGAACATATGGCGCAGTATGCAGACATTGTTCATCACGCGACTCTTTTTTCATTGCCCGCTGCAACCGTCATTGGCGTTGGATTGTTGATTGGCGTAACGGGAAAATCAGCCCAAATACCACTGTATATTTGGTTGCCCGATGCCATGGCCGGACCCACCCCTGTATCTGCATTGATCCACGCAGCCACGATGGTCACGGCCGGTGTGTATCTTTTAATTCGATGTGCCTTTGTTTACGAATTGTCTTCTTTTGCCCCCGACTTGGTTGCGTGGACAGGGGCTACCACCTTGCTTTTAGCGGCCATGATGGCTGTTTTTCAAAAAGACATAAAAAAAGTGTTGGCTTATTCCACCGTAAGTCAGCTGGGGTACATGGTCATGGCATGTGGGCTGGGTGGTCAGAGCGCGGCCTTATTTCATGTGTGGACCCATGGCTTTTTTAAGGCGGTGTTGTTTCTGAGCGCGGGTATGGTGATCCATGCGCTGGGGGGGCAGCAGGATATGGACCACATGGGCGGGTTGGCCAAAAAAATGCCTTGGACGTTCGCCTGTTTTCTAGTGGGCGGTTTTGCTCTGATTGGTTTGTTTCCGCTTGCGGGATTTTTCTCCAAGGATCATATTTTATTGTATGCATGGGCCAGCAACAAAGCTTTATTTACCTTTGCCATGCTGGGCGTGGTTTTTACGGCTTTTTATACCGTGCGCATGTTGTGCATGACCTTTGGGGGCACGTATCGCGGCCAACAAACATCCATTCAAGAAAAAGGCCATGCCCCCATGATGGTGCCCATGGTTTGTTTAGCCATGGCCACCTTGGTGACAGGATGGTTGTGGACGCCTCACTACTTGGGCCATGTGCAGCATTTTTATTTTTGGGTGACCAGCAGTGTCAGCGTGGCGCCCAGCTATTTGTATTTAGAAACATGGGAAGAGCTGGTGGTTGGTATGGGCGCCATGTTGCTTTCTCTGCTGGGTATGAGCTTGGCTTGGATGTTTTATCGAAGAGGGCAGTTGGGTGATCAGCGCATTGCACGTCGCTTCCCTGACACGTACGAGCTGCTTTTTCATCGGTTTTATACCGATGAACTTTACGACCGCGCATTTGTTTATCAGGAGGAGCCTTCCAGTGCGCGCATCACACAAGAAAAGCCGGTAACCAGCTCAGTGTTTCGCAATTTATCCATTGGCAAGGGTCTGTTTGACCGATATGCGATTGATGGCTTGGTTCACTGGTTTGCGCTTGTTCCGCAAATGATGGGAGGCATTTATACGCGCATTCAGAATGGCCAAATTCAGAATTATGTTCGATGGATCACTTTGGGTGCCATGAGTATGTTGCTTTACTGGTTTGCCTACCGGTCTGGGGGGCAAGGATGACCTTTCCATTGCTTTCATTTTTTATTTTTTTTCCTTCGATCAGCGGCTGTCTTTTGTTGCTTCAAGGCCGTCATGCCAGTCCTCAAACCTTAAGAAGATGGACGTGCTGGATCACCGCCGTGCCTCTGGTGGTGAGCACGTTTATGTGGACACAGTCAATGGTCGTGGGCGGAAGCTTTCAATGGATTGAGTATGTTCCATGGATGGAGGAGTTTTCGCTTCATTATCACCTAGGTGCAGACGGGCTATCCATGAGCATGGTATGGTTGACTTCCCTGGTGGTGTGGCTGTCGGTGTGTGCGTCCAAAAGCATTCAAAACAAGCATTTGGGTTTTTATGTGTTGGTGCTGCTCTTGCAAACGGGCATCATGGGCGTGTTTTTGTCGCTGAATCTGTTTTTGTTTTATATTTTTTGGGAACTCACCTTGCTTCCCCTGTACTTTTTGATTGGCATATGGGGTGGAGAGCGCCGTGAATATGCGGCCATCAAGTTTTTTATTTATACGGTGGTGGGATCCGTATTTATTTTGCTGGCCTTGCTCTGCATGTATTTTTACAGCGGACTGCCAACCTTTGATTGGGTGTATTTATCGCAAAACACCGATTGGGTGGTGCAGTCCAAAAAACTTTTATTGGGTATGCCGATGCCCAAAGTGCTTTTTGTTGCTTTGTTTTTTGGCTTCGCCATCAAAGTACCGGTATTCCCATTGCATACCTGGCTACCGGACGCTCACGTTCAAGCACCCACCCCAGTGAGCATGATATTGGCAGGGGTTTTATTAAAAATGGGCGTGTACGGCATCGTGCGCGTGGTGTATGGCGTTTTACCACAACTTGTCAGTTGGTTTGCACCGATGCTGATGGTGCTGGCCGTTATCAACCTAATCTACGGTGGTTTATGTGCGATGTACCAGAAAGATTTGAAGAAGGTGATTGCTTACTCTTCGATTTCACACATGGGGTATTGTTTGATGGGAATGGCCAGCCTAACATTGATGGGTCTGCAAGGTGCCATGCTGCAAATGATCAGTCATGGCTTGATTTCAGTCTTGCTGTTTTTGTTGGTGGGGCAGCTGTATCAAAAAACCAATACAAGACAGATAGGCCAACTGGGTGGATTGGTTCATGTTTTACCCAACCATAGTTTTGCCATGTTTTTTGCCATCATGGCCTGCATTGGCTTGCCAGGTTTGTTTGGTTTTGTGAGCGAATTTCAAGTGCTCATGGGGACTTTTTCAAGCCAAGCATTGGTGTGGGATACGCATTTGATGACCACCATTTTTGGCACGGATGGCTTTTTTACGGTCATGAGTGCCATTGGAAGCTTAACCATTGTATTAACGGCTGTGTATTTGTTATGGACCTTTCAGCGTGTGTATCTTGGCCCAGCGCAACCGCAATGGTCCCACCTGCAAGATGCCAAGTGGTCCCAGCGGTGGCTATGGCTGCCTTTGATCATTTTGATCGTATGGTTTGGTATTGCGCCAGCGCCCATCATCGAATGGGTAGGGCCGTCTGTTGAACAAATGCTGGGGCAAATTCAAGAATATTGGGTGAAACGATGACCTTTGCTGCACTAACCAATCAAGAAAGTTTATTGTTTTTATTGCCTCAAATTGTATTAACGCTGGGCGCATTGTCTTTGCTGTTTTTTTCCATGTTTCGGGTGACCAATCGAACATTTCTGATTGGCTTTACCGTGATTGTGTTGCTTTTGTCCATGAAAGCCACGGTGCATGTTGAACATGTGATGCAAGGGGGCAGAAAGGAGCTCTTCAACGGGTTAACCGTGTGGGATAGCTTGTCCTATTACGGCCATGTTTTCTTTCAAGTCATCGCCATCTTGTGCATATTTTTTATTCATATCTCCAAAACATTTGCCAACCCCAAGCGTTTTATCGAAGCTTTGGCTTTTTTACTCGTGCTGACCATCGGTTTAATTTTTATGATGATCAGCAAAGACATTCTCATGATGTTTTTGGCTGTGGAAATGGTATCGATTTTGTCTTACTTGCTGGTGAGTTCCAAAGACAATGATGCTTACTCATCGGAAGCAGGATTAAAATACATTTTGTACGGCGCGGTGGCCTCTGGGCTAATGATTTACGGCTTCTCTTTTTTATTTGGGCTGGCAGGCAGCAGCGATTTGCATCAAATTGGCAACTTTTTGGCCCAGGGATATACGCCCCAACATCGTGTGGTGGTGTTCTTTTCTTTCTTGGCCATCTTTATGGGCTTTGGTTTTAAAATGGCCACCTTTCCCACGCAAATGTGGTGTCCTGATGTGTATCAAGGTGCGCCCATTCCGATTTCCGCATTTCTATCTGTGGGCCCCAAGGCCGCGGGGTTTCTAATGATGATCCGCTTTATCCATGAAACGCTTTTGGCCCACACCGGTTGGCAAGACCTGGTGGCCGCCATCGAATTGCAACAAGTATTGGGCTTCTTTGCCATCATGACCATGTTTATTGGCAACGTCGGCGCGCTTCGCCAAAAAAGCCTCAAACGGTTGATGGCTTACTCATCCATTGCTCATGCAGGTTTTATTTTATTGGGCATTGCCAGCTTTACGCCCAAGGGTTTTGAAGCCTCTATTTTTTATTTGGTTCACTATGTTTTTATGAATTTGGGTGCCTTTTACATCATCCATTTGCGCATTTTGGACACCGGCAACGACCACATCGATTCTTTCCGGGGCTTTGGCAATCAAAATTTACGCATGGCCGTTTTTATGACCATCTTTCTTTTCTCTCTGACTGGTCTGCCCCCATTTTCAGGCTTTATATCCAAATTTTATATATTTTCGAGCCTAATTCAAAGCCAACACTACGTATGGGCACTATTGGCAGCCGTCAATACGGCCATTGCCTTGTACTACTACGTAAAAATCATCAAATGGATGTTTCTAAAAGAAGGCAACGACCCAACCATCCCAAGATACGCTTGGGCCTCCCGCATATTTACCATGTTTTTGGTTGTACCTGTCATCGTGTTTGGCGTTTACTGGAAGCCAGTACAAGTGTTTGTGAGGTTGTCTCTGGGGACTATTTTTCCTTGATTTTCTTTTTCGGGTTTTTTGGTTTTAAATATAGATCTGTGGGACTTTGGGCTTGCCCCAGAAAAGCTCCACGAACTCCATGGCGTGCCTTCCTGTCGAAGGTATTTTGAGTTGGTTGAAGGAGTTTTCTTCGGCCAGGGTATCCCGTTTGTCAGACACATTCCGCTTTTCTGGGGCAAGCCCAAAGCTCCCCTGTCAATTGAGACGGGTGGGGGTAGGGTAATCAGTCAAACGCCTTAGGCGTTTGTCTATATTCTAACCCATAACCTCAGCACGTCTTGGTAAACAGGGCGCAGGTGTCGCTCCGGGGACAACGTGTAGCGCTGTCTGAGCAACTCAATCTGCCGAAACGAAGAAAGACTTTTCAATGAAATCGTAGTGTACTTTAAAACTAAGGACGTCCGCGAGTTCGCGAAACGTTTCCCCGGGGCGTGCACCTCGCCTCCGAATCTTCATACAAGCAAAGAAACCAAAAAAAAGACAAAAAAAAGCACTCCCGAAAGAGTGCTTTTTCAATGAAAACTTTGTGTGACCTGCAAAAAGGGCGAGTCACGTAAAGAAAGTTAGCGCTTGCGCGTAGTTTTTCTTTTTGCAGTTTTCTTTTTGGTGGTTTTGCGTTTGGCAGCTGTTTTTTTCTTAGCTGGTTTACGCTTAGCAGTTTTTTTCTTAACGGCCTTCTTTTTGGTAGTTTTACGTTTGGCCGGTTTACGCTTAGCGGTTTTTTTCTTGGCCGTTTTGCGTTTGGTGGCTTTCTTTTTGGTGGTTTTGCGTTTGGCAGCTGTTTTTTTCTTGGCTGCTTTGCGCTTGGTGGTTTTTTTCTTAGCGGTTTTACGCTTTGTTGCTTTTTTCTTGGTGGTTTTGCGTTTCGCTGTTTTTTTCTTAGCAGCGGTTTTACGCTTGGTTGTTTTACGCTTGGCAGTCTTCTTTTTAGCAGCTGTCTTGCGCTTTGTTGTTTTACGTTTTACTGGCATTTTTTCTCCTGTGTTAAATTTAACAATGACAGTTTTACCTGCCACATAAAAATTATAAGAAAAAAAATGAATAAATACAAATTTTTGCAAAAATTTAACCATCAAATTTGAAAAAAGATTGACAACTTTTTTTCAAACAACAGATTCTTTTACTTTCATGGCAAAATCATAGAGAATTATTTTGCACCATGACCACATCACTTCGTCACCACTTACTTCGTTTGCAAAAGCAAACCTTTCTCCGCTTGCAGCAGGAAATACTGGACCAGCGCAGATATGAAGAGCGCGCAATGAGAACCTATCGAAATACTTATCTGGAAGAGGTCAGCTCCTACAAAAAAATATCCTCCAAAAACATTCTTCTGAGTCAATGTTTGGAGTCGTCCATTATTTATTGTGGCGATTTCCACACGTTATCTCGCGCGCAATATACAGCTGTAAAAATCATCCGTTTTTTGTGTGAAAATAACAAAAAAGTAAAGTTGGGCCTCGAAATGATTCCAAACTCGATGCAACATTGGGCCAATGATTATGTGCAAGGAAGAATCAATGAAGAGGATTTTTTGGATTGCATGGTGTATGAAAAAACTTGGGGGTTTCCTTGGGAAAATTATCGTCCTTTGTTTGAATGTGCCAAGCAATATCAATTATCCATACTGGGTCTAAATACGTCGGATGCGGGATACCAAACGTTTGCGTACCGCGATAAAGCCGCTGCCAAGATCATGGTCAAAAGCCTAAAAAAAGACCCTCATACGCCCATCTTCTGTCTTTACGGTGATTTGCACTTGGCATCCAAGCACATTCCCAGATATGTCGCACAGCAGTTTAAGAAAAAGAAAATGCAAGCGCCACCCACCACCACTGTTTTTCAAAACAGTGATGCGATTTATTGGCAGTTGGCCGATCATCACACTTCTGTGGAGGCTGATGTGGTTGAGGTAAATGACAGTCAATTTTGCGTGCTCAGTTCGACCCCCTGGATTAAATGGCAAAGCTATCAGTCTTGGGTGGAGGAACACATTACCTTGCTGGATGAAATGGATGAGGGTCAGCAGTGGGATCTTCATTATGCACCCGATTATTTTCATACGGTGTATGAGTACGCTCAGCAAATCGCGCAATTTTTAAACGTTCAGGCAAAAGACTTGGATGATTTTCGCGTTTTTTCATCGATGGACGTGGATCATGCGCAAAACATTGAAAGCATCATTGCGCAGGCGATGAAGCGCGTGGATAGTTCCGCACCCAACATGCTTCAGGTTGAAATGGTTCACAATCGTTGTTTGTTTCTGCCGCATCAGCGTACCATTTATCTTCAGGATGGATCCCCCAACCGAATGGCTGAAAAAGCCTCGCAATGGGTGGCCTACTGCTTAACCAACCACTTTTGCATTTATCATGCGTCCTTTACGCCCAAAGAACGTTTTTACCGATTGGTGCTCATTGAGATGATTGGTTTTTTTGGTTCGAAAATCATCAATCCCAAACGTAAAACAAATCATTTGCGTGATTGGCAGCGTTGTCTGCAAGAATGGTATCGAAAAAGACTGTCGCCTACGCAAAAACTGCATAAAAAAGTCGCGCAAAAAATTCTTCAACATCAAAGCCATGTACGCGCTTATCTTCACGATGAGATGGATGCCGGATCGCTGCGAGGCGTATATCACCAAGATCATGAACCCTTTTTCTTAACCGCTCAAGGCATTGGACGTCTGATGGGTGATTATCTTTATACACTGGTGCAAGACGAACGCGTGGCTCAGCTAGACATTGCTGAGTTGTTTGCTTCATTATCGCGGGAAGATCAAGCACAAGATACCTTTTGGCTTTTGGCCCAGATGCTCAATAAAAAGCGCATGTCTTCCCAGAAAAGCAAAGATGAACTCTTTTAAGCCGCCACGGGCCATTGAAAAAATCGCCTCCATGCTGGAAAAGGCAGGACATTCAACCTGGATTGTGGGTGGGGCTTTGCGCAATCACTTATTAAAAGTGCCCATTGGCGATTGGGATTTGGCCACCCAAGCCACACCAGAGCAAATTCTTGAAATCTGGCCCCATGCCATCGACATTGGTCGAGCTTTTGGTGCGATGGGTTTACCGACCGAAGCAGGGATGGTGCAAGTGACCACGCTACGGGTTGAAGCGCTGTACAGGGATCATCGTCGACCGCACCAAGTTACGTTTACAAAATCGATCGAAGAAGACCTTCAACGAAGAGACTTCACAGTCAATGCCATGGCCTATCGAATTGAAACAGGGCAATGGAAGGATCCATTCCATGGCCGACAAGACATTTTGGACAAAAAGTTAAAAAGTGTGGGCAATGCTTTTGACCGAATGGAGGAAGATGCGCTGAGAATACTGCGTGCCTATCGTTTCATGGCTCAGTACGATTTTACGCTGGACCAAGAGTTGGAAAGAGCCATGACCGACAGCAGAGATTTGTTGCATCATTTGCCAGTGGAAAGAATCATGCAAGAAATGCATGCTTTGCTGTTGGCGCCGCACGCACTTCAAAGTCTTCAAAGCATGCAGCGAGTGGGCTTATTTTCCAGCATCTTAACATCCAACATTCAATCGGATGTGGGTTTTGATCGGGTGGCACCCAGTTTAATTTTACGCATGTGGTACCTCATGGATCTGCATAAAAACCTACAGGTCGATCAACTCAATGCATGGGGCCTGTCAAAACAACAAAGCAAGACCCTCAAACAGCTCGAACAGTTGCGGCTTGAACCCCTCGCAGCAAAGCAGAAGTTATGGTGGCTTGCATGGGCTAAACGTTTAAATATTCAGCATTTAGCAAGCTCTCTTGAAGTGATGGATTGTGCGAAAATTGCCACATGGCTTCGAACATTTGAGCGTCAGGGGCATTTTGAGCTATTTCAGCAGTTTCCTGTCAATGGCCAAGCATTGATGAAGGTGCTCAAGCTTGAACCCAGCAAAAGGGTGGGAGAAATGTTGCAAGCACTGAAAGAATATTACGTAGAGCGACCCGATCAATTAGCGGGCAAGAGCGTTGAAACTCTCATCCAAAATTGGTATAACGCATCATTATGACACGTTGCTTTCATCGCCTGATTTTATGCGGACTGCTCTTAGGCGTGGGCGCTTGTCAGCGCGGTGGGCAGGACCATGTTTTAAACCAAAACTTTGATCATCCCTGTGATTTTTACCAAGCCGCAGCCGATTTTGCGCTGGATCGGCATGTGGTGTGGGGCCCTGACGATTTTCAGCATGTGCACGACCGATTGGCATCCAGCTTGGCCACGCAGCATGAAACGTCGGTGGACTCCAGCGATACAGTATGTCAGCAGCTTCAAGACATATATACTCACTCTCAATCTGAAAACCAAAATGAAAAACAGTGGTACATGACCCAGGTCAAAGCATTTTACCAATTGCTGGATCCGCATAGCAATTACCTCACTCCAGAAGAATTTACTCAATACGAAAAGAGAAGTTACAACCAAAAAAAATCCACGGGCATTGATTTTTTCTATCGCCATCGCGCCATTCGGGAAGAAACCACCGACTTTGCATGGACCGTGGATTTTATAGACCCAAAAGCGCAAATTCAGGGCGTCCTGGCACCTGGCGATACCATGGTTGCCATTGATAGCCAGCCCATTGTAGGACTTGACTTTAAAAACATTCAAAAACTGTTTTTTCAGGCCCCTGAAGGTCTGTATATGCAGACAGATCGAGGCCAAGATGTTTTTGCGCCCTTCGTAGAGGCTGAATTTTCAATGGTGCAAGTCAAACTGCTTCCCGCTGACCCACAACAAACACAGTGGCTTTGGCTCCGTTTGGATCATTTTGGCCGAGGTGTAGGCCAACAAACCCTCGCAGCGCTTCATCAATACCGTGAACAGGTTGAGGGCTACGTACTGGACCTCAGAGGCAATCCGGGCGGTTTTTTGTCTGAACTCCAACCGATTGCGGACTTTTTTCTCGATGCGGGCTCTACTTATGAAGAAATACACTTACGCAAACAAAAAGTCGTCAAGCACAGGGTAGCCAATCCAGCACAGACGGATTCACCCGTCATTGTTTTGGTGGATTCGCATACAGCCAGTTTGGCAGAAATTTTTGCGGGTCAAATGCAAAACCGTCAGCGCGGTTTGATCGTTGGCAGTCCAACGTTTGGAAAAGCCACCGCGCAAAGTGTGTACGCCGTTTCTCCTGATCATGGTTACGGAGGTGCAATCAAGGTGACAGAACACGCGTTAACCTATGATCAAATTCACACCCATCAATATCATGGCATTGAGCCAGACTGGGCGTGGGAAGACCCATCATGGCAAAAAGCCATTGCCACCTACCAAGGCATTCTTTACGAAAAACAAGCGCCCATGGCCCTAGAGCTAAAAAAAGAGCCTTTGCCCCGACAAACCGACTTGGTCGATCAACTTTCGTTGGGACAAGCCCAAACAGCCGATTGCGCATCCACGCAATTTCGTTCGTGTTATCACCAGCAAATCAATCAAGTGTTGCAAACCATGCGTGATTATCAAAGCAGCTGGTTGCCCTAATGGATCCAAACCATTGATTGATTTGACAAACCAAGCGTGCGCTCATAGAAAGGCATCATGAAAATACCCACCTGGAAACAAAAGCAGGACATCCTTTATCACCCCAAAAGCAATGTCTCGAGCGAGAAACTCATTGCGTATGGTCAAGCTTGCATCGAGCAGGGCTATATTCAAGATGCCATTGAATATTTTACCCACGCGGGCCACACGTTGGGCCTGTCAAAAATTGGTCAAGAAGCGGCTCAAGCCGGTGATTATTTTACCTTAAAACAATGCCTGAGTGCCATGGAGCCTGCACAACAAGCATCAGCCACGCAAACGTGTTTAACCCAGGCCAAAGCACTGGGAAAAGACCGTTTCGCTCAGCAAATTTCTCATGCGCAAGATACACACACCCCATAACCTTTCCAAAAGCATTTTACGTCCCGAAGATTTACCGCAGCCCACTTTATGGCAAGAGGTCTTTGGCCGAGATGCGCCCCTTGTTATTGAAATTGGCGCGGGCAAAGGTCACTTTATTCGCAGTTATGCACAGGCCGAACCCCATAAAAATTTTATTGCCATTGAACGCTTTATGAAATGGACCAAACACAATGCGGACCGATTGCCCAAAGAAGGCATGGACCATGTCAAATTGCTTTGCGGCATGGCTCAAGATCACTTAACGGCTTTGTTCCCAGATCAAAGCATCGATGAAATTCATGTTACTTTTCCCGACCCATGGCCCAAACGCAAACATCATAAGCACCGCATTTTGCAAAAAACATATGTAGAGCTTTTTCATCAAAAGTTAAAAAAGGGCGGAGAGCTTCACATCACCACAGACCATCAAGATTATTTTGAATTTGCGATGAAAGAGTTTGCGCCTTTGGAAAACAAGCTTTTTACCGTGGTTCCCAAACAAGACTATCCACATAAGACCAACTATCAGATCAAGTACGAACGAGAAGGGCGCCCCATTTATTTTTTTCAAGCCAACAGGGTTTGATCCAACTGCCGATAGGCTTGAAGAAGATCCAGCGGTTGATCGTGATCCATATTTGCTAACGCTTGAGCCCATTGAATAAGCTGCTGCGGGCGCACGGGGGGTGAAGGCTGCATCATCCAACGCAACAAACGAAAGGTTTCCAGTCCATCCCACACTTCTACACGGCGGCGACGGAACATGGCACGTGAAGCACAGTTTTCTTTGATGGCGTAAAGCTTATCAACAATGCCCCTTGCTTGAAGATGCGCATAACTGTCCTGCTCTCCGGCATTCTTAAGCGATTCCAGAAGCGAATCCTGATGGGCAAAATCCACTATGGCTTGTTCCACGCGCCCCAATCGTTCAAAAGCCAAGGGGCTGGCAATCACCAATTGTTGAAGCGCAGAGTGTAAGTCTTTGCCAGCTTGCGCTAAAAACACACCCGTTCCCAGCGGCGCTCTGGCTGAATTGCGATCGGAAGGATGTACAATGGTGTCCTGCCACTGAGATAAGGGTCCCACTTTTCGCAATCGATTTAAAAAATGAAAATCCTCCGTGGCGGTTTTGGCAACCATGCCACCCGACTTTTGATACCCCAGTCGACTGGCGCCCAAACAAGAGCCAATGGCTGTAAAAGCAAATGCGCTACCCGCATGGGCTAACCCTTGCTTCATGTACCGCAAGTACAACTCATAGAGCACGGTGTTCGTTTTCTGGGTTGGATGGGCGAAACCTAATGTAAAACCAACAGCCTCTTTTAACGGTCGAGTGAACAACGTTTGGAAATAGCGTAAATCCACTTCACAATCCGCATCCAAACTCACCACCACATCATCATCAAATGGAAGGTGTTTGGCCACGGCATAGTCCATGCCAATTTTTCGCGCCTCTCCCACACCTTTATCCAAGCCAGGATCGGTGTAATCAAGCGCAATCAAGTTCATGGGGCTGCGTGTGGCCCAATCTTCTAAAAGCCGAAGCATTTTTTGATTGTCTTGAACAAACTGAGTGGAAACTTGTTTGGGATTGTTGACCACCACAATCACGGTGGGTTGAGAAACATGGTCCGCCACAGTGGCATAGCTGGCCTCCAGCGAAGCCAAGGTTTTTTCAATCACTGCATGCTCTCTGTACGCAGGAATCACCACTGCAACATTGCGTTTCATAAATGATCTCGACTTTTGGTTATAGCATCCATCACTTGATACCCTACGAAAATCACTGATATCAAGCAACGTTTTGCACGATATTTCTCTATGTTCATCCCAAGGCACATGGTTGGTTTTTAGAAGAAAATCGGTTATACGCATGGGCATGCAGGCAACCCTGGTGGATATTCGAAGCTTTTTGGAGCAGTTTCCTTTGCGGTCGACTACGCCGGATGCATGGTTTGAGGCCGTGATGGAAGATTTTGATCTTTTTGTCGCCGATCATGCAGCCAATGAAAGAAAAGCCTCCGCCACGTGCATGGATTTTGTGGTGCGGTATCCAGACCATCCCTCGTTGGTGACCACGGCATCCCGCATTGCCCATGAAGAGCTTCAGCATTTTAGACAAGTGTATGCGCTGATGAAACAGAAAGGCATCGCACTGCGGCCCGACGAAAAGGATGTGTACATTCGCCATCTGATGCAGCACATTCGCACGGATCCGCAGGGTCGATTTATGGATCGGCTTTTGGTGGCCAGCTTGGTAGAAATGCGCGGTATTGAACGGTTTGAAATTTTAAGCCTACGCCACCCAGACCCTCAATGGAAAGACTTTTACACCAAACTTCATCACAGCGAAAAGGGTCACGGACATGCTTTTTACCACGAAGCGCTAAAAATTTTTGATGCCGATGAAGTCAATCAGCGCTTTGACCATTTATTAACCCAAGAAGCAGCGGCCCACGACAATACACCCATTACAGGCAAATTTCATTAGGGCCTGTTGGTTGGATTGTATTGATTTTTAGTTGGTACTTAGCGTGGCTGGATTTGATCATATGCCCATTGAATTTCGTCCATGCGTTGACGGGCCGTAGCTTGAATTTCACTGGACAAATGAGCCACCTTATCGGGATGGTTTTCAGACAAAGCTTTGCGATAGGCTTGTTTGATGGTTTGTGCGTCGGCGTTGCGGGCCACGTGCAAAATGGCATAGGGATCTTTGGCGGATGGGCGGTCTCGCCGTGCAGACGGACGCGGTCCTTGGGGCTTTTTTTTAAGCGCCTGAAAAATGATGTACGCAATCGTTAATAGAATGATCCACCGAATCATGATACGAATGTATCAAAATGATCCAAAGACTCTATATAAAAGTATTGGCTTATTCCAAACATCCTTACGCTTTGGGCATTTTATGCTTGTTGGCATTTGCGGAAGCTTCTTTTTTTCCCATTCCTCCAGATGTGCTCATGCTTACCATTTGTTTGGCCCACCCACGCATCAGCTTTAAAGCAGCGACACTTACCACTGTGTTTTCTGTTTTGGGTGGCATGGCCGGCTACATGATCGGCTTTTACTTGTGGCAGGGCATTGCAGGGTTCTTCTTTGAATACATTATTTCCGTTGAAAAATTTGCGCAGGTCCGAGAGCTGTACGAAAACAATGCTTTTTTTAGTATTTTTTTGGCGGGCTACACACCCATTCCATATAAAATTTTCACCATCAGTGCGGGCGTATTTCATATTCCACTGCCGGTGTTTATTTCGGCCAGTTTTTTGGGTCGGGCCATGCGCTTTTTCTTGTTTGCCACGCTGATTTATCACTATGGCGAAAAGGCCAATGCATGGCTTTTAAAAAACATTCAGAAGCTTATTTTAATATCCTCGGTGGTCATCACCATTGTTGCCATTGGTCTCAAATGGACAGGCATTTTATAGATATTGACCATGGCCAAGCGTTACACCCAATTGCCATTGCCCGATGCCCAGGCCCCGATTGAATCTTTGTGGTTGGGGCAACACGAAATTCAACGCTATAGCAAAACGTTCGTGCCGGATTACTGGTATGAGGACCCATGGTATTTGTTTGGGGTTGATTTGTTTAATTCCAAAGCTTTTTGGTATGCCCATGAAGTATGGGAGGGCAAATGGGTGTTTTTAAAAAAACACCACCCAACCATCGCACCTCATTTTCAGGCGTTTATTCAGGTGTGCGCCATGATGCATAAAGCACAGCAAAAAAATCAACGTGGGGTCGAGCTTCACTTTCAAAAGATTTGGCCCAAGCTTAAAATGTTGTTGCCGTTGCACCATTTTTACGGCATCGTACTGGAAGATTGGACCCAAGAAATTTGGATGTGGAAGCATCACCAGACGCCCATGCCAACCTTGACTTTAAAAAAATTGGATGAGAGCATCACAGCTGTATGAAAACATTTTCCTCCAAAGTCTCTGTGCAAGAGACAGCTTTTCAAGAAAATTACATGCACCACGAAAGCTTGTGCAAAGATCTTCAAGCGCAACTAGCGCAAGTTCAACTCGGGGGCGGGAAAAAATACGTTGAACGACATCAAGCCAGAGGAAAACTTTATGTACGTGATCGAATCACGCAGCTGATTGATCCGGGCACGTCTTTTTTGGAGCTGTCCGCCATGGCGGGACACGATCTCTACGATAGTGCTGTACCCAGTGGTGGAGTCATTGCAGGCATTGGCTCTGTATCGGGTCGACAAACCATGGTTGTAGCCAACGACGCCACAGTCAAAGGTGGCACTTACTTTCCCATCACTGTTAAAAAGCATCTTCGGGCCCAAGAAATAGCCCAGGAAAATCGACTCCCGTGCGTGTATATGGTGGATTCAGGGGGGGCGTTTTTGCCCATGCAGGATGAAGTATTTCCTGATCGCGATCATTTTGGACGAATTTTTTACAACCAAGCCACCATGTCGGCCATGGGCATTGCACAAATTGCGTCCGTGATGGGTTCGTGCACAGCAGGAGGAGCCTATGTGCCTGCTATGAGTGATCAATCCATCATTGTCAAAGAGCAGGGCACCATATTCTTGGGCGGTCCACCATTGGTCAAAGCGGCCACAGGCGAAGAAGTGTCCAGTCAAGAGCTTGGCGGCGCAGATGTTCACACCCGCATTTCAGGGGTGGCAGATTATTTGGCCCAAAATGATCAACATGCGTTGGAAATAATTCGAAAAATCATGGAGCATGTACCCAAGCCCAATCTGCCAGAACAGAAATTGATTGAACCGCGCATGCCCCGTTACCCCATCGATGAGCTATTGGGTATTTTACCCAAAAATAGCAAACAGGCTTTTGACGTTCGTGAAATTATTGCACGTCTGGTGGACGATAGCCGTATGGATGAATTTAAAGAAAATTACGGCAAAACACTGTACTGCGGTTTTTCCCACATCGAAGGCATGCCCATTGGAATCATTGCCAACAATGGTGTGCTTTTTTCCGAAAGCGCGCTCAAAGGTGCCCACTTTATAGAGCTTTGTTGTCAACGCGACATTCCGCTGTTGTTCTTGCAAAACATTACAGGGTTTATGGTAGGCAAAGAGGTTGAAAACCGAGGCATTGCCAAAGATGGTGCCAAATTGGTGATGGCGGTGGCCAATGCCAAGGTGCCCAAATTAACCGTGGTCATCGGCGGAAGCTTTGGCGCCGGAAATTATGGCATGTGCGGTCGAGCCTACAGTCCACGCTTTTTGTGGATGTGGCCCAATGCGCGCATTTCTGTGATGGGCGGGGAGCAAGCGGCCAATGTGCTCTGGACTGTTCAGCGCGACAAAGATGCTCAAAATGAATCAGAATTTAAAAAACCCATTGAAGACAAATACGAAAAAGAGGGACACCCTTATTACAGCACGGCTCGCCTATGGGATGATGGGATATTGGATCCACGTCATACCCGCCAAACGCTCGCTCAAGCGCTTTCGGTTTGCTATCAATCCACTTTTGAAAAAACACAATTTGGCGTATTGAGAATGTAAGATGAGTCAATCTGTACAACTAAAACAAGAAAATGGCGTTGGTTTCATTGAAATACACCGCCCGGACAAACACAATGCTTTGAACCCCGAGGCCATTGAGGCCATGGATCAGGCCGTTGCACACCTCGACGCCGATCAAGACGTGCGGGTCATTGTGGTGCGTAGCCAGGGAAAAACATTTTGTGCCGGGGCAGATTTGGACTGGATGAAAAACAGCGTAACCTTGTCCAAGCAAGAAAATGAGGCATCGGCCCTCAAGCTTTTTGACATGTACCAGCGTTTGTACCATTGCAGCAAACCCATCATCGGTCGCATTCATGGCAGTGCCTTTGGTGGCGGCGTGGGTTTGATTGCTTGTATGGATGTGGTGGTGATGCAAGCTTCGGCCGTTTTGTCGTTGAGTGAACTCAAACTCGGTTTAATCCCATCCACCATCGCTCCCTTTTTGCTTCGCAAAGTCGGTTTTGGGCATTTGAAATACTATGGCTTATGCTCACGGCGCATTCCTGCGGTGGAAGGCAAAGACATTGGTTTGGTGCATGATGTGGTGGAAACGGTGGAAGAATTGGACCAAACCATCGAGCATTATATCGATATGTTTATGCAGCTTTCACCCCAAGCGATTGCCCGTTATAAAAAAATGTGCGATCAAATTCATCACTTGAGCATCGAAGAAGCACGCCTGCCCACTTCCGTGGAGATTGCCGATATACGAACCAGTGAGGAAGCCCAAGAAGGCCTTCGCGCCTTTTTTGAGAAGAGACCCGCTTCTTTTGTGAAAACGCGTGCCCAATCATGACCGATCAACCCATCCAAACCGTATTTATTGCCAACCGAGGAGAGATCGCGCTTCGGATCATCCAAACAGTTCATAAAATGGGCATGCGTGCGGTGGGCGTGTACATTGAACAAGAAAAGCAAGCACCCTATGTACAACACTGTGATGAGGTGCGACGGCTGAGTGGCTTTACGCTTCAATCATTTTTAGACATGGATGATTTGCTTGAGCACGCCAAAGCTATGGGCGCACAGGCGGTGCATCCCGGCTACGGATTTTTGTCCGAAAACGCCGTGTTTGCCCAGCGTTGCGAAGAGGAGGGATTGATATGGATTGGTCCTAGCAGCGAAGTCATTGACACCTTGGGCGATAAACAAAAAGCCAAAGACATCGCCAGGGCTTGTCAGGTGCCTGTCTTGGAAAGCTTGGCTGAAAACCAAGACAATGATCCAGATTTTGAACAAGCCTTAAAAAAAATGACCTTGCCTATTTTGCTTAAACCCATGATGGGCGGTGGCGGCAAAGGCATGACGGTGGTCCGAGATGTTGAGCAATTATCTGAAGCGCTCACGCAGGCGCGATCCATCGCCAAAAATGCGTTTGGTGATGCGCGACTGATGGCCGAGCCTTTTTTAGAAAAGCCCCGACACATTGAAGTGCAAATGCTCCGAGATCAGCATGGACAAACTTCCTTTTTGTGGGAACGGGATTGCACATTGCAAAGAAGGCATCAAAAAATCATTGAAGAAGCCCCATCCATTTTTGTGACCGATGTATTGCGGCGTCAGCTTGCACGGTACGCCACCGATCTATTTCACCACGTAAATTACACCAATGCAGGCACAGTGGAATTCATTGTGGATCATCAAGATCAAGTCTATTTTATGGAAGTCAACACGCGCCTTCAAGTGGAACACCCCGTGACCGAACAGCTGCTGGATATTGATTTGGTGCAGGCGCAGATACAAATTGCGCAAAATGAAAAAGTATCCATCCATGCACAGCCCTCCGGTCATGCGCTTGAAGTTCGCGTGTACGCTGAAAACCCTGACCAAGATTTTATGCCCTCGACCGGTATGGTGCAACACCTCACCATGCCCAAGGCCCAAGACTGGTTGCGTTTGGACATGGGGATTGAAGAAGGCACGGCGGTCACTTCATTTTTTGATCCCATGCTGATTAAAATCACAGTCAAAGGCGAGGATCGACCACAAGCCATGGATCGAATGAGAGAAGCACTGGCGCAAATGCGCTTGGCGGGCGTACAAACCAATCAAAGTTATTTGGATTGGGCTTTGCAACATTACGATTTTCGTCAGGGCAAACATCACACACAATGGGCCGCCCATACACTTTCCGATTATTGCGCTTATCGCACTCAAACCTTGCAGAATATCTTACCCCAATGGGAACAAAATTTTGCTCAGCGCTATGGCAGTGATTCGATTTCAGCATGGCAGAAAGCCCGTTATATTCCGTCGGACCACGCCAAATTATGGCAGTTTCAACACAAGTCTTTGCCCTCCCATGCGCTCAACCCATCCGAGGCTCCTTTAGACGTGTTTCATCGCCATCAGCAAGATTGGCTATTTTCGGGCGCGCAGGTTTTTTTATTGGAGCAAAAAAATCATGAAAGCATGCAAGGACAAGCAGAACATGCAGTGATTTCTCCCATGACAGGCACCATCACCCAAGTGCATGTTCATAATGGGGATGCCGTTAAAAAAGATCAGATCCTGGTGGAAATGGAAGCCATGAAAATGCAGTACCAACTTCGGGCGCCCAAAGACGGCAAGGTGTCTGAAGTGAGCTGCCGCCAGGGCCAAGTGGTTCAAGGCGACACAGTGCTGGTGGACATTCAGTCTTTATGACCATTCAAATCAAAGAAATGGCCCCTCGGGATGGCCTGCAGAATGAGTCAAAGATTTTGACGCCCTCACAAATCGTTACTTTTATTCAACTCCTTCAAGAGGCCGGATTGAGCTACATCGAAGTGGGTGCATTTGTACACCCCAAAAGCATCCCAGCCATGGCCCGCACACAAGAAGTTCTCGCTCAGTTAAGTCTCAACCCCCATACCCAAACCAGCGTGTTGGTACCCAATGAAGTCGGTATGCACAAAGCCATCGAAGCGGGTTGCAAAGAAGTGGCGATATTTACCGCAGCATCTGAGACGTTTAACCAAAAAAACATTCAGGCCAGCATTGAAGAAAGTTTTACACGTTTCGTGCCTGTGATGAAATTGGCACAGGCCAATAACATCCGCGTACGAGGATACATATCAACGGCTTTTGTTTGCCCCTTTGAAGGCGATATTTCTGTCCATCAGGTGATTCCGGTCATGCACCGATTGTTGGACATGGGCTGCTACGAAGTTTCCATTGGCGACACCATCGGTAAAGCTTCCACCGAACAAGTCGAAACATTATGGAACAAATTTACCCAAAAACACTGGATCAAACAAAGCGCAGGTCACTTTCACGACACATACAACAAAGCCTTGGATCACGTCCACACTTCCATCAATTGTGGGGTGCATACATTTGATACATCAGCCGGCGGTGTCGGCGGCTGCCCTTATGCCCCTGGTGCCAGTGGCAACCTTGCCACGGAAGATTTGGTTGTATTTTTGAATGATATGGATGCCCAGCACGGTGTAGATCTTGAAAAACTTGTGAAAGCTTCCCGGTATTTGGAAACCATATTGGATCACGATTTACCCTCCAAAGCGTACCAAAAACACCTTCTTGTTGCACAAGCATAAAGGGGAAAGGCTACAGGTGCCTGTCCTTAGCTTTTTACCAAAATTCCTCAACGTATTTGGTTTTTTTAGGATTGGCTCATACGGGTTCATAAGTTTTTTGTCTTTTTTTAAATAACATTTTCGTTTATTCGAAATTTCTTTTTTACAGCCACTAGCGTGGGGCTTCTTGGCACGAAGTTAGATCTGTAGGCGAGTTGCACACCCCGGGGAAACCTTCCGCGAACTCACGCACACGCCCTCCTGTCGATGGGTACTTTTAGTTTTATGATGACCGTACTTCTAAAGCAAGCATCCCGCTGCTCAGACACACTCCAGGTTGTCCCCGGGGCGACAACTGCGCCTCTGCACCTAAGTCGTGTTTGGGTATGAAGTGGAAGATAGACAAACGCCAAAGGCGTTTGTCTGCTTTCTCATTATATCACCAACATGACTGTATTACAGGGGAGCTTTGGGCAAGCTCAAAGTCCCACTGATCGGATTTTGTGTCAAGAAGCCCCGCGCACGCGGCCCTTAAAAAGAAATTTCACATACAAAAAAATGTAGTTCAAGCACAGATCAAAAAGCGGCAACGCGTGCCAAGCCATTACCCACCAAAAAACCAATACGTTACAAAAATGGCCGTTACAATGCCGGCAGCATCGGCAAGAAGTGCGCAGGGGGCCGCGTAGCGAGATTTTTTAATGCCCACTGCGCCAAAATAAACAGCCAACACATAAAACGTGGTTTCGGTTGAGCCTTGAAACACACAGGCCATTCGGCCCACAAATGAATCTGCGCCAAATTGTTTCATGGTTTCAAACATCATGCCACGCGCACCGCTGCCGCTCAAAGGTTTCATAAATGCGGTGGGAAGTGCATCCACAAAGTCGGTGGGCAGCTGAGCCATCTCAAGCGACCATCGAACGCCATCGAGTATAAAATCCAAAGCACCACTGGCTCGAAACATGCCAATGGCCACGAGCATGGCCACCAAATAAGGAATAATGGTAATGGCCACTTGAAAGCCACCCTTGGCGCCTTCAATGAATGCATCGTACACATTGATTCGATTTTTAAGACCGACCATCATAAAAAGCGCAATCACGCTCAGCAAAATAAAACTGCTCAAAGTAGCGGATTGGGCCGCAATCACCTCGGGCGATTTACCCATAAAAAACCAAACAATCAATGCGATTAGGCTGCATAAGCCGCCCAGATATAGCGCGATCACACGATCCCAAACCTTTATTTTTTGCATCCATGCCACACCCATAAACCCCACCAGGGTTGAGGCAAATGTGGATAAAAGAAGTGGAATAAATACATCGGTGGGGCTGGCCGCACCTTGTTGCGCGCGGTAGGCAAAAATGGTGACCGGAATCAACGTGACCGAGGAAGTGTTGATCACCAAAAATAATATTTGTGCATTTGTGGCCGTGGCCGGACTGTCATTGAGGGTTTGCATTTCTTTCATGGCTTTTAAACCAGCCGGCGTGGCTGCGTTGTCGAGGCCCAGCATATTGGCGGCAAGATTAAGCGTAATGGAACCCAGAGCAGGATGATTTTTGGGGATATCGGGAAAAATTTTCGAAAACAACGGTTGCAGCATGCGCGTAAATCCGCGCAATACGCCTGCCTGCTGACCAATGTTCATGATGCCCATCCATAAGCAGAGAATGCCCGTCAGACCAATCGAAATTTCAAACGCCACTTTGGACAGCTCAAAGGTGGATTGTAAAATGTCTTCCAATAAAGGTTTGGGCTGGGTCCAAAAAGATATCAACCCAAATAGGAGTGAGCCCATGATTAAAAAAACCCATATCCAATGCAGTGGATCGCGGATCCGTTGTTTCATGGTTTTAGTCTTTCTGTAAAAGCATGTGCTGCTTTAAAATTTCATAATTGCGTAAGTTGGCTTTAAACATCACATCAAACGCATCGCCCAAAATGGGAATTGCACCAATGGTCAATTCAATCAAGATGTTAAGAATCATCAGGGCCAGATAACGTTTGGGCAGGTTTTCTTCCCACCCGCGGTAAAGAAAATAAAAAGAGATAAGCGCCGCACAAGCATCCCCAATGCCAGGGATCAGACCGATAATGGCATCCATACCAAAACGCACTGAAGTGCCCGGTATCACAAATTGTGTGTCTAAAAAGCTGGCGATATTGGCATCGCGTTGCAGTTTATAAGAATGGGTAGAGTCGGCCGTCATATTCTATGAAGTGAATTGTACAATCAATGGGTTAGAATAAATACGTTTAAATTAGTCCCAAGCCCGGGGGCCATCGTTGGTCGTTGCTGGGTCGATAAGCTTGCCAACAATCTTAAAGCTGAAGATATCTTCCCCGCGATGTTTACCCACGTCCAGTATGCCGATCTGATGCATTTCTTTGGGCCCATCATTGCCGACTCTACGGTCTTCATGCGTGGTACGGTATTGAAAGGGGACAATATCTCCGATGGGCGCTTTGAGCCAAAATTGCTTTTTTTCATCCAAGATCTGGTAGGCAAATTCATGACTTTTTTCCTCAAAATGAACAATGGCTTTGTATCCGATTTTTTTAGTGGCTGTGCCCAATCGAGGACTGCCCGTGGTGATGATGGCTTTTTTAAAGTCGATGGTCAGGGATGGCTCTGCACCCACGCTGCTTTTGAGTTCATAAGTGACATGAGGCAATTCATGACACACATCTTTAATGCAATCTTCATATACGCCGGAGGAAGTTTTTTCCAACTGGCCGATGATGAAATCATTGGCCATAACAGGAAGAGGGGAGAGAACAAAAAACAGTGCATATAAACAAGAGAATCTTTTCATATTCTTAACATAAGATAATGCCTTGCGTAAATCAAGGGAAAGATTGGCCTGATTTAACAAGGTTTTTGGCCCGTATGTCGTTGATCTTTTGGCCATTCTTGATAGAAACAGCTCCATAACACGAGACTTATTGCCGTTTTGAAGGAGACAATCATGAGTGTACGCATTGAAAATGATTCCATGGGCAGCATGGAAGTACCATCCAACGCTTATTATGGTGCACAAACCCAGCGGGCTGTTTTAAACTTTCCCATCAGTGATCGCCGCATGCCTCGATCGATGATTCGTGCCCTGGGTGAAATCAAACGTGCCGCTGCTGTGATTACTGGCAAACACGGCTGGGTGGATGCAGAAATTGCCAAACACATCGTACAGGCTGCAGAGGAAGTGGCCGAAGGGAAATTGGATGCACAGTTTGTGGTGGATGTATATCAAACCGGTTCGGGCACATCCAGCAACATGAACACCAATGAGGTGATCGCCAACCGAGCCAGCGAGCTGATGGGCCATGCAATTGGGTCCAAGCACGTTCACCCCAACGATCATGTCAATTATGGCCAATCGTCGAATGATGTATTTCCCACCGCCATGCATTTGGCCATTTTGAACGACTTGGTTGAAAAGCTTTTGCCAGCGGCATCTACGCTTCAAAAAACGTTGGAAGCCAAAGCCGAGGCCTTTGATGACGTGGTTAAAATTGGTCGCACGCACCTTCAAGACGCTACCCCCATTCGCATGGGGCAGGTTTTTTCAGGCTATGCGTATCAAATTCAGCAGAGCATCGTTCGCATAGGCTATGCGTGCGAATCGCTGCATCAGTTACCGCTTGGTGGCACTGCTGTGGGCACCGGTATCAATCGACCCGAGATCATGGCAGGGGAGGTCATCGCCGAAATCGGCCGACGCATGAATCTACCCGTGGTGGAAACCGAAAATCATTTTGCCAGCCAAGCCTGCAAAGATGCCGTGGTTCATGCCAGCTCAAGCTTAAAAGAACTGGCGGTGACATTGATGAAAATTGCCAACGACATTCGTTTTCTGGGCTCGGGCCCGCGTTGTGGCATTGGTGAGCTGATTTTACCTGAAACGCAACCAGGCTCCAGCATCATGCCCGGCAAAGTCAATCCTGTCATCGCTGAGTCGGTGACCATGATCTGCGCCCAAGTGATGGGTAATGACACAACCGTTTCGATTGGTGGGCAGTCTGGCAATTTTGAGCTCAATGTCATGATGCCCGTGATGATGCAAAACGTATTGGAATCGATCGAGTTGTTGGCCCATGGCATGCACAATTTTGATCAGCGTTGCATTCAAGGCATTGAAGTGGATCGCGAGCGCTGCGAAGAACTCATCGAAAAAAGCATGTCCATGGTGACCAGCTTGGCCCCCATCATCGGCTACGACAAAGCAGCCCAAATTGCCAAAGAAAGCTTTAAAACCAAAACCAACGTGCGGCAATTGTGCCAGGAAAAAGAAATTTTGCCCCCCGATGAGCTTGAGCGCGCGCTTGATCCCAGACGCATGACGGAACCGGACCCCAGTTAAGTTTTTTTTGTATCGATGAGTTCGGTAAGGCCCCTGGGGGTCTGCCTTTGCTAGTCCTCGCTGCGCTGCGGAGACGCAAAGGCAAACCCCCACGGGCTGACGTTTCATCTGTGTTGTGGTTGGGGGAAAGTATAAAAACAAACGCCTTTGGCGTTTGTCTATCTATTTTATCTAACTTTAAAAAAACTTCGATTTGTGCGGCAGCTATTTATAGTATTATGTTTTGTGCATGCGACGAAATATAGGGATATTTGAACCGAGAGATTTTTTATTCTGGCAAGGCCGCAGCTTCTTTTGGAAGCGCAGTGTACGTTTGTACATGAGCATTCCAAAAGCAAGCGAGAACGCCGCCAGAATGAAAAAGATCCGGTGTCCCTTGTTTAAACATACTTACCAGAGCGTCTCCGCAGCGCAGCGAGGACTAGCGAGCAGAAGCCTAAAAAGCTGAAACCTAAGCTCGTTTAAAACAATAAAACCAGCCAATGAGAACAGGTTGACGCTGATGGGAATCTGGGTATGGTGAACATAGTACAATTCAACGTAACAGGAGATCTACATGCCATCATTTGATATCGTTAATGAACTTAATGTCAGTGAAGTTGACAATGCTGTTTCGCAAGCGTCAAAAGAAATTAACCAGCGGTACGATTTTAAAGGCACGCAGTCGAAGGTGGAGCGCGAGCAGAAAACCATTAAGATCAATGCGCCCGATGAGGCCAAAGTTCAAGCGGTGTTGGAGGTGCTATTGGCCAAAATGGCCAAACGAGGCATTTCTCTTTTGTCCCTCAAAAAAGGAAACATCGAGCCAGCCGGCGGTGGAAGAGCCAAGCAAGAATGCAGTTTGCAAGAGGGCATTGACAAAGAGCAGGCCAAGAAAATCGTTAAAATTATCAAAGATAGCAAAGTGAAGGTTCAGCCGAGCATTCAGGGAGAAACGGTGCGAGTCACGGGCAAAAAAATTGATGACCTGCAAGAAGTCATTGCGCTGTTAAAAAATGAAGACTTGGGCGTCCCGGTTGATTTTCAAAACTTTCGGGATTAGCCCTCAACCATCCTGAACGTGGATAGCTAGGGTTTTGTTTCAAATACCGGTGTGGGTTTTTGAAGGATGGGACCCAATTCTGGCCAGAGACTGAGCTCATCTTTTAAGAGCTTTATGCGCCATCCTTGAACAAATCTCTCCTGCATGGCGGTGATTGGATTAACCGTGGTGTAGGTATCTTTTTTGCGCAACAAACGCTGTATTTTCTGCTTGGAACATGAGCCCATCGTGCCCCAATGGCCATCTTTGCCATAATAGGGGTCGCGGGTTTGGGTTTCAGGTTCAATGATGCTGACCACACAGGCCCGGTCGGCATAGATGCCTCTGGTTTCCACCCATTCATAGATGCAAAAACCCAAATGGGTGCCCTTAACATCCGAAGGTTGATGGGCATGCACCAGCACTTGGCAATCGTCATACTTGCGCAGCATTTCTTGCATGGTGTTCAAACGGCTGTCGTCGGCGAAGGCAAATAAGGCCAAACTTAAACTCATTACCGTCAGCAAAAATTTCATGGGGTGGTTAGCTCAATCATGTCTAGTTTGTAAAAATGAATCATGGCCCGCAGGGTGGTGAGTTTGCCAAATACCGACATGTCGATCATATCCTGCAAGGAGCTCACGCCATCGATGAGTTGAAATAAAAATATGAGTTCTGGACTCAGATCATAGGATTTGATGTCATCTTGAAGATCGATGACCGGCACTTTTTGTAAATTTTCAATTTCACCAAAGTAAATGGTCAATGCCTCATCCGAGCTAAAGGTTTTGTTCAGGTGTTTAATTAAGGCTTGTTGACTGGCATCGATGCGTTTTTTTTGATGGTGAAGCAGTCGCATCACCCGTGGAGCCAACGGAATGTCATAGTGCTTTTTTAAGCCTTTGTAGATTTGCAGCTCAGGGGCAATTTTGGGTTCAATGGTGTAGGCAATGTTTTCCTGAATTTTTGAAATAATGTGTTGATCGGTGGGATCAGACATGGCCACCGCTAAAACTTGATCCTCTTTTTTTTGCAAAGGTAAAATTCCGAGGGCTTGTGCAGCTTTCCTGGGGATGGTGGACAAAACATCATCGGGAATATTGGAAAGTTCGTAGCCTTGCGCCCTAGCAATGCCCAGTTGTTTGGACAAAAAAACCGACAGGGCCACATCATCCACCACGCCCATTTCGACCAAATTGGTGCCCAAACTGCCGCCGAACACTCTTTGGGACTTTAAAGCATGGTCAATGTCTTCTTGCGTAGCCAGGCCAGCGTGCACGATTAGCTGACCGAGTTTCTCTTTGTGCACAGAAGATGAAAGTTGCATGACGCTTTCCTTATGGTTTATTGGATATAATGACTGAAAGTACTATACATAGCAGGGAAGCTAGATTAAAGAAAGAATCCTAATGCAACATCCAGAATGGAAAGAACAACCTGGCTGGCAACAAGTATGGGCCCAGCATCAGTATGAGTCCGAAGACCTCTTGGAACGACAAAAACGATACGGCAGGGTGCGCCAGCAGTTTGAAGAGGATGATTTTCTGGTGATTCGATTTTTTCTGCCAAAATTGGTCCCACCGCATCCTTGGCTGTATCGCTTTGGCTTGCCTCGTGTGTTAACGCCTTATAAAATAGAAGCTACGTTATCCACACCGACGGATGTTGAAATTCGGGGGTATATGCAAGACCCATCCATTCAACCGTTGTGTGGACTGATCAACAGCTTTCCAGATCGTTTTGTGCATGTCATCCCCCTGTCAAAAAAGGGCAACCAAGTCGAAGTCATTGACATCGATCCATACATAAAAGATGTCAAAGTGACCTACTTGAGGTAGAGTTGCCATTGAAAAGCCAGTGTATAAAAAATAGAACAAACGGGTAGATATCATGGTAAAAAATTTCTTTCGTACATTTCTTTTTTCTTTGGCAGGGCTATTGGCGCTGTTTTTTATTGTCGGCATGTTGCTGCCAGGCAGTTACACCGTAGAACGCACCGTCGCCATCAATGCACCGGCTGAAAAAGTATATGCACAAATTATTGATCTACAAGCTTGGCAAAAATGGAGCCCATGGGCCAAACAGGACCCCGAAGCCAAATACACCTATGGCCAGAACATGCAAAATCAACCTTTCATGGAATGGACAGGCGATCAAATAGGCATGGGCCGTCTGGATGTCATTCGCACCACACCCAATGAAAAAATTGAAACCAATCTTCATTTTTATTCACCGTATGAAGGCAGTTCTTTTGGCACTTGGCTGTTGGTCAGTGATCAAAAAACCACGGTTTTGACCTGGCGCAACCAAGGTCAATTGGAAGGTTTTATCAGCAAGTATTATGGGTTGATCATTGACAGCACCTTGGGCAAAGATTTTGAAAAAGGCCTAGCGAACATCAAAGCCATTGTAGAAAAAAAGTAATTTTTTCGATCACCACTGAGCCATAAGGCATTTTGCGCCTGAACCCGCTAAAACAGGGGCATGCTTGAGCATGGGCAATCTGTAGAGAATAGGGTATGGTTTCAAACGTTTAAAACCAATCAAACAGGGATGGATGGAATGCCACTGGCCATACACGCAATTGTGATAACACTGTCGGGACTGTACACGTCCCTTTGGGGTGCGTTTAAAGACTCACCGTATGAAACATTTAAACCCAAAACATTTCCCCGAAGCATTTATTTTTCATGGGCCATTTGGGCCATGTTATGGATGTATCCATTGACCCGACAGGCGGTGGAAAAGTTGGGCATGGTGCAGCTATTTTTTGTGGTGATGGGCCTAGAGCGGTTTATCACAGAACTCTACAAGCTTTTTTTCCGCACGGAAGATCAAACAAAGTACTTTATTCCATCGCGTATTACTTTCTTTGGCCGTCATGTTTCAAGCAACGGCCTTCGCTACACTGCCGGTACTGTGTTGGTGTTAGCCACGCTTTCGGTCACGTTGCTGCCACAAATGATGAAAACTTGGTGGCAGTTTGCCCTAGTTGCTTACGCAGCTGGTTCTGTGGTGGCCTTGGGGGGTGCCTACAAAGATGCGCCTTTTGAGGGTTTTGACCCCATTAAATTTCAACGCTCGTCCCTTGTGCTTTTGTGCTTTTCGCCGCTTTTTTATCTGCTTGGCCCTGTGCAGCTGGGCATGTTGATATTTATGTACGGCGGCCTAGAAAGATTTTTGGTCGAATATTACAAAACTTACATCCAACGAAACATGTCGGGCAAATTTCAGCCTGACACCCAGCGCATTCAACAGTATTTGGACAATCGAGAAAAGTTCCATTACGCCGCTTGGCTTATCATTGTGGTCGTGGCTGTCACCTTTACCCATGAGGTTGGCTGGTGGTAGAATACGACTGCATTGTCATTGGCTCCGGCATGGGTGGCAGCGCTGCGGCTTATGCGCTTACTCAGTTGAATAAAAATGTACTCTTGATTGAAGCAGGCGGACGCGTGACGCGCAGTCAAGATGATTGGGATGCCAAACGAATTTTGGTGGATGGCCATTATAAATCCGATCGTGCCACCTGGATCAAACAATACGACCAAACAACCCATCAGCCTCAGCGTCAAGAAGAAGTGCTGGGTGGCAAAACGCCTTTTTACGGCGGCGCATGTTTTCGTCTGCGCCCAAATGATTTCGCCACTTGGCCGTTATCCTATGACCAAATGCAGCCTTGGTATTTAAAGGCAGAAAAAATGTTAGAGGTACACGGTCAAGCAGGGCAGGACCCCACCGAAGCACCGCGCCAAAGTCCTTATCCGTATGCTCCTGCACCGTTGTCCCCGCCGGCACAAAGAATCGAGCGGGCTGCCAAGGCATTGCACCTATCGCCATCGAGGATTCCACTCTCGATCAATAGCCGGAACCAAGCGCGGCCTTTATGCATTGAGTGCAACACATGTGATGGTTTTCCGTGTAAACTCAAAGCCAAAAATGAAGCAGAAACCTCTTTTTTGGCCCAATGTCCAAGCAATCGCTTAACCATCGCCATGAACACGCTGGTCACCCACCTTGAAATGATGGGCGACAAGGTTCAAACCGTGCATGCCATGAACAAGCAGACCAAAGCAAAGCAAAGCTATCGCGCCCCGGTTGTGCTTGTGGCTGCGGGCGCACTGGAAAGCGCAGCATTGCTTCTTCGCTCAAACGTGCCCAATGGCTCCGACATGTTGGGTAAAAATCTCATGCGCCATTGCAATGGTGTCGTTGGAGGCTTGTTTGCCTTTTCCACCAATCCGTCCAATGTTTTTCATAAGCAAATTGTCATTTCGGATTTGTATGAAAAAGAACGCGATCAAACAGGCTATGCCATTGGCGTCATTCAAGACATCTACATGCCACCCAAAGCTGCGCTGGCGCATTTTGCGCCCAAAGGCCTTCGTTGGGCCACCATGGCCACCCGCAGTTTGATCCAAAATTTACTCTGTGTGGCCGAAGATGAGCCCCAAAGCATCAACCGCGTTTATTTGAGTCAAGATCAAGATGCCTATGGCTTGGCCAAGACCATGGTGGACCACCAGTACACCCAACAAGACCTTGCCCGCAAAAACCAACTCACCGGCTTGGCTAAAAAGGTGTTGCGCAAAGCGGGCGCACTGTTGACGGTGGATCATAAAATTGATTCATTTTCTCATGCCGTGGGCACCGCGCGCTTTGGTCATGATCCAAATGCATGTGTTTTGGATGCGCAATGCAAACTTCATGGCTTAAGCAACCTGTATGTGGTGGATGGAAGCTTCATGCCCACCTCCGGCGGCGTGAATCCATCGCTGACCATTGCGGCCAATGCGCTTCGCGTGGCGCACCATATCGGCAGCGAGGTGTTATCATGAAGCACGTTGCCATTGTAGGATGTGGTGACATTGCTGCAAGGCACGCCAAAACATTGCAGGGCAAAGCCAAAATATCATTTTGCTCGCGCGACCTGACCAAAGCCAAGCAGTACCAATCACGCTTTCGCGGCGAAAACGCCTATCAAGGCTTGCCTCAAGCTCTTCAAGATGATCGCCTTGATGCAATCATCCTTTGCTCTCCACCCGATCAACACAAGCAGCAGCTCATGGCATGCATTCAAGCCAACAAACACACCCTGGTGGAAAAACCCCTCACCACCACACCCGAAGACTTGCAACAAATTGTGGACGCCACAGCCAACGTTGCTCATCTCTGCATCATGGTGGCAGAAAACTACTATTACAAACCCTCCCTGCGCGTGTTGCAGCAATGGATGGCCCAGCCCAATTTTGGCAAGTTGCAAAAAGTGGTGCTACGAAAAATGTTCACGCAAAAATCACAAGGCTGGAAAGCAAAACATGGCGCACTATTGGAAGGCGGCATTCATTACGTGGCACTGTTGTCAGCACTGGTTGGCATGCAAGCCCCAACCCATATCCAGAGCGACATTGTGTTATCGGATCATCAACCCGAACGCACCTCTCATGTATACGCCACCTACGCTCAGGACCTTCAAGCAGAGATTCACTACTCATGGGCAACGCCCCAAGCTACCTTTGGCTTGTTGGAGCATTCCAAACTCATTGGCTCAAAAAGCACCATCACCTTCGAATCCAATGGCCTGTACGCCCACAACGGCTGGAAATTCAAACTTGGCCCTTTCAAGGACATCACCGGCAGCCAAGCCATGATGGATGATTTTCTAACCAACATCACCCAGCCCAACCCCCAACCCCGATCCAGCATCCAAGCAGCCGCACGAGACTTGAATTTGGTTTTTCAAGCTTATGGTTTGTAATGTAAGTATCTTTTAAAGAAGTAATCCGCAGCCAGTGAACCCATCGGTATAACCCAAGGTTAACGCATGAACACGCTCTGCGGGGCGGCCGTGGAATCGGTTGGTTTTGTATGTGCCCATAGCATCAAAGTACTCGAATGTTTGTTGGGAGAGGGGGAGATCGAGCGCACGCAACATGGCACCGGCAAAACAATCAGCGTCCAGCTCACGGCGAATCAAAGACTCATGATGTGCTTTTTGCTTTTGGCTTTGGTGCTGAAAAGTCGAATCGGGGATGCTTAGAGCTTTTTCTTGCGCCCGTGCGATGTCATTGACAACCGCGAAGAGTTCTTTTTCCGCTTGCTTGGCGGCGTCTAGTGCAGGAATTTTTGTTTGAAGATGGTGGCCCCATTCATGGGCCAACAAGGCTGCCAGACTTTCACTGCCAAATGTTTCATAAACAAAATCTGCATACTTCGCCCATAAGACAATGTGCTTTTCTTCACAGTAATAAGCCTCATGCTTGCTAATGGTATGGTTTTCACACATCATATTTTTATTTTGCTCAGAAGCCTGAATCAATTTTTTATATTGCGCCTCATCGACCACAATGCGCAGCTTGGGCTCAATCACATCGGGCCAATGTTGATGAGCAATTTCATTGATTTGAACATGCATTTGATGGGCTAGCTCGGGAGCGGATCGAAACATATAGCGATCGGCTGTTTGGCCCCATACATCCATTGCAAAAAATAAAGCAATGCACCCAATCCATATTCGAGACCACTGTACGTTACAACCCATTGATCTCACTTATAGCAGAAACACCTAACGCAATGCAATGAGCATCTTGAAATCATGGTGATTCTTATTCTAGAAATGGTGCTTTGTGGGATTTTATCATATGATAAGGGGTATGGAATTAACGTACAGCACCGTCACCCTTTTGGCTTTGATGCCCCTGTTTATGTTTTTGACCCTTTATGTCATTGCCTATCGGAGAAAAATGAACATCTCGCTGGGCAGTCAAAATGACTTGATTCTGCTTGGCAGAATTCGAATGCATGGAAACTTTGTAGAGTATACGCCGGTGACGTTGATTTTGATGCTTCTGGCAGAAATCAGACAAGTATCTGTAACAGTGTTGCTCATTGCATCGATTCTATTGATTGTGGGACGCTATGCGCACGCCTATGGCCTTAGCGGTCTTCGCTGGTGTATAAAAACCAGAGTGATCGGCATGGTCGCAACATTTGCTTCGATGATGATTTTATCATTGGCGCTGGCGGCTAATTTTTTCGCTTAGACATCGATAGTAGATTAATTGATGGCCAAGTCTTTGAGTAAAACCAACTCTGGGTTGGTTTGATTGTCTTTTTTTGCGTGTTGCATCACCACAGTATTTCGTTTTTCTTTGGCTTTGTATAAACATTGATCGGCAGTTTTATAGGCCTCCGTATATTTAATATCAATGACTTTGGGGGCAAAATAAATGCCACCGATGCTTGCGGTAACAGGGCTGCCATTTTGTTGACGGTGTTCAAATTGTGTATTTTCAATCGATTTTCTGACTGATTCCGCAATTTGTTTGGCTTGTTCGAAGGTCACATTGTGAATAAAAATACCAAACTCTTCACCACCAAGACGTCCAATGGGGTCACTGAGCCTGACCGCATCGTGGAGAACCTGGGCAAAAGTAACAAGCAAGCTGTCCCCAGCGGGGTGACCATAACTATCGTTGTAGGCTTTAAAGTGATCGATATCCAAAATCATAAGCGCATAGCCTTTATGCTCATTGGCATCGTTGATGTGATATTCCACAAGGGATTCAAATGTGCGGCGGTTGTACAATGAAGTCAGTGGATCATGTTCACTCAAGTACTTTAATTTTTGGTTTTTGATTTCAAGCTCATCTTTAAGTTGTTGATCCCGCAAAGCTTTGACGTGATCATTGGCAAGATTGAGCATGATAAAAAAGCCAAGAAGGATCAGCGCATAAGGCAGAACAAAAATGGTATCGGGTGCCATAAACTGTTTGTAAACATCGATGGACGTACCAATAAAGAAACTGGCCGATACGATGATGGAGGCCCATGCAAACGGGGATGTTTTATCGGTTTGTAGACGGACCAATCCATTTTTGGCGACTGCGTAACAAAACATAGAGACCACTGCACAGAAAAAGAACTCGAGTATCAACACAATTTGCAAATACATACCTTCAAGCAACAACATCAGCAATGTGCTGCATAAGGCAAAAAAGAAAATGTTGGATCGTCGATTGTAAGTAATCGCTTTTTCAGCTGAGAATTTTTCAGATAAAGCCAACCGGATGGAAAAATAAACCGTGCCCAAAATGGTCAGAGAAAAAAGCAGCATGGAGGCCGTCCAGTTGAAACCTATATAGGTATAGACAAATCCAATCGAGCCCACGTACATCGAAAAACAAATACCAAACCCCATATAATCATAAAATGAGGACTTGTTTTTTCCAAATACACCCACCAGGCCGCTGTACAAAGAAAGCAAAAAGAGAGCGACTGAAAAGGCAAAGGGCAAGTAAGAGCGATAAAAGTTATGGCGGGTTTTTTTAATCTGAGCATAGGCAGCTGTTGTAATGGTGGGATTGTTAAGCACGCCCCCATACATTGGGCCCAAATAACGAACCTGAATCACCACATCATGGATGCCGGGCGTTAAAAATTCGGCGTCGAGCATGTGAACGGTCCAGTCTTGAAATCCGATTGAGCCCGTATCATTATAAATTGTTTTCCCCACGCGTTTTCCATCAATCCAAACCTCATCTTCATCCCCCACTGGGCCAAGGTTGAGTGCATACTCTTGATCGAGCATACTTTCTTTGATGGTATACTGAGTAAAATAAGTGTAGTGGGTGCCTTTTTGTCCGGCGTTACTTGGCTTGATTACTGGTGGTTTGTCGGCTTTTTCACAGACATCAGCTTTGGGTTGCTGTAGCTTGCCTTGGCAAAACTGCCAGTTTGACATGGAAACAGTATTGGCATCGGTCAAGCTTTGATCCGGAAAGGAAAAAAGACTGTGCATCCAGAGTGCACTCAGGGCGATAAGGAAGAAAATGAGTATGCGTTTGCTTGTGTTGTTCACATCTACCATTGTCTCAAATTTTTCTGCGCAAAATGAATAAAAATACAAAATTTCAAGTATTTTCTTTTTAGTAACAACTAAAGTTCCGTAAGAAACAAAACAGCTACAAAAGTTGCATATAAAACAATAATAAAAAAATTAGTATAAAACGGCAAAATCTATTTATAATAAACTTCAATCAATTGAGGAGGTTAGGTTTGGCTAAATGGTCGGGTTTTGTATTTTTCATTTCATTTGCGTTGGCGGGAAATGCTGTTGCAAGTGGTTATTCTGCACCAACTTGGGGTGGTGCCCGTTCCATCGGGCTAGCCGGCGCTTTTGTTGGACTGGCCGATGACGCCACAGCCGTTTGGCATAACCCCAGTGGACTATCATACGTAGAAGGTGAACACCTGTATTACATTGGCTTAGAAACAACCCACGTAACCCGACTTGAATACACCCCCATGGGCGGAGCCGTAGAGGAGGGGGATAACAAGTTTTATCCTGTACCTACGCTGGCGTATGTGAACCGTTCTATTCCCAATTTGAGCTTAGGCTTTGGTGGCGTGTTTACTTATGCCAGCGGTGGATCTTTTGCCAATCCTTCGGCCAATCCATTGGTCAACCCAGATGAAGGCGTACTTTACTCCATGGAACTCATTGCGGCCGCGGCGTACAAAGTCACCGATTTTTTAAGCATCAGTGCCTCACTTCGGAGAGTAAGAAACGCCCTTGAAGCCGAAGGGCTCACCACGGTGCTTTCAGCTTCACCCTTGGTAACCGATACAGCCACCGACCTTGAAGTCAATGGCTGGGCATGGGGCGGAGCGTTTGGCCTGACCGTTAAGCCCAATGATTGGCTACAAATCGGCGCCCATTATCGAACCAAACTCAATTTTGATCTGGATGGGGACGTATCGCTGGCCAATTCTGGCAATACCGATATCACGCTGGATCAAACTTTGCCCGCAATCTTGCGCGCAGGTTTCTCCGCCCAAGCCCATCCCAAATGGTTGTTCTCGTTTCAATATGACTATGAGTACAATGATCAAGTCGATGAGATTGGTGTAAGCAGTCCTGGAGGCGCATTTCCAGCGATCCCCCAAAACTTTGAAAATACCCACACCTATCATGTAGGGGTTGAGTATTCGCCCAGTGACAAAGCATCGATCCTTGCGGGTTATGCCAAAGACTTCAACAACGCCATTCCAGATCCCGTGGTCAACCGCGTATTTGGGGATGTCAAAGCCCGTGAGTATGCAGCTGGTTTTGAATATCAACTCAGCGACTCTTTGCGTGGTGCATTCACCTATCATGCACGCGTGGGTGACCGAAACATCGGCCCCAACCCCGGCGTGCTTCAACCCAGCGAAACCGACGCCTGGGTTTCCAAGTTTGTGCTGGGTGTGACAGGTACATTGTAGAATTCTCCAAGGGACACGTCGCCATCAAAGTCCTTAAAGTTGGCCAGATCGCCAATGATAAAGGGGAAAAATTCTTTGAACAACATATGGCATTTTCATATTGCTTCTTGAAATTTCATGAATTTTCATGATACAATAGAAACATGAAAAAAGCAGTCAAGTTTGCCACGCAAGTGCAAGAAGATGTACTTGATACCATGCGTGCATATGCCAAAGAAAACGGCCAAAGCCTCTCTTCGATTACGACTGAAGCCATACGTGAATATCTATCCAGAAGACGCGTCCGGTCCAAATTTTTAAAAGCCATGCACGAAGTTATTGAAGAAAATCACACGTTATTGGATCATTTGGCAAAATAGTCAAATTTCATGCGACTGTATCCCACACTGGAAGAAACACTAGAGTTGCACCAAGCGCTAATCAGACGTTTCGGTGGCGCAGAGGGCGTTCGGGATATGGGGCTATTGGAAAGTGCATTGTTTCGCCCCCAGACCGGCTACTATGCATCCATTTATCATGAAGCGGCCGCGCTGCTCCAAAGTATGGTCATGAATCATCCCTTTGTGGATGGTAACAAGCGCGTGGGAATTGCGCTTTCACTTATTTTTCTTCGTATGAATGAAATCCATGTTCGCCTGCCACCCCAAAAAGCAGAGCGCTTTATTGTCCATAACGTGATCGACCAAAAAGTATCCATCGATGACATGGCAAAATGGCTAGAGCAGCATATCATTTCTTAATGCTAGGTATTTTTTCGATGAGTGGCAGATGCGGTGAGCCGCTATTTGTATTTTCTCAACATATCTTCAAACGCATTGAATATTGCCTTGAACTTCCATGGGGTGCGCGTTATAAGGTTGCGTTATGAGTCAGTATACCGCCGGGCCGTTGCTATCACAGATTGAATTTCCGCAGGATTTGCGGGAGAAGTTTTCCAAAGAAGATTTGCCTCAAGTGGCCAAGGAGCTTCGCCAGTACATCATTGATGTCGTCTCTGAACGAGGGGGGCACTTCGGCGCCAGTTTGGGCGTGGTGGAACTGACGGTCGCCATTCACTATGTATACAACACACCCGACGATCAGCTGGTGTGGGATGTGGGCCATCAGGCCTATGGCCATAAGCTGTTAACTGGACGGCGCAAGCAGTTTCATACCAACCGCATTTACAAGGGCTTGAGCGGCTTTCCAAAACGTACTGAAAGCGAATATGACACATTTGGTGTTGGGCATTCCAGCACCTCCATCAGTGGGGCGTTGGGGATGGCGGTGGCCAGTCGATTAAATGGAAATACCGATCGCAAACACGTGGCCGTTATTGGCGATGGCGCCATGACGGCTGGATTGGCATTTGAGGCCTTAAACCACGCGGGCGTGGAAAATTCGGATTTGCTGGTGGTGCTCAACGACAATTGCATGTCCATTGACCCCAATGTGGGCGCTTTAAAAGAGTATTTAACCAAAATCACCACCAGCAAAACCTACAACAAAGTGCGCGATGAGGTGTGGAACTTGCTCGGTAAAATTAGCAAGTTTGGCCCCAATGCGCAGGCCATTGCCAACAACATTGAAAACGGCGTGAAAGCGGCGTTACTCGAACAGAGCAACTTTTTCGAATCACTGAAATTCCGCTATTTTGGTCCCGTGGATGGTCATGATGTTAAAGCCGTGGCCAGCATCATGGAAGACCTTAAAGAAATTCCGGGCCCCAAAATTCTTCATTGCATCACCATGAAGGGCAAAGGCTTTGAGCCCGCTGAAAAAGGGGACACCACCAAATGGCATGCACCGGGTCTGTTTGATAAAAAAACCGGTGAAATCATTGCCAGTCCCAAAAACAAACCGCAACCACCCAAGTTTCAAGATGTTTTTGGGCACACCATCATTGAACTGGCCAAACAAAACGATAAAATTTTGGGCATCACGCCCGCCATGCCCACCGGAAGCTCTTTAAAGTTTATGATGGAAGCCATGCCCGACCGTGCTTTTGATGTAGGCATCGCCGAACAACATGCGGTGACTTTTTCAGCTGGTTTGGCAACCCAAGGCTTTGTTCCGTTTTGCAACATTTACTCTTCTTTTATGCAGCGGGCTTACGATCAAGTCATTCATGATGTGGCGCTTCAAAATTTAAATGTCGTGTTTTGCTTGGACCGTGCGGGTATGGCTGGTGCCGATGGCCCCACCCATCATGGTGCATTTGACCTGGCTTACATGCGCTGTGTGCCGAACATGATTGTTGCGGCCCCCATGGATGAACCTGAACTTCGACACATGATGTATACGGCTCAACAAAAAGACATGGGTCCATTCAGCATTCGATATCCCCGAGGCCAAGGCAGCACGGTCGACTGGCAACAGCCCATGAAGGCTTTGGAGGTGGGCAAAGCCAGAGTGTTAAAAGAAGGCAGTGACCTTGCCATACTCAGCATTGGCGCCATCGGTCAAAAAGCCGTGGAAGCTTTGCCTGAATTGGAAAAAGAAAACATCTCCGTGATGCACGTTGACTTGCGTTTTGCCAAACCCCTAGATGAAGCCCTGTTGCATCAAGTTTTTAAACAGCATAGCCATATCATTACGTTGGAAGATGGTTGTTTGCAGGGTGGGGTAGGAAGTGCAATTTTGGAATTTATGGCGGATCATGGCTACCAGACCCATGTAAAGCGTTTGGGCATTCCAGATTCTTTCATTGAACACGGCTCACAAGATGAGCTTTATACCGAATGTGGCTACAACACCGATGGCATTGTCAAAACAGCCCACGAGCTCATGCAAGCCAAAGCCCCTGCGAAGAAAAAAGTCGTATAATTTTTAAAGTATGACTTTTCATGTTAGCGCAAAACAGATTTTTGTATTATTGAAAAAATAATGTGGCTAAGAAATATCTTAATTTACTCGTTTTTCCTTTTATTAGTCTACAATGCTTACTCAGAAGTTCCCAAACATTGCATGGAATGGTTTGAAAAAAAGAAAATTGACGCTCAAACGCCGAACTGCGAAGTAGAATGTGCATCCTCTGGTGTGGGCATGGGAACTTTTACATGTCCGATGTCTTGCTCTGAGCTATGTGGAGAAAAAAAATATAAGGTTCGAGGATCTAAACTTTGTGAAGAAGAAGTTAAGCTTGCTGTATTAAGTCCTAGTAAACTACTTAAAGCTAAAGAGCTAGCTCTGGATGCAAGTGCCAAAACAAATCAAATTTTTACTTATAATTCTAAAGGAGATGAAAGTGATGCTTTTAGACATTATTATTGGAGCGGCCTTCTAACGCATGAATTTGGATCTTCATGAGCAAAAAAAATTTCCGACGCACATGAATCGTGCGCTGGCTATAACAAAGATTCACAAATGGATATAAAGAATAATAAACTAGGCATTGATGCGGCCAAAAACAAAAAAACGCCCAGTGAGCTAGTTAAATATGCAAGAAAGCTTTTTGAGCGCAAAAAATTTATCATTAATTATCCTACTGATAATTTTGATCTATTTATTTTAAATTGGGAGAAATAAAAGCATGAATCAAATCATATTTCTTTGCTGTAACTTGCTACTTGTTTTTTACTTAACTAGTTGTAATCAAATATCTTTAGGTTCTCAAAAACCTCAAATGAATCAATATGAAAACGAGCAAAATTCTGCAGAAATAACAAATGCGAAGAGTAAAGAAGTAATCGCTTTACTTGATGATCATTATAATCATTACATTCAACAACAGTATTTTATTGATATAAATGAAGCCAAGAAAAAATGGGGACAACAAGAGTGGTCTAATAAAGCTTGGAAAGGCGCTAGTTTAGATACCAAGGCTGCATTAGCTGTAGATATTCTTCAAAATAAGTATTTTATTGGCAAAAAAGAAAATGAGATAATAGAGGCACTGGGGCGCCAAACTGGTTTCTTTTACAGTGATTACATCCCTGCTTACATTATTCAAAAAGGAATTCCAGGAGTTCAAGATAAAAAAGAAACTTGGCAATTGGTTGTATTCTCCAATGACGAGCAGGTAATTGAAGAGATAAAAATTCATCGTCAATGAACATTTTTTTTGTTTTAAGTTCACAGATTAAAAAAAGATTTATATTTGGCTAACCAACCCATGCAATTTAGAAAGAATTTTTTGATAGCTGGATTGGGTCGGATCTGCTTCGAGAATGAGCCGAATTTCAAAGCTGTTTTGATGCCAAAAAAAGGGCATGCTGATTTCTAAATTCTGATCCACCATTTCAATTACGCCACTGAGGTCTTGCCAAGAGTCATCCTGGAGGTAATTGAGTAGATTGATATCGGCGGGTGGATGCGCGACTTGTGCGTAGGCCTCTGGCCATGCAAAAGAAGCACGTTCGGTGCTGGCAAGATGCAGATGGTATTGGGTTTGATTGGATGACCAAGGGTAAAGCTGAGTCCATATCGACAACGCCTTGGCTTTTTCATGGGAAGTCGCAAGCCATGTGACATCCTTAAGCATGGTGGTGGGCCCCGCATCGGCGGTGGTTGCTTTCCACTGGCCAGGGACATCTCGTCCCCTCCACGTTTTGGGTGGGGTCGGAGGATCAAAATGATCTTGGGTTAGCTGATTGTTGATCCATTGGCGAAGGCGACGCGGTGGATACCGATAAGCTTGCGCAATGGCTTGAAGCCAAGGTGTAAGCTGCGCCATGGCATCGGGAGAGTCACTCCACAAAGGCATGGTCCAATGGATGGTTTGCGTTTGTTTTTGGTGCGCCAACCAGGGTGTTTGTTTGGTTTGTTTTGGACCTGGATGCAGGGTCCAGCTGTCTGATGTTTGAGGCAAATCTTTGACCATGGTCTGCCATTGGGTTTGGGTGGTGATGGGGACATGGTAAGATTGAATGACCCAAATGGGGTCCAGACACGCAGGTTGATGGCAGTGCGCTTGCAAATCGTTTAAAACAACGGTGGCATCGGGCGCAATGGCCTCAATCAATCTTTGAACAAAATCCTGAAGGGCACGTACGTTGGGCAGGTCCATGTCTTGTTCAAAGGTGAGCGTTTGCAGTGTCACTGGTCGCTCAGCACATCCAGCATGGCTTTTTCAATGGCATCTTTTTGCGGTACTTGTACTTGTTCCAGTGTCCAGGCCAGACCAATGCCCGGTGTATCGGCACCGGCCAACAGCTTGGGTTTGGCTTGCAGATGATAGAAGCATCGATCGATCATTTTGCGCAGAACGTGTTCGCCGAAGTTGGTTACTTCGGTGTCTTCATTGACCACCAATACGCGGCCTGTTTTTTTCACTGAGGCTTCAATGGTCTCGATGTCCAATGGGTATAGGGTTCGCAAGTCAATCACTTCCACACTTTTGCCTTCGGAAGAAAGGTTTTGTGCAGCTTCTTTGCACAAAGGCAGTGTGCGGCCATAACTGATCACCGTAAGCTGATCGCCTTCTACAACCGTTTTGGCTTTGCCCAGTTCAATGGAAAAATCTTCCAATTGAGGCCAGTCTGGTTTCCAACTGGTACGGTCACCCACCGGTGCATCGATGCGTTTCGAGAGTTCTTTGGCATCTTCTGGTTCACCCGGTATAAGTTCGTCCCCCTGTACGCGGATTAAAGCTTTGGGATACAAAAACATCACCGGATTGGGATCTTGGATGGCGCTAATGAGCATGCCATAGACGTCCAACGGCGTGCAGGGCAGCACCACTTTCCATCCCGGGATGTGCGTGGCAATCGATTCAAAAGAATGTGAATGATAAATCGAGCCGTGAATGCCGGAGCCCACCGGTGTCATCACCACCATGGGCATGGGCATTTGTCCGTTGGTGCACCAGAGCGTATTGCCTGCAATTTTTAACAAATCGATGGTGTTAAAAATGTAATCACAAAATTGAATTTCGGCCACGGGTTTGCTGCCCGCCATGGCCAAACCTGTGGCCATGCCAATGATACCACGTTCATCCAGCGGTGCGTTCCATGCTTTGGTTAAGCCTTGGGTGCAAGTAAACACACCGCCCAGTGGTGGACCCACATCTTGACCAAAAATTTCTTGAACACCCAATTGTGTTTCGCCCTTATGAAGGGCCATGCGAATGGCTTGTGCGATGGTGGCCATTATGCCTCCTGTCTTTCTGCAAACACATGATCGTACATGGTGTGGGCTTCTGGATAGGGTTCTTGCCTGACTTGCTTCAACTCTTTTAAAATTTCATCTTCGTATTGTTTTTTAATTTGCTTGAGCTCATCGGCATCAATCATAAGTTCTTCCTGCAAACATTCTCCGAATACTTCCAGGCAGTCTAGTTCGCCCTCCACGCGGCCACCGCCCGAGGATGAGGAATGGCCGTGCAATCGAGAAACACTGGCCTCCAAGCAATAGGGTCTGCGCGCAAAACGAATGTGTTCCATGACTTCAAACAATTTGAGATACGATTCAATCGGATCATTGCCATTGACCGTGCCCCATTCAATGCCAAAGCTGCCTGCGCGTTTGGCGATGGTTTGATCCCCATGCACTTCTTCGTACGGGGTGGATATACCGTATCGATTGTTGGTGACCACAATCAGCATGGGCAGTTCCACGCCAGGCCGAGAAGCAAAATTTAAACAAGATGCAAAATCACCCTCCGCTGTTCCTGCGTCACCTCCGGTAACAATGGTGATGCCTTTGCCTCCAAAACGTTTTTGTGCGAGCGCTGTACCGGTGGCAATGGGGTATTGCGTTTCAATGGGGGAGGTAACGGGCATCACATTCCATTCAGGAACGACGGGATGGTTGACAAAGTTGCGTCCACCCGAAAAAGGGTCGGTTGCTCGGCTGCCCATTTGGCGAAGCACATCGATGGTTTTCATGCCCATGGCCAACAATGTGGCCGATTGACGATAGTGAAAGTGGCCATAATCAAAAGCCAAGCCTTCCCCCTTATGGATGAGCTGACCCAATGGCACGTTGAAGGCTTCTTCGCCTGGTCCACCAATCCAAAAATAACCATCGTCTGATTTACTCATTTTAATCAGGCGTTCTTCCAATGCACGGGCTTGGGCCATCACATGGTAGGTTTTCATGGGCTCAAAGCCTTTGCTCTGTGCAAACTCAAGCCTTGTTAAATGTTTGGGTTGTTTTAGTGGTTTGACCATGGACTCAACCTCGTTTCGACGATTTTTTTTGAACAACGTGAATGGGGTGACCCAACGCAACCTCAGAGGCTTCCATCAGCGTTTCTGCGGTGGTGGGGTGGGCATGAACAGTGAGTGCCAAATCATCAATGGTGGCGCCCATTTCAATGGCCAATGTGGCTTCACTGATTAAATCAGAAGCATGGGGACCAATGATGTGTGCGCCCAATAAGACGTGATCGCTTTTTCGCCCCACCAATTTCACAAAACCATCGGTGCTGCCCATGGACAAGGCTTTACCAGAGGCGGCAAATGGAAAGTTGCCCACAATCACATCAATGCCTTTTTCTTTGGCTTGGGCTTCGGTCATGCCCACTGCGCCAATCTCGGGATCGGTAAAGATGGCCCCGGGCATGGCCTTTACATCGTAAGCCGATGCCAAGCCGGCGATGTGTTCAGCGGCAACAAGCCCTTCTTTCGACGCTTTGTGCGCCAGCAGCGCGCCACCTGCCACATCCCCGATGGCATAAATATAAGGGATATTGGTTTGCATGGTTTGGTTGACCAGCACCCGTCCGCGTTCGGTTTTTACCCCTGCTTGATCCAAGCCCAGGCCTTTGGCATTGGGTGCGCGACCCACGGACAATAAAATGGTGTCACATGCAATCGATTCTTTGCCTTTGGATGTTTCAATTTCAAGCGACAATCCTTGGTCGGTTTTTTGATAGCCCAATGCTTTGGTTTTTAAATGGATTTGAATGTTTCTTTTTTTGCAAATGCGAAGCAGGGTTTTGGCAATATCGCTGTCGGTCCCTGGTAACAGTTGATCCGCCAATTCGACCACGGTGACTTCCGAACCAAACTTTTGGTACATCATGCCAATTTCCATGCCAATGACGCCGCCACCAATCACCGCCAAACGTTTGGGGGCTTTTTTCCAGCTCAGAGCGGTTTGGGACGTAACCACATTTTTTTCATCAATTTCAAAACCAGGAATTTGAATGGGGCTTGACCCACAGGCAATCACGGCTTGCTCAAAGTTGACTTTGGTTTGTGCGCCATCGTCACCAGTGACCACGATGGATTTAGGGCCGTCAAAAACAGCTTTACCCAGCAGAATTTCACCGCCGTTGGCTTTGACAATTTGCTCAATGCCGCCGGTCAGCTTATCAATCACCGATTGTTTCCACTTTTGGGTTTGGGTTAGGTCTAACTGCACGTTTTCAACCGTGATGCCCATTTCGGAAGCATGTTGCATTTCTTCGTACAGTTTGCCCGCATGAATCAGCGCTTTGGAGGGAATGCAGCCCCAGTTTAAACAAACACCGCCAATGGTGCCCTTGTCGACCAATAAAACTTTTTTTCCAAGCTGTGCAAGGCGAATGGCGCAAACATAGCCACCTGGGCCCGCGCCGATGACCACCACTTCTTTTGTTACTTCATTTGATTTTGCCATTTTGCTCCTAGCGCCAGGCCTTGGCAAGCCAAGGCAGCTGGACTTTTTTAAAACATCAGCATCATTTCTGGGTTTTCAAGAAACTCAATGAATGTTTTGGTAAATTTAGCGCCCAAATAACCGTCCACGATGCGGTGATCGATGGAAAAAGAAAGGTTGGCCATGGATCGCACAACAATTTGTCCATCCCGAACCACGGGCCGCTCTTTGATGGCATAAAAGCCCAAAATGCCCACTTCCGGATAATTGATGATGGGGGTGGCATAGGTGCCGGCCACTGTACCCAAACTGGTCACAGTAAAGGTGCCATTGGCAAAATCACCCGGTGCCAATTTATTGGACTGGGCTTTGTCGGCCAATTCTTTGATTTCTTTGCCAATTTGCAACAGACCTTTTTGATCGGCATGGTGAATGACGGGCACCACCAAATCTTCATCTTTGGTCGCCACGGCAATGCCAATGTTGTAATAACCTTTTTCCACAATTTCATTGGCTTCTTCATCGTAAACCGCATTGAGTCGAGGGTGAAGCTTGAGCGCTTCCACCAAGGCTTTGACGATGAAAGGTAAGTAATTAAGCTTAACACCATACTCAGCTGCGCGGGGTTTTAGCGCATTGCGAGCGGCCACCAAATTGGTGGCATCCAGTTCATCCATGTGGGAAAAATGCGCTGCATGATCCAAAGATTTGCGCATGTTTTCCACGATTTTTTTGCGAATGCCCCGAACCGGAATGCGCGTTTCGTTTTGCTCACCCGATACTTTGGATGCAGGAATGTCTTTCACCGCAGGGGCTGAACTCGAAGACGCTGTTTTGGAAGTCGATGGTTTCGATGGAGTAGCGTCCGAGGATTTCTGGCTCGCAAATGCTTTGACGTCGTCCAGCGTAACACGGCCCACTTTGCCTGTGCCTTGCACTTGGTTGATGTCAATGCCTTGTTCTCTGGCATATTTGCGTGTGGCAGGCGCCGCCAACACTGAGCTGCCAGCCGTAGGGACATCTTTGGTGGATGCATTGGAAGAAGGTGTTTGTCCCTTGGGTTGGGCTTCTTGCTTAGCAGAAGGTGAATCTTTGGACTGCGAGGATGAAGAATCCTGATCGGATGCAGATGCTTGGTCATCCGCACCTTCTACGGCAATGGTCATCAGGGGTTTGCCTACCTGAACCATATCGCCATCGCTGGCCAATCTTTTTTTAACCGTGCCTGATTTGGGCGAAGCCACTTCAACCGTGGCTTTGTCGGTCATGATCTCCACAACCGGTTGATCCTCTTCAATGGTGTCTCCTTCGGAAACCAACCATTGAACCACTTCACCTTCACTGACGCCCTCGCCAATGTCGGGCAAGTTAAATTCAAATGCTGAGGATGAAGATGTTTTGCTTTCTTTTTTGGTTTCGGATTTTGAAGCAGACGCGTCGGATGATGGAGACGATGATGCTTGCTTTTGATCGGACGCTTCTGAATCGGAAGCTTTTGAATCGGAGGTGGAGGACGAATCGGAAGATCCTTTTTCGGCAATCATGGCCAGGCCTTTGCCCACTTGCACCATGTCGCCATCGCTGGCCAACAATTTTTCAATGGTGCCAGATTTGGGAGAGGCCACTTCAACGGTGGCTTTATCGGTCATTACTTCAACAATGGGTTGATCTTCTTCAACTGTGTCTCCTTCAGAGACGAGCCATTGAACAACTTCGCCTTCGCTCACGCCTTCACCGATATCGGGTAAATTAAATTCAAACGCCATGGGGGCTTCTCCTTCACTGATTAAAAATAGTCGCAAGGCACTGTATCAAAACACCATAGACCTGCAAGATTCTTCAAGCGCTTCGCGCAGCTATACCATGGGCAGGGCTTGGCCCCGTTGGTTTTGAATCATATTCTTGATAAAAAACTCTCCTGCACGATAAGAGCTTCGCACCAATGGCCCGGATGCCACGTAGGAAAAACCAAAAGACAGCGCCAGGGTTTCCAGCTCTTGAAAACGCTCGGGCGTGACAAATTCTTGAACCGTTAAATGTTTTTTACTCGGCTGCAAATATTGCCCCAGCGTTAAAAAATCCACGTCGGCTTGGCGCAAATCTTCAAATGCTTGCTTGAGTTCATCTTCTTTTTCACCCAAGCCCAACATAATGGATGTTTTTGTATACTGATCGGGACGAAAATTTTTCATGCTTTTAAGCACAAAAAGAGACTGATCGTAAGTGGCACGGCGATCTCGCACGGTGGGGGTTAACCGACGAACGGTTTCCAAATTATGGGCCAGCACATCGGGTTTGGAATCCGAAATCACTTTAAGCAGGTGGACTTCCCCCTGAAAATCCGGAATCAGCGTTTCCACCAATACACCCGGGGTCTGTCGATGAATGGTGGTGATGGTTTTGGCAAAGTGCGATGCGCCTTGATCTTCAATGTCATCACGATCTACGGAGGTGAGCACCACGTATTCAAGATTCATGAGCTTGACGGTCTCCGCGGCCTTGGCAGGTTCCATGGGGTCGAGGTCTTGATCCGGTTTGCCGCTTTTCACATTGCAAAACCGGCAGCCCCTTGTGCATTTTTCACCCATTAGCATCAGCGTGGCCGTCCCGCCGCTCCAGCATTCAGCAATATTGGGGCAGCGCGCTTCTTCGCATACGGTAAACAAATTGCGCTCACGCAGCATGTTCGAGATGCGCTTAAACTCATCGCCACCAGGTAATTTAACCTTAATCCAGTCTGGCTTGGGCTGATATCTTGATTTTTTCGGTGTGGACACTTCGGACATGCCATTGCTTATACATGCCTTTGACAAGTGCATCAAGCAGCGCATTGAAGACAAATTTGAAAAAATAAAGCCCTTTGCGAAATCATGATAATATAAATCTCAAAAAGAATGGGAGAAAACAATGATCAAAGTACATGACCGCAGTGCCCGTGGGCGCACCGAGTTGGGATGGCTGGATAGCAAACATACTTTTTCGTTTGGCTCTTTTATGGACCCCACACGCATGGGTTTTCATAGCTTGCGGGTGATCAATGACGATCGCGTGATTCCTGGCGCTGGCTTTGGCACACACGCCCATCAAAACATGGAAATCATCTCGTATGTATTGGAAGGTGCGCTGGAACACAAAGACAGTTTGGGCACCGGCTCGATTATTCGGCCTGGAGAAATTCAAAAAATGAGTGCAGGCTCGGGCGTAACCCACTCAGAATACAATGCCTCCACTTCCAAGCCCGTTCATTTTTATCAAATTTGGGTGGTACCCGACGAAGTAGGGTTGGCGCCTTCGTATGAGCAAATCACTTTGGATCCTGGCCGCTTTCAACAAGGCTTTGCGGTTGTGGGTGACAGGCAAGCTTCCGATCAGGTTATTTCCCTTGCACAAGACGCACGCATGCTGTTGGCAATGCCCAAAGCCGACCATGCTTTTACCCATACCTTGGACCCCAACCGAGGTTACTTTATGCAAGTGGCCTGTGGGCAAGTGGTGACGCTTGGCCAAACGCTACAAGAGGGCGATGGTCTAGAAATTCAGGCACATGATCGGTTGGAGATACAAACGGTCACCGATGCCCAGCTGCTTTTGTTTGATCTTCGCATTCAAAAAAACCAAGGTTAAGAGGGGCTCAAGGCTCCCATTTTTGACGGCGTGCCTGTTTTTTTTCAGAATGTTGCTTTTTTTGTTTCAGTCGTCTTTTTATGCTTGCACGCGTTGGGCGGGTGGCTTTTCTGCGTTTGGGGACAATAAGGGCATTACGAATCAATTGTCCCATGCGTTTGCACGCGATGTCCAAATTTCGCTTTTGTGACCGGGTGTCCGAACAGCTAACCATGATGTGACCACTTTGCGAAATGCTGTTGCCCAATTTTTCAAGCAGGCGCGCCATTTCCTGATCGGATAACATGCTTTCAAGTTCTGCTGTGGGCAAAGACAGTTGAACTTTTGTGGCCACTTTGTTGACGTGCTGACCGCCAGGGCCCGAACTTTGCACATACCGAACATCGCATCGGCGCAGATCTATTTGGCGTCCTTTGTTGAGGCGGATGCTGTTAGACATCAATCATGCTTTGCGCCACCGACACCTGATTTTTGCCTTTGGCTTTGGCGTCATACATGGCTTTGTCAGTGAGTTGTAAAAAGAGATTTTTTTGGTGCAACACATCTTCGGCCGGTGGCACATGGTCATGCAAAGAGGCCACGCCAATGCTGGCTGAAAGCACGCCCTTAAAGCTTACCAAAGCGCCATTTTGTGAGGGGTCGCTGACCATAAACATTTTGTCGCAAATATTTTGGCGCAAGCCATCGGCAATGTCGTAAGCTTGACTTAAAGGTACATGGGGAAGAATGGCTACATATTCATCGCCTCCATACCTTGCTAAGATCGCGCCTTCGGTTTGCACCGATTCGCGGATGACAAAGCCCACTTCTTTGAGTGTCTGACTGCCCACCAGGTGACCGTGCTGATCGTTGATGCTTTTAAAATGGTCCAAGTCCAAAAACATCAGCGAAAGCGGGTGGTTTTTTTCTTTGGCTTGCTCAATTTCATAGGCCAGACGTTGATGAAAATACCGATCGTTGTACAACCCGGTTAAATCATCGCGTTTGGTTTGCTCCTGAATTTTTTTGGTATCGATGGCATTTTGCAAAGACATGGTCAGGTAACTGCTTAGAATCAAAAGCATGCGAATATCCCGCATGGTAAAGCCGGTTGGATCATTTTTGTTCACCATGCAAAATACGCCCATGGTCGATGAACCCACCGTTAAAGGTGCGCAAACTGCATTGTCGATGGGGTCGGGTAGGTGAACTTTGTCCAATACGCCTTGTGAAATAGAGTCATCGGTTCGAACCATTTGCATGGTTTGAACATTGTAGGTTTTGGCAATGATGCCCTGGTTGCTAATGGTTTTTTGCCCCACCAAAAGATCGCTTCGATGGCCCATGGCCGCCATGTAGGTAAGATTTCGGGGTTTTACATTGGCATAACTTTGTACGGGATCATCCATCAATAAATAGATGCCTTTGCAAGGAACAAACTCCTGCAGTTCGGTAACCACTTTTTCCATGGTTTGTAAAAACACTTCGGCCGTTTGCGTTTGCTGGCTTTTGCGGTGACGATCCAGATAAGGGTTGAGCTGGTCCGCCGGTAGCATATGCAGAGGCAGCTGGGTGCTCATGATGAGGTAGACGTCCTTTGTTGCACATCGTAAATCATCCGTTCGGCCATGGCCAACAGACGGACATTGAGCAATTTTGGATCATATTTTAAAATGCCTTCAAAATAGCGACAGGCTTGATCCATCTGACCTTTGGCCACATAAATTTGCCCCAACAAATAGGCTGTATGAATGTTGTCGGGTGTGATGGTTAACACTTTGAGCAAGGTGGCCATGGCCTGATCGGTTTGACCAAGCGCGTGCTGGGTTTCACCCAATAAATTGAGCAAAACGGGGTGGTTTGGGTGTACTTCCAGCGCTGTTTGGGCATCCAACAAGGCTTGTTCAAAGGCTTTGGTTTCAGTCAACGCCCATAATTTAAAAATACGAAATTCCGATGCTTTTGGAAAACGTGCAATGGTTTGGTCGATATGGGCCAAAACGTCTGAATATTGGTGTTGACGCAGCCATCGGTTGTACCGACGCCGCAAAACTGCTTTTTGAAAAAAATTCGTTACCATGGTTGTTTGCTCCCAATTATGATAATCATAGAGTGAAACTTTTCATAGAGCCAGTGAAAAGAGAGGAGATTGTTTTGCCCAACGACGAACAAAGCATTTGGTCCATGATTCAACAAGAAGTCAACGATGCCCCTTTTGGGGTGCGCGTGCTTCTCAACAAAGAAATCATGAAAATTATTCGATTGGATCCCAATGTAACTTACATTGGCCGCATGCCGGAAAACCATGTGGTGCTTGATGATGCCAAAGTATCTCGCTCTCATGCACGCATTGTTCATAAAGATGGCGCGTATCACGTTGAAGATCAAGAAAGCGAAAACGGCATATTGCTCAATGGCGAAAAAGTCAAAGAGGGCAAGCTGGTGGTGGGCGACCAGGTATTGGTGGGCAATCATATTTTGGAAGTGATTTCTGCCGACGAGAGCATTCAGCCCGTTCAGCTGGATCAACAAGTCGACTTATACCAAGACGAAGAATGGCGCCTAGACGAAACCATCAGCATTCAAACCGGTTCTTTGTCCCGCGAAGACCAAGATTTGCGCAAAGCCGGTACCAGTTCAGGCAAAGTACCACTACCCACTTTACGCATGACCCTTAAAATAGGGGAAGACGTGATCATTCGCGATGTCACACTGGACAAAGGCAAGAAATTAAAAGCAGGCACCACAGGCGACAACGCACTGTTCGTGGCGCTCAAAGTAGGCAAATGGCTGCTTGAAAAGAAAATCCCTCTAGAATAACCCCATGAATAGCCCAATTTTGGCCGACGCTTGGTGGGCCCAAGCATTTCAAGAAGACATTGGCGACGGCGATAAAACCACCCTGGCCACCATCGCCAGCGATGCCCAAGGCCAAGCTTATTTTTTGGCCAAACAAAAACTCACTCTTTGTGGCACCGACTTGGCCGATCAAGCTTTTGCCTATATTGGCCACCCGGCATCCATTGATTGGACGGCCCAAGATGGTGATATTCTCGACCAAGGGCAAGTATTTGGCACATTATCCGGGCCGGTTGCCACCATGTTGCAAGGCGAACGCACCGTATTAAACCTGCTGCAGCGTCTCTCGGGCATTGCCACCCAAACGCGACTATACACGCAGCTAACACAAGGATCCTCAACCGTTATTTTGGATACCCGTAAAACGCTTCCGCTGTACCGGAGCCTTGAAAAATACGCGGTTGCCTGTGGTGGCGCCACCAATCATCGGTTTGGTTTGTATGATCAAATGATGATCAAAGACAATCATATCCAAGCCAATCAAGGCGATGTTGCACGCACTGTGGCCAAAGCCAAAGCGCAGTATCCCGATGTGTTTTTGGTTGTAGAAATTGCTCATCCCGATCAAATTGAGCCAGCCATCGAGCAGGGCGCCGATCGGTTGTTATTGGACAATATGGACAATGATCAAATCAAGCATTGCCAGTCCTTGATTCAAAAACGCGTCCCCATCGAAGTGTCAGGTGGCGTTACGCTAGAGCGAATTCCAAGTTTGGTGGCCCTGGAAGTTGATGCCATTTCAGTCGGCGCCATCACCCACAGCGCCACCGCCGTTGATATCAGCATGAAAATCAACTAATCCAGCCCTGCACATTGCTTGGCGGATCAAACGTGCTTTGTCGTGGACAACCAAGGGATATTCTTATAAGTTCACGGCATTATTTTTATCTACGTAAAAACAATGACTTAATTTTAAATAAGTCAAGGAGTACCCACAATATGTCCAACATCGAAGTCAAACCGGCCAAAGGCAAACTCGGAATTCTTACTCCCGGCATGGGCGCTGTGTCATCTACCTTTATGGTGGGCGTGAAAGCCGTCATGCGTGGTCACGGCAAGCCCATTGGTTCACTCACCCAAATGAGTCGTATTCGTTTGGGCAAACGCACCGACAAACGCAATCCCTTAATCAAAGACTTCGTCCCCTTGGCCAATCTAGAAGACATCGAATTTGGTGGCTGGGATATTTTTGACGAAAGCGTCTACGAAGTCGCCTGCAAAAACCACGTGCTGCATCCCGCGATCATTGAAAAAGTCAAAGAAGACATTGAAAACATCCGTCCGATGAAAGCCGTATTTGATCCAAAATACGTCAGCCGCCTCAATGGCACCTTTGTCAAAGAAGGCAAAAACAAACTCGACCTTGCTCGTCAATTGATGGACGACATGGCCAAGTTCAAAGAAGAAAAAGGCTGTGACCGATTGGTCATGGTGTGGTGTGGTTCCACCGAAGCCTACATTCAACCTTCTGAAGTGCATATGAGCATCGAAGCATTTGAACGCGGCCTCGAAGAAAACAATCCCGCCATTGCCCCAAGCATGATTTACGCGTACGCCGCCATCAAATCCGGCGTACCTTATGCCAACGGTGCGCCCAACTTAACCGTCGATGTGCCGGCACTCATCGCGCTGGCCAAAAAAGAGGGCGTACCCATTTCAGGCAAAGATTTCAAAACCGGCCAAACTTTCCTAAAAACACTTTTGGCACCCGGTTTTAAATCTCGCATGTTGGGCCTCAACGGCTGGTTTTCCACCAACATCTTGGGTAACCGCGACGGTGAAGTCTTGGACGATCCCCAAAACTTCAAAACCAAAGAAGAGTCCAAACTATCCGTACTGGAGCACATCCTTCAACCGGATTTGTACCCCGATTTGTACAAAGGCTTTGATCACAAAGTGCGCATCAATTATTACCCACCCCGCGGCGACAACAAAGAAGGCTGGGACAACATTGACATCTTCGGCTGGTTGGACCACAAAATGCAAATCAAAGTCAACTTCCTATGCAAAGACTCCATCCTAGCCGCCCCGTTGGTCTTGGACTTGGCGTTGTTTAGTGACTTCGCCCTGCGCGCCGGTTTCAGCGGCATCCAAGAATGGCTATCGTTCTACTACAAAGCCCCCATGGTGGCTGAGGAATTGTATCCAGAGCATGATATTTTTATTCAGCTCATGAAACTCAAAAACACATTGCGCTACACCCAAGGCGAAGACCTAATTACGCATCTAGGTCGTGAGTACTACGATTAATTCTATCTAGAATAGTCAGTCAAACGAAGTATCAAAGGCCCTGTCGTTTCCAAAACGACAGGGCCTTTTGTTATTTGTGTTTGGGATAGGTTGTATCTGCAATCAAGAATTCCGAACACGTAATCAAAACTCAAAACTAATTCGATTACGTCATGCGTCCCCGGAATTTATTCTTCTCAGTAACTACTTAAATTTAATAGTAAAAATGGCTTTTTTACTGGACTGGATGACTAAAATTGGGTTCAATAGGGTTTAATTACCAATTTTGGAAAGTTTAGAATGTCGATAGAAAACCAACAATTTGAATTGAGCTTTTCTGAGAAAATTAAGCATATACTGGCCGATTGCGACAGAATGGACGCTTTGGTTGGATATTTTTATTTTTCTGGGTTTAAGGAGCTATATAAAGAGCTTAAAGACAAAAAAATTCGAATATTAATTGGTATGGATATTGATCCAAAAATTGTGGACGCAATGTCAAAAGTTAAATCCGATGTTTTCATTGACGAATATACAATAGCACCAAAAACCAAGTCAAGATCAGTAGCCAAAGAAGATTTTTTTAAAAATTTTACCAATATTTTTAACAATTCGGATCTATTTGACTCAGGAAAAGAAGATGAACAAGCTTTTAAAGTTTTCCTATATAAAATTGAAGAAGGTACACTTGAAATCAAAAAAACCATAGAGGCAGACCATTCTAAGCTATATGTTTTTCATCATTTGCCCGAAAGATCAAAGGGGGGGATGTCCCCGGGCATGGTTGCTGTAGGCTCAAGTAATTTAACAATTTCTGGGCTTAATTATAATAAAGAACGTAATCAGATTTTACATGAGCCGCATTATTATCATGAAAATTCTCAGTGGTTTGAAAAAGCATGGAAAGATCCGAATAATATAACCCTAGCGGATATAGAAACATCAAAAGTATTCTTAGATCGAATCAAAAAAGGCATTTGGTTGTATTCGCTGCCTACGCCTCAATTGATGTACTTTAAAGTCTTAGACGAATATTTTGAAATTCATACTACAGATGAGTTTAAATTGCCCAGTGAAATAACGTCTGGAAAATACTTTGATCTACAGTACCAAAAAGATGCAATTCGTATGGGAATTGACCGAATTGAAAGATTTAAAGGGGTTATAATTTCGGATGTTGTTGGTTTGGGAAAAAGTATCATCGCATCAGCCATTGCCCACAATTTGAACCGTAAAACAGTGATCATCTGTCCTCCACACCTGGAAGATCAGTGGAATGATTATATGGATCAATTTGACTTTAAAGGTTTTGTTTATACAACGGGTAAGGTTGAAGAAGCGTTGAATAGGCATGGTGAATCAAAAGAGCTTTTGATTATCCTGGATGAAGCGCATAAACATCGCAATGAAGATACAGATAGTTATAAGATGTTGCACAAATTATGTTCCAGCCATTATGTAATGGCCTTATCAGCCACGCCATTTAATAATGATCCTAAAGATATTTATGCATTAATTAAACTATTTAGTACACCCGGTCAGTCCACTATTAAAACCGTTGAAAACCTAAGTACCTCATTCCATGATCTCTTTAAGCGGTATAAAAAAATTCGAAAAAACCTAAGAAAAACCAAGCAAAGTGCCCCAGAAGAATCCCAAAGAAATAGCGAAATCAAACAAATAGCAGACGAGCTACGTAAAATGATTGAACCTTTGGTTGTGCGGAGGTCAAGACTTGATTTAAACGAAATTGATGATTATCGAAATGATTTACAGCGACAAGAAATCAGTTTCCCAAAGGTTAATGATCCTGACTTATTAGAGTATGATCTTGGTAATGTAAAATCAATATATATTGATACGCTCGATAAAATTGCAGTCAAAAAAAACTATAATAATGATGAAGATGAGGAAGAATCTCAGAATCAGACCGACCAAACCTTTATTGGGGCTAGATATAAAGTAGCAAGTTACATCCGCCCAGGATCTAAGGTTTTACATAAAATTATTGAAGACGATCTAGAGGATGATTCCTCACCTGAAGAAAAGCTTCAACAATTACAACAAGCTCAAAAAAATATATCCAAGTTTATGCGCTGGCTTTTGGTACGAAGATTTGAAAGTTCAATTGGAGCATTTAAGTTGTCATTGGAAAAAATGATCCAGTCTTCTGAGACTATGCTTTCTTGGTATGAAGTCCAAAAAATTGTTCCTATTTACAAAGAAGGTGATTTACCCAATGCCAATGAATTACAAGATATGTCAGGCGATGAAGCACAAAAAGAATTAGATTACCTAGAATCCAAAGGACTTATTTCAATACCTATTGAAGAAATTGAACCTAATTTTGTAAGGGATTTAAAATTTGACATTGAGCATTTAAAAAAAATCCAAAACCAATGGAAAACCATTGAATATGATCCAAAGTTTTTGTTTTTTGAATCTAAAATTAAAACTCTTTTAAAAGAAAATCCAAAGAGAAAGATTGTTGTTTTTACGGAGTTTTCTGACACAGCTGAATATGTTTATAATAAACTTACTAAATCTCGGCATACCCGTATCTTTAAATACAGTTCAAAAGACTCCTCTAAACAAAATAAAGATATTATCAAAACCAATTTCGATGCAGGTTTGGACGAAGAAAAACAAGCCAACGATTTTGATATTATCATTGCAACAGATGCAATCTCTGAAGGATATAACTTGCACCGGGCAGGTGTTATTATCAACTATGATATCCCCTACAATCCAACCAAGGTCATCCAAAGGGTAGGTCGTATCAATCGTATTAATAAACAAGTTTTTGATGAGCTCTTTATTTATAACTTCTTTCCGTCCATTACAGGCGAGGAAGAAACAGCTACCAAATCCATTTCAACCCTTAAAATATCGCTTATTCAAGCACTTTTAGGAGATGATGTGAAAACGTTAACAAGTGAAGAAGAGCTTAAAAGTTTTTACGCTAAGGAATTTAAAGAAAAAAATAAAGAAAATGAGCAAATGTCTTGGGATGCATCTCATCGAAATGCTTGGTTGAACCTGAAAAAAGATACTGAACTGCATCAACAAGTAAAAAATATTCCACACCGTTGCAGAATTGCAAGAAAAACGGGTCATAAAGGGGTTGTTACCTTTGCCAAAAGAGGTGGTAATTTCATCTTTGCCTATGGAGATAATCCAAATCAAGTAGATTTAATTACGCCTGAACAAGCCCTTTCTTATTTTAAACCCTCTGATGAACAAGAAGAGGCTATCCCAACGTCAGCCAATTTTGAGCCGATTTATAAAGTTGCTAAAGATAAATTATTTAAAAACAATACACAACCCATGATCCAAAAGGGCAGAAAAATGGATGGTTTAGCAAAATTAGAAATTTTATCTAAACTTGACCCAGATTCAGTGGATCTATGTAAGGATTTAATAATTATTATCAAAGATTATGATGCTTTACCCAATGGACTGCTGAAAGAAATTGCACAATTTAAAATTGATAAAAAGAATCCACAAAAAACTACGACTAAATTACGAGAGTTATTTCCACTAGAATATATCGAAAAAATTAATACAACAGCAAATTATGGTGAGGATCAACAGCACTTAGTCGTTTTGTCAGAGGAATTTATTTAAATGTTCGATTTTAATCAAAGTTACTCAAGTTATGATTTTAAGCTATTTCTAAAGGAATTTCTTCCTGAAGACACAACATTTGAGCTTAAAACCATTGATATTAATTCAAATCGATATAAAAAAATTACACAAGCTCATATCATAGGTCAATGTCCTTCACTGGATCTTGCAATTTTCGAAATGGACCATAACGAGGAAAATGATCCCCGTGTTGCCATAGTAACAGATGCATTCAAGATTCTAGCGGATCATTGGATTCATCGGGCATTAATTATCTTTAAAAATAAAAGCAAAAATTATCGATTTTCATATTTAACAATTCAATTAGATCTTAATGATAAAAATAAAGTTGAAAGAAAATATTCCAATGCAAAGCGATTTTCGTTTTTTTTAGGACAAAATGCCAAAATTAATACCCCAACGAAATACTTAATCAAAAAAGGAAGGGTCTCTAGTTTTGAAGATCTAGAGTCTAGATTTTCAGTTGAAGTTGTCAATAAAGAGTTTTATAGCGAAATATCCAAATATTTTATCCAACTTATTGGGGGTAATTTTGGAAGTAGTAAGAATGTTTCAAATTATGAACCTCTATTGAAGCTACCTTCGATTTCACCTCATAGTGTTGTGTCTCAGCAATTTGCAGTTCGATTAATCGGGCGTATTGTTTTCTGTTGGTTTTTAAAAGAGAAAAAGGACTCAGATGAGATTTCCCTAATGCCAGAAGATTTACTGTCAGTAAGCGCAGTGCAAAAATACAAAGGATATTACCATCAAATTTTGGAGCCTATCTTTTTTGAGACTTTGAATAAACCACACAATAGCAGGCAAGAAAAATATCAAAACGATGCTTTTGCTCAAATCCCATATCTTAATGGGGGGCTTTTTTCTCCCCATGAGAATGATTTCTACGAACTATATCAAAATGAATACTCAATTTATATCAATACTTTGGTTATTCCTGACCAATGGTTTCTTGAATTCTTTCGTGTTCTTGAATTGTATCACTTTACGATTGATGAAAACATTAGCTTTGATGAGGATCTTTCCATAGATCCTGAAATGTTAGGAAGAATCTTTGAAAACTTGCTGGCTGAAATAAATCCTGAAACAGAAAAATCAGCTCGAAAAAGCACGGGTAGTTATTATACCCCAAGAGCAATTGTCAATTACATGATTGATGAAAGCTTGTTTTATTATTTAAAAGAAAAAACCAAGATATCCGATGAAAAGCTAATAGCCGTAATTAGCTATGATCTCCATGATGATAAGCTCCACCCATTAAGTATTGAAGAAAAAGAAACATTGGTTTTGGCTTTGGATAATGTCAAAATATTAGATCCTGCCTGTGGATCAGGAGCATTTCCAATTGGAATACTGCAAAAAATCGTTTTCATTTTGCAACAAATTGATCCAGAGGGGAAGATTTGGTTTCAAAAACAAATTCAAAATACATCACCTGAAATTCGAAAAATATTAGAAAGGGAGTTTAAAGATAGAAACTTTGATTATATTCGAAAATTGGGTGTGATTCGTGAAAATATCTATGGTGTTGACATTCAACCCATTGCGACAGAAATCTCTAGACTTCGTTGTTTTTTAACATTAATCGTGGATGAAAAAATTAAAAATAGTGAGCCAAACCGAGGGATTGAACCGCTTCCCAATTTGGATTTTAAGTTTGTGACAGCCAATACGCTAATTGGACTGAAAAAAAATGAAGCATCAGATCAATATGTCATTATGCATGAAGAATCCAGTCAATTGGTTGACCGACTAAAAGAACTAAGAGATCAATACTTTTCAGCCTCTGAAAGTGAACGGGGTACTTTAAAAAATGAGTTTAAAAAAACACAATCAGAGATTTTAGATCATATGATTAAACAGGGCACTACGGTATTTAACCAAACTGCCAGCGTTTTAAGCACTTGGAATCCATTTTTATTAAAGTCTTCGACTTGGTTTGATCCAGAATGGATGTTTGGGATTAAGGATGGGTTTGATGTTGTAATAGGAAATCCACCATATATTCAGCTACAAAAATTCAAAGGTAAAGAAATTCAAGAACTTTTAAAAAAGGAAAAATTTAAAACGCATCGAAGTACAGGGGATCTTTATGTTTTGTTTTATGAAAAAGCATTTGATATACTCAAAAAAGATACAGGTGTTTTATGCTTCATTACATCCAATAAATGGATGCGTGCAGGTTATGGTGATTTGTTGCGTAAGTATATATCTGAAAAAGACCCCTTAATCCTAATTGATTGTGGTCCAGGTATTTTTGAAAGCGCGACAGTAGATACGAACATTTTGGTTGTAAAAAATAAATTGAATTTAAATAAACAGCTAAAAGGGCTCACGCTTATGGCAGAGCATAAGCGTAATTTAACGAGCGCTGTAGATCAGAATGGAATAATTCTTTCAGAAATTGGAGAAGGCCCTTGGTTTATTGGGTCCAATTTAGAATATAATTTAAAAAGAAAAATAGAAGAGATTGGAAAGCCGTTAAAAAATTGGGATATAAAGATAAATTATGGAATTAAAACAGGATTCAATGAAGCCTTTATCATCAACACCGAAACCAAAGAGAGGATTTGTAAAGAAGATCCAAGGTCAGAAAAAATTATTAAGCCGATTTTAAGGGGTAGAGATATTAAAAGATATCGGTATGAATGGGCTGGGTTGTGGTTGTTAAATGTACATAATGGATCTAAAGATGTTGCTCCGGTAAATATTAGTGATTATCCAGCAATTATGCACCATCTTGATTCTATTGAACAGTTAAGAGAATCTGGAAAATTGGGAAATGCAGCAAAAAATAGAAAGGGTCTTTTTCAAAGAGATGATCAAGGTGTTACACCTTATAACCTTAGAAATTGTGCTTACCTGGATGAGTTTGAGAAAGAGAAGATTGTTTGGACCGATATCGCACGAACACCACAATTTACTATTTTACCTGCAAATTTCTTTTTCAACAATACTGTATATATGATTAATAGTGAACATCTTTATTATCTTAATGGTGTTTTAAATTCATCTCTTATTAAATGGTATTACCCCCTTATTTCGTCAGGTCTTGGTCGAGAAGGACAAAGATTTTTTAAGATCTTTGTAGAGGTATTACCTATATTTTATAAATCTACTTTAAATTCAGAAATGTATGAAATTGCAGAAATAGTTAAGAAAATATATTCATTAATCAATAATGGTGGTTATGCCTGTAAAAAAATGAGAACGGAAATAAATAATTTTCAAGATGAGATTAATAACTTAGTGTACAGACTCTACAATCTGAATCAAAATCAAAAACATTTAATAAATTCTGAGAAATCTTAACAACTGCAAAAGTCCGGGGCGTTGTACATTGAATTCCGGTGCCATGTAACGGGATCGTGATTTACCCCATCAAATTGCAGTTATTGGCATTGTAAATCCGGGGTCGGATACCGGAACCGTGATTTATTAAATCGGGGAAAGTCCGGGCCGATGTACCTGGACCATAATTTGCTGCGTTAGGGTCCAGGCACATGGCCCCAGATTTACTATATATTCTTTTAAAGTTCGATCTTGTAAATATTGCCCGGGCCGCTTCCACTAAATTTTTGTGTATAAAAGTATAGTCTTTTTGAGTCAATACTCCAAAAAACTCTTCCTGCATTATTAATTGAAAATGGATAAGCTTTGAAAATCGGGGGCCACACTATGTATTCCAATTAAATTGAATTAGTTTTTTGATTGGTTTGGCATTAGTAATTCCGTAAATCCGTGGTCGTATACCGGAACCGTGATATGTTGCGTTACGATTCCGGTACCTGTCCCCGGAATTTGAATTATGATTTGTTGCGTTATGGCCCAGGCACACCGCCCAGAACCAATTAAATCCTTGTCACTACATGTATTGACAAATAGTTCTTTGGCTTGATACAATGGGAAAATGAACAAATCAGCGTTTCTTCAAATTCGCTTAACACCTATGGAAAAGCGTTTGGTGGCTCAAAAGGCCAAAAATGCTGGGATGGAAATGTCTGCTTGGGTGAAAAGCTGTATATTTTCTTCCGAAAAACAACAATATGTAGCCATCATAGAGCAATTGTCTAACCCCGAAAACAGCAACGAGGCATTGGCTAGCCTCAATGACTTTTTATCGACGATTTCAAAAAAACAATTCCAGGATGCGGTGAGCCCGCTGCCCGAAAAAATGGCTGGAACTTTCATGGGCAATTATATCGCATCCATGGTGGAACTTGCTGCACACCAAAAAAACGTGAATCCGCCACCGTGGACGCAGGCATTCCAGGGGCTTGATAAACCCCATTTTTCTTCAAGCTTGCCAAGTTTGCGGTTGCATCTTCTTCAAGCTTCTCCCGTTCCTTTTAAAAGGCGCAATATTTTTATTGATTCAAGTGTGGGAGATCGCGTGTGAAGCAGCCGGTTGCCTTAACCAAGAAGAAAATTCTATCACTTTTTGATCAACTCAATGAGACACTTTGTAAAAAAAAGATTTCAGCTGAAATCAATGTAGTAGGGGGAGCGGTGATGTGCCTTGCTTTTGATGCAAGACGATCTACAATGGACATTGATGGCTATTTTTTACCTACAGCCAGTGTGCGAGAAGCGGCCAATGATATCGCGAAAAAAAACAACCTGCCCACTTCTTGGCTCAATAACGGGGTCAAAGGCTTCTTTAGTCAACGAGGTGACTTTTCTCTCTTTTGGGAAAAGTCCAATCTAAAAATATTTGTAGCCACTCCTGAATATATGCTGGTCATGAAATCCCTTAGCATGCGTATCGGGGAAGAGTTTTCAGATGTCAGTGATGTTGCTTATTTGCTTCGATATTTAAACATTGAAACCATCGACCAAGCATTAGAAATCCTAACCAATTACTACCCAAAAGAAAAATTCCCCGCCAAAACGATGTATGCGTTAAAAGATTTATTAGAAAAGTAGCAGGAGAACGGGTTCCATATGGTCCAACAACTTATGACCCAGCCGAATGGTTCCGGAATTTAAATTCCGGGGTCGTATGACGTAATCGAATTAAGTTGGTGTTTGAATTGCTTATTTTTGAACCTATATACTGTAAAAGTCGAATCTGTGATCGGATACCGAAACCTTGATGTCGCTTCAACATTGAGCAGTTTTGCGATTCGAGTGAAATGGTACGTACTTTATACGTAGCTTTTACTTTGAAGTTTTGGTAGGGTGGCACGCATGATTGGATATTTGTTGCTTTCTTTTGGGGTGGGCTTGGCTGTGGGGCTCTTGGTTTGGTTTTTGACGCGCCATCAGGGGGCGCAGGCGGCCAAGGATTTGTTGCAGAATAATTTTAAAGAGAGTCGGCAGGAGTTGTCGGCCAGTTTGTTGGACAATCGGCGCGAGCTCAACGAGACGGTGGATCGTCTGGCACGCAACGTCGAAGAAAAATTGCAAATGATCAATCAAAGCATGAATCAGGGCGCCAAAGAAGGGCGTGAAGAAGTGCGCCAATCGTTGCAAAGTTTTCAGCAGAGCTTTTCAGAAAATGTACAGGCGTTTAATGAGTTGCAGCGGCGCAGTTTTCAGGACTTGGGTGCCAAGCAAGATGAATTGGTGCGATCGACGCAGGACAAACTGGAAAAAATGCGCGAAACGGTGGATGAAAAACTGCATAAGACGTTGGAAGAACGGTTGGGCCAATCGTTTCGTTTGGTCAGCGAACGTCTGGTGGAAGTGCAAAAGGGTCTGGGTGAAATGCAAAACCTGGCCACGGGTGTGGGCGATTTAAAACGGGTGTTGAGCAATGTGAAAACCCGTGGCGTATTGGGTGAGATTCAACTGGGCAATATTCTTGAACAGGTGTTGGCGCCCGAACAATATGCGTCCAACGTGAAGACCAAAAAAGGGGCCAGCAACCACGTAGAATACGCCATTAAAATGCCCGGCAATGATCACGTAGAACAAGTGTATCTTCCCATCGATGCCAAGTTTCCGCAGGAGGATTATGACCGCTTGCAGATGGCGTATGATGATGGCGATCGAAGCCAGGTGGACAGTTTTCAAAAGTCTTTGAATCAGGCCATTAAAAAATTTGCCAAAGACATTCGCGACAAATACATCGACCCACCCAACACCACCGATTTTGGCATCATGTTTTTACCCATTGAAGGTTTGTTTGCAGAGGTGGTGCGCCAACCGGATTTGATTGAACACTTGCAACGTGAATACAAAATTATCGTAACCGGCCCCACCACCTTGGCTGCCATGCTTAATAGTTTGCAAATGGGTTTTAAGACATTGGCGATTCAAAAGCGCAGCAGTGAAGTGTGGGACGTGTTGGCGTCGGTGAAAAAAGAGTTTGGTACTTTTGGCGATGTGCTGGCCAAAGCGCAGAAAAAAATCATGGACGCCAACAGCGACTTGGACAAGCTGGTGGGCACGCGTACCCGCATGATTCAAAGCAAGCTTAAAAAGGTAGAATCTTTGCCTTTGCAACCAACCGAGCCCGAAAAACTATCGCTCCTGCCCGATGATGTGTCGTCATGAGTTCCAAAACCCCACCTGAAATCAACATTGTATCGTCCACCGTATGTGCGGGTACGGGTTTTCCCTCACCCGCCGATGACTACCTGGAAACCGGTGTAGATTGGAACCGTAAGCTCAACGCCAATCCGCCGTCTACGTTTACGGTACGGGTGTTGGGCGACTCGATGAGTCCCACCATCCTCGAAAATGATCATGTGGTGGTGGATAAAAGTTTGCAGCCGCGCCATCGAGATGTGGTGATTGCCATTGTGAAAGGTGAATTTACTTTAAAACGCTGGATGGTTCGTGGTGATCAATGTCTTTTGGTGCCGGACAACGATGGGTATCCCACCATCGATATGCGCCGAGAAAAAGATGCGGAAATTTGGGGTGTGGTGACCCATATGGTTCGGTCTTTTCGTCCTGTTTGAGTACTTTTTACAGCAAAAAAATAAAAAAATGAGCGTGTAGAAGATGGGTTGGTTCTACACGCTCGGATTATAAGCCTTAAGGGGGATTGGCTTATATTTTATCTGCAAACGGTGGTCTTACAAAGAATCGTCTGCAAAAGGGGAAAGAGCCGTGACTCTAGGCCCGCATTTTTGGCACAATGAGAGAAATAATGAAGATCACCAAAAATACAAAAAAGCAAATCTTGGCAATGCCTGCGGATGCGCCGGCAATGCCGCCAAAGCCTAAAATTCCTGCAATGATGGCGATGATTAAAAATGTGACTGCCCAACTTAACATAAAAAAATCCTTTCGTTGTAACGTTTGTATTCTTACGCGTGTTTCGCATCTTCAATAAACCAAACTTTGAATCTCCATGAACCTTACTTTTGGTTTACAACTTGATATACGTAAATTATACGTATACTATAGGGTTTGATGTTCAAACCACCCATTTCACCTTCTGTTTTTTCTCGCGCCATGGGCGCAATGTGGGAAGGCATGGACCCTTTTGTGACATATGCATATTTTGATGACTGGGAGATTGTATGATTTCGGCGATTGCTTTGGTGGATTGCAACGCTTTTTACGCTTCCTGTGAACAGGCATTCAATCCCAAGTTGCGGGGCAAGCCAGTGGTGGTTTTGTCCAATAATGACGGGTGCATTATTGCCCGCAATCGGGAAGCCAAAGCAGTGGGCGTGCCCATGGGTGAGCCTTTTTTTAAAGCCAAGCCGCTTATTCGCAAACATGACATTCATGTTTATTCCTCCAATTATACGCTGTACGGCGATATGTCCAAACGGGTCATGGCCACATTGCATTTGCTGTCGCCCGAAGTGGAAGTGTATTCGGTGGATGAAGCCTTTTTAACCCTTCAAGCTTCGAGCATGGCGCAACTGGAAGCCATAGCCCACAACCTTGTAAAAACGGTTTGGCAACATGTGGGTATTCCGGTGTCGGTGGGGCTGGCGCCCACCAAAGTGCTGGCCAAAATCGCCAACCACAAAGCCAAAAAAGATCTTTCTTTGCAATCGGTTTGCACCTTAATGACCGAAGACCAAATTGAACGCGCTTTGCAAGACTTTCCCCTAAGCGATGTATGGGGCATTGGGCGCCGCTTAAATCAAACCTGGAAAAAATACGGCGTGACCACCGCAGGACAGTTTCGGCAATTGCCCGAATCAGTTGTTCGAAAAGTCATGACCGTCCAGGGCCACCGCATGATCAAAGAGCTTAAGGGCATTGCTTGTTACTCGTTAAAAGACGGCAAAGATCCACGCAAAAGCATCAATGCCACCCGGTCCTTTGGGCAGGTGGTCACCGACCGTGCCACGTTGCAAGAGGCCTTGTGCAATCATGTAGACCGCGCTTGTCAAAAGCTTCGCAAACAAAAAAGCGTGGCGCAGTATCTATCCATTTTTATTTGCAATGGCCGCCATGGACGCGATCAACCTTTTACCTACAGCGACTTGTTTCATTTTGATCCCGGCACCGCGGACAGTGGCAAAATGATGAAAGCCGTGGCTTATTTGCTCGCGCGCATCTATCGGCCGGGCAAACGCTATAAAAAATGTGGGGTGTACCTATGGGGCCTGCATCCCGCCAACAGCGTGCAAACCCATTTGTTTGTGGCGCATGACAACGCGAAAAACCAAACCCTGATGCAAGTCATGGACAGCATCAATGCCAAACAGGGCAGGGGCACCGTCAAATTGGCCGCATGTGGCACCTATGATGCCAACTGGTCCATGCAATCGCAGCATCGATCGCCGTGTTACACCACCCGATGGTCTGAACTGCTCACCGTGCGCTAACGACGAGGTAAAATGGTACGCTTTTGGTTTGGCCGGCTTTCAAATCTAATTTAATAAGGGATTTTTTCGCCCGTGCGTTCGAAAAAGCCGCCGCTGTCGCTTTGTGTTTTTTGATCGATGGTGGCCAGCATGGCTTTTACAGACTCTTCTGGCGTAATCAACGCATTGGGACCGCCCATGTCAGTTTGCACCCAGCCGGGGTGAAAGGCCAAGACGCAAATGTCATCGTCGGCAAAATCATGGGCCATGTTTTGCGTCAGCATGTTCACGGCCGTTTTTGAAATGCGGTACATGTAAGACGCGCCCGAGTCATTGTCTTGGATCGAGCCCATTTTGGAGCTGATGTTCACCAGTTTTTTTGCTTGGCCTTGCATCAAGAAAGGATGCGCATACTTGGCCACCAGCATCGGTCCCACTACATTGGTATGAAAAGTTGTGGTGATGTCGTCCAACGGCAGGTCGTCTTGAAGACTTGAAATGGTTGCGCCGCTGCGGCCTGCATTGTTGATTAAAACATCCAAACCTTGCGAAAGGGCGTGAGATGCTTGCGAAAAGGCGTTGCTCACGGATTCTTCTTCGGTGACATCCATGGATACCAGCGTTAAAGACTCGGTGGAAAAATCTTTTAAACCACCTTGATCGCTGCGATACGTGGCAATGACATGATCGCCGTTGGCCAAACACTGTTTTACAAATTCTAAACCAATGCCACGGTTGGCACCGGTAATCCATACGGTTCTTTTTTGCTTGTTCATGTGGACACCATAACGCATCTGGAGGTGTATTTCTGTTAAAAAATAAAACTTTTGATATAGTCGACCCAAATTTAATCCACCAAAGGAGTCAGAACCTTATGCTTAGTCGCAGATCTTTTTTGCAAAAAACCACGTTGTTGCCATTGGCAGCATGGGTGGTGGCTTGCGATCAAAAACAAGAAAAAGCCAATCCACAACCACCAACGCAAAGCACAACGCCACAGCAAGAAAATGTGAATTTTGTCAGTGAAACCGACCCCGTGGCTCAAGCCCTCAAATACAGCCACAACGCAACCCAAGTATCGGCAAGCATACGAAAAGAACGCGCAGGCACGCCCGGCAGCGAACAATTTTGCAGCAACTGTCAGTTTTATGAAGCCGTTGAAGGCAAACCCTATGGTGCTTGCTCTTTGCTTAAAAACAAAGGCATGGTCAAAGAGGGCGGCTGGTGTTTTTCATGGGCCATCAAACGCACTGCCAACGCTGGCTAGGGCCTGTTGAGAATTGAAGTTTCGTCACGAGAAGAGTGAGTTTATAGTCAGTTCAAGGAAGGTTTTGCGCAAAAACCGCAA
>CAZCBX010000010.1:3079-99426 GCA_964497185.1 uncultured Bdellovibrionales bacterium | reverse complement strand
GGTCAACGCTTTGCCTTGCGGGTCTAAAATGGCTTTTTTTAATGTGATAAAAATTTCTACTTTCATACGAGTGTCTCGATTCGTTGCAGTACTTCCTCATAAGCTTGGGTTAAGCCACCCAAATCTTTTCGAAAACGGTCTTTGTCCAAAATCTTTTTGCTATCCTTGTCCCATAAACGACAACCATCCGGCGTAATTTCATCGGCCAATAAAAGCTGACCTTGTTCATCCAAACCAAATTCAACTTTAAAGTCCACCAATTGGATGTTGGCCCGATCAAACAAACTGAGCAAAGCGTTGTTGATGGCCAGCGCTTTTTCTTCCAATGCTTGAACCTGCGCCAGGCTGCATAGATTGAGCATGGCAATATGCTGTTTGGTTAACAGCGGATCGCCCAGCGCGTCTTTTTTGTAAAAAAACTCCACCAGCGGCGGTGTAATTTCGATGCCCTCTTCCAGCCCCAATCTTTTGCACAAGCTTCCCGCCGCGACATTTCGAACCACCACTTCCAATGGCACAATGTCGACCGCTTTGACTTTCATCTCCCGATCGCTCAAAGACTCAAGAAAATGAGACTCAATGCCTTGACTTTGCAGATAACGAAACACAAGGGTGGCAATTTTTTGGTTTAGAATTCCCTTATTGGCAATGGTATCTTTTTTGACCGCATTGAATGCCGTTGCATCATCTTTAAAATACATGATGTATTGATTGGCCGCTGGGCCAGGATAGATTTTTTTGGCTTTGCCTTCGTACAAGGGATCGGATGAACGACTCATTGGGGATTCTTTTACCTTTGGCTTGCACAAAAAGCAACGCTTCATTGTGTTTGTTTGGAGGGGGGAAGATATAGCTATACAGAAAAAATATTTTGTATAAAATTTAGGTCGTGGATCCCCAGAACCCCAGCATTGCCATCATCATTCCTGCTTTCAATGAGGAACAAACCATTGGGCGTGTCATTGAGGATTTTCATCAAGAATTGCCCAACGCTTCCATTTTTATCATCAACAACTGTTCGACCGATCAAACCGCCAACGTGGCCCAAGCCGCGCTGGAAAAAATCAACGGGCAGGGTAAAGTCCTTCATGAACCACGCAAGGGCAAGGGCTTTGCCGTGCGAAAAGCGTTCCACCAAGTGTACGCAGATATTTTTGTCATTGCCGATGGAGATCTCCAATGCCCTGCCAGTGCTGTACACGATTTGATTCGCCCCATCATAGAATCCGAATGCGACATTGTTTGTGGCAACCGTTTTGCCAACCGACAATATCAGCAACACAACGTTCGTCCTTTTCATGCTTCGGGCAATATGCTGGTGCGTCACTTGATCAACCTGATTTTTCGTAAAAAATTCCAAGACATGATGTGCGGCTACCGCGCCTGCAACCGTTTTTTTGTGAAGAACTTTCCCATCATGAGCACAGGTTTCGAACTGGAGGTTGAAATGACCCTCCATGCCCTGGACAAGCGCTTTCGCATTCAAGAGGTGCCGATCGATTTTCAAGCCCGCGAGGAAGGCAGTGACTCAAAGCTTCACACCCTACGCGATGGGACGCGCGTTTTGCGGCTGATTTTTACACTGTTTAAAAATTATCGACCCTTGGCTTTTTTTAGTCTGGTGGGGCTTGTTTTCTTCTTTTTGCCCGGTTTGGCGTTTGGTTCTTATGTGCTGCTTGATTTCTTTCGGGCCCACCACCTCAATCACATTCAAATGGCTGTATTGTCTGTCGGATTAATGATTTTTTCGTTGCTGTTTTTTGCCATTGGTGTGATCTTGGACTCTATGATCCATTGGCAGAAATTCAACTTTGAACACCGCATTCTCAATCACTCTTCCGCCCTGCAAAGCCACCCCATTCTCAACAGCCCCAAAAGACGAGCTGGGGATAGAAAATAATATTAATTCCAACAACTTAGGACTTTCAACTTCATCTGTTTTCCATATCTTCTATGTCACGGCTATGCTATAATCAAAATAATTTTATGTTGGACGATAAAACCATAAGAAGCACGACCAAGGATTTAACCGAATCCAAAGAGACGCGCAAAGCCAATTTTGTTGTGTTGGCTGGGATGGATATCGGCCGTAAATACGATGTCGAAGTAGACGAAATCTACATTGGTCGCAATGAAATGTGTGAAATTTATGTGGATGACGCCGATGTATCCCGGATTCACGCCAAAATTGAAACCAGCGACCACTACATTTACATTGAAGATCTGGGCAGCACCAACGGCACACTAATCAACGGCGAAAAGATTAAAAGACACAAATTACAAGATGGCGACCGCATTCAAGTGGGCAATTTAACCGTGCTCAAATTCAATTATGTGGATGAAATTGAAGAAACCTTCAACGAGCAGCTGTACAATGCTGCCAACAAAGATTACCTTACCCAGGTTTACAATAAAAAATACTTTATCGACCGGCTAAAAATGGAATTTAGCTACTCCAAACGTCACGACACCCCGCTTTCCATCATGATGTTTGACATCGATTTTTTCAAAAAAATCAATGACACCTACGGCCACTTGGCTGGCGATGGTATTTTAAAGCAGTTTGCAGCCATTCTCAGCCACACCAAACGACAAGAAGATTTATTTGCCCGCTACGGTGGTGAAGAATTTATTTTGCTTTTGCGCGGGTCCAAAATGAGCACGGCCACGCGCATCGCGGAAAAAATTCGCACCAAAGTTGAATCCACGCCTTTCTATGCTGAAAAAGATGAGCTGGCCATTACGGTTAGTGTCGGCGTTGCAACTTTTATCAACAGCAACTATGCCGATTATGCCACGCTGATCAAAGCGGCGGATCGTCAACTGTATGCAGCCAAAGAGGCCGGCCGAAACCGCGTGATGTCTTCGCAAGAGCCCATTACCAAAGTCAAACGATTAAACTTAGTGTCTTAGGCCAGCTTTATGTGGATCCAATGGTTGGAAGACTTTCTTGCAAACCAGCGCACCATTGTTCAACTTTCCCCTCACACCATTGACGCTTACGACAGAGACTTACGGCTTTTTATTCAATTTATGGGCGCACGTGCTTCGCCGTCAGATCTCAAGCCAGCAGCTTACAGTGACTTTGTGGCACACTTATCCAAAGAAAAAAAACTGCAAACCAAAACCATGCTTCGGGTGATGAGCAGTGTACGTACGTTTGTCAAATTTGCCATTGCGCGGGGTCATCTGCCTGCCACTGCAGCACCCGTTTTTCCCACCATTCAAAAACCCAAACACTTGCCTCATGCGGTTTCCATTCAAGCCATCGATCAATTGCTTCGCCCGATAAACGACACCCCCATCGAAATCCGGGATCAGGCTTTTTTAGAATGCATGTACGCAAGCGGGTTACGCGTAAGTGAAGTGGTGGGCTTAAAGTTAACCGACATTGATATGGAAGAAATGCTGTTTCGTCTGCACGGCAAAGGCAATAAGATTCGAATCATGCCTTTTTCAAACCAGGCCAAACAAGCGTTAACGGATTACTTTCAGCACACGCGAAAACTTTGGATGAAAGACAAACCAGCCTGCGCCTATGTTTTTATTGGTCGCCATGGTCGACAGCTCACGCGACAAACCATTTGGCATCGCATCCAAAAAAGATGCCAAGCGTGTGGCCTGCACGATATCAGTCCGCACACCCTGCGCCATAGCTTTGCAACCCATCTACTGGAACGCGGCGCAGACCTTCGATCGTTGCAGGAAATGTTGGGGCATGCCAACTTAACCACCACACAAATCTACACGCACGTAAGCAATACCACATTGACACAAGTTTACGAACACGCGCATCCGCGCGCTAAGAAAAAAAATGAATGATTCCAGCTACTCTTTGGCGACCAGCTGAAGTTCCATCATAAAATCAATGCCGCCCTTGGTGTTTTTTTGACGGTAAAAAATTCGCTGTTGAGACTCAATCGTGGATCGGTACACCGCAAACACGGCCACCAAAAAGTCATTTTTAAAATCATCGGGGCCTACGGCATGCACCCCCACCACAAATACATCATCTTTCGAAGAAGCCTTGAGCTTTTCCCATGAAGCGAGGCCAAATAAATTTTCAGGATCATCTGCATCCATGTACGCGATCGATTGCGCCCCCACTTGAGCACAGTCATAAAATTCACATTGACCATCCAGCCAAAGAGACCATGGATCGGGCATTAAAAAGGGACCGCTGATACGGGCGCCCCCATATTTTTTGGATTTTTTAAACTGCGCAAAGGCGCCCAGCACGACATCGCGTTTTCTTTGGCTGGGCAGATCAGCTTGATATAACAATTCTTGCGAAAGCAACTCTTGAGGGCCCTCTACATCAATCAGTAGCGCTTTATCTCTTGCTTCCACTTGATCCATTTTTTTCATCAAGGCGGACAAGGGCACAATTTGAATCGACAATGATTCGGAATCTTTCCAACGAGAATTTTTTTTCGGTTGGGCATCGACAGCCTCTCTTCTCATATGGCGGCCATAAAAAACTCCCTTAAGAGCCAAGAGGCCGTCGCCCCATTCAATGTCTTGCATGGTGACCATGTTGGATGCGGGAGAAACCTCGCGCACTTTGAGCTGATATGGATTGGCTTGAAACAGATGGGTTTGAAACGGGCTTGTCTCTGCGTCGCTGTGATTGACTTCATTCACGAAGTCCTGATGGCCGTCGTAAACGTAAAAACGATCCGTATACTTTGCCAGTGGCTCACCACGCTGCGAAATTTCAACGACTGGATGCGCCGCACTGGCATCAAGCTCAACTTTGAGCTGTTGATTGACATGCAACCACCCATTAAAAAAAGTCTCCCAAGTCACGCCCTCATGAAGCTTTTCGAGCAACTGCTTGTTTTGTAGTTTTTCTTTAAATGGCAGGACATTCGTACCCAACCTCGGTGGGGGACTTTGCTGCGACGATGCCACAACCACAAACATACATATCGATAAGAAAAGAAAATGTCGCATTGTGACATTTCTCTAGCAAATATAACGCTTTTCGTCAATCGGTGCCGATGGCTTCCATCGTGGTTTGTATTTCAAGCCACTTTTTCTCAGCCAAGTCTTTTTTGTCTTCCATGCGTGCTCGCTCTTTGAGCGTTTGACTGAATTCTGGTTTTTGCATATTGGCGGGATCCACCAAATAGGCATCCATCTCTCGAAGGCTTTGTTCAAATTCGTCCATGTTCTTTTCCAACTGGGCCAATTCTTTTTTTAAGTCTTTAAGCTGATCCGATTTGGCTTGGCGGGCCTGTGCCGCCAGGCGCTTTTCTTCTTTTGATTTTCGCGTTTTTGATGTGTTGGTTGATAGCTGGGGTGTGGGCTGATGGGCCTTGGCGGTTGCCAGTGCTTTTTCTGCGTAGTCAGAATAGTTGCCAATGTGCACGTCCACCCTTCCCTCACCAATCCAATAAATGTGATCCACCAGCGCATCCAAAAAATCCCGGTTGTGGGAAATCACCAGCACGGTGCCAGTGTACGTTTTTAAACCTTGCACCAAGGCATCGCAAGCTTCCATGTCAAGATGGTTGGTTGGTTCATCGAGCAGGAGAATATCGGGTTTTTGAAGCAGAATGCGGCTTAAACTCACCCTGGCTTTTTCTCCACCCGACATGACTTCTAAAGGCTTGTCCAAATCGTGTTCGTTTAAACCAAGGCTGGCCGCGATGGCCCGAATCTGTGTGATGGACTCATTGGTGCTTTCACGCACCAAGTAATCAATGGCTTTTTGACTCAGGGGCAGTTCTTCCATTCGGTGCTGTGCAAAAAGAGAGATTTTACACGATGAGTGGGGTCGGATTTTACCACTGAGTGCCTTGAGTTCCTGGGCACAGGTTTTTAAAAAGGTCGACTTGCCCACACCATTTTCTCCAATGACCCCAATTTTTTGACCCGATTCAATCCAACAGCGGTCAATGGAAAACAGCGGGTTGCTGGGTTCGTAACCAAATTGTGCTTCTTCGATTTCGATGCACACTTTGGGCTGGCGTCGATTCAGCGCAAGCGAAAACTGACTCTGTCTTTTGGCTTCCATGGGCATGGCTTGCACAAGTTCAGCCATGTCACTTTCAATGGACTCAGCGCTTTTGAGTTTGCTTTGTGCCTGCCGGGCTTTGGTGGCTTTGGCGCCAAAGCGTCGTGCAAAGTCTTTTAATTTATCGATCTCTCTTTGTTTGCTAATGATCTCTTTTTGAACTTGTTCCATGCGCACTTCTTTGTTGGCCTCATATTTATGGAGACCACCGGGCCAGAGTGTTAGCTTGGGAGGGGCAAATTCCAATATTTTTTTGGCCGTTTTTTGAATCAATCGACGGTCGTGACTGATCATCATGTAAGAGTATGGGTACGTTTGTAAAAACTTTTCAAACCAAACCACCGACGAAATATCCAAATGGTTGGTGGGCTCATCCAAAAGCATCAAGTCGGCTTTTTGCACCAAAAGACCCGCCAAATAACAGCGCATCCGCCAGCCGCCGCTAAGATCGGTGGCCTTCATGGCCATTTTTTCTTCATCAAAGCCCAGGCCAAATAAAATTTCTTTCATTTCGTATTCAACTTGATACCCGCCGTAGGATAAAAAGGCCGTCTCAGCAGCTTGATAAGCCGCGAGCGTTTCGGGATCATCGGTTAAATCTTGGGTCAGTTGCAATAGATGGTGTCGGGCTTGAAACCAAGGGTCAAACTCGCGCAGCGCTGCAGTGAGGACGGAATCGTTTTCTTTGGGCGTCCATTCTTGTTTCATCAAAATCATGGTGTACTGATTGGGAATGTGGATCTGTCCACCGTCCGCGTCTTCGTCGCCCGTTAACATTTTAAAAAATGTTGATTTTCCCGCCCCGTTTGGGCCTACAATGCCAATACGCTCTTGCTGTCCCAACGAAAAAGAAGCTCCCTGGAACAACAATTGAGGACCAAACCGCTTGGTCAGATTTTCAATGGCCAACATTGCCGGTTCTTTTACCTCTTGCCTCTGTATTCTTCAAGGCAAAAGCCAAAACACCATGGCTTTCTTCAATCAATTAAGGTACATACAGCTCCATGAAGGCGGCAATGTCCATCATTCAACCATTTTTGCACCCTCGGGTTGTCACCATGCTGTTTTATGGTTTTTCAGCGGGCATTCCGATTTTGCTGATATTTTCATCCTTGTCTCTCTGGTTGCGTGAGGCAGGCATTGAGCGAAGCGCGGTTACTTATTTTAGCTGGGCTGCATTGGGCTATTCATTTAAATTTGTGTGGGCCCCCCTGGTGGATCGGTTACCCCTTCCTTATTTGACCCATCTGCTTGGGCGACGCCGGGCGTGGATTTTGTTTTCTCAACTCATGATTATGGCTGCCATTGCGTGGATGGCATTTTCTAATCCAACCCAAGGCCCCATGTCTTTAACTTATATGGCGTTGGGTGCAGTGTTTCTGGGCTTTTCTTCTGCCACGCAAGATATCGTGATTGACGCCTACCGCATTGAATCGGCCGACACCAGTTTGCAAGCCTTGATGTCTTCCACTTATATTGCAGGGTATCGAATTGGGATGATTGCCGCTGGTGCCGGCGCTTTGTTTCTTGCGCAAAAGTTGGGCAGTGAAATGGGTGCTTACCAATATTCTGCATGGAAATGGACTTATTTGATCATGTCACTGAGCATGTTGGTGGGCATTGTTACCACCTTGTGCATTCCTGAGCCTGAACGCAATAAAATCCAAACATCCGAGTTAACCACACAAAACCTGGTGCGTTTTGCATGCATGTTTGCGGTATCGGCGTTGGGTTTCATCTTTTGCTTTATATGGACGGATGGGCTGGCGGATTCATTCAAACAAAACCTGGCTAACATGTTCAACAATCCACATTTGGCGGCTTTTCTTGTGGAATTGATTCGTTTGATCTCAGCTTTGGCTGTGGCTTTGGGCCTGGCCAAAACAATGGTCCAGTTAGGCTTTGTCAGCCAAAAGACATTGGACACGAGCTACATTGATCCAATCAAAGACTTTTTTAACCGTTATCATTTTAAAGGTGCTTGTTTTCTTTTACTGTTGATTGCGTTTTATCGCATATCCGACATTGTGTTGGGCGTCATCGCCAATGTTTTTTATCAGGATATGGGATTTAGCAAAATTGAGATAGCTGCCATATCCAAGACATTTGGCTTGATCATGACCCTGACGGGCAGCATGCTGGGCGGTTTATTGTGCGTGCGTTGGGGTGTGCTGCGTGTATTGTTATGGGGTGCCATCTTGTCGGCGGCCACCAATTTGCTCTTTATGGTGTTATCGCAAGTCGGTTATGCGCCGGGCATGCTCATTGGGGTCATTGTTGCAGATAACTTGTCTGCTGGTTTGTCTTTGGCTGCGTACATTGCTTTTTTATCGGCGCTGACCAACATTCGTTTTACGGCCACGCAGTATGCCATTTTCAGTTCAATTATGACGCTTTTTCCTAAAATTATCGGCGGTTATTCTGGGTCGATGGTGGATGCTTTGGGCTACACCCAATTTTTTCTCATCACTGCCTTGATGGGCCTGCCTGTCATCTTTTTAATCATCCGAGCCGACCATTATGTTGATTTATCTCAGCCAGAGGAGCCAAAAAATGAAAGCTAGCTACACCTTAAGCAAAAATGAAAATGGCGTGACCATTACAACCCCCCTTCGTGGATACGATGTTTTGTATCAACCCACGCTTAACAAAGGCAGCGCTTTTAATGCACAAGAGCGTGAAACATTTGGTCTGCACGGCATTCTTCCCCCCCATGTATCGACCTTGAAAGAACAATGCCAACGAACCTATCAACGGATTCAAAAGAAGAAAACAGATCTTGAAAAATACACCACCCTGCTGTCGCTGCAACACCGCAATGAAGTGCTGTATTATCGCTTTTTAATGGATCATCTGGCGGAAGCTATGCCGCTGGTCTACACCCCAACTGTTGGGCAAGCATGTGAAGAGTTCAGCCAAATTTTTCGCCGGTCCAAAGGTTTTTGGATCACCCCCGATGATAGAGGGCACATTCAGGAGCGGCTCAAAAATGCACCTGTACAAGATGTGCGACTGATCGTTGCCACCGACAATGAAAGCATTTTGGGCATTGGCGATCAAGGCGCGGGGGGTATTGCCATTTCCATTGGTAAACTGGCGTTGTATTGTGTGGCGGCCGGCATTCATCCCACGCAAGTGTTACCCATCAGTTTGGACGTGGGCACCAACAACAATCGGTTGCTTCAAGATCCACTGTACATTGGCTACAAAAAAGCCCGTTTAACCGGTGAGCCTTATCATGCGCTTGTAGATGAATTTGTAGAAGCCGTAAAAGTTCAGTTTCCCAAAGCCTTAATTCAATGGGAAGATTTTCGAAAACAGAATGCCTTTGATATCCTGGACCGGCACAAAAACAACGTTTTATCTTTTAATGACGACATCCAAGGCACGGCCTCGGTCGCACTGTCTGGAATTTTAACTGGCTGTTCGATCAAAAAAGAGTCACTGAAACAACAGCGCATATTGATCATGGGCGCTGGGGCAGCGGGCATTGGAATCGCGCGATTGATTGAGCAAACCCTTCAACTTGAACATCCTGAAGTGACCCCTATGGATCATCTGGCCCTCACGGATTCACAAGGCTTGTTGTATCAAGGCCGTGCGCGCATGGACCCATACAAAGCGAATTTTGGCTGGAGCGCAGAGCAAATGGAAAAAGCGGGCATCACGGCTGAAACTTCAAAAGACCTTCACGCCATGATTGATGCTTTTAAGCCAACAGTCGTCATCGGTACATCTGGACAGCAAGGCATCATTGATCAAAAAATGGTGGAACAAATGTGCAAGATAAGCCAGCGTCCCATGATCATGCCATTTTCGAATCCCAATCATCTCTCTGAAGCCCATCCTTCAGATGTGATCGAATGGAGTCAGGGCAAAGCTTTGATTGCCACGGGCAGTCCTTTTCCTTCGTATCACTATGAAAATAAAGAGTATGTTATCAGTCAGGGCAACAATGTTTTTATTTTTCCTGGGGTAGGCTTGAGCAGCATTTTGGGCAATCATTCATGCATTGATGCCAAAGTATTTTTTACGGCATCCAAAGCACTGTCCAATTGCGTCACCGCCGAAGAAAAAGAAAAAGGCATGTTGTTTCCTGACATTCAACGACTGCGAAGCGTAACCCGACAAATTGCCATTGAGACTTTGTGCGATATTCAAGATTTATCCAAGGACCAAGCCCGACAAATTGTGGATGATTTTATGTGGGAACCTTCATATCCCAATCTTGTGGCAGAATGAGCCATTCTAAAAAAGCATTAATTGTTGGGTGCGGCGATGTCGGCACACGCATTGCTCAACTTTTAAGCCGCGATACCCAAGTGTTTGCCATATCCCGAACGCCCTACCGTCTACCCAATTACGTTCAGGGTTTGGCATTTGACTGGCGTTTGCCCCATTCCACATTGGATTTGCCCACCCATTTTGATTGGATTTTTTTTACAGCGGCGCCCGACCAGGCTTCACCGGAGGCCTATCACGACATTTACTACAAATCATTGCCCCAGATCGCATCTTGGATGCATGCCGACACCCGCTTGTTGTATGCTTCCAGCACAGCGGTTTATGACCAAAACAATGGAGAAAAAGTCACCGAAGCATCGCCCACCAACCCCCAAAACTACCGCGGTCAAACCATGCTCAAAGCCGAGCAGTGGCTTGCCGACCATGTCAACAACGCTACAGTCGTGCGTTTTTCTGGCTTGTATGGCAAAATTTCCTCTAGGTTGATCCGCATGGTGCAACAAGGACAGGTGAATCGCTTGGATTTTCAAAAAATATCCAACCGCATTCATGTCCAAGATGCCGCTCGGTTGATGGTGCATCTCGCAAACCTGGCGCAGCCTCAATCGCTTTACATTGGTACAGATTCTCATCCTGCAAACTATTGGGAAATCATGGCTTGGCTTCACGACAAGCTTGATAAGACCTTTGAGCACCCTGCACCCACGTCACGCAGTGGCAAAGCGCTTGACAATGCGCGGATACTCAACAGTGGTTTTAAACTCATGTTTTCGAGCTACAAAGAAGGATTCACGGATGTGCTTGCATCGCAATAGCTTGTGTCGAACCTGCCAACACATGGCGCCCGTATACACCAAAACCTCCACTTTTTTTCGATGCACCAAACTGGCTGTTAAATATCCACCACAGCCCGTTGTTCAATGTGATGCTTATTGTCGGCTGCCTAAAGACCAGGGCTCGCCGCCATCTGCCTGAACCATCTGATGGGCATTGCCCACGATTAAAAATGGATAAATCAGCACGCCCAAAAAAGGAACCAATGCATAGATGCCTATGCCTAAAAAATAAAGCCATTGTTTTCTACCATAGTCCATGCGTTTGGCCACGGGCATGGCCATCACCGATAGCGCAAAATCATTGACCATAAAACCATACCAATAGCACAATAAAGGTGGTCCCAAGAGAATGGTTCCCCACGGACCCAACACTGGGATAAAACTCAGCAGCCATACCCCCAAAAAAAGACCAACATAGATGCATTCTTTTAAGATTTCACGGCCCATGGGGATCATCACGCGTTTTAGCCATGACGTTTCTTGGTAAATCCAATGGTTCTTATTAAAAATTGAAAAAACTTCTTCAATCAATACTTCCCAAAAAAACGAACAAAGAATGTTACTCAGCACCATGGTCAATACGCCAAAAAGGCCCAATGCAATCACCCAAAACAAACCCGTTAATGCATAGAAACATGCATACAAAAATGCTTTGCTATACCAACGGTACTGCGCGGCTGCATCGATATCCAATCCAATGGTTTCAAGCAGTGCGTCGGTAAAGAGGTGAATTTGATGGGTGCCCCATTGAAAAAAAACAGCCAAACCCACCACCAACACCAAAACAATCAATGCATAAGGAATAAGCAGGCGAAGCTGCAAAGAGCGATGGGCAAGCAATACCGAAAAACCTCGAAACGGCGTACGAATGCCCTGAAAAAAAGCCCTCATGAATCTAATTGATTCCTGGCTGTTGCAGTTGCCTGCAGAGTGTCACCCCATTGAGCAGGAGCAGCACAATGGCCAAGGGGAAAAAAACAATCAACCAGAACCCAAGCCAAAAGACACTGCCATTGTATTCGAAAAAATAGCGCGTCTCGGGCGATTCAAATTGAGCATTGAGATAAAGAAAAAGCACCGCCATGGGAAAGAAAAATATTGCCCAAAAAATAAGCCAAAAAAGACTGCCACCATAATGCAATTTGTACTTGGAGATCATGGTTTATTGGTAAAATAGATTTGATACGCCGTCAAGCTCCAGCCAATGAGCCAGGTTACACCACCGATCGGCGTAACCATCCCCCACTGTTTAACACCTGTTAGCGATAGCACATACAAAGATCCTGAAAACAGCACAATCCCAACAAGAAAACACCAGGCAGCCCTAGAAGTTTTATGGCAAAGACCGACTTGACCGACAATGGCCAGCAAGATCAGGGCGGCCCCATGATAAAATTGATACCGAACGCCCACTTCAAACACGTTTAAATAGGATTCAGAAAGAATATTTTTTAGTCCATGGGCGCCAAATGCACCCAGGCCAATGGCGGCCATGCACGCGATACTTCCTATAAAAGCTTGAAGGCGATGGGTCATGCGTGGCTGTGTCCAAAAAATGTATGGGTTAAAAGAATAATGCCCATACCTGCCACAAAAGAGACAAAATGGATTAAATTTTTGGAAAGTTTGTCGTGGTTTTTAATTTCTGGCACCAGATCCACGGCCGCAATGTACAAAAAATTACCTGCGGCAAAGGGAAGTAAAAAAGATACGTCAATGACCCTGGCCATAAAAAATACTGTGATGCCGCCCAGCGGAAACGTGAGCGCTGTTAAAAAATTAAATAGCAGGGCTTTTCGTTTTTCCCATCCGCCATGAATCAAAATGCCATAGTCTCCCAGCTCTTGGGGGATTTCATGCATGGCTGCAGCCACCCAGGCTGTAAGGCCAACGCGAATGTCCACCATAAAACTACCCCCTACGGCCATGCCTCCAATAAAGTTATGAACCGCATCCGACAAAAGTACCAAATAGGTCAGTGGCTGGTGATGCGTGGCATGATGACAATGGTGCCAATGCAGAAACTGCTCCATAATGTAAAACGTTAAAAAGCCCACCACCAGCCAAATGTACACGGATGGTCGATTGCCGATGTGGTCAATGCTTTCGGGCAATAGGAAAAAAAGCGCGCCGGCCAACAGTGAACCTGCAGCAAATGCAACCAAAGGAATCAACATGCGATCCAACAATTTGGGCGGAATCCAAATCACCACCAGGCCAATCAGCGCGATGGCACTCATCAACAATCCACTGAACAAAATCCATAAAAACGTTTGAGCTGTTTGAGCAAACATAACGCTCCCCTATACTACACTATTTAAACTTTCCAAAGGCCGAATCACCCTCAGGCTTTGGTTTTAACGATCTATAAAGCAGCCCAAAACCCAGAAACACCAATAGGGTCGAATCGGCCCCAACGCGGTATAAAAAAAGGGGCAAATGACCCAAAAGCCATTCGCCCCTTTCAAGTGCTTACCTATGTTAGGTAGAGCGGTAAGATTAGTTATCCAACCACTCCAACTCAACGCGACGGTTTTTGAATCGACCTTCTTTGGTTGAGTTATCCGCAATTGGTTGGGTTTCACCATAACCAACAGCAGTTAGTCTATCACGGCTGATGCCTTTGCTGACCAAGTAGTCCAATACAGACTCGGCACGCTTTTGTGATAGCTGCAAGTTGTAGCTTTCATCACCCACACTGTCGGTGTGGCCTTCCACTTCAACTTTCACGCCAGGAAACTGTGAAAGTTCCTCAGCTACGCCATTGAGCACCTGCTCTGCATTGGGTGTAAGGTCAGGACTGTTGGTTTTAAAGACAACGCCTTCCAAAGCACCACGTGCTTTGCTGACCACTGGACAACCATTGTTATCCACTTCTTCACCATCAGCAGTGTTGGGACAACGGTCCATGTAATTTTTTACACCGTCATTGTCTGAATCCAAAGCACAACCATTTTCATCCACTGGAGCATTGGCAGGTGTTGCAGGACATTGATCTTCGGCATCGGAAATGCCGTCGCTGTCTTCATCCACAAATGTTTCTTCTTCACAGCCTTTGGCATTGACCACAACGCCTGTGGGTGTGTTGGGACATTCGTCCATGTTGTCCACCACGCCGTCTTTGTCTGCGTCCATGACTTTGACAACTTCAACGGGTTTTTCTTCTTTTTCATTGTCTGTTCCAAATAGGAAGAACAAGCCAACGTGCGCTTCATAATTGTGTTGCCAATCATCGCCTACACCATCAACGTTGACACCGATGTATCGACCATCAAGACGTACGCCCGCAGAATCGCCTGCGAAAAAGCGAACACCCACACCACCGTTTACGCCCCAATCATGTTGGGAGTCGGTGTTGCTAGAGTCAAAATACTCATAACCACCACCCACAGTCACAAAAGGACGAACGCGGGTATCGGTCAAGTGAACCAACGCATTGAGTCGAATGGAGTCAAAATCAATGTTTTCTCCATTAAACGGCGCAACGTTGTCTGCTTCTGCAAAAGCGCGCTGAACTGAAGCCTCTAAGCTAAGAAACTCGGTTAAAAAATAACCAAGACGAACACCAGCCATGGGTGCATCATCGGGGTTCAAAGATCCATAATCGTCTGAAAAACGATATCCAAAATATGGGCTAAACTCAAAGCCTGTTTGCACGCTTTGAGCGAATGCGGTTGCTGCAAACATGGCAGCAAAAGCAAATAATCCTACTTTTCTAATCATAATTTATCTCCTTTTATATTCTGTTCATTCATTTAATTTATAAAAAATTGACGTTCAAACCAATTTGCGTGGTTGTGTCCACTTCCTCAAACCCTGCCACTGGTTGGTTATCCCATCGCACTATGTAACTTAATGCCAATGAAGTATCTTCACTCAAAGCGACATTCAATGATGTTAACGTGTTCATACGCACATCATCGCTGTCTTCCAAGTTAAAAAGTGCTTCAACATCTTGGCCAAAAAATACGTTTTCATTCACTTTTCGGGTAAATTGCGCATAAAAACGTGCAGAATGGATGCTCGCATCGGGTGTGCCAATTCGTTCCTCACGGCTGTAGTCGTAACCAGCTTCTGCTTTGAGCGTCGTGTCGTCATTACGGATAATGTACAGCGATAAACCGGTGGCACCACCATAACGCAAATCGAAACCCGAAGGTTTGTTTTGATTTACGCGGGTTAGACCATAAATGGACACATGTTCAGCTAAAAAACGGTCATATCGAAGTTGAATCGTCCAGTTTTTGGTGTTGGTTTCTTTGGTACCGTTGACTTCAGCGCGTCCATACGCACCATCAGCATTGAAGGTCAAAAGATTTTCATCTTGCTGATAAGAAACAATGGCGTTACCACCAATGGTTGTATTTTCAGCGTTACCTGTGTTGATAATACCTGTCACACCTGCTGTGGCGGTCCATTTCTCTTCTGCGCCTTCTTGTGCAAAAGCATGCAATGAAGCCGTCATGGCCAGAAGTAATACCGTTATTTTATTCATGTTTTTCTTATTCCTTTCCTCAAATGTGTTTGTACAGATACAGGTAGCTTTTTAAAAATGCAAGTAGTCTTGCGCCGATTAACCCTTTTTCTAACCTAGGTTAGGCTTTCAAGGCTTCACTCTTAATAAGTAAGATTTGATCCTAGCCTTAGAAAAGCAGTGACATTTCCTTGTAAGTTTTTACCTTACAAACTATAATTTAAGCTTATGGAAGAACTCGAAAGATGTAGACGAAATGCAAAAAAAGTTATTCAATCCTTGGTAGAAAGTCATCAGGAGACTCGTCTGCGCACGCGCGGCTTTTTTCATGATCAAATGGCTTCGGGTCTAACTGCCCTGTCCCTTCAGCTTAAATCTCTGTCCGAGCAGTATGAATCCGAGCAGCGAATTGATCAGCTCTACCAGCAGATCAAAGATTTGCAATCGGCTGTGGTGTCCTTTCACCAAACACTCAAGGATTTACCCATTGACTCGAACCAGAGCCTTGAACAGCAAATAAAAAGCGTCCAGGCCTATTATCAAGAACGCTATCCCATTTCCATTCACGTTACATACAACCAAGATATCGAGGTTGAATTAATTCCCTTTCACATTAGTTCGTTTGCGGTTAAAACTTTATGGTTTTACGTGGAAAATGCCTTGGCTCGACTTAATTTTGAAATCACCTGCAATGTGCTCTGCAGTCATGAATCACTGGCCATTTATATTTATGAAAAAGGAGAAGATTGCACCCGAGAGATTGAAAAATACTTTCAAGAAAATGAAGCAACCAAACTTCTGGTCCAAAAATATCAACCCATCTTGCGATATGAGGATGGCAATAGCCATTTTCAGATTGAAATCCCCCTACGGAGAGCCCGTTGAATAAAATCAAAGTTGTCCTTGCCGACGATCATTCTATTTTACGTTCTGGTTTAAAAATGTTGCTCAGCTCAGAGAGGGACATCGAAGTTGTGGAAGAAGTGGCCAACGGCCATGCGGCCATCAATGCCTGCATTGAACACCAACCCAACATTATCATCATTGATATTTCTATGCCCGACGGCGCAGGCATCCCCGCCATCAAAAAAATTAAAAACCAGGTGCCAGATACCGAAATCATTGTGTTAACCATGCATTCTGACATTGGTTGGGTCCGTTCAGCGGTTACCGCTGGCGCATCTGGTTTTATTGTTAAGCAATTTGCTGAAACAGAACTCAAACGTGCGATTCGGTCTGTTCTGGCGGGACAGCCTTTTATTAAAACCAACGATATTGAAGGTGATTATTTGGACGGCAAACCCATCGTCAAGAAAAAAGGCAAAGAGATTCTAAGCGAACGAGAGTTGGAAGTTCTAAAATACATTGCATATGGCTACACTTATCAAGACATCGCTGAAAAATTGTTTTTGAGTGTCAAAAGTGTTGAAACCTATCGGTCTCGCATCAGTAAAAAATTAGACCTCGATACCCGCGCCAAGATGGTTCGTTACGCATTGGACAATGGCCTTATTTCGGCCGATTCCTATGTGTAAAAGCCGATGCATCCAATATCGCGCTGATTGATTTTAACCATTTTTCTTTCCCTCTGATAGTAAGTTGACTTTTGCGTAGAGGCCGCTTACATCCTTTTTAAAAGAATGAAAGGTAGCTTCTATGAAACCATGGCAAATAACAACTCTGATTTTACTTTTTGCGACCACAACTGGGTGCGTGAAAATTCCTGAAACCGGTGAAAGCAAATTTATGCTCACCACCGTTGAACAAGAAAATGAAATGGGCGCACAGGGCTATGCAGAAGTTTTAAAAGAAGAAAAAATTGTTAAAATCGAGCCCGCCTACAGCATTTTGCAACGCGTGGGCCGCCGCATTGCCGATGTGGCCAATCGTCCAGATTTTAACTGGGAATACAACCTCATTGCATCGGATGAACTCAATGCCTGGTGCATGCCTGGTGGGAAAATTGCAGTTTACACCGGCATTCTACCTTACATGCAAAACGAAGCCGGTATGGCTGCCGTGATTGGTCACGAAGTTGCACACGCCACCCTACGACATTCGGGCCAGCGTATTTCTCAGGAAATGGGCCTGCAAACGGTGTTGGGCGTGGTTAGTGGCGGTTTACAAAACTCACCCAATCACGACCAAATCATGGGACTATTGGGTGTGGGCACCAATTTGGGCTTACTGCTTCCTTATGGCCGCCAACACGAAACGCAAGCCGATCGCATTGGCTTGGAATACATGGCTCAGGCGGGATATGATCCACGACAAGCCGTCGCGTTTTGGCAACGATTTGCGCAGGCCACCGGCGGGCAAGCGCCACCAGAATTTCTATCTACCCACCCTGGGTCAGGCACACGCATCAACGACCTACAGGAAAAAATGGATGAAGCCCTGCGCATGTATCAACGCAGTCCAAAGTATGGCCTGGGCCAACCCCTAGACCAATAGCGTTTGGTCAATACGAAGATCAAAAACTAGTTGGAACCTTGACGGAGACTTTCAATGTCTTCAACGGTTTTGGGCACATCTTTGGTTAAATTTTCGTGTCCTTGGTCGGTCACCAACACATCGTCTTCAATGCGAATACCAATACCGCGGTATGCTTCAGGAAATGTTTGATCATCGGGCTGAATGTAAATGCCTGGTTCAATGGTCACAATCATACCAGATTGAAGTTTGATGGGCTCCCCCTGATCATCGAGATACGGGCCCACATCATGAACGTCCAAGCCAATAAAATGCCCCAACCCATGGGGATAATAATTTTTGTATCGCTCTTCTTTTAAATAATCCGCGACAGTGCCTTCTAGTAGACCCAAGTCTATCAAGCCTTGGGTTAAGATTTCAATGGCTTTGTTTTGAAGCGCCACCATGGTTACGCCTGGTTTTACGCCATCTACACAAGCAAGCTGGGCTTCAAGAACAATGTTGTAGAGCGCTTTTTGTTCTTGGCTAAACGAGCGCCCAACAGGATATGTTCGGGTAATGTCAGCCGTGTAGTATTGATATTCGCCCCCTGCATCCAACAACATTAAGTCTCCATCTTTGCACGTTTGATCGTTGGTGTTGTAATGCAGACAGGTGGCATTTTTCCCACTGGCCACAATGCTGGGATAACCGTTTCGATCGCATCCATTGCGGCGAAACTCCGCATCGATTTGGCCACTGATCACACGTTCATTGATGCCAGGCTGAATGGTTTCAATGATTTGTTTGTGTGCTTGAGCCGACGCTTTGCCTGCTTCACGCATCAGGTTGATCTCATGTTCATCCTTGATCTGACGCATTTTGCCCATGATTTCATTGGGGTCCATCACGGTCGGAAAGGTTTTGCCTGTTCGGCCGCCCAATTTTTTGGCTTTGCCAAGCACTTCAATGGCTTCTTGATCTTGCTGAGGATGAATGCCAAAATGATAATAGACGCTTTGTGCCTTTTTCAAAATCGCGGGGGCTTCTTTTTGAAACGAAGCAATGTCATAAGCATGGTCGGCACCAAACCACTGTTTGGCTCGTTCCAAGCCGTACATTTCGCCCTCCCACAATTCAATTTTTGGATCGCGCGGCTGTAAAAATAAATGGAATACGTCTTTTTTTTGTTCTGGATCCCAGGTCAAGACAGCGATTGAATGGGCTTGGTCAAAACCTGTGGCATAATAAAAATTGCTTTCTTGCCGAAACGGATGATTGACATCGGAATTGCGGGACATGATGGGGGGTGCAAAAAAAAGCCATGCGGAATCTGCGCCGCTTTGCTCGAACATCGTCTGACGTCGTTGGGCATAATAAGAAGGAACGGGTGAATGTCTCATACAGGGCAGCTTACCTGCTTCTTAAAAATTCTCAAGCCAATTACGCGCTGATGCTTTGAAAGTGTTGGTTTGCGCGTTGCTGTATGTTTTCTACCGATGAGCCCCGTACCAAAAAGTGTCCCATTTTTCGGCCCGGTTTGGCTGGGTGCTTGCCGTACACATGAAGAGTGACGTTGGGATCCTTGGTAAGGGCAGCAAAATGGTTGTTTTCCGCTTGAAATTGCTCGCCCAGAAGATTGGTCATGACCACGGGACTGATTAAATCGGTGCTGCCCAAAGCTTGCCCCGTGATGGCGCGAATGTGTTGTTCAAATTGAGACGTAATGCAACCGCCATAGGTGAAATGGCCGCTGTTATGGGTTCGGGGGGCGAGTTCATTGACCCACACTTCTCCTTTGCGGGTAACAAACATTTCAATGCCCATGACGCCTTCGTATTGGAAGCCATCGACAATCGTGTGTGCCAAAGCAAAGCAGCGTTCTTGAATATCATCTGGAAATCCGCTGGGCACAATGGTTTGATGCAAAATGTGATGTTTGTGAATGTTGCGCGCGAGGTTATAGGTTTTGGTATCTTTGGGTGTGCGTGCGATCACAACAGAGACTTCCGCATCAAAGTGAACAAAAGCTTCCAAAATGCAGGGCACCTCATTGAGTCTTTGCCAAGCTGCTTGCAGATCTTGTTCTCGTTGAATCAATACCTGCCCTTTGCCATCATAGCCTGACGTTCTGGTTTTAAGCACGCATGGATAGCCCACGTGTTGACCGGCGGCGGTGAGCATTTCAGCGGTTTCAACATTGGCATACTTTGTTTGAGATAAGTTGTGTTGGGTCAAAAATTCACGTTGTCGCCAGCGATCTTGGATGGTCTTCAAGGTTTTGGACGTGGGAAATACTTGGGTATGTTCTTCCATGGCTTCCATGCTTTGCCAAGGCACGTGTTCGGTATCGATGGTGACGACATCGCATTTTTTACTCAAGGCAATCGCGCCGGTCAAATCACTCCAGGATTTTACAATCAGTTCATCGACCAAATTGGCGCATGCACAATCCTCGTTGGGGTCTTGCACAATGAACCGATATCCAAATTTTCGCCCTTCCAAAATCATCATGCGGGCCAACTGTCCACCGCCGATGATGCCAATGATGGAGCCGGGTGCCATCATTGGGGCAGTTTCGCTTCCAAAACAGACTGTGTTTGTTTTTGCCGAAATAAATCGAGTTTTTTTGCCACGGCCTCATCGGTGGTCGCCAAAATGGCCAAAGCCAACAGGGCTGCATTGGTGGCACCCGCCTCGCCAATAGCCAATGTGCCCACGGGCACGCCCTTGGGCATTTGAACGATGGAATACAGAGAATCAACACCCCGAAGCGTTTTGCTCTCTACCGGCACGCCCAATACAGGCACAATCGTTTTTGCAGCCACCATCCCTGGTAAATGGGCTGCCCCGCCGGCACCAGCGATAATTACCCGCACACCGCGTTCTTGCACTGTTTGGGCATATTCAAAAAGAAGATCTGGGGTTCGGTGTGCAGAAATAATTTTGGTTTCAAACGGCACTTTAAACGAATCCAATATATCCACTGCTGCTTGCATGGTGGCGTAATCACTTTTGCTACCCATAATGACTGAAATCAAGGGACTTGAAGATGAATCACTCATAAAAATACATGTACCGAATTTTTACAGATAAATCGACTATTTCATGCGCTTAAACCTTCGGCTTATGCCTGATCTTTGGCCTTTCTGCGTGCAGCAAAAGTTTCGTAATCGGGTGCGCTTAAGAAAGGATTGCGCTGTAAGTTGGTCGAAAGCTCAAAAGGAATGGTGGGCAGGCCTTTTTCGCGCAAAGCTTCCATTTGCTTTGCGTATGAATCAAGTTCAAGTGTTGGCACGTGCTGCTGGGCAAAAGCAATATTGTCCAACGTGTATTCATGGGCGCAGTAAATCCAGGTATCGGGTGGAAGTTGGGCCATGGTTTGAAGGCTCTGCCATAGCGTTTTTAAGCTTCCATCAAAGATGCGGCCACAACCGATATTAAAAAGCGTATCTCCGCAAAAAAGTCTTTTGTTTGCCGCGTCCCAGTAGCCCACATGATCATGCGTATGGCCAGGCAGTGGCAAAACAGTCCATTGAATAGGGCCCACTTCTATTTGGCTTTGTGGGGCAGCCACATCCGTTGAATCTTTGAAGCGTTGCGGATCAGCGGAGGGCGTCCACACGCGGCAGTTGGGATAAAGTTTACGCAAAGGGCCCACGCCATCGGTGTGGTCCCAATGATGATGCGTAATTAAGATGTCGCCAATGGTTTTCTGATGGGTTTGAGCATACCCGTGCACCACCGCTGGATCCCCAGGGTCGACCACAACCAGCTTGGATGATTGCGGATCATCCAAGATAAAGATATAGTTATCTTCAAATGAGGGTAGAAGAACAACGTTCATAAGTGATACCACCTCTATCGAACCCTCCAAAACGGATCAACCCCTATTTTTTTAAGGTCTAATTTTACTTTGAACATGCCCTTCCCATTTTCTATTTGGAGCAAACAAAAACGCGCCAAGTCATTAAAAATTGTTTTCATGGTTGCCTCGATTCTCGTAGCCTTGTTGGCGGGCATCGTCTTTTTTCCTTATCAATGGTATTTTCAGCGCACGTTTGTTGCCCCCGTATTCCCCACGCAAAATGTACCCACGCAACGCCCGGTAGACATTTATTGGAATGAATGGGATGTACCCTACATTCACGCCCAAACCGATGCTGATCTTGCCTTTGCCATGGGCATGGTTCATGCCCAATTGAGATATCCTCAGTTGGCGATCATGCGCATCATCGCCAAAGGTCAGCTGGCTCAACATTTCGGACCCAAAGCACGCGCCATTGATTACACCATCGCCAGTTTTCGACTGGACCTGGCAGCATCACAAATGCTTTCAACCATCCAACCCAAAACGCATCGCTGGCTGGAGCAGTATCGGCAAGGCATTAACTTTTGGCTCAAGGCCAATCCTGAACCCGCAGCAGAGCTGGCTCTATTGGATGCCCATCTCACCCCTTGGTCATTGGAAGATGTTGCGCAACTCATACGAATGGGAAGCATGGATGTTCATGGTTTGTATTTGATTCAGTTTTTAAATTTAATCAAGGAAGACCCAGACTGGCAAAAATTATGGGATCTCTATCTAGACATGGCACACACTTCTTCTCCTTCTTATGAAGCTGTAGATCCAGCCATGCAGCTACCTTACAGCTGGACCAAAAGCGGCAGCAATAGCTTTGTGGTGGGCAAACAAAAGTCCACACACCATGCTGCATTGATGGCCAATGATCCACACATTGGCATTTTTATTCCATCGGTTTGGATGTTAATCGGCGTCCAATCGCCATCGTTCCATGCCGTAGGTATGAGCATCCCAGGGGTGCCAGCCTTGGTGTTGGGGCGCAATTCCTCGATATCGTGGGGTGGCACCAATATGTATGGCGCCAGCACTTACTTTTTTGAGATTGACCCGATGCAAACACCCATGGAAACCAGCCAGACATTTATTCAAGCGCGCTTTTGGCGTGGGCAATGGGCCCATTTGCGGCAATCTCCTTATGGCCCCATTCTCTCCGATGCGCCGTTGATTCACTCCATGCACGACCTAGCCATGCATTGGGAGGGACACAAACCATCGGATGAAATCTCCACTTTTTTGCAAGTCATGCAAGCGGACAATTTTAAAGAATTCTATCAAGCGTTTGACACTTATGCCGTTTCTGCCATGAATTACCTGTACGCAGACCGCCAAGGCAACATTGCACAAATCATGGCTTATCGTCAGCCACAAATGTCCACTAAGGATAAAAAACCGTTTTATCAATCCACACAGCATCCACTGCAAAGCAAGAAACCCACTGAACTTCCTTATCGCTATAATCCGCCGGATCATATTCTTGTGTCTACCAACAACCGCCCCACCGTTTTATCACAGGAAGCCGGTTGGTTTTTCTCTGGCCCCGCCAGGCATCAACGCATCACAGACCTTTTGCAAAGCAAAAACCGATTAACCTTGTCTGATTTGAGTGAAATTCAGCGCGATACCATGGATCAAGACTCCCTGGCTTGGATTCAATGGCTTGCGCAACAAAACGCGATTCCCAAAGACCATCGTCAAGGGCAAGCAATGCTTGAGTGGAAGGGGCACTATGATCAAAAGCTCCAAGCCCCCTATCTTTTCGAAATGTTTTTTGCCCCCGTGGCCAAAGCCATCCTCGCACAACTTTTAACCAATGACGCCGCTCAAAAAACCATGTTGAGATCCAACCACATCAAAAGATGGGCACTTGCAAAGTTTCAAACACTGCCCATCGATCAGCAACAAACCATCATTCAAACAGGCTTGGATGCCATTGAATCTTTGCCGGTAAAAACTTGGGGTGATTACCACCAACTTCAAATGCAGCACGTTTTTGGCTACCTGCCCTGGGTGGGCAACGTGTTTCAATTTGAAAAGGTACCCACCAGCGGTGGTATGCAGACCGTATATAAAAGAGCGTACAATCCAAAAAATGGACAAGTCACCTATGGCGCCAACGCCAGACAGCTGTCGGATTTATCCTCGCCCGATGAAAATTATTTTCTGATTTATGGCGGCCAGAGTGGTTACGCATTTGATCGTAACAACTTCAATCAGGTGCCCCTATGGCAGCAGAAAAAATACATTCATTTTCCATTAAAGCTTGAAACCATTCAAAAAACTTTCCGCCGCAAACAAACGCTGGTGCCAGGGTATTAGGGTCTGCCTAGCCAGCCACCCAAGTTAAATCAATGCGCTGTTCGATCCGCCCAAACCCAATTTTTTCATACAGCGCCTGTGCATTTGCATCCGTGACCAACAAACATTCGTGAACATGCCAATGTTGTTTTGCATGCGCAAACGCATTGTAAAGCATTGTCCTGGCCCATCCTTGCCCTTGTTTTGAAGGATCAACCACCAACGCGTGAAATCGCGCCATGTCTTTGATGGCATACAATCCAACATCTGCCACCAGGGTGGATCCTTCTGAAACCACCCAGCGTTGACCTTCAAAAATTTCTTGAAATTGTTGCAATTTCAAGCCTTTCATCTGCCAGTATTTTCGCTGCCATGCCACATCGACATCTTGCCTTTGTGGATCCACATGCAAATCCACAAAAGAAGGCAAGTCATGGTTCCACTCAATGGTGCGGATGGGTAATTGATCTTGATATTGGTTGGGCTTGGTTAAAGTGTCCGCAGCCAGAGTCACAACGGTTTGGGCGGTCCACCGATCGTCCTCTAACGGTGGCAATTGGTAATCACTGGGCTGTTGATCCCAAGTGATGTGCATAAAGCCTTGCGCTTCTACGTCAAAATCCTGACGGTATTGATCCACCATTTGTTGAAAAGCCTGGGTGGTCTCGGGCGCGTGGGGAAAAATAATGCGGTTGTCTGGGCCATGATCTGCCACAGAAGGTGTGCGAATCACCACGCAGTCCGCTCGATTGTCAATTTTGGACCCCAGGGAGTCCATCACAATGTCTGTTCGAAGTGCTTTGGATTGCAGCTGCATAGGGGTGACTTATAACAAACCAAGCACGTTCTGCGGCGGACGGCCGATAACCGCTTCTTGATTGTCTTTGACCACAATCGGCCTTTCCATCAAAATGGGATGGTCCAACATGGCTTGAAGCGCTTTGCTGGGTGTGGAAACATCCAATTGTTGCTCCTCTATCACCTTTTCCTTGGTGCGGATAAGATCTGTGGCCGATACACCCAACAAATCAAGGATGGTGCACAACGTTTTTTCGCTGGGGGGATTTTTTACATATTCAACCACGGTGGGCTCAATGCCCTTGTCTTGAAGGAGTTTAAGCGTTTCACGACTTTTGGAACAGCGGGGGTGGTGATAAATGGTCCAACTCATTCAACTTTTGTATCAGATTCAAGCTTGTAGACAATTTTTTAAAAACTCAGGACAGCGCTAACCAGGAAAAACAGGGCTTACCGTCCAAAACACGGTTGAGTCAGCGCATAATTTTTACTAAAATATCCTTTTACAAAGAGCTTCAATTTCTGTAGACCCTTTAGCTAGAAAATTCATTGGAGGATATTCAACATGGCAGCGAAAAAAGCGTACTTCACCAAAAAGGAACTCAATCAGTATAAAAAAGCGATTGAATCCAAAAAAGAGGAATTGATCAGTCTGATGAAAGAATTTGAGGAAAAAGAACGCACACGCGGTGATCACAAGCCCCCAGCCGACGTATCGGATGCAGCCTCTGAAGAAATCGCCAACACCCTCCACTACCGAATCCATGACAAAAACCGCAAACTGCTCAATGAAGTCACCAATGCTCTGCATAAGTTTGACACTGGCGAATTTGGAATCTGCGAAGGCACCGGCGATTACATCAACAAAGAACGCCTAAACATTCGCCCCTGGACCCGCTATTCCATCGAATACAAAGAATACCTCGACGAACAAAAACGTCGCTCCAGCATGTAAAAAATTTCTGATATGTATGAATGAAGCCCATGTCATTTTTTGACATGGGCTTTTTACTACATTTGGATATTTCGTTGCTTGATATAAATTGAATTTTTTATTTTCGCTTTTAAACTTCGCAATCGATTGTCTTATAAAAACCTGGATCGTGAGAAGTCGCACCAGGCACGTGGCAGATAGCTTCGGCTAACATAGTCCCCAGAGTTAAGCATTTTTTAGGCGTCCAATTTTGAATCAAACCAGCCAGCACGCCTGCGCAATAGGCATCTCCTGCGCCCACCGTATTGGCCACATTGGCCAAGGCCTGAAGTGGTTTTTGAACGTAATGTTGGTTGGGTTCAATCCAAATGGAACCTGCGGGGCCCAACGTGTACAAAACATTTTCAATGTTTTGCTTTTTCATTAAATTTTGGATGGCTTCAACATCCGCCTCTACAGGGCCGCATGGACGCTGCAACCAAAGCGGGAGTTCCTGATCGCTCACTTTCACAAAAGCCACATCTTTGACCCACTCATCCAACAGGGCGCTACTCCAGTAATTTTCTCGTAGATTCAAATCCATAAAAATTGGAAAGCCTGCTTCTTTCATTTTGGCGATGGTGCGCTGAGTGGTTGGATTTCGAAGAATGTAGGTACCATGATAGATGTAGGCGTCCTTGGGCCAATGAGCCCATTGGTCTTGCCACTCAATAAAATCAAAAGCCAGCTGCGGTGGACTGGGGTACCGATGGCCATTGATTTCGTCCAGAATCACGGTCAAATGACCTGTGGGATAAGTGGGATCGGATTGAACGTGGCGCGTGCTGATGCCCCACTGCTTCATGCAGTCAAGCATCTCTTGGCCCAAATCATCTTGCCCCACTCTGCTTAAAAAATGACAATCATGACCCAAGCCGCGCAAATGCCAGGCCACGTTTAAGCCAGAACCGCCCAAATGCTTGGATCCATCTTCAAATAAGTCCCAAATGGTTTCGCCAAAAATGATCAATTCTTTCATTGCGAAACCCTACATACGTGAGCATGACGATAATATCCAAGATAAAAAACTTATGGTACATCTACCAGTATGCTCAAGCGCAATTGCTCATATGTTTATCGATGCATCGGCCTTCTGGGCCTGGTTGCGCTCTTTGCCCACTGTGAAGGCGGTGACGGCGATCAAAGCGCGGCTTACAGTGAAATAGAAAATGTATTAACATCCAGTTTATCGGCTCTGCCACAGCTTCAAGATGCCATCGAGCTTGAAAATGGGCTGACCATCGATGTGCCCAGCATAGACAATGATGGCGATGAAGCCTTGGTCCAGCAGCTTAATCAGTGGCTGGAATTTCAGTGTCATTTGCCCAACACCATTTTTACCATCAACTACTGTCCAGAAAGTGTCAATTTGCTCACCAGCAATACCTACACCCCCCAGACATTGCATGGCCAAGTAGCCACTGCATTTGAAAGGGTGTTTGAAATTTATCCCAACGACGCCAGCTATCAAGACTGTAATCAGTCCATTTTTAGCAGCCCCCTTGAAGGTGAGGCCAGTTTTTCACCGGAAGATACACGTAACTTTTCCCTGCTTCCCGATGATCTTTGGACCTGCCTGGAAGATCGCCAAAGCAACAACAACAGCCAAACCTATACACTTTATTCTCAAGCCACCAATCAAACAACCTATGCACTCACCCATGTTTCTTTGGATGCAGAAACCAGCGCGTACTTAACCAACGCCTGGGTGGACATGTACGCACGCAAAGCGCAAGCTTCGGACGATGAGCCTGAAATCATTGCATGGAACATCATGTTGGCTCAAGAAGCCCTCTCTTCTGACAACCGAGATCAAAGCAGCCGTTTGATTCTCATCATCAATACACAAACCGGCAATTACATTGGCAAGTATGGTGAAAAACAAAGAGAAGCATTGACCAACGAGCTGTACACGCCTTCTCAAGATTGGGTCATGTTGGGTCGAGGTGGTTTTGATGTGATCGCGCAGCTTTTCACCCAGGGCCAATACAGCTTTCGCGGTCGGCTGATCAATGCTGAAGAGGAAACATTTTTTGAAAGACAGTTTTGCATCAACAATGATGCCACGCCCTCTTTTTCGACCACTGAAAACTGCGTCACATTTGAACAAGAGCTTACGGAATTTTTTGACCAAAATGATGGCTTTTGGGATTCGCAAACACTGCTTGAATTTTTGGACCTGACTTCAGAAGATCAAAGCCAATTAAGCCGTTGGGAAGCCTTTTTGGACGGCCCCAATTATCTTGAACTCAGCGACATCCCCATTCGCTCGGATTTTCCAACCATCATCACCGATGACGCATCGACTGCCGACAATGATCAGCAAGATAATACGCCATGAGTTTAACCAGCTTAACCAACATAGGCCCAACCATCGCTGAAAAGCTCACCAACATTGGCATCCGCAACCGCAAAGCGCTTCAAAAGATGGGCCCGGTCAAAGCTTATTTAAAAATGGCACGCAAAGCGCATCCCCATCATCTTCCTGTTTGTTATTACCTCTTATCTTTGGAGGGTGCGCTTACTGACACGGATTGGCGCAAAATCCCTCAGAGCCAAAAAGAAAAATTGCTCAAACAGCTGGAAAGTTTACGAAATAAAAAAACGTAAGTTTTTAAAATGGAAATTCTCCCATGGATGCAATCTCGTCGCGCTTTTTTCGCGTATTGGGTACTTCTTTTTCTCTCATGTCCTCTGACAGCGTAGACAAATCCGATGATCGTTTACCCAAAGCAAAACCACACACCACATCGTATTGATCTGTATCCATGTTAAAATGAGATATAATTTTATCTTTTTGAATGCCCGCCATGGCGTGCATATGCAAACCAAGGCTTTGAGCTTGAAATGCCATACTCACCCATGCAGCGCCGCAATCAAACCAGGCGTGCTGGTTGGCTTTGCCATTTTGTGAAAAATTTTTTTTCGCTGCAATAAAACCAAGGCGTGAAGCATGCTGACACCAGCCTCGATTGGCTTCGACCAATAGCGATAAAAAAGCATCAAATGTGTCTTGCGTGCTGATGGCAAAGCGCCAGGGTTGTTCGTTAAAACAAGAAGGCGCCCAGCGGGCCGCATCCACTATTTTTTGAACGGTCTGATCTTTCACCTCATGCGCTTCAAACGCACGTGGGGACCAACGTTCTATAAAAAAGTCATCTGCCAATGGATCGAGTTCGAGTCTTTTGTGAAACAATGATTCTGACATAAGAGCCTCCTAGTTTTTTTGGTTTAACTGCAAGATGATCCACCCAGCACACAAAATGTAGCGCAGTGAACGTGATTTAAATAAACAGGCTGCCACGCTTGTTGAAACGTGGTGCCCAGTGAAAATTCTTCTTCATAAGGCAGCAAAGTGCAAGCAATGACTTCGGGCTGTTTTTTCCCTTTTCTTTTGACAATCATGCGCGAACTGGCGCACATGATGTCTTTCGGATCTTTGCCCAAAATAGACCAACATCCAGTGGTAATTTCAGGGACTTGGGCGTTGGGCTCCATTTCTGCAAACACAATCAAGTCAGTAGAATCTTCGGCTTGCAAAGGCCATTGCTCCCGATCAAAAAGCTTTTGATAGCCTTTTAATACTTGCGCTTGCGACTCATCGGTCAGCGATCTTCCAGCAATAGACACCTGCATATTGGCTTGAAAAAGCGCATGAATCCCCTCAACCATGGGCTGCCACGACCGAGGACCTCGTTCTTGCTCGTGGACTTGCTGGGTGTAATGATCCACTGAGACTCGAAATGAAAGCTTTTTGGGATACTTTTGAGACAAATCTTTCAACGCGTTGATCTTTTTTTGCAGGGGTTTCATCGCGTTGGTTAAGATTAAAATGCTGTAGCCCTGCGCGCATAAGCTTTGCAAAATATTCATGATGGCTGGGTTTAAAAATGGTTCACCACCGGTTAGACCTATTTCCCGTGGCGTGTGATGATGCGCTTGAATTTCATCCAAGTAGGGCTGAATATCTTGCATGGTCAGATACACCAATCGATCGTTAATGGGCGAGGATTCAATGTAGCAATGTTTGCAGGCAAGATTGCATTGCGTTCCCGTGTTTAACCAAAGTGTTTGAAGCTGGGTAGGCTCTACCCATGCGCGCGCTTGTCCATCTGCCGTCCATTTCGGGTCTGAAAATTTGGGCAAAGGGCGACTCATGAAGCTGTTTTATCATGATCGCCGGCAATCACCAATGATTCGAGTGTTACGAGTTGGGCGAAGGAGGCTGCACGTCAAATTCATGAAGCCATTTTTCTTCCCCATTAAGTATCAATGAAACTTTGTGGCTTCCAGCATAATGCCGACGGGTTGATATTTTTCGGAATGCTTGCTTGCGGTCATATTGATAAACGCCCGTATCAAAATCGCCTTCGCTGATCTTAAACACTTTTTTGTTGTGTTGACCGTTCTTGCGCAAATAATAAATTCCGTATTCCAAACGAACTTTTCCTTTTTTCTGCATTTCAAAAGAAAATGAAAAGTCCAGTGCTTGGCCCAAAGTAACCACCGGGGTGCGAAGCACAAAATCTTTTACTTTAATGTCTTTGGCATTTTGATACCCCAGTAAACCAATGGCTTTTTGGTTGCCTTGCTTTAAAAGCGTGCGAAGACCATGTTTCACAATTTTGTCGGTCTCTAGATTCTCGCCGTACCATCGATGCGCGACATCCAACACCCATTGTGGATGGTCTTTGGAAATATCATTTAAATTATTGGCCACGCTTTTACGAACGTATATTGAGGGATCGGTTTTTAAATTTTCTAAAATTGGAAGTATGAGTTTGGGGTTTTTTCTCAGTTCCGGCAGTTGCGCGGCCCAGGGCAATCTGGGGCGGCAGCCTTCACTGCTTAACCGTCTCTGATGTTCATTTTCACTCTTGGACCAAAGCTTCATTTGTTTCATCACACCGTTCAAATCCTCCAGTAAAAAGGCACGAATGGCAAATTCAGAGGATGAATATTTGGTGTATTCGCCCAGCATCTCAATGGAAACATCCCAATATTTGCGACGATGGTTGGACAACATGCCATACACTTCCACAAAGTCTGGGATAAACATTCCGTGGTAGTCTCGAAAGAAAGGGGCAACATCCAAGAGCACCGACAGTGCGCGTGGATATTTGGGCAGAAACTTTCCGATCGTAATCGAAATGCGACGCATCCGACCTTTCAGCTCTAAATCTTTCCAGTCGCCCGCAAAGACCGCCTTTTCAAACGCGACCGCATCAAACTTTGGTTCGCTTTTTTTGAGCCCCAAAGCCAATTTTTGAATGTAGGTGCGGTTGTATACGTTTTTTAATGGTTCCATGGTCTACTTTTAGAATTACCACGGCGGACGGGGGTCAAACAAGAATTAAAAAAGCATGGAAAATTAACGAATATCTTCAATAGATTGCGCCATATGACTCCCCGCAACAAAGCCACTGGTCCAGGCATGTTGCAAATTAAAACCACCCGTTAGTCCATCCACGTCCATCACCTCTCCAGCAAAATAAAGACCTGGCACCTTTTTACTTTGCATTGTTTTCAAGTCAATTTCGCGAAGATCAACACCGCCACATTCTACAAACTCATCTTTAAAACGGTTTTTGCCTTCGATGGATAAAGATTGCCGGGTACACAAATCGCAGATCGCCTGGCTTTGTTTTTTGGACAGTTGGGCCCATTGTTGTTGAGGGTCCACCTCACTCTTTTTTAACAAATAAAGCCAAAAGCGCTGCGTGGTATTGAGCAGGCGATGATTTTGCATGGCCGCTTTGGGAAATTGTTTGGCCAGTGCGGCCAACTGCGCCAAGACATCTTGTGGCGGTTGGTTGACCCAATTGATTTCCAATCTGGCCTTGTAATTTTGGTCCATCATCTCGCGCGCAGCCCATGCAGAAAGTTTTAAAATTACAGGGCCACTAACACCCCAATGGGTTAGCAGCAAGGGCCCCTCTTGCGTAAAGGTTTTTTGTGGCAAATGGAGATGAATTTTGGCTTGTGGAAATGCAATGCCCTGCATGGCCTGAAGGTCTGGGTCTGCAATTTTAAAGCTAAACAACGATGGCGCCCTTGGAGTGATATGGTGACCCAATCGCGAAGCCAGCTTGTAGCCCATTGGCGCACTGCCGGTCGCCAGCAATACCGCCCTCGCTTGAATTTTTTGCGACCCAAGCCCAACGCTAAAGATTTTGTTTTGATACGTTATGTCGTTGACGTGAACACGAAGATCGGTTTTTACGCCGTTTTGTTGTGCTTGATGCATCAAACAGTCGATCACCGTTTGTGAGCGGTCGGTCACTGGAAACATTCGGCCATCGGCTTCTGTTTTTAACACCACGCCGTGACGTTCCAGCCATTGCACCATGTCCTTTGCCTGAAACTGATGCATGGGCGAAATCATTTCTTTTTGGCCCCGTGGATACCGTGCCACAAAATCACGAATGGAAAAATCATGGTGGGTTACATTGCAGCGCCCGCCCCCCGATATTTTTACCTTTTGTAAAAAGCGAGAGGACGCTTCCAACAAACGGATGTCCACGGGTCGACCCTGGTCCTTTGCACACTGAGCTGCGCGGATGGCGCCAAAAAATCCAGCTGCCCCGCCGCCGATCACGACCATGTCATGGGTACGGGTCATGAAATGAAAAAGTGACTTTTAAAATTTTGGTTCATGGCTACGGTAGATGGGGGAAGTTGTATGGAACAAGCAATTCACAAATTTTCTCACTGGGAATCACGGGCGTGCGATAGAAAAACTTGTTTGATCTGACCAGCCAATGGCGCACCCAAAAAAACATTGTTTTTTGATTTGCTTTGCAAGTCATCGGGGCCAATGGGTTTTGGTTGGGCCTGCGCATCCACCAGTACAGCATAAAAGGGTCTGCCCACTTCAATTTTACCATGGGTATCTTGCAGATGAAGAAATGCAGCGGGTTGGGTTGAAAACACTTCCACCAAACGTGGCGGCGAAAGCCATCCTTTTTGATAACCATCCAACAATACGCGCAAACCCGTTTCCAAACCTGTGGTGCCAAAGGCGCAACAGCCAAAATCTTTGGGTTTGGCCGCTGGTTCATGGGGCGCGTGGTCGGTGGCCATGTAGCTTAATGTGCCATCGCGAAGCCCTTCCCAAAGAAAAGCTTGATCCGATGCTTCTCTCAGCGGTGGATTCATCTTAAATGAGGGATTGTCTGGATTAATGGCTGTGACATCAAAGTACAAATGATGCGGGGTCACCTCGCCTGTAGCTTGCAGACCTTTGGCCTGGGCCTGTCGAAGCAATGCCACAGTTTTTTCACTTGAAATATGAAGCACATGATAACGCGCTTTGGGAAACGATTCGAGCAGTTGAAGGTCTCTCTCCACCATGGTCCACTCAGGCTCAGCCGGATATGCCCCCACTTTTAGTTTTTTCTGCACATCACAAGGCGCAATCACCCCGCCATGCCCAGAAAATTCTGCGTGCTGCAAAATGGGCATGCCCGATGCTGCCGAATACGCCAAGGCTTCTCGCATCACATCATCCGAGTCCACGCCCTTGCCATCATCGGTAAATGCGCGAACGCCCGCTTGGGCCATGGCATCAAAATCAACGCATTTTTGCCCATCCATGCGCTCGGTGATACACGAGGTCCAATATACTTGAACACCCGTTTTCTCTTCCCAGGCTTGCATTTGTGCTCTGCCTTCTTCCAGCGCTTCCAAACCATCGATGACAGGATAGGTATTGGGCATCGTCATGACCACGCCATACCCACCATGCATGGCTGCTTTTAAACCGGTCTCGGGGGTTTCTTTTTCAGGTTGTCCCGGCACTCGCAAATGCACGTGCAAATCAATGCCGGCTGGCAACAAAGTTAATCCTTTGCCATCAATGACTTGCGTTGTGCCATGGTTTTGGTCTGGCTTGGTATCTTGAATGGATTGAACTCTATGATGGGCGATTGCAAGGTCTTGATGCTCTGCCACGCCATCGGCATTCCAAATGGTTACATCTTGTATCACGTAGTGATCCATGTTCGACTTTGCATCCATGATCACTTTGTATGCCATCGCACCAAAGATGGCAAGATCCCCTCATCAGGGCTGCAATAATTTTTCAAGAAGTTCTTTGGTCTCATCGCTGCTGCCGGTAAACCAATCTTGAAGCTTGCCATCTTGAAACACCAGCATCGTTGGGTAGCCAACGATTTCTAAGTTTTTCGCCAACGACGGTGCCTGATACGCAAGCAGAACAGGTGCTTGGGCTTGTTTGGCTTTTTGATAACTCTTTGCAATGTGCGTCCAGGTTTCTCTGTGATCCAGATAATCTTCCATCTCATCTTGACTTTGTGGGCAATTTTTGAGGACGCCGTACGAATCAGAGTGGATGCCCAGCACAGAAAAATCAGCGTTTGAAGCATGGGCAAGGTTGATGTAATGTGCCAACCCATCTTTGCCAAGGCATGGGCCACAATAGCCGGCTGTAAAATACACCAACGTTTTGCCTTCTGCTTGCAAGATTTGCTCATAGACTTGAATTTGATCGGGCGTGAGCTGATGCTTGTTAAAATCTTTCAACACTTGTGACAAAGAAGCTTTTTGCTCCATCAAAGCATCCATGGGCGTTTCAAAAGACACTTCTTCGATATGGATGGGCTGAGCCTCGACGTCAATGGTTTCAATGGTTCGCAACCAACGATCGGATGTATCCGGCGCATCAAAAAAAATGGTGTAGCGACCAGGCAAAAGATTCAAATGAAATTGGTTGTTGGCCGTGGCTTGAGAAACGGCGGTTAACAATAAAGCCCCTTTTGCTTTCACTTCTGAAACCATGATGGTCATTTGGCTTAGGTCCAGTGTCGTATCCGCAAAGCTTGAACGCACCTGACCAGAGACCTGAACAGTCTCTTGAAGCACAATGCTCCCCGCATCCACCATTGCGTCTTGGATCAAATCCCTGGTAACATGAACTTTGGCCATGCGGCCCAGGGCATCAAAGAAAAAAACATTCATTTGATCACCTTTAAGGATGAAGTCAGGCAGACGAAACTGCGCGCCATCTCTGTCGATCAAAATATCTCGGTTGTATTGAAAGTAAGATTCAAAGTGATTTTCATTGAGCAAATATTTGGGGCAGCCACTTTGGGCATGACATCGCAAAATCGTCGATGAGTGAACCTTGGAAGTTTGGGCATTGGCAATTTCTCCCACCAGCGTAAAGGATATGGGCTCTTGTGCATGGGCCGAAGCGGTTAGGCCCATGGATAAAATGATAAAAGTGAAAAAATTCTTCATTGACGCAACATATCAATAATTCACTGCTTTTTCAAGCCATTTACGCCATGCAAAATGCGCCAGTGGTTACGCTTTCAGATGGTCTGAAATGTGTTCCAACCGCTCAAACACCAAGATGCGATTGTTGGCGGGCATCGCTCTATTTTCCAGTAGATCAAAGCCTTGTTTAAACATGGTCTGAATCACATCGTTTTCGTCCCGTATGCCCATGGCAGGGTCTTGCTGTTTCAGCGCCTGATCAAAATCAACATTGCTTTGTCCGCGGTAATCCGACCCATCCCGAAAAGGGCCATAAATGAATACTTTTGAACCTTCGCGCAGCCGATGTCCCAGCATTTTGATCAAGGTTTTAACTTTTTTCCAGGGCATGATGTGAAAGGTGTTGGCTGTATAAAATGCTTGATACCAACGATCCGTGGGAAATGGATGACTGCCCACTTTAAAGGCAATCGGTCCCTCAATGTTGGCGGCGGGATTTTCTTTTAGCCACATCCGTATGCCCGCATGTTTGCCTGCAATATCCGACACCACCCATGTGGTTTCCGAAAAAAAAGGAGCCATGTACACCGCATGCTGGCCCGTGCCTGCACCAAATTCAAGTAAGTTGGTGACCGAAGAATCAATGTAATCCTGCAGCACTTCCAAAATGGCTTGTTGATTGCGCTGGGCAGCTGGGGAAAATGGTTTCTTCATGGCCATGGTCGGTCACTCCGGCAAAGGAATCTCTTCACCCTCGTCTACGACTTTGGCAAAAAGACCTTTGCGCCAATCCTGCTTGGCTTGTTCGATTCGATCCTTGCTGGTGGATACAAAATTCCACCATTTGTGTCTTTTTTCTGGAAATGGTGGCCCACCAAAAAAAATGACGTGCGCATCGGTGCTGCTTTTTAAGTGTAACTGGCTTTCTCCTTGGCCGGTTAATAAGTGGTTGGCCTTCACCACTTGATCTTCCACCTGCACTTGGCCACGGACCAGGTATAAACCCCATTGATCTGTAGCATCCATGGGCAAACACGCAGCATAACCTTCCTTCAATTGACCCTGCGCATAGAACAACCGCGACACTGTTTTGACTGGAGAGGTTTGACCAAACATACCGCCGGCCACCACATGCCAGGTGGCTCGATCTTGCCGCACGGTGGGCACGGCATCGGCCGGGTAATGTTGAAAACTGGGCGCCATTTCTTGCTTGTCTTTGGGCAGGCCTACCCATATTTGAATGCCCTCCAATGCACTTCCTTTTTGAGGCATTTGGGATCGTTCGCTGTGGGCTATGCCTGACCCAGCCGTCATCCAATTGACCTCTCCGGGCACAATCACTTGTTTGTTGCCCAAACTGTCTCGATGCACGAGTTCACCCGAAAACAAGTAGGTGATGGTGGCCAAACCAATGTGTGGATGGGCCCGCACTTGAATTTCATCGCCTGTCTTGTGTGGAACCGGGCCAATGTGATCAAAAAAAACAAAGGGTCCAATGGCCTCCATGGCATCCATGGGCAGTGCGCGTTGCACGAAAGCCCCTTGGCCCAAATCAATGCGAACAGGCGTAATCGAAATCATGGTTTTGTGCATACCAAAAACAAGCCATAAAAGCGATTTCCATAAGAAAAACTCTGCCGCTCATCCATCCATACGGTTTTTTACGAGCTGACTTGCTTTCCGGTCCATTTCGTATAAAAGATCGAGCATCATGCAACTACAACGAGACGAAAACAACAACGTAATCATCACTCTTATTGAAGGCGACGGCATCGGTCCCGAAGTGGTAGAGGCCTCATGCAAAGTCATCGAAGCCTCGGGTGCAAAAGTCACCTGGGATCGCCAACTGGCGGGCAAAAAGGTTTTTGAAAAAGGCGTCCAATCGGGCGTACCTTCCGAAACACTGGATTCCATTAAAACAAACGGCATTGCCCTTAAAGGCCCTTTGGAAACGCCTGTCGGATTCGGTCAAAAATCGGCCAACGTAACCTTGCGCAAGCTTTTTGAAACCTATGGCAACATTCGGCCTGTTCGCGAATTGCCCAGCGTCAAAACCGTATTTTCGGGCAGAAACATTGACCTCGTGGTGGTCCGTGAAAACGTGGAAGATTTGTATGCGGGCATCGAGCACATGCAAACCCCCGGCGTGGCACAATGTCTTAAACTCATCACCCGAAAAGGCTGCGAAAAAATTGTTCGCCTTGCGTTTGAATTTGCAGTGGCCGAAGGAAGAAAAAAAGTAACCTGCGCCACCAAAGCCAACATCATGAAATTCACCGAAGGTCTGCTGAAAAAAACTTTTGAAGACATCGCGCCCGAGTATCCGAGCATCGAAGCCGACCACATCATCATCGACAATTGTGCGCATCAAATGGTTCGCTACCCCGAAGCCTTTGATGTCATTGTCACCACCAACATGAACGGCGACATTCTTTCCGATCTAACCTCAGGCCTCATCGGTGGCTTGGGCTTCGCTCCCAGCGCCAATATCGGACAACGCGCCGCCATGTTCGAAGCGGTTCACGGAAGCGCCCCAGACATCGCAGGCAAAAATCTGGCCAACCCCACAGCCCTATTGCTCGCGGGTGTGATGATGCTTCGCCACATCGGAGAAATGAAAGCCGCTGACCAAATTCAACAATCGCTCCTGTATACACTGGAGCAAGGTGTATACACAGGCGATGTAAACACGCAAGGCTGTGTGGGCACCGATGCCTTCACCCAAGCAGTGATCGACAATTTGGGCCAAGCTCCCAGCAACTGGACCCAACGCGAAGTGCAACAAATCAAAATGCCCGAAGTCTCACCCGACATTGATTTTGTCAAAACCGATGATCGCGTATGTGTGGGGGCGGATATTTTCGTCGACAGCGAAAAACCCAGTCAAGTGGTGGGTGAAACGTTGGATCAGATTTGTGCGGACACCAAGCTTAAATTAAAAATGATTTCGAATCGCGGTACCAAAGTGTATCCAGACATGGGCGCTTATACAGACTGCATTGATCATTGGCGTTGTCGCTTTATTGTTCGAGAGCAAGGCACCCAAGCCACCCATCAAGACATTTTGGGCCTGACGCAGAAAATCGCTGAAACTTTTGAGTGGATGCATATTGAAAAGCTATGGGAGTTTGATGGTGAGCGGGCTTATAGTATGGCTCAGGGTGAGGATTGATTTTTTTCTTTTGTTTAGGTTTTTTTAAATAGAGATTTGTGGCGAGGTGCACGCCCCGGGGAAACGCTGCGCGGACTCGCGGATGTTTCCTCCTGTCTAATAAGATGCTACAGGGGGACATACCTTTAGGTGTGTCCCCTTTCTGCGATTTCAGATTTTCCTTATTCGGACAGCCTTGCCGCATGATATTGGCAGGGGCCTTTGCCCCTGCTGATTGCCGGACGCCATCCCGAAAACGGGTGAAACTTTATGGCTTTTTCTGCCGATGTACATGCTTTGTTTTCATACAGCCGATCTTAGGCCAATGAGTTTTCCGGAACCTGCGCCCTGTTAACCATACGTATTGGGGTAGGAAATAGAATATAGACAAACGCCTTTGGCGTTTGACTGCTTACCATACCCCCACCCGTCAAGTTTACAGGGGAGCTTTGGGCTTGCCCCAGAAAAGCGGAATGTGTCTGACAAAAGGGATACCCTGGCCGAAGAAAACCCCTCAACCAACTCAGAATACCTTCGACAGGAGGGCGCGTCATGGAGTTCGTGGAGCTTTTCTGGGGCAAGCCCAAAGTCCCACAGATTTATATTTAAAAAAAGAACCAACAAATAAAACCAAACAAAAACGCCAATAAACCCAAAAATTGGGCATACCCGGTAACATGCGATAAGCTAAACTACATGAAAACACAGGCTCGAAAAATTCAAACCGTTGTTAAAATCGCTTCTGAAAAAGACATTGAAGCCATCATTGCGCTGTGTAAAAAAGTTTACAAAAACATGTCCGCCTATTCACCGGCGCAAATCCGTGGGCAGCTTAATCATTTTCCAGAAGGACAAATGCTTGTTGAGCAGAACGGGCAGATTGTTGGGTACTGCGCAACCTTTCGAACCAATTCTAAACAGGCGCTGGAAGATCATAGCTGGGGTGAGATTACCGGTGGCGGTTTTGGGTCTCGACATGATCCCAAAGGCGATAGTCTCTATGGCTTTGAGGTGTGTGTGGATCCTGATGCGAGGGGGCAGCGAATTGGCAAACGGCTTTATCAAGCGCGCAAAAACCTATGTGAGAAACTCAACCTCAAAGGCATTTACATTGTGGGGCGCATGCCCCGTTACAACAAAAATGCCAAACGGGTTAAAAGCATTGAGGGTTATGTAGAGGCGGTCAAAAACCGAAAAATTCGGGATTCCACACTTTTGTTTCAATTTCGAAATGACTTTGAAGTCATTCGGCCCATTGAGCGCTATTTGCCTTCGGACATCGACTCCAAAGGCTATGGCTTGTTGATGCATTGGAAAAATACCAAATACATCTCCACAAAGTTTAAACAAGGAACCGAAGTGAAATCCGTCAAACCGTATGTACGGGTGGCCACGGTTCAATTTGAGCAAAGAAAAGTACAATCGTTTGAAGAATTTACCAAATTTGTTCGTTACTTTGTGGACGTTGCCAGCGGTTATCATGCTGACTTTGTTGTGTTTCCTGAGTGGTTCACCATGCAGCTTCTGTCCATTCAAAACGATCCCATGCCACCCGCCAAAGCGGTACGCCACCTGGATACCTACACCCAAGAGTTTTGCAGCGTTTTGCAAAAAATGGCCATGGATTACAACATCAATATCATTGGTGGATCCACCTCGGAAATTGATGAAGATCAATCCATTAAAAATACGTGTTTCGTTTTTTTACGCGATGGCGCCATTCACAAACAATCCAAAATTCATGCCACGCCCAATGAAGTTTTTTGGTGGGGCTTGAAAGGCGATGATAAACTCCATGCCATTGAAACCGATTGTGGCACCATTGGGGTGCTGATTTGCTATGATTCGGAGTTTCCAGAGTTGGCACGTCACTTAACCGATCAGGGCATGAAAATTTTGTTTGTTCCCTTTTGTACGGATGAACGAAAAAGCTATATGCGGGTTCGTTACAGCTGCCATGCCCGCGCCATTGAAAACCAAATTTATGTGGTGTTGTCGGGCAATGTAGGCAACCTGCCTGGCGTGGAAAATATGGACATTCAATACTCCCAAAGTTGCATTCTCACCCCGTGTGATTTTGCCTTTGCGCGTGATGGCATTGCGGCCGACACCACGCCCAATGTAGAAACCGTATCCTTTGCCGATCTACGCATTCAAGATTTGGAAAGCGCACGGCAATCCGGCGCGGTGCAAAATTTAAAAGATCGTCGTCACGATCTTTATGAAATTCAGTGGAAAAAATAGCCATGCAGGGCACCCAAGAATATTTTTTTACCTGCCCCTACTGTTTTGAAACCATCTCATTTGTATTGGAGACCCTCCACGGCCCCCAAAAATACATTGAAGATTGTCAAGTGTGTTGCAACCCCATTGAAATTCAATACCAAGTCACCCCAAATGAAACCATTGAAAGCACAACCATTCAACGTGTACAATGAGGAGCAAAACCATGAAACACCTCCCACTTTTATTTAGCCTCACCCTGCTTAGCAGCGCTTTTTCATTGGCCCAAACAAGCCAAGCGGTCCGCATTGATCTAACACAAAAACAGAAATGGCAGCTGCTAACCTATCGAAAAATTACGCCCAACGAAGTTGATTTTTCCAAACAAGGCATGCGCATTGCCGTGAACAAATCCGCAAGTCCACTCATTTACCCTCTGCCCCAACCCACCAACGCAAATCAACTTACGTTTCAGCTATCCATTGAAGGCAAGCTCAGTTTGGGCCAGCAAGCCCAAGGTGAAAAAGGAGCCGATGATTTTTTATTTCGATTGGGCTTGGTGCATGAAGGCAAACAAAAATTAAGTGGATTGAAAAAAATGCTTGCCGCTGACTGGATCAAAACCTTGTTTTCGTTGGCACCCGACACGGGTGTAAACCGAATTGATTTTTACACCATCCATTCTGACCCGGCCCTCAAAAACAAAAACCGCACCCATCCCTTATCGGACCTGCTTCATGAATATTATGTTGCGCCCACCCAAGACAGTGGCAAGTACAACATCACTGTACCCATCCAAAACAAGTCGCCCATTCTCGCGATATGGCTCAGCAGCGATGGTGACGACACGGCCTCTGATTATAAAGTTATGGTGAATAAAATTGAGCTACAGCCTTAAAGGCTAATATACTTTTTTCTTCCAGCGCACGCGCAGCGCCATGCCCATCAAAAGCACAACCACGCCTGCCGTAGCCCATCCCAACGATCGCACTTTGCCCAACAGCACATCGGCCACCAAACCAAAAATCATTTGACTCACCAAGAGCACCAGCATGGTTTGCACTGCACCCAGAAGCAAAATGACCCGGTTGATCAACCATACAAAACCCACGCCGACCACGCCCCCCAACCAAAGGTGCCAAGGCACAGAAGCCCAATCCTGTCCGGTTATTTCTTTGGCTGGAAAAAAGCCAACGTACACCACCATAAACAGTAACCCCACCAAATGATTCCAATAGGAAGATCGCATGGCGCCCACATGCATGGCCAGTCGTGCGTTGAGTATGCGATTAAAAACAATGTTGCCACCGTTGATCAAAGCCACAGCAGTCAAAACAAACAGCAGGTATTCATTTGGCATAAATCACCATGGCGCACCCCAAAAGAACCAGAAAAATTTGTATAACGTCTACGCGATCCACTTTGCGCTGAGGCATGCCCATCAATCCCCGTTGGTCAATCCACAAACTCACAGCCGTTTGCCCCGCCAGCATCAGCACAAAGGTGCCTGTGATGCCAAGCCGACTGTTAAACGTATAATTGGAAACCACCACCATGATGGCTCCCAATATTCCTCCTGCGTAAGACCATAGCGGTGCTTTATGAACTGTGGTGGGCCGCATGGGTCGAAACATCATTAAAAACAATGCCGCAGCCGCTGTCCCTACGCCATGAACAACCAATGAGGCAACGCTAGAGGTAATATATTGGGCCAAGGTGCCATTGAGATAAAGCATGGCAGTTAAGCATAAGCCACCCAAAACAGCCCCTGCATACCCTTTCGCGCTGTGGTTCAAATGGACTGCTTTCATCGCTGGCCGGTTTGTACTTGCCATAGCTGGCGATAGGGGCCTTCTTGCGAAAGCAGCTGCGCGTGCTTGCCTTCTTGAACAATACGGCCCTGTTCCAAAACATAAATTTGATCGGCTTGCACCACGGTGGACAGTCGATGGGCGATCATGATGGTGGTTCGGTTTTTGGCAATGTGGATCATGGCGCGCTGAATGGCTGCCTCGGTTTCGTTGTCGACCGCCGAAGTGGCTTCATCCAGAATTAAAACATCGGGGTTTTTGACAATGGCCCGTGCAATGGACAATCGCTGACGTTGACCACCCGATAATTTTTGCCCGCGTTCGCCAATGATCGTGTCATACCCTTCGGGCAAGGCCTGAATAAAGTCATGGGCTTCGGCCATGGTCGCCGCCTCGATCAATTGCTCATCCGATGCCTCCAGCTGACCAAATAGCAAATTTTCTTTTACGCTGCCGTGAAACAAATACGTATCTTGACTTACCAAGCCAATGCGCTGTCGCAAGCTTTGCAAATCGTAATCCGAAAGCGGTCGGGCATCCAACCACACATCGCCCGAGGTTGGCTCGTAATAACGAGAAAGCAGTTTGATCAGCGTGCTCTTGCCTGAACCTGTTGCGCCTACAAAGGCCACAGTTTTTTTGGCAGGGATATGCAGAGAGATATCTTTGAGTACGGGGCCCCCCGTTTGGTATTTAAAATCAACGTTTTTAAGCACAAACGTGCCTTTGAGTTTATCGGGTTTAAAATGCCCCGATACAATTTCAATGGGCACTTGTTTTAAATCCAAAATTCGCCGTGTGGATGCCATGGCCCGCTCGTATAAATCTACCGTGGTGGCCAGGCGCGTCAGTGGCCAAAGAAGTCGCTGCGTTAAAAAAACCAAGACGCCATACATCCCCACGCGCAAATCCCCTTGCAGCACTTTCCACCCACCCAATAAAAATGTCGCCAAAAAGCCCGCCAACACGGCCATTCGAATGATGGGCGTAAATGCTGAGCTCACTGCAATGGCTTTGTGGTTGGCTTGTACGTAGGCCAAACTTTCATCACGCAGCAATTGGGCCTGTTGGGCTTCGCGTGTAAAACTTTTAATGCTTAAAATACCCGCTATGTTGTTGTTTAAACGCGAGGCCAAAAGCCCTACTTTCTCCCGTACTTGGGCATACATGGGCACCGCTCTTTTTTGAAAGTAAAAAGCACCCACAATCACCAGTGGAATGGGCATAAAAGCCACCCATGCAATGGTGGGCGATATGAATATAAAAACCGCGCCCACCAAAACCACAGCGGTTAATGTTTGAATAAAATCATTGGCGCCCCCATCCAAAAAACGCTCCAGTTGATTCACGTCGTCATTGAGCACCGATACCAGATTGCCTGAACTTTGATCTTCAAAGTAAGCCATGTCCAAATTTTGTACATGGCTATACACATCCGTGCGAAGCTTATGCTGAATGTTTTGCGCAAGGTTACGCCACGAGATCAGATGCAAGTATTCAAAAAGCGACTCACACACCCAGATCACCAATGTCAGTACGCCCAGCGCAATGACTTGATGCCAGGGGTCTTCAATGCCCATCCTGGCCACAAATGAATTTTGTTTGGACACCACCACATCAATGGCAAAACCAATTAAAATCTCCGGTGCAATGTCAAAGACTTTGTTGGCAAATGAATAAATGGAAGCCCAAATGGCATTTTTTCGATCGTCTTTGGCATAACGAATCAGTCGCGTTAGTGCCGGCTTTTCGTTCATGACTGATTTTCCTGCCCAGCATAATCTTTGGGATCAATGCCCAACGCTTTGAGCCACTGTGATGTGGCTGTAACCAATTTTCTTTTATGGATATCAAACAAACCAAACGTTAGTGTTGCTTCGAAACAGAGTCCACGCGATGCATGGTTAATTTGCTGCCGCACGTAGCCAATTTTTTTGTTGTACGACAAGGCTTGGGTTTCAATGGTAACTTCATCACGAAGATGCAGCTCTTTTAAAAATTTCATATGAATCTCTAAAATGGTTGGCCCCAAACCGGTGGCTTGAATTTCTTTGTAGCCATAGCCCCTCTGAGTAATCATATCCCAGCGGGCTTGTTCTAAAATTTGCAAATAGGTGGCATTGTTCATGTGACCAAATGAATCCAAATGATGCTCTTGAACCAACAGTGGGTACCGATGGATTTGAAAATTCACTGTAAAAATAGCCCCTTCAATGAATTTGAGTAAATAAAAAACAAAGTAGTAACGCAAGCACTCAAGAAGTGCAATTTTTATTCAAGCGCGTATCAAACGCGCTACCTCACGCCACAGAGTCAGCGTTCTCTTTTGGTTCGGATAAAGCGGCGATGTAGAGGTGCAAATAAAAATCTTTGTATGGGTCAGGCTTTGGGGTTGAAGGCCGGTGGATACACGTTGTTTTGCCACGCCAAAGTGCCCCCGCATGAATGCACGTGCCGGCGCCAGCGCACTAAATACAAGCATGCCAGGCGTGTATTGTTCAATGAGGTTTGCTAAGCGAGGTACATCATAGGCTTGTTTGGACAATTGAGAATCCAGTCCAGATTCTTCTTTGCACAAATCGGTTAAGCCGATGCCGTACTTCAACAAGGTGCCATAGTTTTGAGGCGCAATGATGTGAGGGGTCAGCCCTACTTCATAAAGCGTTTTCCAAAATCGGTTTTGGGGGTGCGCATAGTAAGCTTTTTTCTGAGCCGATACATTGCCCAGCGCAGACCCACAGATCAAAAGGGGCAAATTGGGTTTAATGACATCTTCTACAATGGGCATGGTTTCTCTCTACCTTTTTTGCGCTGTGATTTCATCCCTTTTGGCCCTTGGAGGGGCTGGACATCCCTGCTGCATGATTGTGCAAAAAATAAGCAGGTTTCAATAAATATAATCCAATAAATTCAAATACTTATAAAGTAACCACGTTGGCACAACTATTGCTCTTTATATCAGCATGAAAAAGACCATCACCACCTTTCTTATGTTTTCCATCGTGTTGTTTGGCACACAGGCTTGTCGAAATGTGCCCATGACACTACAGGACGAAAATGCCACCACCAGTGGCAGCGGCAACCCCGACCCCAAGGAGCTAGGGGTTCCCAATGGCTTGGTGGGTTATGCTTCATCGAGCACTTCCATCACCATCCAATGGGATCAGCCCGACCAGGCCGAAGAAATTGACATTCGCATTGAGGGCAAAACTTCAGATCAAGCCGATGGCGCGTATGAGCATTGGGACACTGTTGACGCAACAACCGTACAATTTGAACTCACCAACCTCAACCCCAGCCAAGAATATGAAATTCGCATTCAAGCAAGATCCACAGACCAAGCTTCCTCCTACACCGATGGCATTTTGGTGACCACGCTCGACAGTGATGTCGCTGAAGACGCCATAGTCGCTTATGGTTTAGCCGCACAAGCAGGACAAGGTACCATCAACCTCTCCTGGAATTGGACCACAGGCAATGCGGGTCTTTTAAGTTTTTTCCGCATTCAACGCAAAGTTGGCACAGGACCGTGGGCAAACTATGGCGTGCCTCAATACAACACCAACAATCAAACTTTCACCGATACCCTGGTTCAAGTCGGACAAAATTATACCTACCGCCTTCTGCTAACTTACACCGACGGCACTACCTATCAAACATCTCCTGTAGGGCCTGTCTCACCATTGTTGGATGAGGATTTTCCCACACCCACCAATCTTGCTTTGACCGCTCAACCCAGCGCCATCGAAGTAACGTGGGACTGGACACAAGGCAGCCTTGGTTTGGTGGATGAGGTTCAATTGCAAATAAAAGCCAATGAGGGACAGTGGATGGACCGAGGCCTTCCTTTGGCAACCACCACCACGTCCTACATGGACACCCTGGTTAGCAGCAGCTCATCATACAAATACCGTTTGGTCATCACCTATGACAACGGCGATGTGTTTACCACGCCAGAAGCAGGACCTGTCACCCCAATTAACAATCAATTGGACACCCCAGGCAACTTCCATTTTGATTATTACTATGTCAATGGCAGCGGTACATTGTTTGTGGATCTCGATTGGACGTATACCTTTGGTGAAATTGACCAGGTGGATATGTTTCTCATCGACATTCATGGGGTGGACAACTTGACCAACGAAACCAGTGCTCCCATCTCAACTGCCGTTTTTGCGCCCGTTACGCATAAGGATGACTTTTTCATTCATCTGAGTTACTTTGGCACTCAATCGGATGATCACTCGATTGTGTTTACCCTTCGAGCGATCAATGATGTAGATAACCGGGACCCATCCGACCCCACAAGCATTGAAATCCGATGCATCAACGGCAGCTGTCAGCCTGAATAAAAAAAAGGGTTCATGAGCCAATGCTCATGAACCCTTTTTTGTTTGCTCAAAATCTGGCAAAAAATTCTATTGCATCTCCTCTTTGGTGTCTTCTGTGTCAGACATTTCCTTGGCACGGCGTTTTTCAGCTCGTTTTTCAGCACGGGCTTTTTTTCTCATTTTTTTCTTATAAGCTCGGTCTGATTTTTCGCATGCTTTGCATGTTTCTTTTTTGCCTTCGCAGCATGGCTTTTTCTGACCCGCAGGCTCATCGGTCACTGTTTTGGCCATGTCATCTGCCTCTGCCTTTTGGGCCATTGGCGCAGCTTCTTGCGTTTGACTTGCAGACATGCCGCAATCCCAACCAGCAGCACTGAGCTTTTCAGCCAAGCCCTTGGCTTTGGTCAGGCAATAAGACGCATCATTTTCAGCTGTCCATAGGGTTTTGGTATCTCCTTGCTTGGTATAGCGCACCTCACAGGGCACGTCTTTGCCATCCGCAAGGGAGACCACTTCAATGTGACGCTCTACACCACTGGCTTTACAAACTGTTTTGTCTGCAAAAGCAAATGTGGATGTAGATACAGTTATTAACAATAGCAATATGTTTCGTAAGTTCATCATAGGCTGGAGCCTACCAAATTTCTTAAAATCTGTATATTTTGTCAATAAAGTGAAATATCAAGGTCGCAGCCACAACATCGATAACGCCCGATACTGTGCCCAGGTTTTTTCATATTCCAATTTGGCTTTCAAATTGCCAATCTGCGCACTGGCGGTGTTTTGTTCTCGAAGATTGACCACAAAAAAGTCACTCGCGCCTCTATCAAACCGTTCTTGCTCAGCGTCTTCCAAAACCATGGCGAGCTGCATTTCTTTTTCTGTCAGTTCAATGGTTTCGGCCATTAAATTCATTTCTTGAACCAAAGTGGCAAATTCTGCCTTGATTTGATCCATCAACAACTGCTTTTGCCATTCAAGGGCACGAATCTCCGCTCGGGCTTGGTCTCTTTTACCACGCCCTTTTCGTCTTTCGATGGGGATTTCAACTTGCAACATTGCACGATTTTCCATGGGCTCCAGCTCATTGGGGCCCTGGCCTACATCATTGGACACCTCAACCGATAAATCCACTTTGGGTTGAAGTAAATTTTGCCCCAAACGTGCTACGTTGTTTCGCTTTTCCATTTCGACTTCTACACCCTGTACCAACGGATGATGATTCAATGCATAGGCAACATCTTCTTGCATTTGATCGATGGTAATTTTAAAAAACTCATCTCGCTGAGACGGCACAGCTTCATGGGTTAAAATCATGGGTTGCCCATTGTCATCGCGAAGGTACAAAGAAAGCTCAAATGTTTGTGTTTGCCAATCTCTTTCAGCTTGCAGCAGCTGCGCTTTTCGTCGAACAATGTACTGCTGATTTTCCTCTAAATAAATATCCGCCAGATCTCCCTTACGCACCCGCTGGCTCAAGGCCTCATTGCGTGCTTGCGCAATGGTCAACAATCGCTGATACACACTTAAAACTTTGGTGGCCGTCACCCACCGCCAATAGGCTTCTAAACCCTTGCGAAACACTTCCAGTTTGGTTTGTGCCAAATCGTACTCAGCGCCCTGCACATCCAAACGGGCGTTCCATTGATTCAATCGCCTTGAATCGATGCCAAGATTTCGCCACAAAGATAGATTCAACCCAGCGTTCCATTCCCCTCGACTTAATGTATCTATTTTTCCTTCATACGAAGGATACTGCCCATCCGACACCCGATAGCCGCCGTACACTTCACCATTGAGAGGAGCAAAAGGTTTGACAGCCTGCAAACCGACCGATCGACCATCATAAAAGCCTTTGGTTCGAATATCCGCCTTGGATCGCAGCGTAAAATCGAAAGCCCCTTGAGCCTCAATGGCTGCTTGACTGGCGGCCTCTACATTTTCCAGTTCTGCCATGACAGCTGGATAATGTCTGGACATCGATTGGATCACCGCCTCTTCAGACACCACTTTTTTTTCAGCTGCTTGAACCCCAACCGTGATGAAGCAGACCATGATCAGCCATGCCATTGGCTTCATGAGGATTCCTCTGCTTTTGAAGCTTTGGGCTCAAAGGTGGGTTGCTGAAATGGTTGTTGTTTGGGATCGGGGGCCTCTTCCATGGCTGGGGGAAAACCGTTAAATTGTCGCCACAGCTCGTATCCCAATTTGACAGTGTTGAGCAATACCCACCCATACACCCGTGTGCCCTGTCTTAAAAATTGATTGTCTGGCCACGACTCTCCTTCTTCTGGCACCACAATGACACGAAACTTACCACCGTGACTTGCTGAAGAATCCACCACCGACACCACCCCGCCAAACGTGCCGACCGCAACCGAAGGCCAACCACTAAACTGCACAGCGGGCCACCCTTCAAACTGCAAACGAACGTGACGGCCAGGATAGACCAGCGGCAAATCATTGCCTCGAATATAAATTTCCACCGCCGGTTTGGCCGTTTTGGGCACAAAGGAAGCCAGCACATCCCCTTCTTTGACCATGATAGAGCCAGCGCCATGAAGCACTCTTAAAATTGTTCCATCACGGGGCGCGGTTACGAGCTGGTTTTGTTGACGTGACAACTTGACTTCAGCTTTGGCTAGTCCAGCAGCAGCTTGGGCTTCAGTGGACAGAAGTTTTTTATATTCGATGTTTGATTTTTCAAATTCACGCCTAGAGCTTAATCCCTTGTCGAACAAATCCTTCTGCCGACGGTAATTAAGCAAGGCTGTTTCACTGGCAGACTTTGCTGCATCGTATTCACGAAAAGCGGCGTCTCGTTCCAAAGTGAGTCGCTCCATGTACTGGGGGTCATTGTCAATGATCTCAACAATGGGATCTCCCTTTTTCACATCTGAGCCATCTTGAACAAACCACTCCTCTACCCGTCCAGGCACAGGCGAGTTAATATTTTGCAATCGATCATTGGGATCAAATGCAATGACTTGACCTTTGCCGCGCGAGGTTTGCTGCCAAGGGGTTAAGCTTAGCATTAAAACCATAAGCACCAGCGCGCCAATCAAAAGGTTGGATAATATCCGCATCCATCGCGGGGGATGGTACAGCAAAAGGGATTGAAAAAACTTTTCATCCTTTGGGTGATTTTCGGGCGTGATCATGATGCCTTGCTCTCCTGAAATGCTTGAGCGGTATCGAATAGGAGAAGCTGTTCACGCTTGAGCCAAAGGTATTGATCAAAATCCACCACCTGTTGTTCCAAATGACTGAATAAAATGACGGTGGTGGACATGCGCCTTAGCGCCAGCAAAATTTTCACTTTTCGTTGATCTTCTATTTGATCAAAAGCGGGCGACAACATTAACACTTTGGGCTCCGACAATAGGGCTCGGGCAATGTCCAATCGAATCAATTGCGAGGGCCATAGTGGATATCCTGAAGCAAAAATCTGCGTATCAAGCCCTTCAGGCAAATAATCACTGTGAATGTCAATATCCACTGTTTCCAAAGCATGGATGATTTTGGACCGTTCGATATCTTGCATGCCATGCGTTAGGTTGTCGGCAATGGAGCCACGAAAAAAAACAGGTCGATCCACCAAACGCACTTGGTCTCGAATATCCAGCATGGCCACATCTTGATAGTCAATGTCACCAAGACGAAGACTTCCCGTGTACTTCTGCAAATGACCATTGAGCAAATCCATCATCATGCAGGTAGAGGAATAGAAAGAGGAGTAAACCACATAATTTTTGCCTTCATCCAGTTGGAGATCAAGGTGAAGCAACCGTTGGTTGACGCGCACCTCCACATTTTCAAGCACAAGATCGTGCCCTTTTAACTGCAGCTTACTGTCTGAGCTTTCGATGGTGGGCAGCTCATAAAAAGCGGACAATTTATCGACCGCTGCCACCAAATCATAAAAAGACTCAAGGTATTTGCCAGACTTGGCAAAACTGGCCAATATGACTGTGATAATCAACTCTGCCGCCACCAGCTGGCCCAGGGTTAATTGCCCGTCGGCTACTAAAAACCCCCCCAAGCCCAAAATCAACGCACTCATCAATGCGTAAATCACCAACAGCATGATGATCTGCTTAAAGACCCGTCGAAAATGAAACTTACGATGGGACAAGTAATTTAAAATCCGATCATCGGCCTGGTTTAGCGCAAACTCTTTTTTGGCCGTGGACTGCAGAAAGAGATTGGCGTGGGCTATATCCTCTAGCCAGCTGGCTGTTTCATACTTGGCCGTCGATTCCTTGATGGCGGATAAAATGGCTTTCTTGCCGTATAGCGCCCACACCAACCAAAGCAAAATCAAAAGCAACACATCAAATGCCAAAAAGTATGGATGATAAAAAGCCAAAAGCAACAGCCCCACCATCGATTGCAGCAGCACCGATACACCGCCGGTCAAAAGATGCGTAACACTTTTTTGCACTGTCATTACGTCAAAATACCGGTTCACCAATTCCACCCCGTTGCGCTTTGCCAGGGCATGGATGTCTGCATTGATCAGACGAATGGCAATGTCAGAAGTGGTGCGCGCATAAAATTTACGCTGAAAAATCTCTATAACATATGTTTGCAAGGCATTGAGGACCCCAGAAAATACAAGCAGCAAAAACAGCACCAAGCTTAAAATCATGAGGGGTTGAAACAAAACACCAAAAGCAATGGTGTTCACCAATGCCTGTACCGAAATGGGGATGGCCAGCGTCAGCAAGCTTACGGCCGCACCATAGATAATCGCCACAATGTAAAATGAATGTTCAGGGCTTAACATCGCCACAACGGCGCGATACAGCTTTTCGAAAATTAGCGTATTGGGATTGGATTTTTTCATAGTCAACCAGTGGCCCCTCCATTTTGGGTCAATAACCGGCTAGGGTCAAATGAAACCGTGCCGGTAAAACAAAAAAAGAGATGGACTTATTTCTTACTGCTTCCTCCTTTGGGGTCGAATATGCGAGCAATGGCCTGCTTGGCAATTTTCTGAACAGCTGGATGAGAGATCTTTCGCTCCACAGAAATGGCATAATAGGTTTCCATAATTTCCTTTGTGCGGCCGATCACTTTAACATTGTATTGCTTTTCAACTTGCTGATCGATCAGCGTAGGAACGGGAAATACGCCATGGCCCTGTTGTCCAAAAACTTTCAAAAGCGCTGTATCTTGAAATTCAGCTTTGATGTGCGGCTGAACTTGATGATTTTCGAACCACTGCTCAAGGGATCGACGCAGCATGGTACCTTCGGTGGGCATCAACATGGGTTGATGATCCAAACAAGATGGGAAATCTTTGTATTTTTTGGCCTGACTTTTGGCCACACAAAATGAAATGCCCGATTGCCCCAAGCGATGATTGTACGCTTTTACGTTTACCAAAGGTGGAATCGGCGAGTCGGACAACACAACGTCCAATTCGTGCACCGAAAGTTTTGCCAAAAGCTGCTCTAGGTTGTCTTCTGTGCATATCGGGACCACCGCTGGACTACTTTGAAGCGTAATTTCAATCAGCCGACTGGCCACCAGTTTGGGGATGACCATCGCCACCCCAATGTGCAACCTTCTGGCACTGGTGGAGCCTGCACTCTCCATGGCATGCAGCAAATCTTCCCCCGTGGAGAAAATGTCCTGCGCATAGCGAAAAACCACCTTACCGGTGTCGGTTAAACGAAGGCCTCGACCTGCCTTGGTAAACAAAACCACTTGCATATTCTCCTCTAGTTGCGCCAGCTGCGCACTCACCGTGGGTTGAGACACTCGGAGTTTTTTAGCGGCCTGGGTAATACTGCCCTCCTTGGCCACCATCCAAAAATATTGCAAATGATGATAATTAAGTTGTTGCATGGGCACCATTATACATAATCAAAATCTATATGTCTCATATAAACTTTCTATTTGTCTATGAATGTTGTTTTTGAGATAGTATAAGTAACAAAGGAGCCCACCATGAAAATTGATTTTGGCTGTCGCAACCTCAACATTACACTTTCCATGCACCAACACATCTTGCATCGTTTGGAGCAAGCGTTGGGACCACAGCGATCCTGCATTGATAAAATGGTGATTCGTCTTTTTCGTTTTGAAGACGATGCGCATGAAAAAGATCTGTTTCTCAGAGTGCTCATGTCGACCAACGGCACCCACCCCATCATGCTGGAAAGCCGAAGCGCTGGTTTTTTTGACCTGGTGGATCAACTGGCGAAAAAAATAAGTCAACAAACACCGTTTTGTCCACCCACAAAAGACAATGACGATTCGAGGCCGCACCTCAAAAGCGTTGCGTAAGCCTCAAAACCCCTTGTTCATCACGCCCGCTGCGTTTGTCGGTGGGTGTGATGAACATGCCAAACCCAGTATAAAAAAAAGGCCACTGCAATCTTTTGCAACAATGGCACCCACATCAAATAAGTTTGGGTGATCCACATTAAAAAACACAGACATCCCACCCCATAGGCGGGCAAAAGCCGAAGCATAACTGACTTTGATTGATTCAAACCATACAAAACTGCAAGACCCGATATGCTGATCAATAAAAAGCAAAAAGCAACAATAACCGAAGCATCATGCCATGGGCTAAACATCAGCCCTGCAGAAATCATGGAAATAAGGCCCGTGCTCTTGATCGCAATCATGACGACGCGCCATTGAGGATGCGTAGGCCATGGCAAGCTGATAAAAAAAATACCAAGCCCGATCAACAGCCCAAGCAGCCCTACGCGGGCAAGCCAAAAAGTCGAATGAAACCTCAAGCTATGCGTAAAGGGGTCCAATAGGTCACATCCATAATTGTGCAACCAGTGAAAGCCCAATGCGTCATGGTCCCAATGATGACCACCTGGATAATACCAAGCAGACAATGCATAGGTGCACACATACAACAGTATGCTCCAAGGCACCAACGCATGGATCAATGGGGAAATGCGTTTTATCAAATTAAAAATTTCTCTGACCCGTTGTCTTCAAAATTAAAACCAAGATAAAACATCACAATGGCCTAAATAAAATGCAATGTTGCCACTTGTATAAAAGTGGCTATCGACTGGTATTTAGCTACCAGAAACGCTAACGTTTTGCGCGCAAGGGCCTTTTCGGCCTTCGCCTACTTCAAATTCGACTTTATCACCTTCGCGGGGCTCTTGACCTCGAACGTCTGAAATGTGGAAAAATAATTCGCTTTCGCCTTCACGGGTGATGAAACCAAAACCTTTATCTGTGTTAAAAAATTTAACGGTACCTGTACTCATTTTGTAATCCTTGGTTAATGTAATGAAAAGTAGCCTACCTGGCGCGTTTTCAAAACACAACAATAAAATGCATCCTCCATTGGCCATTTTAAAAAAAATCGGCATTATAAAAAGTGGATTATTTTTTAATACTTAACAGGTAACGATTAAAGCGTCGCATCACCCATAAGTGCAAAATAGCCTGCGTATATTTATATACATACCACGGCAAACTTGGTTGAAACTCATGAATTTCAACCATGGTGTACCGAAGATCAATGATGCTGCGAAAGCTCAATCGCCCTCTTCCACGACCATGGGTCAAATAACCTTTGCGAATATAATACACCTGGTGTGCCTCTTGGCTGACCTTGCTGCTATAGACAAATGTCATCAGAGGTTTTTTCATGCCCCAGCCGAAAAGCTGTATTTCGCTATCTTTGGCCTCCACTCTTACCCATGGTCGACAAAACTTGGGCAGCCATTGAAAATACAGCTCGGCCACCTCTTTGGCTGTAAACCGATATAAAGTTTCCAACCGCTGAATGGATCGAACTTCAGCTTCCTTGCCCGTACCCGTATATTGAAACGCGCGGGGTTGGACATCCGGTGTTTTGGGTTTGTTAAAAATGGTCTCCATGGCTTGATCAAAACTTCGCCACCGCAGCTTATCGGATGGAATACGTCTGTGAACATTGGGCACCATATGGGTTTTTAAACTGCCCACCAAAGGGTAAACCAATGCTTTGGGTGCGCCTGTAATCAGTGCCACCCACCAACGAGAAATGGTCGGCGAAAAAAACGGCACAGAAAGAAAATACCGCTTCTTTTTCATTTTGATGGCCAATTTTTGCATCATGTCCTGGTAGGAAAGTGTGGTGTCACCACCCACATCATAGGTTTTCCCCTGCAGCGAAGCGTCACTGATCACCAAAGCCATGGCATCGGCCAGGTCATCGATGTAAACTGGATTGGACAATGTCTGGGTCCAACTGGGACAAATCATCACGGGCAAATGATGCACCAATGACACCATCATGCGAAACGAAGAGCCCTCCATGCCCAACACAATGCCCGACCGAAACGTGGTGACAGGCACACCGCTGGCTTTCAGGGTGCGTTCGACCTCCAATCGGCTTAACAAATGCCGACTGAGTTGAAAGTCATCGGGAATGATGCCGCTGACATACACAATGTGTTGCAACTCAAGCATGCGGGCCGCCCGCGCAAAATTATCCGCCAACACCAAATCGTAATCTGCAAAACTCCCTTGCGTCAGCCGAGCTGAAGGCAGCATCGAATGAACCAAATAAAAAGCAGCCTGACAGTTCTTCATGCTCTCTAGCAAATCCAAACGTGAAAACAAATCGCAAGTCTTCCACTGCACCTGATCGGTATTTTGGTCCGATAAATCCCTACGCGATAACGCCACAATGTCATGCCCTTCGGCCACAAGTTTTCTCAACAAGTGACTCCCCACAAATCCCGTAGCTCCTGCAATGGCAATTTTCATACCGCAAAAGCATACGCGATTACATGTACAAATAAAGGTTTCACACTTATGTCTGACCCGTCCAAAACTCACTTAAATTCGAACAATCTTATTGACTTAATGCATTATATTCTGCTACACGCTTTGTCATAAACAACAAAAATCTATCGGAGACCATAATAAAACCAACTTTAATTTTACTTTCATGCCTATTTTCACTTTCAGTCTACGCTGATATGGTCCCGGGAAAAGATTGTTATATTGGCAGAGTGCAATACGAAGCGACTGTGACCGATATTGCTCAAAGCGTGGGCGAATTCTTTAATGTTTCTGAGACCATGCCCTACTGGCTGGTTCAAGGCCTAGACCTTCGATCCAATTCAAATGCAGGAACCGCTGAAAACTACAAAGCTGCTCAGCGCTGCGGTAAAATGGCTTACGAAATGGCCGTTAATCACTTTGAGTCCGTAGGAGGATATGATTTAGTTTACTTCACTTGGTATTATGCCATCCGCCCTTTACACTATAATCGCAACCAGAAAAATTCAGATTTCGGTGGAACTGGTCTGCATCTTTATGAGGGTAAAATTGATTATGATCCTGATATGAATACAGACGAACCTGAGTCATTTGGGGGCGATCAGCGAGTACATAAGGCTGAAAAAACAATTTTTGTATGTTCTTTTAAGCTTGAAGATTGGAGTACTGAAGCTATTTTACCAATCCGCCTTCCTCTTGTAAGTAAACAACTAAAATTGATCGTAAGTCCGTCTGATAACGTGTACGAAGAATGTAAATCACTCGCCAAGGAAACTTATGGTGAACTGGCTGACAATGAGCGCTACAAACTTTCCTACTTTGTAGATGACAGCAAGTTAGGATTCGACAGCAGCGGTGTTTCGTACTGGATTAATGGTAAATGGAGAGGTTTTTTTACTAGCGACGATCAGTAGCTTCTGCAAAAAAAAGTATCTGTCAAAAGTACTCGGTAAGTGTAGTGGTTAGAGGGCAAGTAAAGCGCAGCGCAGCGAGCCATTGCCCTCTAACCACTACACTTACCCCACGGCTTGCCACCCTTTGCAGAGGTTTCTAAAGCCCATTGATCCAAATATGGGTGCAGATGCTGGCGCCAAAGCCCAATGCGATGATGGGGGTCCAGCGTAGGTGTTTCATGAATGTATAGTGTCCTCTGGCTTGGCCCATTAGAGCCACGCCAGCGGCCGAGCCGACTGAGAGCATGCTGCCCCCAACACCGGCGGTTAAAGTGACCAGCAGCCATTGTTCGTGGGACATTTCGGGCCGCATGGCCAGCACAGCAAACATGACCGGTATGTTATCTATGAGGGCCGACAAAAAGCCCACCAAGATGTTGGCGGTGGTGGGGCCCAGTTGCTGATACATAAATACTGAGGTCCATTCGAGGTAGCCAATAAACCCAAGACCACCGACGGCCATAATCACACCGTAGAAAAAGAAAAGCGTATCCCACTCTGCTTGGGCCACGCTGTCAAAGACGCTGAATTTATGAGGGTCATCGGGCGTTTGCAACACTTTGCGCATAAACCTTGTCCAGCGTCGATTGCGCTGTTGCAAGAAGTAATCGTAAATCTTGAGATAAGACAAGCCCATCATCATGCCAAACACCGGTGGGATATGAAAAAAGGTGTGCAGCGCCACTGTGCTGGCCACGGTAAACAAAAATAGAAATACAATTGCGCCCCCACCTTTTCGCATGCCGCTGCTCTGCTTTTCAATGTCCGATGGCATGCCACGGGGAACAAAAAATTGCATCACCGCAGCGGGCACTGCAAAATTAACCACCGAGGGTAGAAACAGATGGAAAAATTCCCAAAAATTGACCACCCCGCGTTGCCACACCATCAATGTGGTAATGTCCCCAAAGGGGCTAAACGCGCCTCCGGCATTGGATGCCACCACAATGTTGATGCATGCCAAACCAATGAACTTGGGTTGGTCTTTGCCCAAAGCCATGACCACCGCACAAAAAATCAGGGCCGTGGTTAAGTTATCTGCAATGGGCGACAGTAAAAAAGCCAGTATCCCTGTAAACCAAAACAACTGGCGATAGCTCAACCGTTTGCGAACAAGTCTTTTTTTCATTTCAATGAATACGCCTTTATAAATCATGGCGTTGATGTAAGTCATCGCCACCAAAAGAAAGAAAAAAAGCTCCGCAAACTCAAGCAAGTAATGTCGAATGGCCTCCCCAATGGCAAGGGTGTCGTGATGTCTATAGGCCACTGAAATACAAAGCCAAATTAAACCCGCAGCCAGCAGCACTGGCTTGCATTTTCTTAAGTGCAGCTTTTCCTCCAGAATCACGAAAATATAGGACAGCACAAACAAAACCAACGCTGTAATGCCAGCCCAATGATGGGTTAAATCCAAAACAGGTTCCAATGAACTGGTGGAGGCATATGCATGAGGGCCTACCAATAGACTCAAAATTCCTGTGATCAATAAAAAAACAATATGCATGGTTTCAATTCGAATCATTTTAAGATTAACACAAATATCCTAAACAACGGATGGTATGATGAGTGGATCAACCATCTTTGTTGGGGCTGTGCTTATCACACCCCCATTTACAATCCAATAAATCTCTTGCAGCACAGCATGCTCTGTTTTATGAAGGAAGAACTTACATTGCCTCACCAACAGAAAAGAGTACGCCACTATGAATCAATATATATGGATAGCCCAAGCCATGATCGCTTTGTCCATCTTTTTTGTTTGGATTGTGCGCTACCACAACATCGTCGCTGAATTTCACCAGTATGGTTTTTCAGACTTTTTTAGGAACTTCATTGGCATGGTCAAAATGTCTCTTGCAACCCTCATTGCGGCGGGCATTTGGTATCCCAAATTGGCCGCCTACCCAGCATTGTTGATGGCTGCGCTGATGTTGGCCGCTCAAATAACCCACTTTCGTGCCAAAAACCCCATCCATAAATACATCCCTTCCTTTTGCCTGTTTTGGCTTAGTTTATTTGTAGCAGCTTCATTACTCCACTGGATCAACCCATAAACATGTTATACATCCACCATCGTTATGAAGCTCGGATTTTGGGTTCGTGATTCAATCGCATCGCATTCAGAACGTCTCTGAACATTTATTTCGAAAAAGTCAGCCCGCGCTTTTTCCTGACGCATCCATCTTGATGTGGAACGAGCCACTTGCCCAACAAATTGGCTTGCGCCATCTTTCCACCGCTGAAAAACTTTCTTTTGCGGCCGCTCAGCCACTTCCATCCGGTGCCGATCCAATCGCGCTGGCTTATGCTGGGCATCAATTTGGTCATTTTGTGCCTATTTTGGGCGACGGCCGAGCTCTTATGTTGGGCGAGCTTCAAACAAACGCGGGGCAACGCTTGGATTTACAACTCAAAGGCATCGGTCAAACCCCTTTTTCCCGCCGGGGCGATGGGCGCAGTGCTTTGGGACCTGCCATTCGTGAATATCTGGTTAGTGAAGCCATGCATGGACTGGGCATTCCTACAACCCGTTCTTTGAGTGTTGTCAGAACTAAACAACAAGTGCAGCGACAAACATTGGAGCCAGGGGGCATACTGGCACGGGTGGCCACCAGTCATATACGCATTGGCACGTTTGAGTATCTTCATGCCCGGCAAGACCATAAAGCAATGAAACGACTGATGGATGACTGCATCGATGTGCATTATCCAGAAGCGCGCGACAGTGAAAATCAACCACTGGCCTTTTTCAAAGCTGTAAGTTTCGCGCTGACCCGCTTGGTCGCTCAATGGATGAGCGTAGGATTTATCCATGGCGTGATGAACACCGACAACATGGCCATCAGCGGAGAAACCATTGATTACGGGCCTTGTGCGTTCATGGATCATTTTCAGGCAGACAAAACTTTTAGCTTCATTGATCAGCAAGGTCGTTATGCTTACAATCAGCAGCCCTCTATTTTGCTTTGGAACTTATCAGTCCTCGCGCAATCTTTGGCACCACTGGTGGATGACCAAGAGCAACATGCCTTTGAACGCTTGGGTGAAGTGATTCAGGAGGCTCAGGCATATTTCGAGCAGCAATGGCTGCATCGTTTTGGGCGCAAGCTGGGCATTTTAAAGGCGGATGACCAGGACATGCAACTGATTCAGGCATGTTTACAATGGTTTCATGAAGAACAACTGGATTTCACACAAACGTTTTTAATGCTTCACGATCATTTGCCTGGCCAACCGCCCTTGCGTCATTCCGCCGCCGCCGCCGATTTTTATCAACGTTGGGAGCAAAGCTTGAGCCGCCACACCTTGAACATCCAGCAAGCTCAAAGCACCATGCGTAAGGTTAATCCGGTTTGCATTGCACGCAATCACCTCATTGAGCAAGCCATTGAGCAGGCCTATCAAGGCCAAGACGATTTATGTCATCAGCTTCACAAGGCGTGGCAAACACCCTATTGCATCGAAGGTAAAAATCCGGAATGGTTGCAGCCTCCAAACCCGGACCAGGTCGTTTTACGAACCTTTTGTGGGACTTAACATCTCGATCAAATAATAAGGCGAACGCCGCCAAGCTCTTCTACGCGATAAGGAAATTTATCGCTGGGCGAACCAATAAACATAAAGTTAATGGGAATATCCCACTCGTTGGAAAGTTCACGAATCAATTCAGGGGTAAATTCCCCTCTACGCACCACAAACTCAATGCTAATTTCAGGGTATTCTCTATCCAAAAAATCAATTTCTTGATCCATCATTTTGGGCAGTGCTTCGTTCTCCCTTAAAACAGTTACGATTTTGATTTGTTTGGTATGTTCGTTGTTGCTAATGTAGAGCATGACTTTGTTGAGCGTGGCAATGTTTTCTCCACGGGTAAAAAACACAAATTCTTGATTGTTAATCTCATTGATCGTAGCGGTCAGTGACCGGTTTACTTTTTCCACACTTTGCAACATGGGTTGAAAAATAGCCTCCACTGCATTTAAAACGAGGTGAAGCAGCAGCGTGCGATTAAGCATAATGATGATAAAAGCCATAAAAGGAATAAAGTAATTTAAAAATACTTGAACATTGCTTTGCGTGGATCCCTCTCTCTCCATCACGATGTTACCCAATAGGGCAACGCTTACCGCTGCGATGGCTAAAAACACCGATAACCAGCTGGCTTTTACAGGTCTAGGAAGCGCGCCACGTTTGATTTTTAATAAGATATTTCCGATGCCAAACAGCGCCATCACCGAAAGAAAAGAAAGTGTATATACGCCTGCCAAAAGTCGAACGTCACCCCCGGTGATAAGCAAAACAGAAATACACATGGCCAAAAACATGAGAATAATGCGATAAGAACTGCCGCGCCGGTTTTTTTCTAAAAAATAATTGGGTAGAATTCGGTCCAGGGTCATGCGTTCAAGCAAACCCGTCACGCCCACATAACTGGTTAACACCGCACCACTAAGTACCAAAACGGCATCAATCGATACCAACGCAGCAATCCATGAGCCGCCGGCCAGTTTACCCATTTGGACCAGCAGCGTATTTTGATAGGCACCCGATTGCAAAGTGGGAACCGCAAAAAGAGACAACGCAAAAATCGCCATCAGTGGATTAATGATGGATACGATGATCCACATGTTCCGAAGTGTTTTTGGAAATACACCGCGTTTTTGTTCTTCCACAAAATTGGCTGAACTTTCAAAGCCGGATACGCCCAACATAGAAGCCGCAAAACCCAAAAAGATTGCCGTGGTGATGCTGCCACTGGCTACTGGCATCTGGTGATTCTCAATGAGTTGTCCAAAACCATTGCGAAACAGATACAAAACAATGGACCCGCTCAACACCAACAAAGACCCCAAATGAAAAATAAAAATTCCAATGGCCACTTTGGCAGACTCACCAATCCCGCTCAGGGCCAAAATGGCAAATAAAGATAACAAGCCCACTGTTGCTGCAATAATCGGCAAAGATGGAACCAAGTGATGCAAATAGTGCATGGCTTCGTTGCCGGAAATAACAGCCGTGGCCATGTAGGACAAAATGGTCAAGGTGGCCGCAAATGAAGCCATAAACTTGCTTGTTGTGTTTAATAGCGCGTTATAAGCGCCTCCATTGAGTGGGATGGCTCCCACGACTTCGGCGTAAATTTTTCGAAATAAAAAAAGCACCCCCGCCACGATCAACAAAGTAATCCACGCATATTGCCCAGCAAAAGCAATGGCGAGCGCCGACACATACAGTACGGAAGATGTAATATCGTTGCCACAAATGGCGGTGGAAGCCAATTCGTTGAGTTTGTGTTTTTTATTCACTTCTTTCTTTTAGTTGAAGTTCCTCTAACTGCCAAGCCCCTATTTTATTAAATACAAACGCTGAGGTTGTATGATTTTTAACAAAATTGAGATATAAATCTTACGTATGGATCATTTGGTGCATTGGTTGCGAAATTCTTGGCATAAAAAAGTTTTTGCCGTAGGAGATCAGGACATTTTATTAAGCAATGTGGTAGTGGCCATACTGCTTATCATAATGGGTGTGATCGCATCAAAAATGCTAAGCAAAGTGCTCACACGCTCTATTCAACGTCGTGGGCGCCTATCTCCATCTTCCGAAGCCACCCTCAGCGCATTTAGTTATTACACCTTGTTGCTCATTTTTACTTTTTTTGCCTTGAGCCTTTCAAATATACCTCTGACAACATTTACCTTCATTGGAGGAGCTGTGGCCATTGGGGTTGGTTTTGGCAGCCAAAACATCATCAAAAATTTTATCAGCGGCATCATCTTGATGGTGGAAAAACCGATTTCTCCCGGTGACATCATTGAAGTCAACAATCTGATCGGTACTGTTTTTCGCATTGGAGCCAGAAGCACGGTGGTCATCACGCCAGACAACATCGATGTCATTGTGCCCAATAGCATGTTCTTGGAAAATCAAGTTGTAAACTGGACGCTTCGAGATCCGCAAATTCGTAGAAGCATACAGGTGGGTGTAGCCTATGGGTCTGATCCAAAGCATGTATTACAAATTCTAGAACAAACGGCCAAGGCCCATCCAGATGTTCTATCGGATATCGAACCTTTTGCACTAATGACTGGGTTTGGGGATTCCTCTTTGGATTTTGAGCTGCTCTACTGGGTAAACATGAACACCATCAAGGGCGGCCGCATTATTGATAGCCAACTTCGGTGCCAGATCAACGAGGCTTTTCTTCAGCAAGGCATTCGCATTCCTTTCCCTCAACGAGATGTCCATATGTTCAACGCCAACGCATAAATTCAGTGGTAAATATCAGATTTATCGCTATGGTAGAGTGGTATGCCAAACGATAGAATCTACAATCAAGTTCCGGGACAAATCAACATTGATCCCTCATGGCCCTTCCCCAAAATTAATGTGCTCGCTTACAATGCATCCGATTATGTTGAAAAGTTTGATGTAGAGGTCAGTGAACTTCAAACCATTAAAAATCAATGGAGTGTGATGTGGGTGGACGTGGTGGGTCTTGGCTCCGAAGCGACCATTTTGGCATTAAAGCAAATGTTTAACCTGCATAAGTTGGCGCTCGAAGATGTAACCAATTTATCGCAAAGGCCCAACATCGAACAGTTCAACGACACCCTCTTTGCCGTGCTTCAACGTTTCAGCCTCGAACCGGGCTTGGCTAAAGAACAAATCAGCTTGTTTTTGGGCAAAGGGTTCGTGCTTAGCTTTCAAGAGAACGATCAAGACTGCTTTGGTACGGTGCGCAAGCGTATTCTCAATAATATTGGACGCATTCGTAAATCCAAAGCCGACTATTTGTTTTATGCCATCATGGATGCGTTGATTGACTCCTATTTTCCATTGTTTGAAGAACTGGGTAACACATTGGAAGATTTAGAAACCGAAATCATTCAAACACCCCATGAAAGCTCCATCGAAAAAGTGTATCGCATTCGTCGGGATCTCATCACGCTACGCCGCTCGGTTTGGCCGCAACGGGAAATGTTAAACGCCCTTCTGCGGGAACCCGACACATTTATATCGGCTTCCACCCAAGTCTACCTTCGTGATTGTTACGGCAACAGTGTTCAGCTACTTGATTTTGTTGAAAATTACCGTGAGCTTACCAACTCCATGGTTGATATTTATATGTCTATGATTAGCCACAAAATGAATGAAGTGATGCGCCTATTAACCATCATCTCCACCATTTTTATTCCCATCACATTCATTGCTGGCATCTATGGCATGAATTTCAATTCTGAAATATCGCCCTGGAATTTACCCGAACTTCAAGCCTACTATGGCTACCCCATTGTCATCGGTATTATGGTTTTGATCAGTGCTGTGATGCTTTATTATTTTTATCGAAAAGGGTGGCTTGGTAACGATTAAGCCTTTATCCCCAACTACTCTCCTTTGGTTAGGTTTGTCACGGGCGGGTTGCCGATACAATGTGGAAAATTTTGCAATTCTTTCAAAGAAAACGTACAGAGATATTTATGAACAAAGAAATACAAAAACTGGTTAAAGACATTGAATCCATTCTTTCATCTTCGATTTCATCAGGCAAATCTCAAGCAGTTGAAATCACGGATGAAATTCGTTCGGAAGTCCTTAAAAAAATTGATCAAATTCAAGGCCATGTGAACACTGTTCAAGACAAGGCTTCTGATTGGACCAACGACATCGAAAAACAGACCAAAGAGCACCCATGGAGCATGCTTATGGGCGCCACAGCCATCGGACTGTTGGCGGGTCTTTTGATTCGTAGAGATTAGAGACGCGCTTCATGATCTTTGAACGCTTAACTCAAATTATCGTTTCCAGCGCAAACTTGCTCGAAGCGGAAACCGATCGAATGCAGCAAAAAGCATTTTTGCTGGTGATCTCACTTTTTTTAATTTTTATTAGCTTCATCATTGCAGGCATTGGACTTTACTTCCTTGGCTTGCCTTTGTATCAGTGGCTTGTATCCCAAATGGGCGCAGCGGCCGCACAGTGTTTGCTTGGCGCAATTTTAATCATCGTAGCGGGAGGAATCACATGGAAATCTTTAAAACTCCTCCAGTAAACACCGATATTCACAAGAGCTATCTTTTGCACTTGGGACAAAAACCCCTTCTTGAAAACAACACTGGAAACCCGGAGCAAGACTCATTGGCTAAAAACCCTTTGGTTTGGGGCTTGGCCGCAGTCAGCCTTGTTTTCTCTGGCCCTCGCAAAATGCTCTTTCGTGCAGCCCCCTTTATCATTCATCGCATTTTGAAATAGCGCTTTAGTCAGACAACCATTTTGCCTCAAAAAAGTCTTTGATCGGTTCTAGCCAGTCATATTGTTTGGACAGCTCGAAGAAGGCAACCGTAATGGGTACAGCCAAAAACGCACCCGCGATACCCCATAATACGCCCCAGACAATCAACATGCACAGAAGTGAAATTGGGTGAATGCCAAAACGATCGCCCATCCATTTTGGCTCAATTACGTTGCCAATGATCATTTCTAAAAAAATTGGCACTGACAATACCACCCAAAAAGAAGGACCCAGTCCAAACTGTGCATACGCAATGGGCAAAGGTAGAACAGAAGAGATCATCGAACCAATATTTGGAATAAAATTAAGAATAAACACCAGCAATGCAAAGGTAAGGGCCAAATCCAAATCCACCAGCAAAAATACAATGCCTGCCCAAAAAGCAGATACAAATGACAAGGCTATTTTAATCAACATAAAGCGGCCAATCTTTAAGCACAATCGATCAAACTTTCCTTCTCTTGGGTGTGTATGAATGGAAAACAACATAAAAAATAAGAATAAGAAAACCAAACCCAAATTGCCGAGCTGTTCAAATACAGCCGCTGACACGTCTTTGGCCGCTTTCACCATATCTTTAAGCGGCAATCCTTTGCCATTGCCATTTGCATCCCACGGCGCCTCTATACCTGGAACGCGATTGATCACATCTGTGACAGCCCCAATAACTTTGTCCCGATAAATCTCAAAATTGTCTGCAAAATTGACGATGGAAATACCCAAGACAAATCCAAGCAACACAAGGGTGAGCAGAGCGACCAGCATCATGCACGTTTTAGCCAGCCAATCAGGCAAATGATAATCCAAAGAAAGCTTTTGTATGCCCGGCAAAACGAGCATGTATAAAAAAATAGCGGTTGTTAATGGTATAAAAAGTACACTCATGAAGTACAATGTAAAACCCGCTGCACAGAGACCAGTCATACCAATGGCCGATAGTGCAAAAATTTTTTGTTTATGGCTTATGTTCACCCCACTGTATCTAGCAAACCACGGTTAAATGGAAAGATTTTTTGGACAAGATATCCAATCCATGACTATACACTGATTATGAATTTATTCTCACGCATAGCCTTATTGATGTCCCTTGTGTGTAGCGCAGGTGCAATCTCCAATGGTTTTTCCCAAGAAGAAACCGGTGTAGACACCATTGAAATCAGTGAAAATGCGCAAATTACCATCCCCCAAACCATCGAAGACACCAACATCGAAAAGCGCTTACGGGATATTATGACCATTGCGCCATGGTACGAAAATGTTTCGATTGATGTTCGGCAAGGGGTCGTCGTCTTAAAAGGAGAAATTGACCACTTTGAGCACAAAGATTGGTTGATAGAAGTGCTAAAAAAAACCGAAGGTGTCATTGCCTGGGTGGATCAAATGAACATTCAAAAGGCCACCATCGATGATTTAAAACCTGATTTTGACGCTTTCTCATCGATAATTAATAAATTTAAAAATCATGTTCCCTACATTCTGATTGCGCTCATTGTCTTGGTGTTGACACTTGCATTTGCATTCATTGTGGATAAAATTGTGGATAAAATACTCAGCACCCGCTTGGAAAGTCAACTCATTGTCGATGCGGTAGCCAAATTAAGTACGGTGCCCATATTGATTTTGGGCTTCTATGCAGTGCTTCGATCCACTGGCCTGACTGGATTGGCCACCACATTAATCGGTGGCACAAGCATCATTGGTTTGGTGGTGGGACTTTCACTAAAAGGGTTTTTCGAAAACTACTTTGCCAGTCTGACCATTCGTTTTAAAAACATCTTTCGCAAAGGCGACTTCATTGAAGTCGATGGCGTCAAAGGCATTGTTCAAAATGTCAACACGCGCGGTACCACCCTCATGGATTTTGAAGGTAATCATATCACTGTACCCAATTCAAAAATTTTTTCAGGCATTGTAAAAAATTATGTCACCAATCCCAATCGGCGGGGCGACTTCATTGTCGGAATTGACTACGAAGAAGACGTGAACCAGGTACGGCAATACATCCTGGATGCGTTAAAAGGCTTAGAAAATGTTATTCTTTCTAACCCGCAGCCCTACGTCTTGATTGATTCTCTGGGAGCAGCCACTGTGAATGTAAAGGTATACTTCTGGTGCAATTCCAATCAAAACAGCCTTTTTAAAGTTAAATCTCTGGTGATGCAAACCGTGAAAGAAAAGCTCATGGCTGAACAAGTTTCTATGCCGGATGATGCACGCGAAATCATTGTACCCAAACCCATTCAAATCCAAAATATAGACACAGTTGCCCCCGAATCGAAAGCTGTTCAACGATCCAAACCCATATCGCCTTCTCCCCTTGCCATGGACATCACAAGTGATATTCAAGATATAAAAAAACAAATGGACGAGAATCCCCTACCCGAAGAAAGAGATGGCCCTTCGGTTTAAGACTCATCAAGCAAGCCAATGCCAAGACCAGTATTTTATAAATTTTACCCTGAAGATGTTCCCAATCAGCAGGCTTTTAATCTAAGTTTAACGGCCCTTATTGGCAGTTCTATTCAGCAGGGCAATCACATTGAATCTTTTCAAAATGGTCATGCATTTTTCCCAGTTCTTCGAAAACACATACAAGAAGCCCAAAACAGCATCAACTTTGAGACATTTGCATATTGGGGCGGTAAAATAGGTGAGGATATCGCGGGCGATTTAATGCAAGCAGCCAAGCGTGGCGTCGAATGCAATTTGGTCCTTGATGGTTTTGGCGCACGCACTTTAAAGCAAAAAGAAATCAAAGACATGAAGAAAGCCGGTGTCCGTGTGCATTTCTTTCGTCCTCTTAAGTGGACAAATTTTTGGCGTCTTCGATGGCATAACCATCGTACCCATAGAAAGTTAATCATCATTGATGGGCATACAGGCTACATTGGAGGGATGGGCATTGCAGATAGCTGGGTTGGCGATGGCGATCAACCCAATCAGTGGCGCGACACGCATCACCGCGTTCAAGGACCCATCGTATTAAAACTACAAGGCGTTTTTCTCGACAACTGGACCATTTTAACCGGTGAAGTGCTGCGTAATAAAAAATATTTTCCCGGACCGCTTGAAGAAAAAGGCGACGTGCCCATGCAGCTGGTTAAGAGTTTTCCTTCGGACGGCTGTTCGAACATGCGTTTAACTGTTTTAAGTTTGGTCCATTACGCAAAGAAAAGCATTTGCATCACCACACCTTATTTTCTTCCCGACCGAAACCTGCGTTACGCACTCAAGGAAGCGGTGGAGCGAGGTGTAGATGTTAAAATTTTGACTTCATTCAAACACAACGATAAAGCCATCGTCGCAAGAGCATCTCAATTCTTTTGGGCTGACCTCTTAAAAGACGGGATCCAGATTTTCACCTTTACCCCAACTTTTATCCATAAAAAAGAGTGGATCATCGACGATCAAATGGTTTCCGTTGGATCATCCAACATTGACTATCGTTCCATATACAGCAATTACGAGGCAAATATCACCTTATATTCAAGCACTGTAGCCAAACAAATGCGCAAAGTCTTTGATCAAGATTTAGACCAAAGCAGTCAAGTTCAATTAAAAGAGATGAAAAATCTTTCAACCCAAGATCGCATGATCAATTGGGTATGTGCAAGGCTTCGATATTTACTATAAAAAAAAGCCTCACAAATAGTCGTGAGGCTTTATACAATATACTTTTTTTACTTCTTATTAAATGTTGTTTTGGTAGTTTTCGAGCATTTGAATATGCTTTTGCTGAATCTGAATGTGATTTTCTGCCATGCTCCGCACTGTAGTATCTGGCTCACAGTCATCAATTAATTCTTTGTACAATTTAAGGCCATGCTCTTCACCTTGCTTTAGCGCTTCAAGCGCAGACTTGTCGCCAAATATCTTTGATGTACCTGCAACCGTTTGGGCCCATGTTCCCCATGCGCCACTGGATTCTGAGGGTTGACCACCAAGCTCTTGAATTTTTGTTTTCCATGTTTTAACAGCTTCCATGTGTTCTGCTTTGGTTTTACGTACGGTATCGCTTTGCGGCTCATCGCCAATCTTCTCCAACACCTGTACATAAGTCTCGGCTGCGGAACGTTCTCCTCTTAAAATTTCATTAAGTTGATCAATTATTTTATTATTGTTGTCCATATCTAATCCTTTCAAATTTAAAAATTATAAATTTTCGTTCATGTTTTCACGATAACCGGAAGCGAGTTCTTGTTTGGCTTTTTCATTCAAAGCACGTCCGGCTAGCTGAAAAATTTCTCTTTCTTCTTCTTCAAGATGGTGAAGCAATCGGTCTTTTAGCTTTTTTGCGGTTTGAAGCCACGCTGATGAGGACATGTCCTGATCACTGAGCTCTTCAAGATAATCATCCAGCTCTTTATGCTCAGCGACGCTGTGTCTGGCCATATCTTGGGTTAGATCCTCTTTCATGAGGGGGCTATAGAAATACCGCTCTTCTGCATCTGCATGAGTCTCCAGAAGATGCTTGAGTTTGAGAAAAATTCGATTTCTTTCCTCAGAATCACCGCTGGTTTTAACAAGCGCGTCTATCGCTTCTCGTTGCTGTTCGTGATCACTTCTAAGTTCTTCAAAAATATTCAATGTAACCTCCATTTTTCTTTATCTTAATTCATTCAAAATCTCCTGCTACTAACCTCAGATAGTCTTTGAGGTTAGATACAATCACAAAAAATCTTATTCATTCGATGAATCTGAGGCTTGATTTTGAGCCATACCACCAATTTTCTCCATTAGCTTATCGGACATATCAAGGGTACGTATGGGAAATGGAATATTGATGTCTGCTTGATCAAAAGCTTTTTTAATTTTTTTCACTGCATCATGACGTGACGCTAAAAAATCCCCACCATCTGGATATTGAATCCAATATTGAATTCGAAAATTGATGGAACTTCCACCGAATTCTTCATAATAAAAATTAAGTGGCTCATTCTTGTCTCGATCTTTAACATCCTCCAATGCTTCCTGAGCAACTTTTTCAACTTTATCTAAGTCCTCTTCATATCCAACGCCCACTTCCAAAACAATTCTTCGCTGACCTGTATTGGAATAATTCCATATTGGATTGGTAAACACGGTTCGGTTTGGAATTAAAACGTCTTGGCCATCAAAAGTGCGAATCACGGTAGAACGCATATTGATACGGTCGACAATACCCATTATGGATTCACTTTTGATGATGTCACCAACCCTATAAGGTTGGCGAAATGCAATGAAAAATCCCGATATAAAATTGGCGCTGGATTCTTGAAATGCAAAACCAATGGCGATGCCGATCACACCTGCTCCAGCTAACATGGACGTAACTGCTTTGCTTAAGTTCAATATTTCCAGTGCTACCAATAAGCCGACAACCAATACGATCATCGAGAGCACGCTCGATAGCAGCTTATGGACTGCTACGTTTTCGGTGGCTCTGTTGAGCAAACGAAAAGATATATTTTTTACAATTTTTGCAACTACAAAAAATAACGCAAAAACAATGATGGCCATGACCAGGTTGGGTAAAAGTTCAATACCACTCTCAACCCAACTCACTATTTTATCTTCCAAAATGGAATACATTTTTCCAATGTTGAAAGAATCCATGGATTTTATTTTTTCCTCAGATATTTGGATCAACGGTTGAAACATACAACTCCTTGAATAAAGAAGCCGCATTTAATGCGGCTTCCAGTAATACAATGGTCTTTAAAAAATTTTAACAATGGGAAAAAGTTTTAGCGTGACCCTCTTGTAATAAAGCCAAGAATAAAAGCACCCAAAGCTGCTGTACCGATGGTTTTCCATGGTTCTGCCTTCGCAGATGCCTCAATGTTCATTTTAACTTGGTTTAAGCCTGTTTTTAATTCTTCCATTTGGGCTTCCAATGATTTTCTAGCTTCACTGGTGGCTGTGGATACTACTGGAGGAATGGTTGAAACCACGTTTTTGACATGATCTAGATCTTCTTGAACCATGTCTTTGATTTCTTCTTTTTGACTTTGCGCTGTTTTGGATAGATCGGATAAAGCTTCTTTAACGTCTTTGGTTTTGTTTTTAATTGGTTCTCTGCTTGCACTGGTTGCCATGGGGAAACTCCTTATAAAATAATAAAAATTTAAACGATATTCTTTCTCAGCATGCTTGGTCACTTATGCGGTAACGAATATGCTGAAATATTAGTATAGTTCTATTGGCTATTTAAAATATCGTCTACTAACAAAAGTTAGCGGCCTTTTGTATATAAAAAATATGGATATTATCTAATACTTTCAAGAGCTTGGTTTTATGGACCCAGGTTCTTGATTTGACTGGCTATGGATAAAAACTGACCCATTGTTAACCACAGTTATGTTTTTGCATGTTACCTGTATCTACACACTTATTTTGGTAAGGTTTTAGGTGGGCAATACGTAACTAAAAAGCTCTCCACGCGAGCTTACACCGCATTTTTCAAAAATTTGGTTGGTATAAAATTTGACGGTTGCGACTGTGGTCTCTTGCACTTCCGCGATTTCTTTATTGGATAAGCCTTTTAAAATTAACCGCGCAAATTCTCTTTCTTTGGGGGTAAGATTGTGTTGATCAAAACATCTTTCGCGTCGACCAATCAAACCACGAGGATTCTCCCAAATGTCCAACAGTGCTATTCTCAAGTCTTTGATATTAAATGGCTTTTCAAGTAAGTAATCTGCACCGCGGTTGAGCCCCTGTTTGGCGATGTCCAAATCGAGCGCAGAAGTAATAATGATTACAGGCAGGCCCTGCTTTTTTGCCTGCTCAACAATTTCGAGGCCATTGGGCTCCTTCGAGTGAAGAAACATATCCGTTACAACAGCATGGTAATCATCGTCTTCTTTAAGTGCTTCAATCGCATTTTCGACTCGATCAAAGTGAGTAAAAATGATATTCTCGCGATCGAAATCTTTACCGAGTTTCATCGCGAAAAGCTCTTCATCTTCAACGAGCATCACTTTGCCCAAACTTGGTTTTTTGTATTTTTTATTTTTTGTTGGCATTTTCAGTTAGCTTGTAACATAAGTCATGGAAAGCAGGAAGTAGTATCCCATGAAAAAACAATCCAAAAAAAAGCCCTTCCCCCTAGGTAAAGGGAAACTTTTCGACATTTCTGGGAAACAAATTACATACTGGCTTGAACCACTCTTATCGCTATCCCATGACGCTTTTATGGTTTTTGAAGAAAGCGGGAAAATCCTTTTTGCAAATCCCACCTGCACAACCTTCTTTGATCAAAAAATTAACAAACTCATGGGTGCAGACATTCAAACCATCGGTCCACTAGGTCATAAAATAGCCCAAGATCTTCAGGTAGTTTTTGATACCGATAGCGCATTAGAAACTGTGCATAACATAAGAAACCAAGAAGAGAAGCATTTTGAGATTCATTACACCCCACCCCACGTGGGTATGGAGCAAGACACTCGAAGCGTTTTGGCCATCGTTCGTGATATCAGCCATACACAAAATGTTATTCAAGAACTTCAGGCTGCAAAATTGCACATGGACACACAGTCAAAAGCGCTGCAGTATTTTAATCTTATTTCAGAATCAGATTTAATGGGAAACATTACTTTTGCAAACGATGATTTTTGTTCGCTGGTAGGCTACGACAAAGCTGAGATTATCGGCATGAACTATCGAGAACTCAATGCCAATCACCATGATCGTATTTTTTTTCAGGATTTATGGGAAACCATTGCAAGCGGCCAAGTATGGAATGGTATCATTAAAAATAAAAAAGCGGATCAAACTTATTTCTACGTAGACACCATCATTACCCCCATCTTGGATTCTCAAAATAATATTTCTAAATTTCTTACCTTACAGCGCGATATCACGGAAAGTCAGGAAAAATTTGAAGAAGCTCAAAATTTTCTTTTTCAATTTCGAGATGCTTTTCTTCATACCCCCATCAGTATGCTGAGCTTGGATTTAAGTGGTCATGTTATTTTCTGCAACAACCATTTTTCAAATATGACCCGATTTAAACAAGAAGAGATTCAAGGCATGAAATGGGTTGATCAATTCATTCATGGCGAGTCAAGGTTAGAGATACAAAACATTTTTTTAAAAATTTTATCCAAAAAATCTGGCACGCATACCTTTGAAACACATATCATTAGCCGCACCGGTCAACAGAAACTATCTACCTGGAAAGCATCCCCCACCCTCGATGAAGATAATAATGTGACGGGCATTTCTTTAATAGGTGAAGACATCACCAACCGAAATTTCAATGAGCAAGAATTGAAAATATTAAGAAAAAACCTGGCCTCTGGTAGCAAAAAAACCTTTGGTTATCTCACCCATCAACTTAAAAGTGGGTTTATTTCGCTGCGCTGTGGCCTTGAGTTAATGAGGGATGAAATTCAAGATCAACCAGCCAATGAGCTTGAGCAGCTCATTCAAAAAATGGATAATAAATTGCAAGCCCTAGAAAATTTAAATACTAAATTTCTAGAAGGTTTAAAAACAGATGTCCGCTCCACCATTATCACACCAGAAACAATGGATTTTGGTCCCATTCTCATAAACCTGATCAAAGACATTGAGCAAAAAACAAGCAAAAAACTTAAAATAACCACAACAAGACTCGATCGGTTAAATCAAGTGCATTGGGACCCAATCTTAATGAGGGAAGTTTTTGATAATCTTTTTTCAAATGCCATTAAATATAGCGCTGAAAATGGAGTCAATATACGCGTACAGTGCACAAGAAATAAACAAGATGTGCTTATTCAAGTTAAAGATGATGGTCTTGGTATCCACGAAAAAGACATTCATCATATATTTGATATTTTTTCTCGTGGCTCAACCCGCAAGGAAGGCTTTGGCCTTGGACTCAAATTTTGCCAAGAGGTGATTCAGAGACATCAAGGCACCATATGGGTTGAAAGTGAGTATGGAAAAGGTTCGAGCTTTTTTATGCGCTTGCCCGTGGATCAATCAATATAATTGATTTAAACCACTTTTAAAGCGGGTGGTTGATGCGATATAAGCCAAGCGTCCAATGATTCTTTGCTCGCGTAAAACTCTTCCTCTGGCATGGGAAAAATCTTGTGGATACAGGGTGTCATATGAATATCCTTATATTCAGCACTTTGCCCATCTTTGGCCAAATCAATCACGTCGTATGTACAATCAATGTTGTGCTGCTGGATCAACCATTTTGCTTTTTTTAAAAACCGTTTGGAACGATCTGACACGCTGGTATAGAAAATTTTATAATGCAGTTTTTTCATTCAAATTACTTCTAACAGACCTAAAGTTTAGAACCAATGAGATAAATCCATATCAAAGCAAAAGGTTTCACATTTATACTGTGCTGAAAACCAGAAAAAAGAATTTTGAATTCTTATAACTTCCTGTATGAACAATGATTATGATCGAACGTATTGAATTTTTTCAAGAAATTAAAAATTCTTTAAATTATGAGCCTATTCAGGTGGATGGGCATAAAACGGTCTGTTCCAAAAACTCCGAACATCCTTGGACTTATGCCATCTCAGAAGGCCTTGTAAAGGTGTATGATACGACCAGTGAAGGGCAAAAAAGAACCATTATTTTACTCAAACCCGGTGAAACCTTTCCTCTAATATGGGCTTTTGATCATCCATCAACCACCACCTATTCGTATGAATGCATCACCGCCACTGAGTTGTATAAGATAGACCATCATCACTTTAAGGAAACATTATCCACTCAGCCCAGCTTGAGTCTTCATGCCATGGAAATGTTTGTTCATCTGACTTGGGACTTAATGGAAAGAGTTAAGTGCTTACAAATGCCATACACTTACGAAAAGCTTGTGCGGGCCATGCCCTACCTTGCTGCAAAGGCAGGCACCCAACTAGAACCACTGATTTTTTCACTTCCGCGATGGGTTACGCAAGACGAAATCGCTCAGCTTCTAGGCACATCCAGAGAGTCTATTACCGTCCACATCAAAAAAGCCCGAGAACTCGGACTTTTTACAAACACCGATGATGGCTTTCAAATTGATCTTTCAAAGATTGAAGATCGTTTTATTTATTCACGATGGTTTTCAAAAAGAAACTCACCCCAAGAAAGGGCTCACCCATGATACAAACTCGACATTCATTTTCTATTCTAAAATATTTTACCTTACTGGGAGGTCTGATTTTAATTGGGCTTTCACCAGTGTGGGCATGCGAAGAAGAAGCGGACTTTACAAACGTGCGTGAAGAGCTCAATCATGGCTATGCTATTTTACACCAAAGTTTTAAAGGGCTTGCCTGGGCCGATGAGCTTTTATACATAAAAAGAGAATCCGACAAAGCCGATAAGATGATCAGCAAGCTGGCTGAAAACTATAAAGAAATACAAAAAAAATTGGAGAAAATGGAAAAAGATTTTCCTGCCATTTGTTTAAAAAACTCTGGGCAACCTTGGGTGGTCAGGCAAAAAAACAAAGCTGTGTCAAAAGACCGAATCAATAGCTTTATTTCCCTTAAAGGCAATCGCAAAGGGATCAATTTTGAACGCACCTTCTTGCTTTCCCTTTCAGCGGCGATGAATCAAATGAATCATTTAAGTCAAGTCATGCTGGAAAAAGAAACCGATAAAGGCTTGAGAGCTTTTTTAACCGATATTCAAACTCAAGTTGAGCAATTATATGATGAGACGGTTGCGATGCTCAATAAACATTATTTTATTCAGGAGTAGCGTACCTTTGGTCAATTTGTTGACTAACGGCTTTGGCCATTTTTTTCAATGATTTACGCGTTGCTTTGTTCTCAATAAAGCCTGGGTACCGGCGGGTACCAATGAACAAAACCTCGTACATTGCGTGAGTACGACCGTTTTCTGCCTCTGTTAATCGCCACTGACCATTAAAATTTTTCACGTCATCACTTGAGCCGGGGATCATCGAAAATTCGGTTCGATATTCATCAGGAAAAAGTTTTACGTGGTTGCCATAGTCTATGTTGGAAATGGGAAAAGGCATGTCAATTTCAACATTAAATTTTGCATACTGCTCAGTTCGCTCAATCATATCAATTTCATCATTTCTGGGCATAAACTCCGCAAAGTTTTCAAAATCAGTAATAATATCAAATACCTCTTGCCGACTGGCATCGAAAATGACTTCCAAGTACCCCTTTTTCTTATAGGTATCCGGCACATCTTTAAGCGCAAGTTCAACAATTTCGTAAGCCCAAGTCTTTGTCGCGCTTAGTGAAAAAAGCAGAAAAAGTACGAAAAATCTGTTCAAAAAGTTATTTCTATTCATCATCATTGTTTGATCCTTTATCTTTGGTTAATCGGCTCTCATCAAATCCCTTGACCCAAGCCATGAGGGTTCCCTGCATCATCTCGTCTACACCAATGTTAATTTGCTCAACATATCGCTTCGGCACAAACACCGTAAATCCCCCTACTTGATAACTCATGGGAAAATAAACAGCCACTCGGTCTTCATCTTCTTCCAATACTTCCGAAACGGAGTGCAAATTTCTTCGTGTAAGAAAGCCCATCATTTGAATGTCCATTCCAGGTAAATTCACGATGACGCTGCGTCCATCCAACAACTGATTGTTGGGATTAACATAGTCTGTGATGTTTTTAACGGAGCGGTACAATGAGTTGAGTATTGGAATCCTCAATATGAATCGTTCAATCCATTTCCATCCGTACGAAAACCACTGGGTGGTTGAAATAAAACCAATCAACATGAGGGCGAGGATAATGCACAGTGCCCCAAACCCTGGAATATGAATAGAGTTGGGCAATATTTGATAAAAAATTCCATCCACCCATTTGATCAATAAAATAATGATGTAAAGAGAAAGCAATAAAGGAAGCACAAAAAATATGCCCCTTAATAGATATCCGATTAATACTTTAACTAAATTTTGCGAACCTTTATTAATTTGCTGCATGGCAACCTCAGCCAAGGTGGTTAATATGGATGGAGTATCGTTATATCACCCTTGTACAATAAGCAAGCAGCGAAAATAGAGCATGGCCTTGGCGAGAACCAAGGCCATGCAAAATTGTTAAACGTCTAACTATCTATATATTAATTGGTGGCATCATCAATTTCATCGCCCACTTCATCCATACCATCGCCAATTTCATCGCCTACCTCTTCAGCGGCTTCTTCCATACCATTGTTGTTATCTGGGCAGCCTGCCAGCATAAACATAGACCCGGTGAGGGCAAAAATGGTAAATAGTTGAAAAAACTTATTTTTCTTAATCATGGTTAACTCCTGTTTTGTTCAATAGAATTTAGCTATACACTTATCGGGCAAGGCCTCTTCGGCCTACTTACTTTGGATAGCAAAGATATCAGGTCCCAAAACCGAACTCACTCAGCTAAGGGCCTGCGTTTTCAAGAAGTTTATCTACATTGGGCTCGGGTCTTAACATGGACATTTGTTGCAAAATCCAGATTTGTCTTTTACGAACATATGCGCTGGGTCGGTCTACTCGGTATTTCAAAGGGCTGGGTACAACCGCAGCCAAAAGTGCTGCTTCATATCGATTTAAATCTTTTGAGCGTTTATTAAAAAAATGCTTTGATGCAGCCTCAGCCCCGTAAATCCCGGGTCCGAACTCGATGATGTTTACATAAACTTCCATAATTCTTTTTTTGGACCATAAAAGCTCAATCATCGTTGTAAAATAAACTTCCAGACCTTTGCGCACCCACGAACGATTTGGAAAAAGAAAAGCATTTTTAGCCGTTTGTTGGCTAATGGTTGAACCACCTCTTAGTTTCTGCTTATTTTTTTGATTTGCAATCACGGCTTTTTCAATGGCATTCACATCAAAGCCTATGTGCTCAAGAAAAAGCTGATCTTCAGCGGAAATAAGCGCCAAGAGCAAATTGTCCGATACTTTAATCAAAGGCACCCATTTTTTTTGAATTTTGAATGAACCAGTTTGAAAACTTCGAGCAAAGATAAAAGGCGTATAAGGCACAGGTAAAAAAGAATACAAGATGGCCCACATAATGGTGCCTATAAAAAAAGATGCCAATGCAATGGCGACAATCTTTTTGCTCTTTGTATATATCAGTTTTTTCTTCATAAACTCATTGCCATTTGACTGTCGTTGCCTTTTAGCTTGATTTGATGAACGAGGCAAATGACTTTAGGTGTAAGTTTTATCCTTCATGCTGCACATAAAATAAGTTATATCTCTTGAATGATTATCCGTGGCGTCCCTGAACCTTTCAATTACCCCTGGCTGTATGCCATCGAACAAGGTTATTTCAATGCATTTGACCTGCAATGGCAAGACGAACCTTCCGGCACGGGTGCATTGTGTCAGTCATTTTGTGAAGGCAAAATCGAGCTGGCCATCAGTCTCACCGATGCCACACTCATGCAAATTTCGAAGGGCACGCCCTGCACCATTGTAAATTTTTTTGTTTTATCTCCATTAAAATGGAGCATTCATACATGTGCCAGCCGACCAGAAAACAAGATTGAAGACTTCGCTCAACCCAAATACGCCATTAGCCGTTTGGGTTCTGGCTCACAAACCATGGCCGTAATGGAAGCTCGAAAACGCGGTATGCACGTTCCAGACTCAAACTGGGTGGTTACCCACACCATGGAAGAATCCATTGAATCCTTACAAAAGAAAAAAACCGATGTCTTTTTTTGGGAAAAATACATTACCGCCCCTTATGTTCGCCAAGGTCATGTTAAACGCATCGGTGAAATCCAAACCAAGTGGCCATCCTTTGTTTTAACCGTCCATGATGATTTTTTTAAAAATCATTCAGAACAATTAAATCAAATTCAAAAAATAATTGGTCAAACATGCCGTGAGTTAAGTGAAGATCCTACACTTGCACAAAAGATTTCTAGTCAATACAACATGCATATGGATGACGCTCACCAGTGGGTTCGCGAAATTCAATGGAATCCATGCTTGTTCTAATTTAAATGGCAAGGCTGTTAAACGTTAAAAAGTTTTCGCCTCGTGAAAGATTTTATTTTTAAGTTTTAACGGTTTCTTTTCTATTTGTGCTTGAAACCAACCAGTGGCTTTAAAATCATCTGGTCGAGCAAGCCAAGTAGCCGAACAGGCAGTCGTATAAAAATATCGGTGTAACCCTTCTGATAAGATTTTGGGGTAGCCGAAGGCAAGCATGGTTGATTTTTTTCCCATACAGATTAAATGCTCTGGTTCGATTTTTTGCATATGCTTTATAAATAAGGGGCGGTTGCGTAAAATTTCTTTAAGACTCCACGAAGGTGATTGTTTTGCGACTCCTGCTGGGGGCATATAACGTGACAGGTAGTCAATCATTAATTCGTTGGCTGTTAGGTTAAGCGTTGCAAGCCATTGTGCCTGGAATTTCTTCAAAGGTACAAATGCTTCTTTTGACTCAAACAGAAACAAAAGCTTTACTCGTTTTAAATCTGTTTTAAGTAAATCTGTATTCGTACGAGCCTTTGGGTACACATTTTTACGCGGCATATTTTGTATCATTTTTTGCACCCGTTGAGGCGCGCTTTGAATCATTTCTTTGATCAATTGTGTTTCTGGCATGTTTTTCCAGTAACGAACTGGCATTTCATTTTTCATGGCTTTAATCTTCACTCTCGCTGGATTAAAGATATGAACAAAATATGTTTTCCATAAATCAACAAAATCATCTTTGGGAAAATCGGGTTTGGCAAAACGGCCTAACTGATAAAAAATTTTTTTTCCGTTGAATGCCATCATGCAATAAGAGGATAAAATCACCCAGTTCATGGTAGAAAAACGATCTTTAAAAAAAGAGGCATTTTTTAAAACAATGGCATGATCTGGCTCATGAAAGGCGATATAAAATGTTTTGCCATCAATGATGGTTTCGTGAAACCGAACAAAAGCCCGCATTTTATGAATGTCTCTGGACACTTGATGTTGCATTTTTTTTAGCGCCTGCACATCGAAGTGAAGTGGATCGTTAAAAATGTCATGGTTGTGCTGATACTCGATTAAAAATCGATACAGATGGTCGAATTTTTTTTCGGATGTGTGACATAAAGCACTTTCAATGAAAAATTTTACATCTTTCCAATTTGGGTAAAATTCAAACGGCAGAGATTCGACCTTTTCTCTATTACTCGAACGTTGCCCAAACAGAGATGGTTGTTTTGGCGTAGAATCAAGGGTTTGGGGCTCATGGATTTGACTCCAATCAATGCAATCAAGCTTTGAAGAGGCTTTTAAATGAGGCCAGGTAAATTCTTTCCATATTTTATATTCGATGGGCTTTGGCATTACACTTCTCCGGTCAGTGAAGAATAACGCTCTGAAAATAGAGAAAGCTGTGTTTCAGGTACGATAGAAAAACTTTCTCGATCCAAAAATCTTAAATAAGGATTTTTGTCTGCTGTTTGAATAAAAAATTTTGCTTTACCCAACTGTACCTTCATTTTTTTTAAATCATGCAGTGTTAATGCACGGAAACGGCGGGCCTTAATGATTCTTTGAACATTTCGCACGCCCAAACCCGGTACACGTAAAAGTTGAAATTGAGTAGCAAAATTTATATTCACTGGAAAAAATGAGCGATTTCGCATCGCCCACATTAGCTTTGGGTCTATTTGCAGATCCAAACTTGAATGGCTTGAAGGTGTAATTTCATCCACAGAAAATTGATAAAAGCGCATAAGCCAATCCGCTTGGTACAAGCGATGTTCACGAACCAAAGCTGGCGGTTGAGAGGGTAAAAAGGGATGGCTGTCTTGAATGGGGCTAAAACCAGAATAATAAACTCTTTTAAGACGAAAACTTTGATACATATAATTAGACTGCAATAAAATGCTTCGGTCATTGCTGGGAGAGGCGCCCACAATCATTTGTGTGCTTTGCCCTGCCGGGATTCTTTTTTGAGCCGCCATGGGCAAAGTTTTTTTTAAGGGAGACAGCCCGTCTTTTTTAAATGCTTGTAACTGGGACATGGTTTGATGAATTTGATGATGGGTTTTGCCCGGTGCCAGCACTTCCAAATCTTTTTGTTCGGGCAATTCAATGTTGGCACTGAGTCGATCGGCCCACAGGCTTGCCTGTGCCAACACAGCGGCACTGGCATCTGCAACCGCTTTTAAATGAATATACCCATTAAACCCCTCTTCTAAACGAAGCTTTTTGGCGACCTGCGTAAGCAAATTCATGGTGTAGTCAGGAGATTTCAGTATTCCTGAACTTAAAAAAAGGCCTTCGATGAAATTGCGCTTGTAAAAACCAATGGTCAATTTCACCACCTCTTCAACCGTAAACGTCGCTCTGGGTGTATTGCTTGAAATGCGATTGATGCAATATTGACAGTCAAATATACAATGATTGGTGAATAATATTTTTAGTAACGATACACAACGCCCATCGGGTGTATAACTATGACAAATGCCTGACACCCCATTGTTACCCAACATACCCTTTTTGCCTTTGCGCTTTGCCCCACTGCTGGCACAGGACGCATCGTATTTGGCTGCATCAGCCAAAATGGCTATTTTTTTGCTGGTTTCCATTTATACGTAAATTATACGTATATTTAAACAAAGTCAATTTTTCAAATTTACATCTGCCCAGTGGCACATTGGAGTGATGAAGTGTCAATAAAACCAGTGCTTTCTAACTTTCGTGATGTTCTTCATGGGGTAGAATCAAATACAGTGCACTTACAATTAAACATAAAGTAAAAATTTTAGGAGGCTTCATGTCTAAATTAAATAATAAAAAAATTGCAATCTTAGCCACAGACGGCTTTGAGCATGATGAATTGTCAGAACCCCGCAAAGCCATTGAAGAAGCAGGTGGACAAGCCATCATTGTTTCTTCAAACTCAAAATCCATTAAGTCATGGAAAAACAATGAATGGGGTCCATCTTACGATGTCGACTGCACATTAGAAAATGCAAAAAGCGATGACTTTGATGGATTGCTGATTCCAGGTGGCGTTATTAATCCTGATCAGCTGCGCACCAACTCAAAAGCAATTGAATTCATTCAAGGTTTTTTTGCCCCCAACAAACAAAAACCCGTGGCTGCCATATGTCATGGCCCACAGTTGTTGATTGAGGCCAACGTGGTCAAAGATAGAAAATTAACGTCTTTTCAATCGATTAAAACCGATCTTAAAAATGCTGGCGCCCAGTGGGAAGACAACGAAGTTGTTGTAGACCAAGGCTTGGTTACAAGTAGAAATCCTGACGACCTTCCTGCATTTAATAAAAAAATGGTAGAAGAATTTTGCGAAGGAACGCATTCATCGTAAAATAAAAGGTAAGCTCCATGCATTCATTTGCAATGCATGGGGCAACTTTTCTTACTGACCCATATTACATTTTAAATGAGCAAGGTATACACGTGAGCAACCAAAAAGAACATCCTGAAATCAAACAACCTCCTTCAAAAAGAGATTCTGAACGCGAGCCCATTGAATCACCTCAAAACCCTGAGCCCATTGAAGATCCAACCATTCAAAAACCCGACCCTGTAGAACAACCCCATCAAGATCCTCCACCCCTTAAAACAAACGCTTAGATAAATACAGAGTTTTTCTCACATAATAAAAAGCCTCGACCATCTTTCAGATGGCCGAGGCTTTTTATTTACCTTCTTTAAAAAGAAGTGATTAGTAAACAGTCACGCGTTCTGCGCTGCTTTTTTCTAAAAATGCTTTCAAGTGGTCGGCTTTTTCATCCGTTGTTTGAACATCGATCATGACATGGCCTTTGCCTAAATGCTCATCAACAAATTTAGCTTCCACTTCTGGAAAGCCCATACCAACCAAGCCACCTACAATACCACCGGCTGTTCCGGCAGCACCTGCACCAGCCAAAGCTGCAACGATCGGTCCAGCCGCAATAAGGCCCACACCACCAGTAGCAGCAATTGCGCCTACAGCTGTTAAACTACCCGCGATAGCACCCGCGGCACCGCCTACGCTGGCTCCCACAGCTGCACCTTCAACTGCTTTGTTGCCTTCTTCAATTTTTATATCTCGATCGCCAAACCATGAATTTTCTGCCACGAGCATTGCGATGTGGTCTTGATCGTACCCCATTTCGTTTAACTGATTGATTGTTTTCACTGCGCTATCACGTGTTTCGTAAATTGCTGTAATGTGTTTAGTATCACTCATAATATGTGTTTTCCTTTCATTACTTATAAAACTAATTGTAAGAAAACCCTATGCCAGTATTGAAGTAAGGCCACTATCCAAAGATAGAAAGCCCCTAAGTACGAGAAACAAAAGAAAAAACTTAAGAACTTTAAAAAATCAACATAACCCAAAGGCCAGGTTTTCAATTGCTTTGTGCATATGAAAAAATTATATTCATAGGGCATGAGATATATTTTTCCAGTTACATTGCTTCTATTTTGTACGCAAAGTACAAATGCACAGGTACAAACATCTCACCTGTACGTTGTACAGCCTGAAGGTACATTCGCAACAGAATTTCAAACCAAAACTTTGGCTCCAGGTACTGAATTTGATCAATTGACCATCACAATTTATGAAAACCATTATACAAGTTGGCAATTATCTCAAAGCCAACTGCTTAAAAGCCAATTGGATATTCAATGGCATACCATGCCCATTGAGATTTTCACTCAACTCCACTCAAAAGACATTCAAGTTTTTGAAAACCAATTGTACCTATTTACGAAAAATGAAGCTGACCTCGACAAACTAAAAAAAGAGTTTAAATATTATCTTCAGCTTCATCTCTACCTTCAATCCAATCCAAATTACCTAAATACCGATTATCCACATCAGCCCTCGCAGGGTTAGAATGAAGCGCTGCAGGCCAGAGATTTTTTAAATAGTTAACGTGTCTTATTGCATGTATTTTTCTCGAAACCAGTCGCGAAGTTTTTCGCCAACCGGACTTAGCTTCCCATTGCTAAGGTAAAGCGCGTGAGGATTTTTCTTAGCATCCGTGTATAGTAGATGAACACCATAATAATCATTGGGTCCGAGCTCTTGATAAAATGCAGTCCAATAATCATAAGCTTTCTTTAAACTCTTAATGCTGTAGTCGTCAATTCGGTAACCCGATTCGGTAATGTAAATTGGCATTTGCTCAGGAAAATCATGTAAAAAATCAAAACTGACCTCGCTTTCGATGGTCTCCTCTCCGTTGGGTTCCACCACTTTTTCTCTGCCTGCATAGTGGTGAAAATCGACCGCCAACTTATCTATGTAGGTTGGATTTTGATCAAGCATTTTGATGAGTTCTTGGTTCCACAGCCGGCGATATTGGTCTTGACGTGAGTTAGACTTGCCATAAGAGGCACCCACCAGAATGTGGTCGTACTGGTCAAATGGAAATCGTTTGGCGAATGTGGGAACCCACTCTTTCAACCATTTTTTATAGATAGAAATGTTAACTTTCTCTACCACGCCTTTTTTGCTTGTATCGCCGATATAATATTTGCCCAAATAAAACTCACCGCCGTATTTAAAAGCGCTAATCGGCATACCTCGATTGATAAGATCTGTAACATAGGCCAACTCTTGCTCTAACGTAGTCGACTGCATATTTAAGGTCCAAACCACTTTTAAATCTTTCCGCTTGGTAAAAGAAATAAGATCATCTACGCGGTCTTTGTTGGCATAGGTATAGTTGCCATTGACTTTTCCTTTTTGAAAGTCCACTCCGAAAACGCTCAGATGTGTAATTTGAGGTATCCAGGGGTTGATTTTTGCACTGTCAAAAGTAAACATGCGTGTATTTACAATGAAATTTCTAGGATGGGTTTGATGCTTGGTTGGCTTTTTTTCCAGTGCATGAGCTGGCATGACTTTTGGAGAAGGATGGGTTGATTTTTGTGTACAGCCCATCAGCACACCACTTCCTATAAAAGTGAAGGCGCAGAGCAAGAAGTGGCATAAGGTAACGGTTGATTTTTTATATCTTCTTATCATGCCTCATTTATATCACCAAAATCTTACAATGATCCAGACGATTCTTAAATTTTGTACACGCCCGACCTTACCAAAGTATGTGCGTTCATGGGGCTCAACCTAACTTGCGTTGGTATAATCAGTGAGTATTGACCTCTATTATCCTATTTAAGATGTATCAATCATGATCTACAAATTAAAATGAAAGGATAAATTCAAATGAGAAATCCAAACTATACATGGGATAATCCCCAGGAAGACTATCAAAATCAATCTCCAAGAGATTTTTACCAAGAAGCGGGGTATAGTGACCAATCACCTCAACGCTCACCATCTTTTTCTCGTGGTCCATTGCCCAATGATGGAGCACCCTTATACACCAGAGATCAAGATGGCAATCAAATGAACCGTGGTCGCAACGCGGGTGGATCACACTACAATCGTTATCGTGAAAACCCTTCTTATGAAGATACTCCCTACTCACGCAACACTCGAACATCGAATACTGACCATGATCCTATACAGAATCAGCGGTATCAGTCTTACGATCGTCAACGCGATGAGAGAGTATACGATTGGAGCACCAAATCTTGGGACAATCAAAATGCTCGTTCATCAAAACGCAATTACCAAGCGCAACAAAGCCCTCGTTCACTCGAGCGTCAAAATTACAACGACACACGTGAAATGACGGTATCGGGTCATGCTCAAGATCATGGCCGCTATGACCAGGGGGGCTACTCGAACCCATATACGCGAGGTCGAGGCGCATTTTATGGACAAGCCCCCAAAGGATACACAAGATCCGATGAAAAAATACAAGAAGAAGTATGCGAAGCATTAACCCGCGCTGACAATATTGATAAAAGTGACATTGAAGTTAAAGTGAAAGATGGTGAAGTGATCCTATCCGGTTCAGTACAAGAAAGATGGGATAAGCGCCGTGCTGAGGATATCTGTGATAGTGTTATGGGTGTAAGAAACACTCAAAACAATCTCAAAATGTCTGAAAAAAGCGATTCAGATCGCAACTCAACGTCAAAGCAATCAACGTCGACTTCGAAAAATCGTACTGACTAATCGACCTGTTATTTGAAGAAAAATACTTAGCCCCTGAACAATCGATAAAAAATAATCGAAAGTTCAGGGGCTTTTATTTATACTTTTAACTAAAAAATTGGGCTGAACTTGACTTACGATGGATCAAAATGGATTCCACTTCTTGACTCACTGTGTGCTGAGTCTGAATAAAACAATTCATCAATTTTATCCTCTGTTTTTTCAACCCTCATCAACAATTTCTCGATTTTTTCCAGCATCTCTTTTCGACGAATACCGTGGCAAGCTTGTGCACGGTCAAATATCTCTATAATGCCATTATTCTCAGCTCTGAGGTGTTCCACAATTGTTACATATTTCATGATTTCATCCTTTGTTAAAATACCCCCTTTTTCTTTCAAGATGCCCAATAAAATAGGCTTTTATATACTAAAGAAAGTTAGTTTTGAAACAGCCATGCATATTCATAAAAATATAAAGAAAGAATAATATTGGACACAAACCAATATCGAATGGTTTACATCCTATACAACACTGTTATGTTAATTGTAATTATTGACTATAGAGGTGTATATGAACCAAAGAAGAAAAGTTAGTTTAGAAGAAGCATTGGCCACACCTGGGCAAGTTTTTGATGCACCTCAGGATGTGGTAGACAATCAAAATTTTTCTGATGAAGAAAAAATAAAAATTTTAACCAACTGGAAAGACCAACACATTCAGTTGCAGCGGGCAACCAGTGAAGGTATGGAACCGCATCATCAGAATAATATTCTTCGGCAAATTTCCAACGCGTTGGAAAACATAGAATCATAAAGGTTTGGTAGCCTTTAACCCATCATTTTTATTGTCTTAAAGCGGCAATCAATTCTTTTTTATCCATTTTGGATCGTCCATCAATGCCAACTTCGGCTGCACGATCATACAACTGCTCTTTGGTCCATTTTTCGTAAGCAGGCGCTTTCCCACCTTTTTTACTCGCCTTCTTTTTGGGGGTGTTGGCGATACGAGCAGCTTTTTCTTTGCTGTAACCTTCATCGCGTAAGGCTTCATATTGTTGATCATCTTTGATTTGTGGGCCGTGATTGCGGGTCATAAAATTGCTCCTTCTGTTAAAATGGATATTAAAATTTTGATTTTAGACTAAAGGTCCACGGCAGCCTTGTCATCTTACTTTCAGATATTTAACTTTTCATTTCTCTGGATATGTATAGGTTATTGATACCGTTGTTATTTTAACAAACTTAAAGATGCCAAATTCTCCCACCATTCAATCCGACCTAAAAAGAGACATGAATACCTTCTCACTGGTCATGTTTGGGGTCGGAACCATTCTGGGTGCCGGAATATTTGTGGTCATTGGTGAAGTCATTCAAGAGGCCGGCACATTCACACCCCTTTCTTATTTGCTGGCCGCGTCCATCGCTATCACCACGGGTTTCTCCTATGCAGAAATTGCAGCTCGCATTCCGTCCGCAGCTGGACCCATTGATTACGTAGAAAAAGCCTTCAACCATCGAAAGCTCGGTTCAAGCGCGGGAGCCTTGCTTATTTTTGTCAATACTGTTTCTGCCGCCACCATTGCAACTGGGTTTGTTCGATATCTTCAAGTGTTTATCGATATTCCAACTTGGGTGGCGTTATTGGTTTTAATTGTTGCATTGAGCACCGTGGCCATATTGGGCATTAAGCACAGTGCTTGGTTTATGTCAGTGACCACCTTGATGGGCATTTGTACTTTGCTTGCTGTTATTTATATTCTCCGTGATGGGTTTGTACAAGCACCCAGCATAATCGTTGAGCAGCTCTCAAACAAATCACTTTTTTCAAGTGGCCTTTTTGGTGGTGCTCTTTTAGCGGTATATTCGTTTATAGGGTTTGGTGATATGGCGCAAACAGCGGAAGAAGTAAAAAACGTAGAATCTACAATGCCTAAGGCCATGTTGATTGCCATTGGGATCGTGCTTTTTTTCTATGTGAGTGTTTCTGCTGCGCTGGTTGGATCTCCTTATTTAACTGAAATATCAAAAGCTGACGCCCCTTTGGTCAAAGCGGTTGAACTAGCAGGCTGGTCGGTATGGCCGGTGGGACTCGCCAGTCTATTTATCATTGTCAATGGGGCATTGACTCAGCTCATTTCAGCTTCTCGACTTCTAATGGACCTAGCCCGCGATCAACGAGGTGCTCCTGTTTTTTTTGCCAAAATTCACCCAAAAACCCACACACCTCTGCGTGCAACATTGGCTCTTTCTTTCATTATTTTGTTGCTGGCCATCTTCATCCCTTTGCATTCATTGGCATTGACCACCAGCATTATCATCTTGTTGGTATTTGCCCTGGTCAATGCGTCCCTTTTTCAGCTAAAAAGACAAAACCAGCCAAAAAATGCCCCCAATATCCCCAAATGGGTCCCACTTTTAGGCTCACTGCTTTGTTTATTGGCCTGTTCCACGAAAGTTTTTTTCCTTATCGTTTAGACCCGTGTCCCATTTCAACATTTTTTCGATCAATATCTAAAGTAAGTACTGCAAGCTATGATAAGCTCATATAATCAGCCTTGTAAAAATCTTTGATTATTGCAGGTAGTCAAATCAGCATTTTAAAAATTCACCCATGGAGGACACCATTGTGACCGTATTAGTTGTAGATGACCACGAAGACGCTGCATTTGCCACTGGACATATGGTCAAACTTCTTGGCCATGATGTCGAGTTGGCTTATGGTGGTCAGCAAGCCCTTGATAAAGTGAGTCAATCCACGCCTGATTTGATTTTTCTGGATATCAATATGCCCATTATGGATGGATTGGAAACCTGTAAAAAGCTCCGCTCCATGCCAGCGTTAAATAAAACGATCATTGTTGCCTTAACTGGCCAAGGAACCGATGAACTTGTTGAAAATTGCAAAGAAATAGGTTTTGATCATCATTTTCTCAAACCCTTGTACTTTAAATCCATCGAAGAACTCCTCAAGAGTGTGAAGCCTGTCCCAAAATCCCAAGCAGATCGTCAAGCATAGCTGGTTTGTTCAGGTGAAAATCAAAACCTGCTTGTTTTGAGCGAGCGTGGGCTTCTTCATGGCTGTATCCTGTAAGAGCAATGTAAGTGGCTGATTCTTTGTATTTTGTTTTTATGTCGCGCAATAAATCATGTCCATTGCCATCTGGTAAACCAATATCAATGATGAACACTTCAGGAGAAAACTTTTCTACCTTTTTCAATGCTCCTTTTGCTGTATATGCGCTGTACACACGACATTTTTCTTTGGCCAAAATTGACTTAAGTCCTTTTACGGCGTCAACATTGTCGTCTACAATCAAAACCTTTAAGTCTTTTTTAATATCTGGTTTTTTCACCTTCTTACGCGCAGGAACGACAATCTCATCTGAAATTGGAAAATCAACTGAGAGTGTCGTACCTTTGTCTTTTCCTTGGCTTTCAGCTTTGATGCTGCCCCCATGCAAATTTACCAACTGGGACACCAGCGCTAAACCAATTCCCAAGCCTGGATTCTGAAGCTTTTTATCCGTAATTTGCTCAAAAGGTTGAAAAATTAAATTTAATTTTTTTGGATCAATCCCAATCCCATCATCATTTACGGTTACCCACGCCCGACCGCTTTTTTGTATTAAATGTACGCTTACGTTTCCACCGGCAGGCGTAAATTTTAGTGCATTACATATCAAGTTTGAAAAAATTTGATCCAACCGAGTCTGGTCCCCTTTCACATAAATAGGCTCAGAGGTTAAATGAGAGGTCATTTTTAACTCTTTTTTCTCTGCATCACGGGCAAAACCTTGCAAAGTCTCAGATAAAATATCATTAAGGTTTAATACTTCTTTTTTAAGTTTTATCTTTCCTCGCGAAATTCTAGTTAGGTCCAATAAATCATCCAAGAGTGATGATACAAGCTTAACATTATGGGCCATCATGTTTAATGCCCAGTCTGCTTTGCTTTTATCCATTTGCATGATTTGAACACCGCTATTGATCGCCGCCAAAGGGTTACGCAACTCATGACCCAACGTGGCCAAAAATTGGTTCTTTTTCTCATGCGCGGCTTCCAGATTGATAATGGCATTTTCAAGGGTGTTTTCAGTTTCTTTTTGCTTGGTTATATCAATCACCATACCGATCATTTTTTGAGGCATTTGATCTTTAAACATCACCTGACCACTGGCCTCAACCCATGAGATTTTTTGAGTCAATTTGTTGATCACGCGATAAGTGGTGTGATAATGGCCGCTGCCATTGTAATCCATCGACTTTTCAATGGCATCCAAAGTCTTCTTTCGATCGTCTGGATGCAAACATTCGGAGAAAAGCTCTTGGGTAGCTTGTTCATCTTCTTTTAATCCCCACAATCTTTTAATTAGGTTATCCCAATGCGTTTCTCCATCAATCATGCTGTATTCAAAATAACCCATATTATTTGAATCTTTGGCAATTCGAAGTTTTTCTTCACTTTCTTTGATTGCTTGCTCAATCTTTTTGCGATGAATTGATACAGACAATAAATTCGAGATGGACCGCAAAAAATTGGCATCATCTTTTGTAAAGATTTTTTTGTTTTGGGTATGAACGCTCAATACGCCATAACATTCGTGCTCTTTGGAAACTACACAACTCATGCCACTGACCACATGATGGTCTACTAAGAGTTTTGGGCCTGCAAATCTTTTTTCAGTGTTAAGATCCTCAACAATGACCGGTTCATTTTCTTTAAGCGTGTATCCCGCTTGGGTTGTAGAATCAGCGATTACAGTTTCCTTTCCTACAGCTCCTTTTTGCCAACCTACGCCCGCTTGTAACAAAAAGTTTTTTTGCGTTGGTTGGTACTTTAAAAATTTGCAGTAATCAGCGTCTAATACATAAGCAACTTCCCGAACGGTATGATCGATCAGTTCCTCCAACTTTTGATTTTTTAGTGCTTCCATTCCAAGTTTGGCAATCACAGCATGCTGTTTTTCACGAATTTCTACAAAATGATTGGCTTTTTTAAGCTCAGATACATCATTGAACGTAATGACCACCCCGGCAATGCGCTGATCTCCAGTCCGGTAAGGTAATATCTTTCGAACAAACCAACGTTGACCCGACTGAATTTCTTTTTCACTGGATTCAAGGCTCTGAATCACTTTTTTGGCCTCATCAATGGTTTCTTCATCCATTAAATCACGAGATATATCACTAATGGGATGTCCAATGTCCTGTGGACCCAATCGTAGTAGCCGTTGCGCTGCTGGTGTGTAACGCATGAGTTTAAACTTAACGCAGAGAAAGATGGTGGCTAGATTGGTGCTTGCGAAAAAGTTTTCAATGTCATCATGGGCAGACTGAAGGGCATCAATTTTCTCTTTTAGCTGCGAGTTAACCGTGGTTAATTCTTCATTCAATGATCGCAGCTCTTCGGTGCTTGCTTCTAACTCCTCGTTGGTGGACTGGAGTTCTTCATTGGTAGAGAGTGCTTCCTCATGAGAGGCTTTTAGCTCTTCGGTGCTTGTTTCGAGTTCTTCTACGGTGTTTTGCAACTCTTTGCGGGTTTCTTGCAAGTCACGTTCCATGGCTGCAACCATATTTTCTTGATCGCCAGAAACGGTTGAACTGGCAGAAACCAATCCATTTTTTTCTAAGTCTTCGTCAGGTTTAAAAGAAATAATCAAAGCTTTTTTATCCAATGCTTGATGCGAAACAGGACTGACTGATATTAAAAAGACCGATTGATTTGGATAACTTTGTCTATAGTCTGGCGGGCAATGAATATTAATTTTTTCATTAGATTGACGGGCTTTAAAAATTGCGCTTCTTACGCGCGTACGCAGCTTGGAATCCAGCATTTTAATAAAATCCAATTTCGGCTCGCCGTCTGGCATTTTTAAATAAGGATGCGTGTCACCATGGAAATAAAGCACTTGGTTATCACCATTGATCAACACAGATGGGCTCAAATTCTGTAACAAAATTTCTTTGGCTTGTTCGATAGGACCATATTGATCAGATTTTTTCTGTCTTGTTTGTAAATTTTTCTTAAAATATTTGGGTTGTACAAATCGGCCCAACTGCGCAACTTGAAAGTCTGTGTGCTGAGCAGGCTTCTTTTGAAAAATTCGCCATTTATTGGATATAGGCTGAAAGTATTGTTTTTGTTCGCCAATATTTTCTGAGCTACCCAAAAACAAATAACCTTGTTCATTAAGTGCAAAATAAAAAGATTGAAGTGCTTTACTTTGAACTTTTTTACGCAAGTAGATCAAAAGATTCCTACAGCTAATCAAGTCCATTTTTGAAAATGGTGGATCACTGTATACATTCTGAGTGGCAAACGATATTTTGTCCCGTAAGTGCGTTTTTACTCTATAATACTGATCATTTTCTGTTGTAAAATAAGTATTGAGGTAGTCGGCGGGCACTTCTGACATAATGCTGGCTGGGTACAGCCCTTTACGGGCAATTTTAATGGCTTCTTCGTCAACATCAGTGGCGAAAATTTTCAAATCTAGATCTTTATTTGCTTTTTTTATTCCCTCTAAAAATAAAATACCCAGCGAGTATGCTTCTTCACCGCTTGCACAACCAGCCACCCAAATACGAATATCGCTACCCGGATCTGCAGATTCAATAATATCTTGAACAACTTTGTCTTCTAATATTTTAAAAGCATTTTGATCACGAAAAAAATCTGTGACGTTAATCAATAAGTCTTGCATGAGGTAACCGCGCTCGTCACCATTCGATCTCAAAAGTTGTATGTAATCCTCTTTTTGACGTTTGCCGGTTAGACTCATCCGGCGCAATATTCTTCGCTCTACAGTGCTTTCTTTATACTGTTGCAAATCAAAATTTTCACGGGTTTTCAAAAGTGCTGCGATGCTTTGAAGGCCTTTCTCATCCGCTTCGCTCTCCTCTTGATACTCCACGTAAGGATGTTCAACATAATCTAAAAGCACTTGGGGCATGTCTTCAATATTGCAGACCACATCCACCACGCCGGCATCAATAGCACTTCGAGGCATGCTGGAATATTCGGCATCTCTTGGATCTTGCACAATCGACAAACCGCCAGCGGCTTTTAAGGCTCTCAAACCTGCAGTTCCATCGCTACCTGAACCAGATAGCAAAATGCCAATGCCCTGCGCTTTGAAATTTTCGGCCATCGCGCGAAACAAATGATCAATGGATGAACGAGACCCATGCTTACGATGGGGTTTTATAATTTTTATATGATGACCCTCCACCTCAATCAATGCATCGGGCGGAATAATATACACACTGTTGGGTGCTAATTTTTGTCCATTTTCGGCTTCATAAACATTTAATATCGTTTCCCGTGATAAAATATCCGCCAACATGCTTTTATGATTTGGATCCAAATGCTGGACCACCACAAATGTTAACTGAGGGTGTGCGGGATTGGCATGAAAAAAATTTTTGAGCGCTGGAAGACCCCCTGCTGATGTTCCTATACCAACGAGCAACATTGGTTGATCCGTTTTTTTCCCCACGTCCATGGCAAAGGTGTACTATACAATAATGGACAACCCAAAGAAAATTGCGTGTGACAGGTTGCATATCTATACGTAAAAAGATGATTGCACTCATATTAACGCAACTATGTTAACCAAAAAAACCACGGGGTCTTCTCGTGGTCGGGTTTATAAAGCCCCTTGCAAATCAAGAAGCTTTTCAGTACTTTAAACGCATGAACCATCCAAAGTCCACGTCTACATCTGTAACGCTCATTGACAATTCTCAGGCTCGCCGCTGGATGCACGACTTGCGCGCTTTTCACACTTCAATTTACAGTGTTTTATCTCTCTTGGATGTTGCACTGGATCCAGCAACTACATCGGAAGAAGAAGTTAAAAAACTAAAAAGAATTTTTGAGCGTCGAGTGCAAGAGTTTGAAGATCTCTTACAACAAGTTCAATTGGTTGAGACAACTGAAAACGCCATCCATTCATCGACTCTTTCCAATAAAGTCAATTTGCCTCCAAGTTCTTAAGTTTGAATTTTTTTTAAAAACCGTTCAGCCAACTCGTCCTTGGATATTGCGCAATACATTGGGCCAAACATACTTTTTCCATGAGGTTGTTTTCTGATTGGGTTGATTTTGGATGTCGAGTTGATGCGTATACATCCAAAGCCATACACCTATAGCCATCCATGCCAATCCTTGGATCCATCGACCTTGAAAGAACAAAACTTGCTGACCATGTAAAATGACCAGCACACCGGCTACCAACATCACCCACTTGATTAAAAAAGCAACGACTTCCAACCAGCCTTGAACCATGGTTTTGCCAGGCCAAAAGCCATGGGGTTCCACCTTTTTAATAAAAAGCAGCAGTTTGTTTGTGACTTGCGCAGGTTTCCACTTCATCCCCACAAACATACCCAAAATACTAATACCCGATGTAACAATGATTTGTTTTTCATATTCAAGGTCCGTAAAAAATAAAATCACGGCTGAGGTTAAGCCAAATGCAATGGCCATAAACTCACTGATTGCGGTAACACGCCACCACCACCATCTCAAGAAAGTCGGAATACCCAGCGAAGCGCCAATGGCAGCATACCACTTCCAACCTTGCTCTACATTTTGAATCTGAAAGCTTACAAAAACGCCCAAAATCATGAACAACACCACTGCCATTTTTGCAACCAACAGTTGCTGTTTGGCTGTACTGTCGGGTCGAATGCTCAAATACACGTCATTGACCAAATAAGAAGCACCCCAATTGATGTGGGTATCAATCGTGCTCATAAATGCGGCCATCAGACTTGTTATCATGAGCCCAATGACCACCGGTGGCAAAAGCGTGCCCATGAGCACAGGATACGCAAGCTCTCGGTCTGAAGCGACAACCGATGCGACATCACCCAATATGGATGTTTCATTACCCAAAGGAATTAAAATCAGGGCACCCGCAGCCACGATAAACCATGGCCATGTGCGAAGTAAAAAGTGAATGGCCACAAACAGTGTCATGGCCTTTTTAGCCTCTCCAGCGTTTTTGGTGGTGTTGAGGCGCTGCATAAAATAGCCTCCACCATCGGCTGGAATATTGGTATAGGACTGCACGATCAAATAAACCATAAACACACCCAACCCTATGTCCAATGTACTGGCCCAACCACGTTCAAGTGAAGGAAACAGATCGAGGTAGGTATGGGCGTGACCATACAGCTGGGCCATTTGCCGTTGCAGTGCATCCACCCCGCCAACGGTGGTCCATACTTTACATGCCAGCCATATGCTTCCAGTTAGCGCCATCACCAACTGAAACATATCTGTGATAATGACCCCTCGAATGCCACCCATGGTGGAGTACACCAGTACAATGATGAGCAAGATGAAGATTGTCATTCCTTCGGAAGGAGAACCAAGGGCAGCGCTGCTCGGCCAGATGGATAAAAGAAAATTGTATAAACCTGGTGTCCACTGATCCCAGTGAAAAAAAGGACTGATAATTTTCACCATCGCGCGAATCACCCAACCCATTACAATGCAGTTAAACACCAAACCAGACAACCCTGCACGGGTGTATCGAAGCACTCTGGCTGTTTTGCCCTCGTAGCGCAATTCAACAAACTCAGAGTCGGTCAGCACACCTGTTTGATTCCATTTTTTGGAAAAATACAGCACCACACCTGCATGGATTAAGATCCATGGAAACCAAATCCAGTTGCCCGACAAACCCTTGGCGGCAACAATGCCTGTAATGGCCAGTGGGGTATCGGCTGCAAATGTCGTGGCGGCAATGGACGATCCAGCCAGCCACCATGGAAGGTTTCGGCCCGCTAGAAAATAATCCACGCGGTTGGTGATTTTTTTTCGAATGGCAAAGCCCAAGCAAAGGGCAAAAGCCAAATAGCCATAGAAAATACCCCAATCCAGTGTCGACATCGAAATCATCTTCGATGCCATAGCGAAATTTTCTGGCAATTCCAAGATTTAATCGACCCACTTCTAGACTGGTTGCTATGCCAATCTAGCCAATGCGGTCTGACGTTTTTATGAGGTGTGTTTTTTACGGTAACGCATATTCAGTGCTTCTACAAATAGTGAAAATGTCATCGCAAAATAAATATAGCCTTTGTTGATGTGTTGCCCCATAGACTCGGCAACAAGCATAACGCCAATGAGCAGTAAAAAAGACAATGCCAATATTTTAATGGTGGGATGATTTTCAACAAAATTTCCGATGGATTTCGCACTGAACAACATCACCACCATCGCAATGGTCATGGCCACCACCATCACCCATAACTCATCAGCCATGCCGACGGCGGTGATCACAGAATCCAATGAAAACACGATATCCAGCAAAATAATTTGCCCAAGTATCATGGGTATGGATTGATGCAGTTTTTTTACTTTGGGCGTGTGTAGATTGTCATCGGCATTGACGTTGTCGTGAATTTCATGGGTGGCTTTGGTTAAAAGAAAAAGTCCCCCACCCAACAAAATAAGATCCCGACCTGAAAAGGAGTGGTTGAATATAGAAAATAACGGTTCTTTTAAACCCATCACCCATGAAATTGAAAAAAGAAGTCCAAGACGAAATAGCAAGGCTACGCCAATGCCCAATTTTCGAACACGATCCCTTCGATCAGCAGGCACCTTTTCCGCCACAATGGATATAAAAACAATATTGTCAATGCCAAGTACAATTTCCATGCCGATCAAGGCCAACAA
>CAZCBX010000010.1:0-2979 GCA_964497185.1 uncultured Bdellovibrionales bacterium | reverse complement strand
ATAATCTTCATAATCTCGCTCGGCTGGATTCAAGGGGGTCCAAATGGGTCCAGGTGCCACAGCATTCACGCGAATGCCTCGATCCACAAAGTTTTGCGCCAATGATTTGGTAAATGCATGAATGGCACCCTTGGTGGATGAATAATCAATTAAATTTTTAGCGCCTTCGAGCCCAGTAATGGATCCAACATTGATGATGGCACTTCCTTTGGGAAGATGCGGCAATGCCGCTTTCACCATGTAAAAATAACCATCTATGTTGGTATGAAAGGTTTTATGCCAGTGTTCAATGCTCAAATCTTCAAAGTCTTCAATGCTCTCTTGGAAAGCTGCATTATTTACCAAAAGGTCGATCTGGCCTCTTTTTTGCGCAGTTTGTTCACATATGCTTTTACAAAAATCAAAATCGGTTACATCTCCGGTCAAGATGTCGATGTCCAAATCGGTTTCTTCTTTTATTTCTTTTTGAAGCATCTTCGCATCCGCAACATCACTCTCAAGGCAGGCAATGGTGACATGGGCACCCTCTTTTGCAAATAAATAAGCGGTGGCTCGACCGATGCCTGAGTCTCCACCTGTAATTAATGCTACTTTGTCTTTTAATTTGTTGGCGGGTTTATAATCGGGTGCCCTAAATTTTGGTTTTTGTTTCATATCCGCCTCTAACCCTGGCGGTGAAATTCCTTCTTTATCAAAAGGGGGTTGCGGTTGCTGATTTTTGGGCTTAATGGTTTCACTCATGTTGCTCATTTTGTTCAAAAAGGCTGTTTAACAATACTAACCCTGGTTAGGGTGTCTTTGAGCATTCGCAATTGCGAAAAATCACATTGTATGTAAAAAAAGGCATGATTATTTTTTTCAATTTCAAGGAGATACCATGAGCCATCACCCACCCTTTCAGGCTTGGACCGATCAAGATGTAAACAAATGGAAAACTGAGCAAAAAATCCAGCGATCTTATCAAGATGAACTCGTCACCCAGATTGACAAGCTTAAAGAGCAATTCAACGTAAAGGAATACGGACAACTGGATTATGACAATGCTTATCCATTGTACTTGGTGCATAGCCGAGAATTGTCACCACAAAAACCCACTGTTTTGATCACCGGGGGTGTCCATGGTTATGAAACCAGCGGGGCCAAAGGCGCCATTTCATTTATGGCCACACGCGCCAGTGAGTATGAAAAACATTTCAACTTTGTCTGTGCCCCCTGTGTGAGCCCCTGGGGATATGAAACCATCAACCGATGGAACCCTGACGCCATTGACCCCAATCGCAATTTTTTTCAAGACAGCGCGGCTCAAGAATGCGCTTTACTCTATCAAGCCGTACATAATCTAGGTGTTAAGTATATAGCCCACTTTGATTTGCACGAAACCACTGACACCGATAATACCGTCTTTCGTCCAGCCTTGGCGCAGCGAGACGGCATCGCCCAAGATAAGTGGGACATTCCCGATGGTTTTTATCTCGTGGCTGATTCGGCGCGTGTGGAACAAGAATTCCAAGAAGCCATTATTCAAAATGTTAAAAAAGTAACCCACATTGCACCCGCAGACTCTGAAGGTAAAATTATTGGTAAAGAAGTTCTGAGCCAGGGCGTGATGGCCTATGACGTACAAAAACTTCATTTAAGCACGAGCCTTACGCGTGCAAAATATGTGACCACGACAGAAGTTTATCCAGACAGTCCACACGCCACGCCCGAACAATGCATTCAAGCACAAGTCGCCGCAATCGTCGGTGGGTTAGATTACATCCAGGCTCAGCGTTGATATTTGAATGCTATGGTTTGCCTAAAACAGGCTATCCCCATAAATCTTTTTGGGAATATGGACTTTCATTCGATGTAAAGAATGAACCCTTTACAAAACGATAAGATTGATCCAAAGAGGTGATTTTTTCACAATCGGCGGGTTCCATTTCAAATTGCTGCGCTTCAAAGTTTTCGATGGCCCGTTCCAAGTGGGTGGTTTTGGGTATCACCACCGTCCCTCGTTGCATGGACCATTGCAAAATAATTTGTGCGGGCGTTTTTTGATATTTTTCAGCCAGAGACACAATCACCTTATCCTCTAGCAAAAGAGGCTCATCCTTGGCTTTAGAGTCTTCCGATCGACCTGGACTACCAATGGGGCTATAACATGTTAACACCACTTCATTTTCTTGGCAGAAGCTTAACAGTTCACGTTGTTGTAAATATGGATGACACTCCACTTGATTCACGCATGGAGGCGTATTTGCTTGTTTTAATAAATCACCCAGCTTTTGTTGGTTAAAATTTGAAACACCCAGTGCTTTGACCAAGCCCTGTTTCAAAGCTTGCTCCATGGCTTGATACGTTTCCATGATGGGCACCTCATCCAAGGTCAAGAATTCGTCTGGTGACTCAGGAAAAGTAACCCCTTTTTTAAAAACCACCGGCCAGTGAATCAAATACAAGTCCAAATAATCGAGCTTTAAGTCATGGAGGGTTTTCTTCAAAGCGGGCAGCACATCTTCTTCTCGGTGGGCATTGTTCCATAGTTTGGAAGTGATAAACACATCTTCACGCTGAAGATCAGTCTTTTGAAAAACGCGTTTAAAGCTTTCGCCAATTTCTTCTTCATTTTTGTAGATGGCTGCACAGTCAATGTGTCGATACCCGTACGTAAGCGCATCCTCGACAATTTTTCCAACCTCACCGGGTTTGGACTGCCAAGTTCCCAAACCAATTTGGGGCATGGATTGTTTGTTTTTTAGGGGCATCGTTTTCATGGTGTTCTCCTTGATTTTTGCTTCTTTTTGTTCAACATAAGGGTTTGTTGCACAGATGTCCAATCAAGCTTTCCCGCACAATAAAATATGATACATATGCAAGCATGACTATTTTAAGACGATTTCATGTGTTGTTTTGCCTCATTTTCGTAGGTTTGTTTGCGTTTCAATGTACCCAAAAAGAAGCGCCTCAAGATCCAATACAAATCAGCTACATCCC
>CAZCBX010000009.1:67346-101048 GCA_964497185.1 uncultured Bdellovibrionales bacterium | reverse complement strand
CTTATTGGCTGAGCAATTCAAAGTATTTGACGTACGCTTGAATGCCCCCTTCAATTTGTCGCCACTGAAATGATTCATCGGGTCCATGGTAGCTGTCCTCAGGTAAGCTCAAACCCATAAAATAGACGGGCACGTTTAACCCTTCTGACATGGGAACAATGGCTCCGATGGAACCCCCTTCTGCGGCAAAAACAGGTTTTTTACCAAAACCAAATTCGATGGCTTCTTGAATCTTGGCATTTTGAGGGGTGTCGGTGGGGGCTTTGCAAGGTTTAAGGATGCCTTCGGTCATTTCAATTTTTGCATCCGGCAAAATGGACAAAATGTATTTTTGAGTCAGGGCAAAAACTTCCTCTGGGTCTTGGCCAGGTACCAATCGCATGCTGATTTTTGCGGTGGCTTCATTGGGCACAATGGTTTTAATGCCAGGTCCTTGATAGCCGCCGGTGATGCCATGCACTTCAAAAGTGGGTTTGGCCCAAATGGCTGCCGTGATTTCCCGCACCGTATCAAATCGAAGTTTGTCTGCTTTGTGGGCATTTTTAAAATACTCGATGGAAAATCCGGTTTGTTCAAACTGATCCAACAGTGCATCGCTGGGCGGCTCCCATGTATTTTCAATGCCTTCAATGGTGAGGTCACCCGTTTTGGGATCAATGCATTTGGAAACCATGTCGCATAGTTCGACAATGGGGCTTCGAACTGCACCGCCGCATAGGCCGGAATGCAAATCTTTCTGTCCGGTTTTTAATGAAACTTCAAAGGTTAAGAGTCCACGCATGCTTAGGGTCATCGAAGGTTGGTCGGGCGTAAGCCAAACAGTGTCGGATACAATGATGCTTTGGGCCTGACTGACTGTTTTGACTTGGTCAATAAACTGTTGAAAGTGGGGCGAACCAATTTCTTCTTCAAATTCCCAGATAAATTCAACGTTGGTGTCGATGCCCAACTCTTTGGCCAGTTTTGCACCCCATAGCGCGGTCATAGCTGGGCCTTTATCATCGGTGGTACCGCGTGAAAAAAAGGTTCCGTTTTCTTCGGTAAAAACAAACGGCTCACGGGTCCAGCCCGCTTTGCCTTTTTCAGCTGGTTGAACATCCAAATGATTGTAAATGGCAACAGTTGGCGCATCTGGATTGTTTTCAATGCGTCCCCATACCACGGGTTGTCCATCGGTTTCGAAAATTTTTGCCTGGCCACCGATGGCCTCAATGTAGGAAGCTGCCAGTTTGGCATTGTCTTGAATGGCTTGATCGCAGGTGGGGTCGGAAGAAATGGTGGGCAATTCCACCATGGCTTTGTACCGCTGGATCAGATCGTCTTTGGAAGCATTAATTTTTTCTACAATGGTGTCTTTGGTGATGTTCATGCCCTATCTATTATGGGTTTTGGTCACAGAGGTCAAGGTGTGGGTGCCTGAAGGCTTATTTGAAGGGAATATTACAAGGCTTGGTATCTATATATAGTAGGGTATTCCAGTTGACGCGGGGGCCGTCTGTGGTACATACCCGAAAATGGACCAATTCTCTTTATTTGGCGGCCCATCGCAGCCTGAAAAAACATCCCAAGATCAGCCGACGGTTTTGTACTTTGATTTAGAAACCCTGCGCAGCGCCGATGAAGTTGGCGGGTGGGGCAACATCAAAGGCATGGGCATGGCCTGCGGCGTGTGTTATTCGACCAAAACGCAGGACTATCACATTTTTGAAGAAAACCAGGTGGTCGAACTGGTCAATCTTTTGCGCAGTGCCGACTTGGTGGTGGGTTTTAACCACATTCGTTTTGATTACGAAGTGCTCCGTGGATACAGTTCATTTGATTTTGATAAGTTGCCCAGCTTTGACATGCTGGTGGATTTAAAAGGTCGTTTGGGTCACCGTGTGAAGTTGGACTCTGTGGCCAAAAGCACCTTGGGCATCGCCAAATCAGCCGACGGTTTGCAGTCTTTGCAGTGGGTGAAAGAAGGCCGTATGCAAGAGGTCATCGACTATTGTGTGCAGGATGTAAAGGTCACCAAAGAAGTGTTTGAGTATGGCCGCGACAACCAAAAAGTGATGATTGACAACTATGGCGCAAGCAAACCCGTCGAGGTGGACTGGCGCTTGGAAACAGTTGTACCCAAACAAGCGATTGTCTCGCCCCAAGCTGCGCTGCTGTGAAGCCGCTCTATTGGCTTTTATTGATAGTGGTTCAAAGCATTTGGGCCTCTTCTTATGTAGCCATGAAAATCATGTTGGCACACATGCCTTACTCCATGGTGATTGTCATGCGCTATGGTTCGGTGGCGCTGTTGTTTCTGCTCTATTGGCTGGTCAAGGGCTTTCCTTTGATGAACCGGCGCATCGTCTTGGGCTCGGTGCTGGTTGGTTTTTTAAATTTTTACTTATCTCAAATGTTTCAGCTTCGGGGCCTTGAACACACCCAAGCCATCGATGTGTCCATGCTCATTTTGTTTGAACCCATGATCACTGTTTTTATGGCCTACATCATTTTAAAAGAACAAATTTCAAAAAACCTGTGGATTGTTTTGGCCGTATCCATGCTAGGGTTCTTTTTAATTTCTGACCTGCAATGGAATCCATCTCAGGGCACGTGGTCGAGCTTGCGTCTTTGGGGCAACGCTTTATTTTTATGCTCGCTTCTGTTTGAAGCCATTTGTTCGGTATCTGGCAAAGCTCTGACACGTTATAATTCGCCATTGGATGCCATGGGTTTGCTTATGGTGTTTGGTGGTGTGGGCGGCCTGCTGCTTCACGCACCGACCGTGGTATCTTTTGATTATGGCCGGCTGCCTCTCAAGGTGTGGCTGGCGGCTGCTTTTTTGTCTTTGGGCTGCTCTATTTTTTGCTACACTGGTTGGTATTATGCCATTTCGCGTATTCGCGTACAATATGTCGCGTTGTCGCTTTTTCTGCAGCCAGTGGTGGGGACTTTTTTGGGATATTTTATTTTAAAAGAACAAGCCAGCATAAAGATGCTCGTGGGCGCTGGAATCATTTCACTTGGTTTGCTGTGGTGGCAAAACAAGCGGATGAAAATTCAGGAGAAACGTGTTGCATCGGTTTAACCTATGGCTTTTGGTGGTGGTCGGCGTGGCCCTATGGGGCATGCAAGCCAACGCACAAACGCCTGTTTCGCTTACCGAAAAATACATGCAAGACGAAGCCGTTTTTGGTCAACCAGAGCGGGCCATGCGGCAAAATGACTATCAGTTGTTTCGAGACGCTTATGGCCAAGGCGGTGATTTGTTTCAACAATTTGTTCGGTTTTTGTTTCCCATTTCGGGAAGGGAGAAACGCGTACAGTTTTTGCCGCAGGCTTATTGGGGCATCAAAAAACCGCGCTATGATCAATTTGATTGGGAGCGTTTTGAATCCGATCACTTCGATTTTTACACCTATCCACGGGGTCAAAAGATTCTTCAAAAGACCATTCAATATTTTGAAGAAGAATATGCGCATAACAATGAAATTTTTGGTGTGGACAATCGATTTGAGAAAAAAATTCCAGTGGTGGTCTACCAAACACGCCGAGATTTTGAGCAAAGCTCCATTGTGGACGGACCGATTCCAGAAGGTTTGGGCGGCTTAACTGAGCTTTTTGGCTGGAAGCGGGTTACATTTCCATTTGAGGGACAGGCCTACAAATTTGAACACGTGGCCAAGCACGAAGCCACCCATGTTTTTCAAATTGCTAAAAAAGCACGTCGTTTGCCTTTGTGGTTTATTGAAGGTTCGGCCGAAACCAATTCGATTTATTGGGATGTCGATGCCGAGATGGTGATTCGAGATGCGTTTATCAATGGGTTTTTCTACAACATTCAAGAACTGGGACAAATTCAAGGCACCTGGTTGATGTACAAAATTGGAAACTTTATCTCCAATCTTATGTGGGAAGAATATGGCATGGAGGGTTTTCAAAAAATCTTTGAGGCAGCCAATGAAAAAAGTTTTGAAAACAATTTAAAAGATTCGCTGGGCATAGACATTGAAAAGCTCAATCAAAAAGTGCAGGCCAAAGTACTGGAACTGTATGGCCCATTGTTGAAGCGCCAAGATTTAACAGCCAGCTCCATCAAACTTCATGATCAGCATCGATTGCTGGATGCGCATGGGCCCATTTATGTAACCGGCTCCTCGGTGGGTATGCGCAATGCCATAAAAATTCATCATAAAGATGCTCCGCATGGTGCCAAAGTGGTCGCGATGGATCGCCGTTACAATACAGAGTCTTTGGAGAGTTTTCAAAAAGGGGCTTTTTTAACGCCCACGCATTTAATCTACGCCGTCAAACGATCACGGCGCGATGAAATTCGCATGGTGACCTATCAGTACGACGGCGAGAATAAAAAAATAAGCTTGGGCAAAAGTCAAAGCTATAGCTGGCCTCAGCTTGAACAAATCACCGATGTGGTGATGAACCGAGAAGGCCATTTGGTTTTTATTGGCTATGAAAAAGGATATGCCAATTTGTATCGTTGGCTGCCGCAAACCGACCAGCTTCAAAAAATCACCCAAGACGACGCCCACTACAGTGATCTGACCTATTGTGAGGCTCAGGATGTCTATGCTTATTCAAAAGAAGAAGCGCGTTTGCCCACACGTTTGTGGTATCCGCGAAATATTTATGAAATGACATCCAACTTTACGATTACACCCCTGACTCAAAATGATGGGCTCAATCAACAACCTGATTATTCAGATGACTGTCAGCAACTGATGTATGTTTCAACACCCCACGAAACCTTTGATTTGATGCTCTGGGACCGAAGCAAAAAACAAACTCAGCAAGTCACCCAAATGCGCATTGGCTTAACACAGCCGCATTGGTTTACCGATGGCTCCATTCTTTTTAACGAAAACAAACAGCTGGTGCCTAATTTGTATCAAGCGCAAATGCCAACCGTAAAAGAGCAAATTCGCGCCAAACAAAATATTGGTCAAGAAGTGGCGCTGAGTATGCAAAGCAGGGCCCAGGGCATTAGCTCATTTGTGGAAAACGAGAAGAATCAACTTTCCAATACCCCGGTGTTGGATGGTGTGTATGCATGGCAACACAATCTTTTGCTTCGCCACCAAGACATCCCTTACACCACTGAATCCATTGCATACCGTCAAGAGGCGATGCTGGTTCGCACGCAGCAAGGGTTGCCCAGTGTGTCTAAACAGACTGTACCCAAACAGCCCCAATATTTTGAGTGGAAAGGTCAAAATATCAAACCACTGCGATCGCAAACCGTTGCGGTGGAAGAAGTGTCTGAAGCCAACCGGTCTTTTATTCAAAGCAAATTGCAGGGCAGGGACATGATTGAAGGATGGACCTCTGCCGACGGAAAACAAATTTTTGCCATGGTCAATAACCGTCTGGCCAATGATTACAAAGCTTTTGAACATTTGCCTGAAATCAGTTTGTTTGTGTACCAAACTCAAAACAACCAGTTGCAAGAACTGCCTGAAGGTCCCGTAGAGCGTATTGGTCAAGAAGTCCAATGGGTTTCTTTTTTGCATAATCACTACATACTGATGGTCATTGCCAACGACAAAAAGGGCCCTTATCAGCTTGTGCTGTATGACCAAACCCACCAGACGTTTCAAGAATTGGCTGCGGATGCCACCCGTTTTCGCATTGCCGAAGATCGAACCAAACTCATATGGAAAGCAGGCGATTACCACCTTCTGGATTTTCTACAGAACAACCCCAAACCCAAAAAAATTAAACTGGATCAAGGAGAAATATCGGCCTTGGCCATTATGAACAATGCCAATGTCGGCTTTGTTGTGCGTCAGAAAACAGGACTAACATGGATTGCCATTAGCCCTAAAACGATGGCGCCCATCGGGCAACACTTTTTTGACCTTAAAAAACAAAATTTAAAAAATTTAACCATTCATCCCGATGGCTATGTGGGCGTGGTAACACACAACAAAGAGCATGATCAAATGCAATTTCATGTTTGGGATGTACGCAATGGGCAAACATTGGCCACATCTGTTCAAGCCCATTCGATTTCGCAGCCTTTGCCACAAGGCGAATATTTTTTATTAACCGAGCGCTACCAAGGCGCCAAACCCAGTCGCGAGTTTTTTTGGCACCTGCCTTCAGCCTCAACGGGCAGTATGGATCCCTTGGAGGATACATCCATGGACGACCAAGCCAGGTGGTATTTTTTAGAAGGCAAGCGCAATTTGGTGGAATATGACACCGCGCTTTCGCAGGCGCGTCTTATCGCGCCCCATACCATGGGCCATACGCTGCACCAAGATTCGCTGGTGTATAGTGCGCAAACCGATGAACACTACGCCATTTATTCCCGACCCCTGGATGGATCAGAATCGACGGTTTTATACCAGCAAGAAAACACGCACCTGATTCGTCCCGAATCTTTTGAGCAAGGCTTGTATTACATCGAAAACAAAGACGATGCGTGGCGACTGCAGTTAGAGAAACAAAATGCATTTGAAGCCCTAGAGGTGCGCGACATCGAATTTGAACAATCACGCCTTTCCATTCGTGCCTATCAGAAAAGCAAAAGCATGATGGACCAGGCACCGGATCATCCATCCAATCCTTTTTACCCAACCATGTATACGGCCAAACCGGTGCAAAATCGCTTAAAAGTTCAATCGGTTGCCGCAGCGGCGGCCTATGACGGCAGTGATATAAGGCTTTTGCTCAGTGGGTTTGCAGACAACTTGTTTGGGGATCAGGGCATTTTTATCAACAGCATTTTGCTGGGCGACACCAAATTTGCCGCCATCGGTTATTCCAACATTGAGCAAGCCTACAACACCTCACTGTTTTTTAATGAGCGCAATGGCATCCGAAACTACGGTCTTAATTTTACCAAAGACTTTGTATTGGACCGATATCGCCAAATGAGTTTGTATTCTGAATTTGAAATTCAAGATTATGATCCAGACGCTTCCGCACGCAATGATTTCTTGGATCCGAGTTTTGATGATGAATATTTTTACCTGCTCAAAGAAGGCATCATCTTCGCCCTGGATGGAACCGTGCGGGATCTTCATGGACCTGTATCCGGTGCGCGGCTGTATACCCGAGGTGAGGTGGGCTTTAACATACCCGATGCCAGCATTTCTAGCTGGGATGTCAACCTGGATGCGCGATGGTACAACCGAATTCTGCCTCGCTTTGGCCTTGCCCATCGCATCGTAGCGGGGACTTCCCAGGGTGACATTCCCAATGTTTATTTATTGGGCGGCAATATGACGTTTCGTGGTGTGGGGTTTGACGACTTGATTGGACAAAACTATTGGGTGTGGAGTGAAGATGTGCGTATCCCCGTGTTTGATTTTTTTGGCGGTAAATTTTTTGATCCGTTGGATCAAATGTTGGGGTATTTAACCCGCTTCTTTGATGTGCGTGCGGGCTTGTATTCGGATGTAGGTGCGGTGTGGAACAACAATGATCCCCATGAAGTGGATTATTCAATCGGCTACTTTGTCAATGTGCCCACCATTTTCGGGCTTGTGATTCGGTTTAATAAAGGTGTGTTGGGTGAGGATGACTTTGGGTTTTGGATTGGGACAAACTGGTAGGGCTGCATGATTTTGGCTTGTGGTCCGGAAGTGGGGTGCAACAGAAATGGCTCGCCCCTGCGGGGACTGCGCTTTATTTTCTGTTGCACCCCACTTCCGGACCAGCAACATAATCGAATTTCGCCGGGCTTGGAAAAAGGGCGCTTTGCGATCATTGGTTCGCAGAGGCGTAGGCCTCTGTAAAAGTAATGCGTCAACAGATGTTCGGGTAGCGATGTGTTGATTCTGTGGTATAGGAGCTTCATGTCTAAAAGGGAAAAGGATTATTTCTACAATCTGGCGAAGAAAAAAGGGGTGAATGCTCGGTCTTATTTTAAGTTGGAGCAGATTCATCAGAAGTATCGGATTTTTAAGCAGGGGCAGGTGGTTTTTGATATTGGGTGTGCGCCGGGGTCTTGGTTGCAGTATGTGCATACGATGGTGGGTGACCGGGGGCATTTGGTTGGGGTGGATTTGGCCAATATGGAGTTGTCATTTCCGAATTTGGATTTTTATCAAATGGATATTTTTGAATTTGATCCTCAAACCATTTTGGATCAGCACGGTCTGATTGATGTGGTGATCAGCGATGTTGCACCCAAAACGACGGGCAATCAATTGGTGGATCATGAGCGGTCGTTTCAGCTGAGTTTAAAAGCTTTGAATTTGGCCAGGGCGCTTCTTAAAACCAACAAAGGCAGCTTTGTGTGCAAGATGTACCAAGGCGAATCCTTTGAGCGGTACAAAAAACTTCTCGAACAGCATTTTTCAGACGTGCATATTTATCGTCCCAAAGCCACGCGCAAAATCAGTCGTGAAATTTTTTGGGTGGCCAAAGGGCGACAAAATGAGAGCGACTCAGCTTAGCCGTAGGTTTTTTGCAGATAGTCGTTGATGTCGCTTGATTCAAGCATGGGATCGCCATCAATCACCAAACATGGAACTTGGGTGTTGCCATTGAGTTTCATCAAATCATCACGGAATTGTGGGTTTTTCATCGTGTCACGGAATTCAATTTGATCCGATAAGTTTAACTCGTCGATTTTACGAAGTACTTTTTGACAAAACGGACAAGCTTCGAAATAATATAAAGTCATAGGGCTTCGTATACCATAACCATTATGAGCTGGAAAGAATATCAACGCAATCTTCCACGCCGCAATCGCGCGCGACGTGGAAAGAATAAAAAGTCGTGGGGTAAGCGCCTTTGCTTGTGCATTGGCGTAGGGGTGGCCAGCTACGTCTGGATGAATGCTGCGCCTTTGATGGCACCTTCGCCAGCGCCGGCACCCAAATCTGCTCAAACCCATTTTGATGTACCGGTTGAAGCGCTCGATTTGGGGGTAGAAGAGGTCAAGCAGCTGGTTGACGACCACGACATCCAAATCTCTCTCACGCTGGATCAAGACCTTCAAAAATTCATTGAGGGAAAATTGGCCAAGTACGACGTCGATTGGGCCGGTGTCGCCGTGGTGCAGCCCCATGATGGAAAAGTATTGGCCTTGGCGTCTCATTCGGCCAAAAATCCGGACAGCCATAACTTATCTCTTCAGAGCACGTTTCCAGCGGCATCCATTTTTAAAATGGTCACAGCGGCGGCGGCCATTGAACAAATCGATGCCAAACCCACCACGCAGTTTCAATATGCAGGCAACATGAAGCGCATTCAGCAGCGTTATTTGAGTCAACGTTACAGTGGCACCAGAATGACGCTTTCTGAGGCTTTTGCAAAGTCTGCCAATGGTATTTTTGGAAAAATTGGGTCCATGCACCTACCGGAAGAATCATTGTTGGACTATGCGTCCCGATTTGGTTTCAATCAGGCCATCCCTCTCGAGACCGAAGTGGGCACAAGCCATGTTTTTACCGAGCATTTAAACCCCGCCAATAAAATGGACCGCGCCAAGCTTGCAGCGGGTTTTGGTAAAGTTACGCTAAGCCCCTTGCATGGTGCGCTAATCGCAGCCAGCGCTGTCAATGATGGGTTAATGATGAAACCTTACCTGGTGGACCATGTCAGAGATGAAACGCAGCTAGTGTATGCCTCTTCTCCTCGAGTGTGGAAACAGCCTTATGGGCCTGAAGGCGCTGAGGCCATGCGAAGCATGATGCGCCATACGGTGCAGTCAGGTACCGCGAGAAAAAGCTTTCGCCGACGGGCCGCGAGTTTGCAGAACATCGAAATCGGTGGAAAGACCGGTTCGTTGTATGGCAAAATGCCCAAAGGGCGCAATGAATGGTTTGTTTCTTATGCCAAAGATCCGGTGTACAATGAAAATCTGGCCGTAGGGGTTGTCATTGTCAATGAGAAGTATTGGAAAATCAAGCCAGCTCAACTAACCCAGTGGATTTATCAGTACTATTATCAGCGTCAGCATCAAAACAAGCGTGTGGCGCAACATTCTGAATCAAAACATGGAGCGTAAGGTGGGGCAAGATCAACGAAAGAAAACGCGTTTATTGGTTTTTGCTGATTTCCAATTAAAATTTGTTTTTGTTGTGCTCTGCTGCTCCATTCTGATTTCTGGTTATTTGGGCATTTCCTTGATTCGCATGGAAAAAGAAAAAAGCGCGATTATTGATATTCAAAACCAGTCCATCGCTTCTTTGGTTCAAACCATGGATGAGCGTTTCTTGGTTTACATTGTACTGATCATTTTTTTGCAGACCATTGCACTGGCTTTTCTGGTTTTGTTTCTTACGCATCGAATCGCGGGCCCCATTTACCGCATTCAAAAAGATTTGGAAGAGGCCATTGAGGCAGGTATTCCTGTCGAGCTTGCGCCCATCCGCAAGAACGACGAATTCCAGTACTTTTTTAAAGTGTTAAAGCGGTACGTGGAAACATTTTCTCAACGTGGCAATTCATCGTAATTTTTAAAATTCTATTTTTTTCTTTTTGGGTGGTGTGAAGGTAAAGCGATACGTTGCCTCAAACGCGTCCGAGGTCAGCTTTTCAAACTGAACATTTTTTAGCGCTTCTTTCATGCATGTCATGCATGTTGGATCGGCCAGGGTGTTTTTTTGGATTTCCATGCGCGCAACATGGCCGGAGGCTTGCAGCCCAATGAAAAAATGCAACTCTCCTTTCAAAGTGGGCTTTTGTGAAAGCGCCTTGGCATAGCAATGGTTCATTTGTGAAAAAACGGCATTCATTTTGGCCGTGACCATGGCCTGATCTTTTTCTGGATATGCTTTTTGCTTTTGAGGCAGTGCTTCCATGGTTGTTGTAGGCTTTGCATCATAATACACAACATCAATGTCGCGATGCTGTTTTTGTGGTTGTGGTGTGTAGGGTTTGGGGGCAGACTGCCGCCACATGATGGCTTGTGTTTCAAAAAACTGTTCGATGTCTTCAAGCGCAACTCTTGGGTTGGTTTCAAACAAAGGAATTCTGGCAATGGTTTGAAGAGGCTGAGAAGATGGGTTGCCTTGCAGACACTGTTTGGCTTTGTTGGCAATCCAGGGGTCGTTGTGGTTTTTTGCATGTGCGCAAACAGTGGCGTCATTGGATTTGGAGACGCTGAGGGCAGCCAGAAAAGCCTGTTTTCGAACCATCGGATCTGGGTCTTGCATAAGGTGCAAAAGCCAGGGGTGGGTAGGATTGGTAGAACCAATGGCAATGCCAAAGGCAGCCAACGATCTTTTTCGGGGTTGGTTGGACACCAGTGCCCAGGATTCCCACATGTCGACCGGTAGATGGTCGCGATGGGTCAATAGAATTTCGCCAATAAACCGCCGCTCTTCTTGGGTGAGGATGGCATCGGACTGAAGATACAAAAGCGGCGGGAAGATGGCCACAGAAGGAATGTTGGCCATGGCTTCTAAGATAGCCAAACGCACAGCTTGGTTGGGTTCATCTTCAAAAGCTTGTAAGAGATGGTTGGCCACACTGCCATCGGCAATTTTTCCAATTTCCAAAGCGGCCGCCAAGCGTACTTTGTAGCCAGTGGCATGGATAAGCTGATTGTACAAATAGGATAAGCGCTGACCGTCCGCAAAACCAATGCATGCATGAAAGATAAGGATGGAAACAGTGCAACTACGAATGAGGTTGAACATGAACCAAAAAATCCTCATGAATGATTAAATCCAATGCCTTTTGCACTGGTTTTTTTACATCTGTTTCGCTGCGCCATATTTGCAGTGCGGTGGTGTTTTCAGGCATGGTGTGCCAGCGGTTTTCATTTTGTTGAACTTGAAATGTCATCATGCGCCGAATCTCACCGCTGGCAAACGATAAAGTGAAACGGTAAAAACCCAAATACGGATCGGTGGAATAGCTGTATTCATACAGCTCTTGCTGCTGATCATTGACCACAAGACCCTTTTTGAATTGGACATGGCCCTGCTTGGCTGGAAAAGCAATGGTCTTGGTTTCGCCTTGGATTAATTGCATCTCTATACAATAGAATATATGGTTTCCCAGAGTCGAGCAATGTCAAAAAGTATCACCCACCAACTGCACGTGCTTCGTTACCCTGAAGCAGCCCCCCAACGTGTGGATCAATTTCTGGCGCAGCATTTTTCAGATATATCCCGCGCCTATTTGCAAACCATTTTGGCGCAAAAAAAAGTATGGATCAACAATGCAGTGGCCAAAAAAGGCTCCATGCTTGCCCCGCAGGATGAAATTCGCATTGAACCCTTTGTGCATCCAGACGATCGTCGTTTAACCCCCAACGACCAGCCAACCATCCAAGTGCTGCACGAAGAAGAGCATTTTATCGTCATCAACAAGCCCGCTGGCTTGCCCACCCACCCCAACGAGTTTGAAGACATTCATACCGTGGCCAATCAGTTCATTGGCCTGTTTCCCGAAGCGATCGAGGTCGGCGAAGATCCTTTACGACCGGGCATTGTTCATCGTTTGGACACGGATACCTCTGGTTTATTGCTGCTTGCACGAACGCAAGACGGATTTAAGGCATTGCGGGAAAAATTTGATCAAAGGCAAATTCATAAAACTTATGCAGCGCTGTGTATGGGCCACCCTGAGCCTCAGAATCAAACCATCGATTACGATGTGGCCCACCACCCCAAAAATATTCGAAAGATGGTGGCGCTTGTCGATGACACGGTTGCATACAGATCCACGCCCCGCAATGCTTCTACGGTGATTCATACGGTGGAACAAATGAAAGAAGCCACCTTTCTATGGGTTCAAACACTCACAGGGCGCATGCATCAGGTTCGCATTCATTTAACCAGCATTGGTCATCCGCTCATCGGAGACAAACTCTATCAAACCCATGCCCAGCGGCAAAAAGACCGCTCAGGCCTCAAGCGTCACTTCTTGCATGCCAGCCATCTATGGTTTGTGCATCCTTGGACAGGTCAGCGGGTTTCATTTGAATGCAATTTGGCGCCCGAACTTGTAGCTTTGTGTGAAAAATGGGGTATGCAGCCAGATTTACTGACTTTTCCTCAAGGGCTCTGATATAATCAGCGTCATGGGTTTTGTAAAAAAAACGCCTTTAGAGGGCACGTTAGAAGACGTTTGGCTTCCCCACATTTTCATTAAAATCATGATCATGCGCCTCACGGGCATTTTAATCGTAGAAACCGATCAAAGTGTGAAAAAAGAGGTGTATTTTCGAAAAGGGCAGGTGGTGCACATCACCTCTAGCCAAACAGAGGATCGTTTTGGTCAATACTTGGTTCAATTGGGCGTACTTCAACAAGAGGCCGTCGATCAAGCCTTGGCCGCCCAGAAAAAAAACACTGAAGTGAAATTTGGCGACCACTTGGTGCGCAATCAACTCATTGAACCCAATCGGTTGATCGAATTGTTGAATGAGCATCAGGAAGAAAAACTTTATCAATTATTTGCCCATCGCAACGGTCGATACACGTATGTAAAGAATTCTCAGTGGCCCGAGCACATTACTGTATTTGATTTGAATTCAAGCCGTATTTTCTTTGAAGCCGTTCATAAATTTTTCAGTGTAGAGGATATCACCAGCTATACCGGACTGAAGGCCGAGTGTACGGTTTTTAAAAACACAAACCACAGGGTGGAATTGCCGCTGCCACCGTACCCATCAAAAATCTTGTATTCCATTCAAGCGCCGATACGTGTCCATGATCTGGTAAAAAAACTCAGCAGCTCGCCGAAGAAAATTTATCCTCCCTTGTTTGTCATGATCATTGCAGGTTGGGTGGACATCGAATTTGACAAATCGGACCCTGATTTTTTCGCAAAGCAGGATCTCGATCCATTGGTTGAAAAACGAGCCAGCATCGCTGCCCATTCTTTTGCGCAAAAAAACTTCTTTGATATTTTTTCTGTTCCCATTGAGTTTAACGCGCAACGTTTGCAAACCAATTACCTGATGCTGATGAAGAAATACAGCGAGTTTAAAGGAAGCATGAGCGGCAACCAGATATTGCGAACGCTGAAAGTTGGTTATCAAGTTTTGAGCAAGCCGCCCATGAAAAAAATGTACATTCGACGGCTTAAAAAATTTGAAGGTCAGCCGGAAAAACAAGAGCTGGATCGTGATTTCTTTTTTGCGATGCTTCTCATTGAAGCAGAAAAGTTTGATGAAGCTTATGTCATATTGGAAAAACTGTATGAAAAAGAGAAAACTGATCCAGATTACAAAGCGTATTATCTTGTGTCTCTGTATTACAATGATCCTGAAAACAACTTAGAATTTTGTTTGGAAAACATAGAAGAAATCAAAGCGTTTATGCATGCAGATTCTAATTTGGCTTATCCACATGCAAAAATGTTGTTGGATGCAGAAAAAAATGAAGAAGCGGAAAAACTTCTTTTCCATATTACTCAGCTCGACCCATATCACGCCAAAGCTCAGTCACTGCTTAAAAAAACGGTTTATGAAAGACTTAAAACAAACAAAGCCAACAGTGGCGAAGCTTCAGAAGCAGGAGAGGGCGGCTCTGAGAAAAAAGACTTGGGTCAGTCGCTCAAAGAACTTTTGAAAAAAGACCTTTTTGGTGGATCCAAGGATCAACCCGAGGAACCGTCGGAGTAGCAGCAGCTGTTTTTTATAAATTTTTAATTTTATGAAGCAGGTCAGCAATACGGCAAGAATATCCCCATTCGTTGTCGTACCAAGACAAAACCTTCACCATTGTCTTGCCAATGACCGAGGTTGACTGGCTGTCAAAAATGGAAGAGTGGGTGTTGCCGATGATATCGGTAGATACCAGCGGGTCTGTTGCATACTCAACCAAACCTTTGAAAGGACCTTGCGCCGCCTCTTGAACCAACTGATTGATTTGGTCTACGGAAGTGTCCTTTTGGCTCACAAATGTTAAATCCACAATGGATCCATTGATCACCGGCACACGCATGGCAATGCCATCAATTTTTCCTTCCAAAGAGGGAATGATTTTGCCCACCGCTTTGGCTGCGCCTGTGGTGGTTGGAATGATGTTTTGGGCTGCCGCTCTACCACGTCGAAAATCTTTGTGCTGCTGGTCCATGAGTGCTTGATCATTGGTGTAAGCATGAACAGTGGTCATGAACGCCTGTTCAATGCCCAACGCCTTATGAAAAATATCCACCAGTGGAGCCAAACAGTTGGTGGTGCATGAAGCATTGGAAATGATGGTGTGTTCTTTTTTCAATGCATCATCATTCACACCCAAGACCAAAGTGCAATCAATGCTGTCTTTGGCAGGTACCGTGAGCACAACGCGTTTTGCTCCTTGAGATAAGTGTTGTTCTAGTTGGGCACGCTCACGAAACACGCCGGTGCATTCAATGACGACATCTATGTCCATGTCTTTCCAAGGAAGATCTTCAATGTTTCGATGTTGTAGAAGCTTGGTTTTTTGTTTGGGCGTGACCAAATGCCCGTTCTCGATGGATACGTTGTGTTCAAAAGGATAACGAACGGAGTCGTACTGCATTAAATAGCGTAGACTTTCTGGCTCTGATAAATCATTGATGGCCACGACTTCAAATGGATGGGAAGGGTCATGAAAAAGTCGAAAGAGAGAGCGGCCAATTCGGCCGAAGCCATTAAGTGCAATTTTCATCGTGGTACAGGGTCCTTTCAGTGTTATTCAAACAAGTTATATCTGATTCACTTCGTTCTGTCGATGGGCGTAGAAATGGGGTTACAATATTTTGCCTACCCATCGCTCCAGCATGGACTGAGCGTTAAACCGATCAAAGAAACCAAGATGTCCACCATACATCGGGCTGATCCGGACGAGCGAATGGGCGCGGGGTGCTTGGAAATCTGTTTTGCTGACAAACGGATCATCTTGAGCAGACAAAATGTAGGTGGGGGTGTGGATTTGTTGTAGATCATCTTTGGCTTGGTTGGCACGGTAATACGCTTGTGTGGAGGGATAACCGTGAAAAGGACAGGTGAAATCGCGGTCAAAGCCCTCTAATGTTCGTACTTGAAGCACAGGTGCCAAGTGTGAAAATACCTCTGGATGTTGGACAATTTTTTTTCGCACAACCCGCAATAGGGACGATAAAAAATGGCGCCGGTAGAGGCCAAAAAGTTTTTGATCCACCTGAGCCACGCCATAGTTTAAATCGGTAACAGGAGAGATCACCAACGCGCCGGCTTGTGGTTTGGCTTTTGCCAGCCACTTGAGCACCATGTTGCCGCCCAGTGAAAATCCAATCCAGTGTAGTTGTTGATATCGACCCGTAAAAAATTTTTCGATGGCGTCAAGATGAACATGGTCGCCTGCATGGTAGGTATAGGGATCGTCATTCTCACCACCCGGTAGCGCCATGCAAGCCACATCATACCCTTTTTGCAGCAGGGCTTTGGTGGTTTCTAGCATATAGGGCGAGTTGGATTGGCCACCGAGACCATGAAGCAGAATGGCTACTTTGGATTGATGCTGAGAATAGAGAGATCCAGTCCATGAAAAAGCTGCAGAAGTCGGAATTTGAATGGACGTGGAAGCTGCGTTGAGACTAGCTCGGCGCTGGGATGTCCAAATGGTTTGACAATGACCACTGCGCAAAGGCAGCATGGGCTTCCAGTTTTGAATTTCAAGCAGGCTGGATTCAACGCTTGATGAGCTTGCCTTTGATATCATTTGTGAATATATACACCTCACATTCACGAGCGCAACGACCAAGTATGCTTTCATGAAAATCACAATATGACACAACCTTCTGCCATTTTATCAACAAAGTTATCCAGCTGGAGGGATTACTTTGAGCTCGGAAAACCTCGAATCACCCTCTTTGTATGCATTTGTGCAGCGGCTGGCTTTTATTTGGCGTCCACCAATGGGGTTCAGTGGTCTCGTTTTGCCGTGGCCATCGTGTGTGTCGGCTTGGTGTCGTTTGGGTCCAGTGCGATGAATCAATGCATGGAAAAAACGCTGGATGAAAAGATGAATCGAACCAAAGCACGCCCGCTACCCGGTGGACGCATACCCATGGAGCATGCATGGGCATTGGCAGGCCTTACAAGTGTTTTGGGTATGGCGGGAATGTATGTGTGGGTCAATCCAACAGCGGCCTTTTGGCTTTTGAGTGCATGGGTTGGTTATGTGGTGTTGTACACGCCCCTTAAGCAAAAAAGTACAATCAATACGTTGGTGGGCGCAGTGCCTGGCGCTCTGCCACCCATTGTTGGCTGGGCAGCCGCGCGTGCTCATGTATCTTTTGAAGCGTGGATTCTTTTTATGATTATGTTTTTCTGGCAGCTGCCGCATTTTTTGTCGATTGCATGGCTTTTTCACAAGGACTATGCGCAAGCCGATTTTAAAATGATCACTTCTGTGGATCCCAAAGGAGGCATGACCGCACGGCAGGCTTTTATTTATGCATTGGGCTTGGTTCCCTTAATGATTTTGCCCACTGTTTTTCGCATAGCTGGGTATTATTATTTGGCCGGTAGCATGATATTGACCTGCATGTTTCTGTGGGCTACATACCGTTTTTTGCATCAGCGAACCGACCAACGCGCCAAGCAAGTTTTATTGGCCTCGGTTATTTTTCTGCCAGCGGTATTTATACTCATGGTCATTGATAAGGTGGGGGCATAACATGTCATTTATATTAGAGCTTCAAGATGTAGCTTTTTCATACCCAAAAGATGTGCAAGCCTTGTGCGGGTTATCCATGAACATCGCTGAAGGAAAAATGACAGCCATATTGGGCCCCAACGGATCTGGCAAATCAACGCTGTTTAAACTTTTGTCGGGGCTGGTCAAAGCCCAGCAAGGTCAAATTTTGTTTCATCAAAAACCATTGGCGCAGCAGCGGGATGTGTTTCAAGCATCGTTGGGCTTGGTTTTTCAACACACAAGTTTGGATCCACTTTTGACGGTGGACGAAAATTTATTTTTACAGGCTGCATTGCACGGCATGTCTCAAGCACAAGCTTCTCAAAGAATTCAAACCCTATGTGACGCCTTTGAGCTTCAGGACAGACGCCAGCAGCGGGTAAAAACACTCTCAGGCGGGTTGGCTCGGCGCGTGGAAATCGCCAAGGCGCTGGTTCATCAGCCTCAGCTTTTGTTGCTTGATGAACCTTCCACAGGTTTGGATCCCAAAGCGCGCATGGATTTGTTTCAATGGGTGCGATCCATCGTCGAGCGATGGGGCACCACGGTGGTGTGGATCACCCACCTGGCACAAGAAGCGCAAAAAATGGATGAGGTTGTGATTTTGGATCATGGACGCAGCGTGGTGCAAGCTTCGCCTGATTTGCTTACGCTGGAACTGGACTTTGTCACCATTGCGGCGGTGTTGGACGACGTGGCCATGGGTGATCAGCTGATGGAAGGATTGAGTGACGTGACGCTCATACGGGATCGCCTAACCGCCAAGCTTTCTCAAGAAGAGTCACAGCAATGGGTGGCCAAAATTTTACCTTACGCGCAACAGCTTGAAGTCAAGCACGCCACTTTGGAAGACGTGTACTTGCACAAAACCGGAAAGCAATTCATATGATTCGAAGCATTCATGCCCTGGTTATTCGGGAACTCAAACGTTTCATGCGTCAAAAAGGACGATTTATGGCCACCATCGCCACACCCTTGGGCTTTTGGGTGCTTTTTGGTGCTGGATACGGCTCCTTATTTGAGGAGACATTTCTCCAAAGTCGTTCCACTGTTTACTTTTTTCCTGGGGTTTTGCTGCTGACGCTCTTATTTGCTTCCATTTTTAGCATGATTTCGGTGATTGAGGATCGCCAAGAGGGCTTTTTGCAAGGTGTGCTCATCATTCCGCAGGCCGGCAAACGCATTGTGTTGGGGAAAATTGCGGGCACCGTGTGCATGGCGCTATTGCAAACGTTGTTTATCATGGCCATGGCTTGGTGGGTTCCCATTGTGGCACCATGGACGTCCTGGGTGGCCATTGTTTTTGTACTTGTGTTAATTTCAATTTGGCTATCAGCGATCTCTTTTTTCTTTGCTTGGTGGCTGGATTCCTCTCAGGGCTTTCATGGTGTGATGAATCTTGTGCTTTTTCCCATGTGGCTGCTGTCGGGTGCTTTTTTTCCCATTGAATCCGCGCACGGCTGGATGCAAGTATTGATGAAGCTCAATCCACTGCATTACGGCTTACGCCTCATCAGACACTGGCTAGAGCCAGCCTTTGTCCAACAGCCTTTCGCGCTAACAGGTTCCGAAAGCGCCATCTTGCTAGGACTGCTGTTGTTATGCGGTGTGAGTGTGTGGGGATGCATTGCGCTTGTTCAGCGCACCACACAAACCTCATAAAAGCCTCTTTCTTTTTTGTTTATCCCCCCTAAACGGTTTATACTATAAAGACATGAAGCGTTTTATTTATTGGGGGCTCACCTTATCCATGATCGTGATGGGTGTGCAGGATGTGGCCTTGGCTAAAAATAGCATTATTGTGCGAAGCGCCAAAGCCAAGGTGTTTGAAAAACCATCCACGGACAGCAGCGTATTGCTCACCTTAAAAAAGGGCAACCCCATCCATGTGTTGGGCATCACCAAAAGTGGCTGGGCCAAGGTGCAGGTCAACCTCAATGGAAGTTTTGGCTTTACCGGATGGATGTTTAAATCAAGTTTGGGCGTTAAGCAAACCTCTACGCCGGCTACATCGCCTCAGGCGCCCTCGGCTACATCTTCCAGAGAAAGAATATCCGATTTAGAGAGATTTTTTGAACCCACAGAAAAATCCAATGTGTTGGTGCCACGAAAGTTTGCCAGTCCATCCAAGTCAAAATCAAGTGCTTCTTCCAAGGCGACAAAAAGTAAAAATACGGTGGCCACCACATCATCGTCCATTGAACCCATCGATTGGAAAACCGAACGTTTGTCTTTTTCCATTGTGCCGACGTTGCTGCTGCATACCTACCGACTGTCGGATCCCAATGGTCAGATTTTTAGTTACGACATCATGGGACCTGCTTTGTCCGCCTATGGCACTTTGTCTGCACCAGCCCTGCTGAACGAAAAGCTTTTTGCCAGCGTGCAGGGTGGGGGGTATTTCGGCATGATGACCACCAACACCAACCTGCGTGACGGAGGTGGCAATCAGTTCGGTACCGTCAAAGCCAAAAATCGCGTGCTGGGCTTGAACATCCGCGGTCATCTTTTATACAAGGTAAAAGAAGCCCCCCAAGGCCATATTTTGGTGGGCCCCACCATTGGGTATGAATTTTTAAGTTTCAATGCCGACGACATCACCGATGACAACGGCGATCGATCCGGTTTGTATGTATCGCAGCGCAACTCCAGCATGCTGCTGGGCCTGCGTGGTGAAATCAGTCTATTTCCACCCTTTTTAATCACCGCAGGGGCTGATTTTGGCATCAACAACCTATTTGCTGAAGACCCAGAAGATTTTACGGGTTTTGAAGCCGAAGCCGGTACACTGATCGCGCCTTATATTTCACTGATGTTTCCCATCAAACGACCCAACCACTTTTTGGGCATGGACTATCGATTCCGGTATCAAAAAATCGACTTTACCGGCGACTCGCAGCCCCGTGCCAGTGTTACGGTCACCGACGCCAGCATCGAGCAAATCTATCAATTCATTGGCTTGCACTATCAGCATAAATTTTAATATATCGCGTCAATTTCATTCTTTACAACCCCAAAACCCTCTGCTAGCTATAGAATCTAACGCTTCAAGGCGGTGCATGCTTAGAAAATATTGCGCGCGCCATCACTTATTACATAGAGAGTAAAGGGGGTAATCAAGATGAAAAAGTCATGGCAAATGATTCTACTTTTGGTTTGTATCCCTTTGTCCGTGGCCGCTTTTACACAAATTGTGGACCTGCCGGCACCTTCTTTCATTCATAAACGAACCACACAGCAGCAAGCTCGCGCCTTAACGCCTGAACAAGATCAGTTTCAGCCAGCTTCCTTGGCCAAAAACGCATCATCTCTGACAGATCACAAGGCACATGCAGAAAACAATCCATCGAAAAAATTATCTCTCATCCCCTCCAGTCAAACCGCAAACCCAACCAACGTACCGCCCCAAGGCGCAGCTCAGCCCTATCATCCAAAAGAACAATTTAAACTGGGTGAGCGCCCCATGAGTGATGCTCAAACGGCAGCGGTGTATAAAGAGTTGCTTGGTCAATCAAAGACTTATCCCTTTGAGATCAATCAGGAACTGTATGAGCTCTCTCAAAAAGCAAAAAACCAAAATCTAAGTGAAAGCGAAGTCGATCGGTTCTTGCAATTGACAGCGGCCCCCCCAATGGTGGCGGAGGATCAAGGGCAATCCAGTCAAGAAAGTGCGTATCGCGCGCAATCTTCCTGGAATGCATCTGCCCCTGCTACTTATCAGCGTGGCAAAGAGCGCAACAAAAAAGGTCGTGTTTCAAACCGTCGAGATGGCAGCACATCCAACACCGACTTGGAATTTTCAGCTGTCCCGACGGGATTGCAGAGTGGTTATGCTCAGGCATTTCAAGCCGTTGAGTATAATGAAAAAAGCAGCAGCAATCCCCTGCTGGAACAATACAATTTCACCCATGAGAACCTTCGCATTCACAGTGCGCACGCCGGGCAAAATGCCAGCCCAACCATTCAAGTTATTTCTCGCATCCAGCCACCTTTTTATGAAACCAAAGCGCTGCTAGAGCAAGGCATGCACAGTAAATATCGAATTGGTCCTGATTGGGATACCCATTGGGTGTTTTATGACATTGAAAAACGAAAAAAAGATCGCTCATATCAAGACCCGATGGAAAGCACGCGAATTGACCATGCAACAGAAAAGCATTTGATGACCCTTGGTAGAGACGGATCGGTCGTTTTTGAAGTTACGGATGGAGAAATTGAAAACAGGGACGGTCCAGATTTTGTTATCTGGTCCAATCCGTTTTGCTACATTGCCGATGAGCAAACCCGTCAACGCATCGAACAAGAGCTTGATCGGTATCACCATGATTTTATGCCTTTTGATGGCAATGCCAAGTCGGTGATTGATCAAGGCGTTTCGTGTTTTACAGAGCTTGCAAAAGTTGAGGTATCCAACAATGGTGCAGAGGGACCTTTTGAACCCATCGGAGTTTGCAATGAAAACCCTGCTCAACGCTCCGGTTGTGCAGGATACGGGTTTAATCTTTGGAAAAATTCTCAAGATCCATTTAGCGATCGATCGGGAGGGGATCGTTTCGATTTGGCTGATACAAAGTTTGAATCCATCAACGCCATTCGCATTACAGATTTAAACATACCGCCACCAGCCTCTATTCCAGCAGAAGATCGGCGAGGATACATTGAAAATGGTTTTGATTTGGATGCCATTGCAATTTTACATTATCAAGGAGATCAAAGTGGTCAGTAAATTTAAATTCTTTATTGTTTTGATGTGTACAAGTTTTTTTGTGCACGCAGCAGAGCACCCTCTGTGTGAAGATATTCAATCATGGCGAGACGCGCGTCAGGGTCAGCCGTATTGGTTGATGGTGGTTAATCTGCCTGAGTTGGCGCACTCTTCTTTGGTGGAACGTGATTACTACGGTTGGGATTCTACGCTTCGAATGATTGATTATTTTATTCAATCCAAAGACCAGACCAAAAGCAGAGTGGAAGCCTTGTCTGCAACAAGTAGTGCTACGTATGACCTGGATCTTTTTTTCTCGTACTATCCTCAATTTGAGCAACATTTGCTTTCCAGCGTAGCGCGTGAAGGTCAATACAAGTATGAAACGATCTCTGAAAAAATTCCATTCGATGATGCCATGTATGCAAAAAACAATGAAGATGGTGAGATAGTAACGGTTGTTCCGTTTATCAGTGTTGCCAGTGGTTTTACGATTTTTGAATATGATTTTGAGCGCCAGGAATGGTTCAAGCAGGAAAACTCACCCAATTATTACAAGAGTGTGAACCAAATGAAGGTTAAACCCAATGCCGTATTTCGACTGGAGTATCAAAGTTCAATTTATTTAAACGATGACGGCGTTTTTTATTCGCTGGTTAAAAATGAAGGGGATTGGACGCTGAAAGCGCCCGATGTAAAAGATTTTGAAACCGAGCAACAATGGCAGAGCGCATTGAATCAATACCATGAAGCAATTTCTCGCTTTGAACAGCCGTTGGAAATGAACAAATATGCCATTGCACAGTACGAATCCAAATCAGCCATCGATTTAGACTGTACCCTATACTAACTACTTAAGAATCAAGCCCACGGGACAATGATCTGAACCCATCACATCGGGTTGGTGGTAGCAGTCTTGCAGTTGATCTTGCATTTCTGGATTGACCGTGAAGTAATCCAGGCGCCAGCCGATGTTTCTCGCTCGGACGCCGGGCCGGTAAGACCACCATGTGTAATGATCGGGACCTGTTTCAAATTCACGAAAGGCATCAATGTAACCGTGGTCTAGATAGGTGTCCATCCAAGCGCGTTCTTCGGGCAAAAAGCCTGCGTTGTTTTGATTGGTTTTGGGGTTTTTTAAATCAATTTCTTTATGGGCAATGTTGTAATCGCCACACAAAATCACATGTTTGCCTTGGTCTCTCCATTGCTGAAGGTAGGCCAGCATGGCCTGACAAAATTCCAGCTTGAAACCCAATCGGGCATGATCTCGCTGAGAGTTGGGAAAGTAGGCATTGACCAACACAAAATCGTCCATTTCGAGTGTGAGCACGCGCCCTTGGTCGTCCAGCCAGCCATCGCCCAAGCCCTGATGAACTTTGATCGGCTTGTGTTTGGTGTAAGTGGCCACGCCACTGTAGCCTTTTTTTTCTGCGGAATGCCAGTAGGACTGATAACCTTGGGGTGAAACCAGTTCAAGATCCAGTTGATCCAGCTGGGCTTTGGTTTCTTGGATGCATACAAAGTCGGCTTGCTCTTGCGCAAGCCAGGTTAAAAACCCTTTCTTTACACAGGCGCGAATGCCGTTTACGTTCCATGACATGAATTTCATTTACAAACCTTTGCTTCTGTTGTTTAAGTGATTTTCGTTTGCGTCTGACATATCAAACTGGAGTGTTTTGAACAGTGAAATTGCCCTACCATCGTTATGAATTGTATGAAGCCTCGGTGCAGGATCCTCCCGCCGAGATTGAATTTTTCCAGCGGGTGTTCGAAGAACAGCTGGACCAAACCCCCACCTCCATCCGCGAAGATTTTTGTGCCACCTTTCGCAATTCCTGTCAGTGGGTGCAAACCCATCCCAACAACCATGCCTACGCGGTGGATTTGGATCAAGAAACATTGGACTATGGCAAAGCGCATATGGATCATCTTACGGAAGATGAAAAAAAGCGCGTGCATGTTTTTCACGACAATGTTTTAACCGTGGATCCACCCGCCACAGACATGATTACGGTGTCCAATTTTTCCATTGGTTATATGAAAGAGCGTAAGAAGCTCGTGCAGTATCTTCAACGAAATTACAAGCACCTGCGTTCACCCGGTCTAATGGTGGTGGATTTGCTGGGTGGGCAAGAAATTTCAGTGCCGCAAGAAGAAGATCGAAAAGTAACCATGCCCGATGGAAAAAAGGTCAAATACATTTGGGATCATGAAGACATGAATCCCATCACCCATGAAGCCACTTTTTACATTCACTATCAAATGGGTAAAAAACCGCGCATGGAGCGGGTTTTTGAATACCACTGGCGCATGTGGAGCATCCCCGAGATCAAAGACGCCATGATGGAAGCGGGGTTTGATGACGTTGTGGTGTATTGGGAAGAAGACGATGAAAATGACGAAGGCTCTGGTTATTTTTCAGAACACGACGACGCGAACGACTGCCCCGTGTGGATCGCTTATGTCGTTGGTATAAAGAAGTAGTGAATTGAAGTAATTAGATACTTATTTCCGAAGGTGAGAGCTTTGAGGAAAAAGACATAAGTGCACCTAGAGTAAGGCCGATGGCTTCTCTTTATTTGTGCGTATGTCGTTGGGATTAAGAAATAGATATTACTAATATATCTTTGTATCGGTATCGAAGATGAGGGTGCGGCGCAAGAAGACAAAGGTACACCTGATATAAAGGCCGAAGGCTTCTCTTTATTTGTGCGTATGTCGTTGGGATTTAAATGTAGATGCAGTGGGGCCCGAGGGGGTCTGCATTCGCTAGTCCTCGCTGCGCTGCGGAGACGCTCATGCAGACCCCCTCGGGCTGATATTTCAACGATGTTGTGGGATAGGGGCTTATTATAGACAAACGCTGTTGGCGTTTGTTTGTTTTATATTATTTTGAAACAAATTCCGATTTTTGGGGCAGCTTTTTGGGCTTGTGCGAGCGTCTCCGCAGCGCAGCGAGGACTAGCGAGCACAAGCCTAAAAAGCTGTTACCGTAAGCGTCTTTGAAACCAAAACTATAGATGTCGTTTGTGAGGGCAGGGCTTTGTTGGGTCGGTGAGGGGACAGATACTTTTGGTGTCTGTCCCCTATGATTTTTTTTAAAATTTTAGATGGCTAGATCAATGCCGAGTGACAAGGTGGTCACGTGGGCATCGATGAAACCGGGGGCGATGTTGTTAGTGCCGTCGACTTCGATGGTGCGTGAACCGAAACGTCGGTTAAAAGCAAAGTTGGTGCTGAACTTTGGCGTCCATTGGTAGCCGATGCCCAAAGAATATTCTTTGGCTTCGACATCACTGATGATTCGGTTGGCAGAAGTGTCTGGAATGGATTCATCAAAGTCTTGTGCATAACCAGCCAACAAACCTAAGTTATCCGTTGGTTTATACTCTACACCCACATGATAGGTATGCGAATCTTTGTAGTTTTGCCCAATGGCGGGCAATGGTTGTCCATTGCTGCTTACGCCAATTTCTTCGACCTGAGAGTTTTTTTCGTATCCGTATTGAAATGCAATCAAAAGTTCAGGCAGTACTTGCGCTCCAAAGCCAGCTGTAAACAAAGCGGGTAGGGTTTGTTCCAACGTAATATCGGTGGCGCCTGCTGTGGCTAGGTTGGCCTGGCCGTCGGCATCAAACTCAAGTTTGGTGCGAAAGTTTGCGCCGATGTTCAACCAATCGGCAGGACGAATCATCAAACCAAAGGCAGCGCCCACGTCCCAACCACTGGCGTCCAATGTGGTGGCTGTGTCCACCATAACGGGGTTGGTGGACAGCACGGTGGCGATTTGTTCCACAGAGGTGTCAATTCTGACCACGCGCAGCGAGGCACCCAAGCTTAAATAAGGTGAGACTTCAAAAGCGATGGTGGGAATAATCTCCATAGAGTAGAGCTGACCCTCTTTGGGATTGCCCAAAGGGTTTTGAGAGATGCTATCAAATTCAGCGCCGCTGCCATGGGGGAAAACCAAGCCCACCGCGAAACTCAATCGATCCACCGAATTGTTCACATAGGCGACGGTGGGCACAGGATAAAATGTTTTGTCAGCGGACTCTTCGGTTCCGTTAAAAGGAGTGTAATCGAGTTGGGTGGCCCATAAGCCATCCACACCTACATAAAAGCGATGCTCTTCTTCGATGGATGTTAAGCCTGCAGCGTTATGCCATACGGCTGTGGCATCATCGGCCACCCCAACAAACGCGCCTCCCAAACCAATGGCCCGAGCACCACCCCAGGTGGGTTTGGAAAGTCCACTGGCCAATGCGATGGAAGGTAAAAGTAACAAAGAGGCTAAGCCTGTCCAAATTGATGTTTTGGTCATTGATTTTCATCCTTTAAGGTTTGGCACTCGAATGTGCCGACGTTTCGAAATCCCTATTTGATATTGTATGACAAGCAGTGCAAAACACCAAGCTTTAATCAAGATGCGCGCGGTCCACCCTTTTTAAATGGGGTGATTACTGGGAAGGCTTCTTTGAGGCAGCATAGCCAAACACCTTTTGCAGCAACGCCGTGGTTCGCTGTGCGGGTTGTTGTCGAATGTCTTTTTCTTTTTCTGCAACCACGACAAACAAGCCGTCCAAGGCTTGTTCGGTCACATAACTTGTTAAGTCTGTATTGACTGAGTCCGTAAAAGGGATTTGATTGTATCGGCCCATTACATCGGCCCAGTATTTGGTGGCATTTACTTTATCCAGGCTTTCAGCCACGATGGGCGTAAAGCGCGTTTTTAATTCGTTGGTGGTGGTTCTGCGTAAATATTCGGTGGCAGCGGTCTCTGAGCCCAAAAGAATATTCATGGCATCACCAAAAGTCATTTGCTCAATGGCCCCAATCAATATTTCTTGGGCTTGACCCGATGCTTTTTCTGCCGCACGGTTTAAGGAAAGCGTAACATCGCTGACCATGCCACCCATGCCAAATCGCTCTAACGTTGTTTTGACAGTTTGCGCTTCAGAAGGAAACGGAATGCGCACCAACGGGTTGCCCCAAAAACCGTCTTGGACCGATAAATGGTTGGTTGCTGTTTCCATTGCCAGGGACAGGGCTTGGGTTAACCCCTTCGAAGCTTCTTTTTCGGTGGGCACTGCGGAACCCATGGCCGTGCTGGTCCAGTTTTCCAGGTCTTTGCAGTGAATCATGGAAATCGACATCAGACATATTGCAATGAGCATCAGGGATTTTCGGATCATGGGGTTACTCCTTTTTTGGATGAAAATGCATGAAATAAAAACATGATCAAAGCATTTGTCAGCGTGCCCACCACAAGTCCATCGAGTCCAAAGGCTTCTTGGTAGAGGTGGTTCCAAGCCAGCGCACAGCCGCCGCCCAACAAGCTGGCCACGACCATCGCCCGCGTGCTGGTTGAAAAACCCAAAATGGTCCAAGCCAGCGGCACCAAGATGGTGGGCGCCCAAAAATTGTATGCATAGATAAGAATGTCCAAAATACTGGGTATGGACAAGGCAAACCATACAGAAGCCAAGCCCACAATCAGATTGGTGCCCATTACCCAGCGCAACCCAAGGGCATCCGACAATTTTTCACCGCGCAAGGGCTGGACGATGTCATTGACAAACGCAACAGAAGCGCCATTTAAAAAAGAATCGGCCGAAGACATGACAATGGATACAATGCCCATCACCACAATGCCTTTTAATCCGATGGGTAAGACGTTGTGAATCACGTAGGGCATGGCTGTATTGGGGTCGATGCTGGCGTCCATCGTGTAGGCCACCAAACCAATTGCGCCGGTGATCAGAAAAAACGGAATGGATAACAAGCCTGAGGCATAGGTGCCTTTGGCCGTTTCTTGCGTATTTTTGCCGATGAGCAAACGCTGCACGTACGGAGGCACCAATGTTTCTCCGAGTAAGAAAGTTAAAAACAAAGATATAAATGCAACCCAGGTTTTGGGCCCTAGCAAAGTGAAGTGGCTTGTAGGCACCGCTTCAACAATGGTGGACCATCCTCCCACATGCATCACGCCCAAAATCAACGTGATGGGCAGCCCAATGACCAAAACAATAAATTGAATGACATCGGTGTAAATCACGGCTTTCATGCCGCCCACGGTGGAATAAGCGATGACAATGCCGCACCCAATGAGAATGCCGTACAACTTGCTCATGCCCAAAAAAACTTCGAACACCAAACCAATGCCGCCCACTTGTGCGCCAACAATGCCCGCACAAAGCGCCATGGAAAAAACACCACTTAACACTTGGCCAGTTTTGCCATAACTTTGGGCCATGATGTCGCCAACCGAAATGGCATCTGGAAATGCTTGCATTCGGGGCGCAATGTAGCGTGCCACCAACAATTCTTTGAGGCTAAAACCCCATAACGCAAACACATTGACCAACCCCACCAAAAAAACTTTTTCGGCGTTGCCAATGGAAAACCCGCCACCGATAAAGGAAGCCGAGAGGGTGGCAAACACAACAAACCAGGGGTAATTTTGACTAGAGACAGAAAAATCTTTTAAACTGTGGTTATCTCGCCCGCTCCACAAGCCCAGCGCCAGAATACCCACCAAATACACAATCACAATGATTTGATCCAGCATGCCTTCAGACATGCCTTGCGGGGCTCTCTTTGTCAAAGAAAACCAAAAAAAACCGCGCTTGAAGGTCAAGCGCGGCGTTTAAAAACAATTTTTCAACTGAAGGCTTATAGCATTTCGTGAACGCCTTTAAAAAGCATGTAGGCTACCAAGGCTGGTGCGAAAAATCGCGTGATCAGCAGCAGCCCCTTGGTCGACAGCGTGTCCCCCAGTTCTTCTTTCACCTTATCATCCACAATCCATCCAAAATAAAGAGAGATCAACAGTCCCCCTACCGGAAGGAGAATTTTGGAGGTCACCAAGTCAAATGCGTCAAAGGTATTTTTGCTGCCAAACAGAAGAAGGTTCGGAAATGTGCAAAGCAGACCAAAGGCCCAAATCACACCACCGACCACCAACGATGCTTTCTTTCGTGACCATGTTTTTTGATCGCTTAAGTAAGACACGGTCACTTCCAACATGGAAATGGAAGAAGAAAGCGCTGCAAAGGTAACCAAAATAAAAAACGCATTGGACACCAGCCAGCTGCCCGGTATTTGCTTAAAGAGCAAGGGGAGGGTGACAAAGATCAGGCCCGGTCCTGCGCCAGGCTCTTGATTGAATGAAAACACCACCGCAAATACCGTGATGCCCGCAATCAATGCAATGATGGTGTCCAGCACGGCAACAATTACGCTGGTTTTAATCACACTGGCTTGGGGCTGAAGATAGCTACCATAGGTGACCATCACGGCCATACCAATGGTTAAGGTGAAAAAGGAGTGTCCTACCGCTTCCAGTATGCCTTCCCAACTTAGCTTGGTAAAATCAGGGGTAAACAAAAATGTAATGGCTTGGCCGAATCCGCTCAGCGTCATGGCGTAGAAAAACAAGCCAATCAACAACACAAATAAAACGGGCATCAACACACGAACCCACTTTTCAATGCCGTCGGCAATGCCTTTGAGCACAATGTAAATGGTGGTGCCCATAAAAATGGAATGCCAAAAAATTTGCAAACCTTGTTTTTGTTCAATGAGTTGGCCTAGAAAGCCCGAAATCACCTCGTCGGAATTGTGCACAAAGGCATTGGTCAGGGCTTTAAATTCAAAATCGAGCACCCATCCACCCACTACAGAGTAAAAGGCAAGCACCATGGAGGAAGTAAGCATGCCCAAAAAGCCAATGTTTCTCCATTTGGACTTGGGCTTATGAAGTGTTTCAAATGAAACAATGGCGTTATTTTGTGCTTTTTTACCAATAAAAATTTCGGCAATCAAAATGGGCAAGCCCACCACCGCAATGCATGCCAAGTACACCAAAACAAAAGCACCGCCGCCGTTGTGTCCTGTGATGTATGGAAACTTCCAAATATTGCCAAGCCCAATGGCTGAGCCTGCGGCAGCTAGAACAAATGCAAAACGATTGCCCCAATGGGCGCGAGAAGATGAATTCACTGTTAGTCCCCCTAGACAGTTTTTTTAATTCACAGTGTCCATTTTCATGCTAATCACATTTTGCATGAAAAAGGAAACCAAAATTGGTCAAAAGAAAACATTGGCGGTGCTTTATCGATATTTGATCAAGCAGAGCAGGCCAGGGGTGCGGTGGCGCATTGTGGTTTCGTTGCTGCTGCTGGTCGGCGCAAAACTCATTAATATCTATGTACCCTTTATATACAAATACATTGTGGATGCATTGTCGGTTGATCCGATTCAGACGGCTGCTTCGTGGGTGCTATGGATGGTGCTTGCTTACAGTGCAGCCAGGTTGAGCAGTTCGCTGTTTTCAGAACTCAAAGACTATGTTTTTCAATTCGTCTCCCGCAGAGCGCAGCGCACGCTCACCGTACATGTTTTTGAAAAACTGCATCAGCTTTCCCTGGCGTTTCACTTGGAGAGAAAAACAGGCAAAGTCACCCGCTACCTTGAAATGGGCTCAAGGGGCATAGAGTTTGTATTGGGCTTTATGCTTTTTAACATTCTGCCCACTTTGCTTGAAATCATTTTTGTTACGGTCATCTTGCTGGTGAAGTACAACTGGCAATTTGCATTGATCACGTTTTCAACCATTGCATTGTACATCTATGCCACCTTGGCCCTGACCGAATGGCGATTGCGGTATCGCCGCGAAATGAATGAAAGCGATTCAGAGGCCAACGCCAAGGCGGTGGACAGTTTGATTAACTTTGAAACGGTGAAATATTTTGTCAACGAGGACTTTGAAAAAACCCGTTACGACACTTTTTTGAGCAAATATGAAAAATCCGCCATTGCATCCCAAGGGTCGCTTTCGCTGCTCAATGTGGTGCAAGCTTTTATCATTGCGGCGGGACTTTTTTGGGTGATGTATCTGGCCGGCCGGGGCGTGATTACAGGGACGATGACCGTGGGTGATTTTGTGCTGGTCAATACTTTTTTGATTCAGCTCTATTTGCCGCTGAACTTTTTGGGGTTTGTCTACCGTGAAATCAAGCGCAGTTTGATTGAAATGGAAAACATGTTTTCGTTGCTGTACGAAAAAGTCGACATTGTGGACCAAAAAGATGCCAAGCCGCTGCAATGCCAAAACGCCTGCAGCGTAACTTTTCAGAACATTGATTTTTCCTACCAACCCGATCGCCAAATTTTATTTGATGTGAGCTTCACCATCGGACCTGGCCAAACCACCGCCATCGTCGGCCACAGCGGCTCCGGAAAATCAACCCTTTCGCGGTTGTTGTACCGATTCTATGAACCGCAAGCTGGGCAGGTTATGGTCGATGGCCAAAACATTGCGACCATCACGCAAAAGTCGCTGCGCAAAACCATCGGCATTGTGCCGCAAGACACGGTGTTGTTTAATGACACCATTGCCTACAACATTCAGTATGGACGTACCAGCGCCACCATGGAGGACATTGAGCAAGCAGCCAAACAAGCACAAATTCACGAGTTTATTTTAAGCCTGCCCAAGGGGTATGACACCCTGGTGGGTGAGCGGGGCTTAAAGCTGTCGGGTGGTGAAAAACAGCGCGTGGCCATCGCGCGCACCATCTTAAAAAACCCGTCTGTATTGGTGCTGGACGAAGCCACGTCCGCGTTGGACACTCACACCGAACGAGAAATACAGCAGGCGCTGCAAACCATTGCGGCTTCACGCACCACACTGGTCATCGCCCATCGTCTTTCCACCATCACCCAAGCCGATGAAATTTTGGTGATGGAAAAGGGCCGCATCATTGAAAGAGGTCAGCACGATCAGCTTTTAAAGAAAAATGGCATGTATGCGTCCATGTGGGCGCAGCAACAAAGTGCAGTTGAACAGGCCAAAGCGCCCGTGGTATAAACAGGCATGTGCGGTCGTTTTGGTTTATTTCACCCTGATGTCGTAGCCCTCCTGCAGGCCATGGGCATCGATACAGGTCGGTTTCAAGGCGTGCCCAATTACAACGTCGCCCCCTCCCAAGGCCATGCCATGATTGTGAAGCAGGAACAAACCCTAAAAGTGATTCGAGGCATATGGGGCATTGTGCCCTCTTGGGCCAAGAAGGGCCAAATTGTTCACAATGCCAAAATTGAAACCGTCATGGACAAACCCACCTTCAAGCAAGCGTACGTTCTGCATCGCTGCGCCATCCCCGTCAGTGGCTTTTATGAATGGCATTCAGAAGCCGAGGGCAAACAGCCTTACTGGTTTCACCGGATGAACGACGAAGTCTATTTTTTGGCAGGCTTTTATTATCCGATGTCCCAACATCAGCCCTTTGTATTGTTAACCACCCAAGCGGCCCCATGGATGCAGCCATACCATCATCGTATGCCGGTGATGCTGCACAAAGATGAACTGGAGCAGTGGTTTTCCACCCAGGCTGTCACCGATAAGCAAGCTTACGAAGGCAAAGACATTTTGCTCAACATTCGAAAGGTATCGAAAAAAGTCAACCAAGGCAGCGCTCAAGGCCCCGATTTGGTCCAAGGCGATGAAGTGATACAGGAAAAATCGCCCTCACTATAACAGTGGCGTGGCCGTGTTTTTTTCGTTAAAATAATAGACGTGAAAAACCCTGCTCAATCCACCCGTATTTCTCTTCTCATCTTTATCGGCATCCTTGTTTTGGATTTCCTCTCCAAGCGGTGGGCCTTGGCGCATGCCAATCCAACGGCGCTCTTGCCTTTTTTAGAATGGGGTCTTTTTACAACCTCTCTTAAATACGACACCGGCCAGGACCCCCACGAAGTACTGCGCATTGTTCACTACGCGACCTTTTTGGGACCGTTGTTGCTCATTTACTTCTTTTTCATGGTGCAATTTACCAAAAAGCAGTCGTTGAAAATATTAACCCCATGGATCAGCGTATGGATTGCTGGGCTGGCAGCCAACATACTCGACCGCATGCTCTATGGTGGTGTGCTGTATACGTTTAAATGGGGACAAAATGGTGACTGCCTCTTTAATTTGGCGTGGGTGGCCGTGTGGGTGGGCCTTTTGGGTTCAATATGCACCGGCATCACACGGAGAAAAGCGATCCTCGGGCCGCGCAAACACACCCGTAAATTCAACATGATCAATCCCCGTTTCCAAACCCTTTACATGGCTCAATTTCTATTGGTTTGTGGTTTTTTATCCATTTCGTTGCTGGTGTTTTCTTACACCTTTCTCAAGTACTTTGTGTTGCAGTATGACATTTTAATTCCAGACGCGATGCTCAATCTGTTTGTCATCGAGTTTTCGATCATTCTTTTGATTTTTATCGTGCTCTTGGTTTTTATCAGCTGGTATTTCTCCTCAAAAATCGCAGGCCCCCTGCATGCCTTTGGTTTGTACATCGACAAACTCAAAGATGGACAAAATGCCACCTTCAGACTGCGTGAAGACGACCAACTCAAAGAACTCGAACCCATCGC
>CAZCBX010000009.1:38834-67246 GCA_964497185.1 uncultured Bdellovibrionales bacterium | reverse complement strand
AAATAGTACTAATATAGTACTATTTAACATGATCCAACTATCCAAACACGCCGACGACGCACTGTTGTTGATGACCCATTTGGCCAGTCAGACGCAAGACCAAATGTGGTCGGCCAAGGCTTTATCCGAAGCGGTGGATTTGCCTTATCCCACGGTGTCGAAGATTTTAAAACGCCTGGTTAAGGGCGATTGTGTGTTGTCTGTGCAGGGCGCGCATGGCGGGTATCGCCTGGCACGCCGTGCCTCGCAGATTAACATGGCGGAATTAATTGAAGCAGTCGATGGCCCCATTGCACTTACGCTTTGCTCTTCTGGCTCGCTGATGGTGTGTGCCAAAGAATCCACCTGTATGGTGAAACCTCACTGGAATATTATCAGCCATGTGATAAAAGACGCGCTCGGACAAATTCCGCTTAGCGCGTTGACCAAACCGCTGAAGCAAAATGGACAACGAGCTGAATTTACCCCGATTTGGAATCAGTATTTTGAAATGGAAGGCGCTTGATTCAATGCAAGACTGGAAACAAAAAGACATGAGTGGCGACATTGTGCTAACCAAACTCGATGACGTGATCAATTGGTCACGGGCCAATTCCCAGTGGTATCTCTTGTTTGGTTTGGCCTGCTGCGCCATTGAACTGATGCAAACCGGCGGGCCCCGTGCCGACATCGATCGATTTGGCTCATTCCCGCGTGCTTCACCCAGGCAGGCCGATTTGATGATTGTGGCCGGAACACTTACGTACAAAATGGGCAGCCGGCTTAAGCGGCTTTACGATCAAATGCCCGATCCCAAATATGTGATTTCCATGGGCAGTTGTGCTACCTGTGGCGGCCTGTTTTCCAAAGCTTATTCGGTGATGAAAGGCGTGGACAAAATTGTGCCCGTGGATTTGTATGTACCGGGGTGTCCGCCTCGGCCGGAAGCCTTAACCGAAGCATTGATTCATTTGCAGAAAAAAATTCGCAGTGAGCACCATGGATCAGCCCGAAGAAACAATCAAGCAATACTTGAAGGAAAAGCATGAGCGCATCTGAACAAAACAAAGAAATTCAAAAGCTTAACAAGGAAAAGTACAAGTATGGCTTTACCACTGATATTGCATCAGACCGCATTGCCCCAGGGTTGACCGAAGACACAGTCCGCCTGATTTCTGCCAAGAAAAAAGAGCCTGAATTCATGCTGGAGTGGCGCCTCAAAGCGTTTAAGCTTTGGCAGAAAATGTCGGAGCCCACGTGGCAAAATGTTCATTATCCACCCATCGATTATCAAGACATCACTTATTATGCAGCGCCGAAAAAAGATGAGGATCGTCCCCAAAGCTTGGATGAAGTCGACCCCAAATTGCTCGAAACTTATGAAAAGCTTGGCATCCCCCTGCATGAGCGTGCAGCTTTGGCCGGCGTTGCAGTAGACGCGGTGTTTGACAGTGTATCGGTGGCCACCACGTTTCGCAGTCAGCTTGCTGAAAAAGGCATCATTTTTTGTTCATTTTCCGAGGCCGTGCAAGATCACCCCGAACTCATTCAAAAGTATCTGGGCAGCGTTGTACCGGTCACCGACAATTATTTTGCAGCGCTGAACTCAGCCGTGTTTTCCGACGGATCGTTTGTGTACATTCCACCGGGTGTTCGCTGTCCGATGGAGCTATCTACATACTTTCGCATCAATGAACTCAACACAGGCCAATTTGAGCGCACGCTTGTAGTGGCCGATCCAGGTTCGTATGTGAGTTATTTAGAAGGATGCACAGCCCCCATGCGCGATGAAAATCAATTGCATGCGGCCGTGGTGGAGTTGGTGGCGCACGAAGATGCGCAAATCAAATATTCGACGGTTCAAAACTGGTATCCCGGTGATGAAGAAGGCAAAGGCGGCATTTACAATTTTGTGACCAAACGGGGCAAATGCGCAGGGGACCGATCCAAAATTTCATGGACACAAGTGGAAACGGGCAGTGCCATCACCTGGAAGTACCCCAGCTGTATTTTGCAAGGCGATGATTCGGTGGGTGAATTCTATTCGGTGGCGGTCACCAACAATCATCAGCAGGCCGACACAGGCACCAAAATGATTCATTTGGGCAAAAACACCAAAAGCACCATCATTTCTAAAGGCATTTCAGCCGGCAAGAGTCAAAACACGTACCGCGGGCTGGTCAAAGTGCAGAAAAAAGCCCAGAACGCACGCAATTATTCGCAGTGCGATTCACTTCTGATGACCGATCAATGCGGTGCACATACGTTTCCTTATATGGAAATCAGCAACCCATCGGCACAAATTGAACACGAGGCCACCACGGCAAAAATAGGTGAAGATCAGCTTTTTTACTGCAAACAACGCGGCATTGATGAAGAAGATGCAGTGCACATGATTGTCAATGGCTTCTGTGAAGAAGTGTTTAAAGAACTACCCATGGAATTTGCCGTGGAAGCCAAGAAACTACTCGAGGTAAGTTTGGAAGGCAGCGTGGGGTAAGTTCTACCGACCTCGGCCTGGGCAGTTTAAAAATGAGTTTTTTTTAGTAATGAAATTGAGATGAGGAAAAGATGTTAGAGATTCAGAATGTTCATGCCAGTATTGAGGGCAAGGAAATTTTAAAAGGGATTGATTTGTCGATCAAGCCTGGTGAGGTGCATGCCATCATGGGGCCCAATGGCTCTGGCAAAAGTACATTGTCCAATGTCATCGCAGGCAAAGAGCAGTATGACATCGCGCAAGGATCCATCTCATTTGAAGGCAAAGATTTGTTGGCTTTATCAACGGAAGAACGCGCACGGGAAGGCATTTTTATGTCTTTTCAATACCCTGTGTCCATTCCGGGGGTCAAAAACACCGTGTTTTTACGAGCCGCGCTCAACGCCATTCGATCCCACAGAGGCTTGGAGCCGCTGGATACAGCCGAGTTTTTAAAATGGGTGAAAGCCAAAGCCGAGCAAGTGGGTTTAAAACCTGAATTGCTCAGCCGGGCCGTCAATGATGGTTTTTCTGGCGGGGAAAAAAAGCGCAATGAGATCATGCAAATGGCGGTGCTCGAACCCAAATTGGCCATATTGGATGAGACCGACTCAGGCTTGGACATCGATGCCCTTCGTGTGGTGGCCGATGGTGTGAACGCCATGCGCAGTCCAGAAAGAGCCATGATTGTAATTACCCATTACCAAAGGCTGTTGGAATACATTGTGCCGGATCACGTTCATGTTTTATCCGAAGGAAAAATTATCAAATCAGGCGGCAAAGAACTGGCCCTTGAACTTGAAGACAAAGGTTACAGTTGGTTGACGCCAAGCTCTCCAGCGGGACAAGGCCTGCCCACGGTATCGTAACATGCACACCCATCAGCAATTTACAAAAACCCCGCCGCTTCGTACAGTGGCCGATGTTCAAAATGCCTCGTTCGAGCAGTTTCAAGATCAAGGCTTGCCTCATCGCAAGTTGGAAAGCTGGAAATACACCCCTTCTCAATGGTTAACCAAAGCGGCTTTTGACTTAAATCACCAAGCACCTTCCAAAAAGCTCTCCGGCTTTTGGGACCATCAGCCCAACGTGATCCATGTGCAAGGCGACCAAATCACCCAGCAAATTCATGACAAAGGTGTTCACGTTTGGAGTTTAAAAGAGGGGATTGTCGATCCCACTTTTGAAAACATGTTCTCGTCGGTGACACCACGAGACAAACACGCGTTGTATCAGGCCAACAGTGCCATGGTTCGCAACGGTGTCTGCATTGCCATTGCGGAAAAAGCCACCCTAGAGCATCCAATTTATGTGGTGTATCAAGCCCCCACAGACCGTGCGCTGTGCTATGTGCGCACCATGGTTTTTGCGGCCGAATATGCCAATGCAAAAGTCATTGAAGTTTTTGCCTCTGAGCAAAGCGGCTATTACACCAATGCTGTCTTTCAAGCCCACATTCAAAATCGCGCAAAACTCACACACATTCGTTACCAAAATGAGGCATCGGATGCGTACCACACAGGTTTTGTGTTGGCACAGCAACGCAGAAACAGCCATTTCGACACCTTTTCATTGGTCATGGGTGCAAAATTAGCGCGACAAGACATTGAAACACAAATGATCGAAGAGGGCGCACATTGTGGTGTGTACGGCGTAAGCCAAAGCACCCATGAACAAGTATCCGATTTGCATACGTTGATTCATCACCGCGTGCCCTCTTGCAGCAGTGATGAGCACGTGCGAAGCGTACTTTTCGATCAAGCCCATACGATTTTTGAAGGCAAAGTGGTGGTGGATCCACAGGCTCAAAAAACAGATGCCAAACAAATGAACCGCAATCTGCTTTTATCCGAACAAGCGCATGTAGACACGGCGCCTCAGCTAGAAATTTTTGCCGACGATGTAAAATGTGCCCATGGGGCGACCGTGGGTAAATTGGACCCAGATCAGTTATTTTATTTGCGTTCGCGCGGCATTGCACCCCAGCAAGCACAGCGCATGCTCATTCAAGCCTTTATGGGCGAGATATTGGATACCCTGGCTGTGCCAGCGTTGGTCGATCATCTTTACGAACAAATCAGCAACACGTAAGGCGAAGGTTATCTTTATGGATTCATCGGTCATCACACAATTTCCCATTCTTCAAACCACCCACCGTGGTAAGAAGCTCACCTATCTGGATAGTGGTGCCTCTGCTCAAAAGCCCACCGTGGTGATGGATGCAATGGATGATCTAATGCGCCAGCGTTATGCCAATGTTCATCGCGGCATCCACTGGTTGAGCCAAGCATCAACGGTTGCTTTTGAAAGCGCCCGAGAAAAAGCAGCCGCATTTGTCAATGCCCCCAGCGCGCAAGAAATCGTCTTCACCAAAGGCTTGACCGAAGGCATGAACATGTTGGCACAAACGTTTGGCCGCCAGGTGGTGGAACCAGGACAAGTCATTTTACTGACCGAAATGGAACATCATTCCAATCAAATTCCTTGGATGATGCTTGCCGAAGAAAAAGATGCCTCCATGGCGTACATTCCTGTCAAAGACAACGGAGAACTTGATGTAGACGCATTGGATCGACTGCTTCAACATGACATAGCCTTGGCTTCGCTGGTGCATGTTTCCAATGTGTTGGGTACCATCAACCCTTTGCAAGAAGTCATCGCCAAACTTCGAGCCAAAAATATTCCTGTCATTGTTGATGGCGCGCAGGCGGCCCCGCACATTCCGATTGATGTGCAAGCACTCGACTGTGATTTTTATGCCGTGACCGGCCACAAAATATATGGACCCACCGGCACGGGTTGGGTGTGGGGTCGATCCTCGCAATGGGCCAACATGCCCCCCTACCACGGCGGTGGCGAAATGGTGGATCAAGTCGATTACGATTTTTTTACCACCAAAGAAACACCCGCCAAATTTGAAGCAGGCACGCCCAACATTGTGGGGACTGTGGGTTTAGCCGCCGCCTTGGATTTTGTGCAAGACATTGGGTTTGAAGCCATCCAAGCTCATGAAAACCAGCTTACCGCTTACGCCAAAGCGCAGCTACAAAGCATTGAAGGCTTAACGATTTTGGGTGATCCAGCCCACAAAATAAGCATTTTTGCTTTTCTCATCGAAGGTTATCATCCCCACGACATTGCAACCCTTTTGGATCAAGAAGGCATTGCCGTGCGGGTCGGGCTTCACTGTGTGGAGCCTTTGCATAAAAAATGGGGACACGCAGGGTCCATTCGCGCATCCATGGGCTTATACAATACGCGTGAAGATGTGGATGCGTTGGTCAAAGGCTTACGCAAAGCCATGGATATGTTGGGGTAACTGCATCCATGCTTACGTTTACAGACAAAGCCAAAGAAAAAGTTCACTACTTTATCAACCATGCAGAAGGCAATATGGTGCTACGCATTGATATTCAAGGCGTGGAAAAGGGTGATTTTAAATACCACTTTAGTTTAGAGCCTTTGGACAAAGGTGGTGAAAATGATTTAACCATTGCGCAGCCTGGATTTCATGTGCGTATGAATTCTCGAACCAGCGTGAAAATGGGCAACGCCGTGGTTGATTGGATCATGAAAGATCAAAAAGAAGGCTTTGCCGTGGCCAATCCCAATTCACCCAACCAACAGCTTCAAGATGATGCCAATCAAAGTCTTTACCAGCGAATTGTTCAGCGAATTAAAACCATCTACGACCCTGAAATTCCCATCAACATTTATGAACTTGGTTTGATCTATGACATTCAAGTGGATGACCAAAACAATGTGACCATTGTTATGACGCTCACGGCACCCAATTGCCCCGTGGCTGAAACGCTGCCCAACGAAGTGCGAGATAAAATCGAAAGCATAGACGAAGTGCAATCCGTCGATTTGCAACTCACATGGGAACCCGCCTGGACGCCCGATCGCATGTCGGAAGAAGCGCGTTTGGATTTAAACATGTAATCAACCCCAATTTTCCTACGTTTGCATCACCTGTGGCAGGGTTGGATTTAGTTTATTGGTTTGGGCGAATGGGCAAACTTCTTTTTTCAAAGAGAAACATGGCTACGGCCAGCACCACCGCGGCGTACAAACCAACGGCAAAAAATTCAAGCAGTGCCTGAAAGCGAAAACTCTCTTCAAACAAATTTACATTCATCTGGCAGGGCAAGCCGTAATACAAAACTTTTGAAATCAACTGGCTCCAAACATTGCCAGTTGTGGCCACACTGAGCGCAATGGCTTGCATGATTTTGGCCACCACCAAAATAAACACCGTAGCGCCGCTTCCCCAAAACATACCCAGCCCAAAGGCGATGGTAATGATCGCGCTGGCGTGAACAACCGTTTGAAAAGCGCCCATAAAAAAATCCATCCCGAGGTTGACCTGTGCATAAAGCGCTCGGATCAATAGAAGCAAAAACAAAATGCCAACCAAGCTAGCGTAAAAAAACAGGACGCCCAGCAATTTGCCCAAGCACCAGTGCCATCGATGGATGGGATAGGCCAGGGTGTGGATGGCTGTATGGTTGCGAAATTCTTGCGACACGCTGCCGGCTGCTTGAAAAAGCACAATGACAAAAATAAAGAAATGCCACGTTTGGAAGCTGAGGCTGGGCGACAAAAACATCTTTCGCAAAAACTCATTTTCTACCAAGTATCCGATGATGATGTTGGAAAACATAAACAGCGCAACCACAGAGATAAGCCAAAAAAACTTTTTATGACTCCAGCGTTCAAAAAAAGACATTTTTGCAATGGGAAGCACGGCGTTCATGAGGTCACCTGGTTTCGTGTAGCGTCGATATAAATATCTTCAAGTGGCTTTTGGGGGTGCTGTTGGCGAAGTGTTTCCAAATCCGAAAAAAGTTTAACCTGGCCTTGGGCCAATATCAGTATATCGTCGCAGCAGCGCTCCACATCTTGCAAAATATGCGTTGAAATAATCATGGTATGCCCTTTGGCTTTTTGCTCCGCGATTAAATCGGCCACCATTTTTCGTCCATCGGGATCCAAACCGGATGTGGGCTCATCCCAAATGATCAATGAAGATTCATGCAACATGGATTGTGCCAATCCCAGTCGTTGCTTCATGCCTTTTGAGAAGCCGCCTGTTTTTCTGTCTCGGTCTTCCCACAAGCCCACTTGTTTTAAGCATTGTTGCACGCTTGCATCTGTGGCATGAGGCGTGCGAAGGCTGGCAAAGTATTCCATGCATTGGTAAGCCGTCATGTGGGGGTAGGGGTAAAAAATTTCAGACTGGTAACCAATCACCCCACGCGCATTTGGATCCTGAGGGGGCAGGCCGTCGATGGTAATGGTGCCCGATTCGGGTTGTAAAAAATGAAGCAAGCAGTGAAGACTTGTGGTTTTGCCGGACCCGTTGGGACCCACCAGGCCATGAATTTTACCTCTTTCCCACTCAAAGGAAACATCCTTGAGGGCCACCACAGGATTGCGATTTCTTCCCGTAGAGAAGGTTTTACAAACCTGATCAAAAACAATCATAGTGATTTTCCTTCTTGCAGCTGGATCAATTTGTTTTCCAGTTCGGCCAGAGGCTCTTTGCTATCGGTGCGAAAACCGCGAAAAGTTTCAAGCACTTCTGCCTGCGCATTGACCACAAAGGTCGTGGGATAAAAGGTTACATCGTATTTTTGGCTCCATTGGCCTTCTTGATCAAAGTGCATGGGAATGTTCACGTCAAACATGTTTACAAATTCAGCAACATCATCGGCGGTGGAATGAGCAAATATTCCAATAAAACCCACATCTTGAAAAGAGGGATCAGACATCATTTTGGAGAGTGCTGGCATTTCCTCCAGGCAGGGCTCACACCACGTTTCCCAAAAGCTGATCACTGTAAAGGAGTGGTTTTGAATGGCGGTTTCCACCTCTTGCACGCTGAGCAAATCAATCTGTGCATTTTGCCTATCGGGTGAAGCATCCATGGACAGCCGGTCCGCATTGGAAAGTGCAGGCAGCGCATTGTATTTTGCATACCCTTGCACGAGGATAAAAATAATACATAAAGCCAGAAACCAAGGTTGTTTGGGACCCATCCGCATGGATGCACTCTACCACATTCACAAAAACGGCCCAAACTCCAATACGCATCTTAGAAAAGAAAAACGCACTTGACCTGTTGGTTGAAACCCTTCACAATCAGTCTATGAATCTTCTTAAGGCAACGACTGTCATTGCACTCTCAATGCACGTGTGCCTTTCTTCGCTGCATGCACAAGAAAATCCTGAAAACATTTTGCCCGACATTGAGCGAGGCCGAAAGGCTTATCAAGAAAACTGCGTCTCATGCCATGGCATGCGCGGCACCGCAGACACCGCCATTGCGCAGTCTCTTGCCACTGCGCCAAGGTCTTTTGCCGACCCCAAAGTGCAGGAAAAACTCAACCCCCTGCGGGCTTTTGAAGCCGTGACCCAAGGTGTACCCGCTAGCGGCATGCCGCCGTTTCATCATTTAACCAAACAAGAGCGCTGGGACATTGCTGCTTATTTATTTACCATGCGCATGGACTTCTCTATGCCCACCGAACCTTGGCCAACCATGGCGTGGTGGGAGAGTAAAACCATGTCCGACATTGAAATCATTGACGTTTTACGCAAGCGCGGCGTACCTGAAAAATACATCAAAAAAGAGTTAAACATCATTCGTTTCTATCCCGAATAAGCGCCGCGTAAAATTGTTGATTGTGCAGTGGTGCTATTGCAATTCAATGATGAGCTTTTCTAGCTTGTTTTCTTCAATGCCAACTTCTTTGGTCACGTCTGAAAAATCTGGATGTCGAAGCACCACTTGATGCTTGCCCACAGGTAGATCATGATTGATGACAGGTGTGGTGCCGATTAATTTGCCATCAATGATCACTTGCGCCCAGGGCGTTGCGCTGATGCTGATTTTTCCTGTTTTAATAATTTTCTTTTTTAGCTCTAGGTCAACCTCCATATAATTGGCGGTTACGTTAACGGATTTTTCAATGGTTTGATAACCATCCAGTGTGGCTTTGACGGTATAGGTTTTTCCTATCGACAAATCGTTGATGGTCGAGCTCGATGGATTGCCATTGAGATACACTTGAGCATTGTTGGGTACGGTGCGAACTTTTAAAGTGGCTACAATTTTTTCCAGGTTAAAGGAGGCTTCATTTTCTGCTTGGTCAATGAGCACGTTCTGTACAATGGTTCGGTGTTCTTTAAGTTTTAAAGTAACTTTGTATTTATGATTTAAGTCCAAATTTTCAATGGTGGCCGGGGTGCTCAAACCTGTATCTTCGTTTTCTATAAATATTTGCGCGCCTGCAGGCTCGGACGTAACTTTGAGCTGTCCCAATGTGGGCAGCATTTTTTCAAGTTGAAACGTAAATTGAGACGCATCGGGCCTGGTTTGAATTTCTTTTTGTGCGGCAACATAGCCTTCTTTTTCTACGCGAACATCGAAAAAGTTTTCAGTGGGTAAAATCAGGTCCAAAGGCGTATTGCCTTTGGGTTCATTGTTGATGGTCACCAGTGCGCCTTCAGGCGTGGAGATAAACAGATAATTTTTTTCGGCAGGAATTTTTTTTGCCGATGATGAAACGTTGGAGGGGATGTCGGGCTTGTACAGCAAGGCTTTGCCACCACAATAAATCAGCAGCGTGACCCCAGCCATGGCAACATAACTTACATAAGGACGCAACGAAGAAAATTTAGCCATGATGCCAGGGGATGTGGTGCGAATGCGAAGATGATCTTGGCTGGTGGGCGCCATAATGGTTTGGTCATCGCTGTTTTCCTGGTCTTGCATCGAAGCACGCTCCGCTGCCTGAATTTTTTCGCTCGGAATGCTGGCCACCGCATCTTTTAATTCTTTGGCTTCTTTTGAAATTTCATCACCAAATAATTCCTGAACAAATTGGGTAACGCGTTCGGGTTTAAATTCAGAAAAGTGCGTGTACAACACTTTGCTCAGCGCCACGTGCATGTCGCTGGCCGATTGAAAACGTTTCTCTAGGTTTTTTTCCAGGGCTTTTCTGACAATGGCGGCCAGTTCATCGGGCACCTCTGGATTGACTGCTTGAATGTCGGGTACTTTGGCTGCTTTGATTTTTTCCAATGTTTCAAAATCAGTTTCACCCTGAAACAAGCGGTCGCCGGAAAGCATTTCATATAAAATAATGCCTGCGGAAAAAATATCGGTCTGATGGTTTAGCTCTAAGCCCATGGCTTGCTCTGGCGACATGTACGAAAATTTGCCTTTGAGCACACCGGCTTGTGTTTTATGAAGTTTAAATTCGGTTTTGGCGATGCCAAAATCGACAATTTTTACGTCGCCCTGGTAAGACACCATGACATTTTGAGGCGACATGTCTCGGTGAATCACAGAAAAGGTTCTACCCGAAATGGTATCTTCGCGTTTATGGGCATACTCCAAACCTTTGATGACCTCCGCCATCATGTAAATGGCGCAATCTACCGGAATGGGTTTTTGCAAAATGTAGCATTTTTTTAAAATGGCACGCAGGTCTTTGCCGTTGATGTACTCCATGGCAATAAAATAATTGCCGTCAATTTTTCCCAAATCGGTGACCTGACAGATGTTGGCGTGATTGAGTTCAACAGAAATTTTGGCTTCGTCGACAAACATTTCCACAAACTCTTCGTCTTTCGACAAATGGGGCAAAATGCGTTTGATCACCAATAACCGCTGAAAACCACGGACACCATAGGATTTGGCATAAAAGACCTCAGCCATTCCCCCAATCGCGATGCGACCCAGAATGATGTACTTGCCATAGAGAAACGGTTCAAATGCTTTGCCCATAGTCAGAGTGTATACTTTAACATAACCCCTGGAATATCCTATTGAAATCATGTGCGTTGCAAGATACAACGCATGCACCATGCCAACCAATGGACAGCATAGCCCCCTGCAAATTTCTCCCGCGCCCAAGCTGAAAGAGGGACAGGCTACACTGATCACGCTCGGCAATTTCGATGGGGTGCATTTGGGTCATCAAAAAATGCTTTCATTGGCAGCCGAGCAAGCGCAAAAGCAGTCGTATGCCATGGTGGTGCTGGGTTTTGATCCGCATCCACGTTTTTTTCTGGGACAAAATAAAGTGGCACTGCTTTCATCCAATCTCCAGCGAAAAAAATGGATTGAGGCTTTGTATCCACGTGCTCAATTTTCCGTCATTCACTTTACCCGTCAGTTTTCGCAGCTAACCGCCCGAGCGTTTTTGACGCTGCTGCAAACCCATTGCAACATGAAGCATTTGGTTGTCGGTGCGACCACCCACATTGGCAAAGATCGCATTGGCACACCTTCGCGCCTAAAGCAGTTGGCGCAAGAAATGAATTTTGAGCTCACCATCGTCGAACCACGCACGTCGGGCCAGCATGTGATATCCAGCACCTACATCCGTTCATGTGTGCAAGAAGGGCGGATGCTGGAAGCCCGCAATGCATTGGGCCGATGGCATGAAACCCGAGGGGTGGTCGTGCAAGGGCGTGGCATAGGTCGAACCATGGGCTATCCCACCGCCAACATTGGTTTTAGCGATCAGCAGCTTTTGCCCAAACCGGGTGTGTATGCCGCATGGGTAGAGATTCGTGATCAAATGCATCCCGCAGCGGTGCATTGGGGCCCCAGACCCACGGTGCACCCCGATGAGCCGGAAAACCACCTTGAAGTCCATCTCTTGGATGCGTCTCTGGATTTGTATGGCGCTGAGACAAAAATCATGTGGGTGGATCGCATACGCGAGCACAAGCGATTTGAGAACGTTGAAAAACTGCGTTCACAAATAAGTATTGACGTTGAAAAAATACAAACTCTTCTTAAAAAATATAAGTAGCTAATTTTAGTATTGTTTTATTGACATCTTTTGTTTCCATTGATAACTTTAATAGGTGTTTTTCGAAAAAAACCATAATATTGCCATCTTGGTGATTCAGCGTACAATGTTGCTCATGGGGTATCTATATGTCGGGTAGAATTGGGGAGTTGCTTGTTCGTTCGAACTTGATTTCCAATCAACAGCTTCGCAAAGCACAAGAAGAGACCAAAAAAAATGGCAAGCGCCTAGGATATAACCTTACCAAGCTGGGGTATATCAAAGAAGACGACCTGGCCGATTTTTTGTCCAAGCAGTACGGTGTGCCTTCCATTGATTTGGAAGAGTTTGACATCGAAGAAAACATTATTAGTTTGATTCCCAAAGAAGTTGCGCAAAAACACCAAGTCATTCCTGTCAATCGTTCAGGCGCGACCTTAACTGTGGCCATGTCGGACCCTTCCAATATTTTGGCCATTGATGATCTTAAATTTTTGACGGGCTACAACATCCAAGTGGTGGTGGCGCCAGAAGCAAGCATTCATCAATCTTTTGAGCGATACTATGAACAAGCCGATGCGTTTGATGACTTTTTAGAAGGCTTTGACGATCAAGACATTGAGTATGTTGAAGGCGAAGACGACGATATCGATGTCAACGAAGCCGAAGCCGCGCCGGTTGTAAAACTGGTCAACCTAATTTTGACCGATGCGATCAAAAAAAACTGTTCGGATATTCACATTGAACCGTATGAAAAAACTTTTCGCATCCGGTTTCGTATCGATGGTGTGCTTTATGAGGTGATGAAACCACCCATCAAGTTAAAAAATGCCATCACATCGCGCTTAAAAATCATGTCCAAGCTAGACATCGCGGAAAGACGTCTGCCGCAAGATGGTCGAATCAAATTAAAATTGGGACCCAAACAAGAAATGGACTATCGGGTTTCGGTATTGCCTACCTTGTTTGGCGAAAAAATCGTACTTCGTCTTTTGGACAAATCGAACTTGCAGTTGGACATGACCAAGCTGGGTTTTGAGCAAAAAGCCCTGGATGATTTTTTGGACGCCATTCACAAACCCTTTGGCATGGTACTGGTGACGGGTCCGACGGGTTCGGGTAAAACAACCACATTGTACTCGGCGCTTTCTGAATTGAACAAAGTGGGCGAAAACATATCCACGGCTGAAGATCCGGTCGAATTTAACTTGGCAGGGATCAACCAGGTGCAGATGCATGAAGACATCGGTTTGAACTTTGCAGCGGCCTTGCGTTCTTTCTTGCGTCAGGATCCGGACATCATCATGGTCGGGGAGATTCGAGATTTTGAAACCGCAGAAATTGCGATTAAAGCGGCGCTTACGGGTCACTTGGTTCTTTCTACCTTGCACACCAACGATGCGCCCTCCACCGTGAACCGATTGTTAAACATGGGGGTTGAACCTTTTTTGGTGTCATCCTCGGTCAACTGCATCTTGGCCCAGCGTTTGGCTCGGCGAATCTGTGGCGACTGCAAGGAAGAAATTGAAACCCCACCTCAAGCATTGATTGACGCCGGCATGTCGCCCGAAGCGGCCAACACGGTCAAGCTTTTTAAAGGCAAGGGCTGCCCCAAATGCAGTGAAACAGGCTACAAAGGCCGTGTTGCTGTGTATGAGGTCATGGCCGTCAAAGACGAGCTTAAAGAATTTATTCTCAATGGTGCGTCCACCGCTGAAATCAAGCGGGAGGCCATGCGGTTGGGCATGAAATCCATGCGCCAATCGGCACTGTCAAAAATGGAAGAGGGTGCAACCACGCTTGAAGAGGTTCTTCGGGTATCGGTTGCCGATGTACAATAGGAGAGGAGGTTAAGATGGCAACACTTCACCAGATGTTAAGGCTCATGATCGAAAAAGATGCCAGTGATTTGCATATCACCACGCAATCTCCACCTCAAATTCGGATCAACGGTCATTTGGTTCAGCTAAAAACCAACCCCCTTGCGCCCAAAGATACCAAGCAGCTTTGTTACTCCATTTTAACCGATGCGCAAAAACACAAATTTGAAGAGAACCGAGAGCTGGACTTTTCGTTCGGTATTAAAAACATGGCTCGATTTCGTGGCAATTTGTTTTTGCAAAAGGGAAGTGTTGCAGGGGTATTTCGAAAAATCCCCTACGAAATCCCAGATTTAAATGATTTGGGCGCGCCCGTGGTGCTCAAAGAATTGGTGAAAAAATCCAAAGGCTTGATCTTGGTGACCGGCCCAACCGGCTCGGGTAAGTCCACAACCTTGGCAGCCATGATCGATATCATCAATCGACAACGCAATGATCACATTATTACCGTGGAAGACCCCATTGAATACCTACATCCGCATAAAAATTGTTTGGTCAATCAACGGGAAGTTCAAGCCGATACAGAAAACTTTCATACAGCCCTGCGTTATATCTTGCGCCAGGATCCGGATGTCGTGCTTATTGGTGAGCTTCGGGATTTGGAAACCATTTCAGCTGCGCTGAAAATTGCAGAAACAGGTCACTTGACCTTTGCCACTTTGCACACCAACTCATGTGCGCAGACCATCAACCGGATCATTGATGTATTTCCAGCCTTTCAGCAAACACAAATTCGATCTCAGTTATCGCTTGTATTGGAAGGGGTCATCTCCCAGACGCTTGTCCCGAAGACCAATGGAGAGGGTCGTGCCATGGCTGCGGAAGTAATGATTCCCAATTCAGCCATTCGAAATCTGATTCGTGAAGATAAGGTTCACCAAATTTATTCGCAAATGCAAATTGGCCAGGCGAAGTTTGGCATGCGTACCATGAATCAAGCGTTGTACGACCTTTTTTCCAAAAGACTGGTCACGCTGGACGATATTATGTTCCGCTCTCAGGATCCAGAAGAGCTCAAACAAATGATCAACAACGGCGGGGAAGTGCCTGCCCACATTCGCCAAGGTACGGCGACAGGAAAGATGTAGGTAGACTATGCCCCTTTACGAATGGACAGGTGTCGATCGAACCGGAAAGACCATTAAAGGCAAACGCGAAGCCCCCGGCCAAACGGCCATTGCCACATGGCTGCGCCATCAACAAATTCGGCCACGAAAAATTAAAGAAAAAAAAGCGGCCACCGAAATCACGCTTCCCTTTATGGGCGGCAAAAAAAAGGGCGGCCGGGTCAAAGCCAAAGACATTGTAATTTTTGCGCGGCAGTTTGCCACCATGATTGATGCTGGTTTGCCCATTGTGCAGTGTATGGAAATTATGATGGGGCAACAGGACAACCCCGCTTTTAAAAGAGTGCTGGGCGAAGTTAAAAACGATGTAGAAACAGGTTCGACCCTGGCAGAGTCGATGGCCAAACACCCCAAAGCCTTTGATGATCTTTTTGTAAACCTGATCGCTGCAGGTGAGGTCGGTGGTATTTTGGACACCATCCTGTTGCGTCTTGCTGCGTACCTTGAAAAAATCATGAAACTCAAAGGCAAAGTCAAAAGCGCCATGTTGTATCCGGCCATCATTATGGTCGTGGCGGTGCTTGTTGTGGGTGTAATTTTGACGTTTGTTATTCCCGTTTTTGAAAAAATGTTTAAAGAGTTCGGGAATGCAGAATTGCCGGCTCCCACACAGATTGTTATTAAGCTTTCCAATAACTTTAAATCCTACTTACCATACATCATTGTGGCCGTGGTGCTTATGGTGGTGGGGTTCTTACGTATATACAAAACCAAAAAAGGGCGCCTGACCATCGACCGAATCATGCTCCAACTGCCTGTATTTGGTCCGCTGCTTCGTAAAGTGGCTGTGGCTCGCTTTACCCGAACGCTGGGCACCATGCTTTCATCGGGTGTGCCCATTTTGGACGCGCTGATGATTGTGGCCAAAACCTCGGGCAACAAGGTGATTGAAAATGCCATTTTAATGTCACGAAATGCCATCAGTGAAGGGCAAAACATTGTGGATCCGTTGTCTAAAAGCAAAGTGTTTCCGCCGATGGTGGTACAGATGATTGGCGTTGGGGAAGCCACGGGTGCCATGGACGCCATGTTGTCTAAAATTGCAGACTTTTATGATGACGAGGTCGATTCTGCCGTAGATGCTTTGACCTCCATGATTGAGCCCATGATGATGGTATTTTTGGGCACGATTATTGGTGGTTTGGTCATTGCCATGTATCTTCCCGTATTTAAAATGGCTGGTGCTGTTCAAGGATAAGGACGGCCCCATTGGACCAAGAGCTTTACAAAGATTTTTTAACTCAGCGAACAGCGGCGCGCATTCGCGCCATTCAAATCATTCGCTTTTTTATATCGGTATCCTTTTTTTTAGGCTTCGTGCTTTTCCGGCCCGTCGAGGGCATGCAATCACCCATGTATGTATGGTTGCTGTATACTTCGCTGGCCTATTTTTTATTTTCCAGCATTTTAATTTTTCTATACTTTTTTAATGTCATTCAGCTGACGCCTTCTTATGCCATTATACAATTGGCATTTGATTTTCTTTTTTTTGCACTGGTAATTTTGTTTACCGCAGGGGTGCAGAGCCAGTTTAAATATCTTTTTTGGCTGCTTATTTTTTATTCTGGAATTTTATTTCATTTGGAAGGCGCCATATTGGCTGCGGTGGTGGCCGGATTTTTATATGCGGTGATGGTCAACATCAATTACTTTGTCGAAAAAATCCGTTTTCTCGATTTTCTTCCGTTGTTCCCTGAAACCGGTGAACGGATGCGCATTGTATCGGTTTTAACCATCTGTTTTGGTTTTATCATCATTGGCGCCATCTCTTATTTGGTGGGCAAATACATTCATGATGCCGAGTATGAGGGGTTTGTAAAAAAAATGGAGGTGGGCAAACTTCGAAATAAAATTCAAGAGTCAGAAAAACTCGCTTCTTTGGGTGAAATGGCCGCCCGCATTGCGCATGAGATTCGCAACCCACTCACATCCATATCGGCAGCCATTCAGATGCTATCCACAGACCGTTTGGATTCTGATAAAAAAGAACAAATGCTTTCCATTGCCAACAAAGAGGTGTCTCGACTCAACACCATGATCGAAGATTTTTTACATTATACCAAGCCAGTTGAAACCCTTACGGAGAAACTGTACATATCCGAATTGCTGGGCACCACATTAACTTTGTTTGAACAGGGAAATCCCAATATTCAAATTCAATGGAACAACCGGGTGCAAAATGAACAAATGGTTCAGCTGGACCCCCACCGCATGAAACAATTGTTCTGGAATGTACTCAACAACGCCAGCGAAGCCATGAACAATCAAGGAACCATCGACATTGAATTTACACCCCATACGGACCATCAATATAAAATCTCTTTTCGAGATCAAGGCCACGGCATCGAAGGCGTAGACCAAAAGTTTTTTGAGCCTTTTTTTACCACCAAAGCCAAGGGCACGGGATTGGGACTCTCCATTGTCCATCGCATCGCCAAAGATCACAATGCCGACATCCAATTGTTCAACAATGCCGATGCGCCAGGGGCAACTTTGGAGATGATCATTGCTGTGCAGGGAGCCGCGCATGTATAAAATTTTGGTATTGGACGACGAAGCTTCCATCGTGGAAGTCATACGATTTGCCTTTGAACAGCAAGGGTGGACCGTACACATCTGCACCGACCCACAAAAAGCCATCGAGCAGATGACCTCCGTTTATTATGACCTGCTGCTGACGGATTTATCCATGCCAGCCATGACAGGCTTGGAAGTGCTCGAAAAAACCAAGGAGATTTCTCCATCGACCACTGTGATGATGATGACGGCCTATGGCAACATGAAAATCGCCATTGATGCCATGAAAAAGGGGGTCAAAGATTTCATCCCCAAACCTTTTGAGATGAAACAGTTGATTAAAAATGTGGAACACGCCCTAGAAAATCAACACCTGCAAAAAGAAAACAGGGTGCTTCGCACCATTTTGACCAAAAAGTTTGAGCATAAAGAAATCATTGGCGCCTCGGACATCATGCAGGAGTTGATGACCAAAATCACCAAAGTGGCCACGACGCATTCCAACGTGTTGATCACGGGCCCCACCGGTAGCGGCAAAGAGCTTGTTGCGCGAAAGTTGCACGCCAGCTCACCGCGCAACCAAAAGACCTTTTTGCCCATCAACTGCAGTGCGATACCAGCCAACCTCCTTGAAAGCGAATTGTTCGGGTATGTCAAAGGTGCATTTACAGGTGCCGATCAAGACAAAATTGGTTTTTTTGAAGCATCTCATGGCGGCACGTTATTTATGGACGAAATTGGCGACATTCCCATGGAGCTTCAGTCGAAGTTGCTGCGCGTGCTGGCCGAGCAAAAAATAACGCCGCTAGGTTCCACACAGGAAAAAGAAATCAATGTACGTGTGCTGGCAGCCACGCACAAAGATCTGCAAAAAGAAATTGAACAAAAAAACTTTCGAGAAGATTTATACTATCGACTCAACGTGGTCGAAATTCAAGTACCTGCTTTAAAAGACCGTGCTTCAGACATTCCGCTCTTGGCGGATCATTTTCTAGAAAGAATAAAAAAAGAATACCAAAAGCCGACACTGCATTTTTCATCTCAAGCGCTTCAAGCGCTTCAAGGCCACCCATTTCCAGGCAATATTCGTGAGTTGGAACACATGATTGAGCAAGCCGTGGTTTTTGCAGAAGGTCAGCGCATTGAGGTGGAGGATTTGCCTTTATCCAAAGCTCGAAGTGCCAACGTACACACCGATGCCATCCAGCAAGGGGTGTCACTGGATCAAATGTTGGAAAGCTATGAAAAAAACATTCTTGAGCGCGCCCTGGACCAAAGCCAAGGGGTTAAAAGCAAAGCGGCCAAACTTTTGGGCATTACATTTCGTTCTTTTCGCTATCGGCTAAAAAAATTGGGTTTGGACTCCAATGATGCATCGTAGGGGTGACCAAAATCCGTCACTTGACAAAATTAGTCACGCAAAAAATGCATACCTTGGTTGGCTTGATTGTAAGTTATTGATATCATATTATTTTTATAAAATTTAAAAAAAATAAATTTGGTATCAACCTTGCTTCTATAGGGGCAACATTTAACCAAAGGAGAGAAAATGTTTAAAAAACTAAACCAAAAAGGGTTTACCCTGATTGAGCTAATGATCGTTGTAGCGATTATTGGTATTCTTGCAGCCATTGCTGTGCCAAACTTCCAATCGTATGTACGTCGTGCGAAAGAAGCTGAAGCACCGTCTGTATTGAAAAACATGAACCAATTGAACATTGTTGCTTGGGATACTGAACAAGTGGACCCATCCAACTTTTCAATCATTCCCCCCAGCTATGTAGCGATTGCAGCCAACACACCTGCTGATAACGAACGTACGCCAACTGTAGCGATCGTTCAAGGTGCTGCTGGTGCTAAATCAGTTGCCAACTGGGACATTGAACCCTTCTCTAACCTGTCATTTTCAGGTCCACCAAACGTGTATGGTTCTTATGCATTGTTTCAAGGTGCATCTGGTTCTTTGACCGGTACAAACGCTCAGGTAATTGCTGAAGCGCTATTTGACTTCACAGGCGAAGACTGTGACGGCAACGAGCCTTCAAACAGCGAAACAACCTCAAACGGTTGTCGTGTATACCGCAACTTCCTAAGCCGAAGTGGTGACGGTCACGCACAAAATGCTTCTAGCTTCGGTAACGACTAATTTGTCGGTTATCATCAAGCGATGATGTATCAAGCAGGAGGGCCTCGGCTCTCCTGCTTTTTTTTTAAAGGAAATTACACATCATGAAAAACGCATTTGCAGGCCGAGGGTTTACGCTCATTGAACTGATGATTGTGGTGGCCATTATTGGCATCTTATCCGCCGTTGCGATTCCCAATTTTACAGAATACGTTCACAAATCCAAAATGGCCGAAGCCCCCATGCTGATCAACAGCATGATCAAACTCAACATTGCATACTACGAATCCGACCGCTTTGATCCGGGAAGTTATACGCCCATCGAACGCACCTATATGGCCCAGGCTTCCAACACGGGCTCAGCAAGAACGCCAACCGTCAGCCAGCTTCAAGCTGGAAAAGGGTCAAGGGTAATGGCCAATTGGGACATTTCGCCTTTTCAAAACATTGCGTTTGAAGGCCAATCGTTTACCCAAGGTTCCTATGCTTTGTTTTTGGGCAATACCAATGACGCGCGAACCAGTGCGTTGGCTGAAGCGGTATTTGACTTTCGTCGCGATGATTGTACGCCGGGAGACAACACAGAAACACAGAACCAAGGTTGCCGTGTGTTTCGCATGTTCTTAAACACTGATCAAGCGTCGCACCGAACGGTGAGTTCCTCCTACGGCATCGATTAAAGCCTTTTTCTTATAAAATTGAAGTAGCTTTTTTGTTTGGTTTTATTAAGATCATACCACATGGCTACTCTGATCCAACGTTATGAAACGTTGTTTTTCTCACTATTGTATTTGGCGGTGCGCTACGCACACATCCCTGCTTTTTTTTCCGCCGATGGTTTTACGCCTCAAGGCACCGATCCTTTTTTGCGCCTTTATCTCATTGAAAAAAAAGTAAGGCAGGGGCTTAAAAACATTAGTTTTGACCCCAACATCGCTTTTCCCGATGGCGGGCATATCAAGTTGGCGCCTGGCATGGAGTACTTATTTGCCGTGCCTGCCAAGTTATTGGGTTTAACCCAAAGCACGGACATCGCCATGCTAAGCATGCTTTTACTGCCCTTGTTGGGCTTGCCTTTGATTTGGTTGATCGCCCCCATCGAAAAAAAGTGGACCGATCGCGTTTGGGTCCGCACCACGATTTATCTTTGTCTCATCTTTTTCCCTACAATCATTGGCTTTACGTCCATTGGCAGAATTGATCACACCGTGTTGGGCAGTGTGTTGTTTTTGTGGACGTGGTATCTCATTGCCCACCGAGATCACCGATACACCCCAGGTTGTTGGATGGTCACGTTTGGCTTGGGTGCATGCTTTTGGCCTCACACATGGGTATTGGCCCCTTGGGCGGGGTTGGTCGTCTTGATACTGGATACGCCACATGCCCGTCAATGGAGTGTGCGATGGGCCGGGGCAACCATCATCAGTGTATTGCCCATGTTTTTAACCGATTATTACCGTGATATGCCACTTTCGCCCTATCAGTACAGCTACTTTACCACGGCCGTGCTGGCTGGTGTGGCTGCGCTAACTTTTTGTATAAATTATGTGCGTACGGCCCATAAATCCAAAAAAGATCATATCACCGCTTTGTTGGTGGTCGGTGTGGCTTTGGCTGCATTTGCATTCACGTGGGAGGTCTGGTGGGGTTTTGCCAAAAGTTTGGGTCTGTTTTTTACCGCCAGTCAAAATACACTCCGCGATACAGCCGAAGCGCAAAATATTTTTTGGCTGTTATCCTGGGTGGATTACAAAACCGATGTGTTATGGCTGCTACTACTGCCTGTGGCCATGGTTTGGGCATGGTATAAAAGACAAGCGCGGGGCCTGATTCTTTTTACCGTGCTGCCTCTGATTTTATGTTTTCAGCAAATACGTTTTGCCAATGTGTTGTATCCGTTGGCGCTGATTGTCCTGCTATGTAGTTTTTGGCAGTGGCTCACTCTTCAAAAACCAAATTGGGCCGTAAAAAGAAAAACCCTTGTATTTGTGGGATGTTTGGCGGTGGCCTTGCTGCCTTTTGCTGGCCAGTTGGGGCATGCCAAACCCAATCATCATCCTTTTTACTTAAGCGTTAAAAAAGCATCGCAGTTTATCGACCAACACGCCAACCGTGGTCCTTACACCAGGCAAGCATCAGGCGTCATCGCGCCCTGGAGTTATGGTTATTGGTTGATGTATTACGCGCATTTGCCTGTGGTGGCCAACCCTGCACAAGGGCACACGGCCACTGAGGTAAAAGAATTTTATACCTCGACCACACGCAAACAGTACGATGCTTTTTTAAAAAAATATCCCGCACGTTATTTGTTTGCGCTGGATGATCCATCCCAGCTGGGCAAGGATTACAAAGAATATTTAACCAAAAAAGAAGACTTGGGCTCGGCGCAAGCCCAAGTCAAAAAGAAAAAGATTCTAAGAACCATCTTGGGTCGATTTTTTACCCTCAATGCCTTAACAGTGGTGGATCACCCCATGGGCGTTTGGCGTGTGGTTTATGCCAGTCCTTATATTTTTAGAGAAGGACAGGAAATCACCAGTCTAAAAGTGTTTGAACGTGTGCCAGGTGCGCAAATTACGTTTAAAACCGAGCACGCAGAGCCGCTATATTTAAGTGCCAAGATCGATTTGCTTCCCAAGGAGGTTTTTCGCTATGATTTGCCATCTCTGTATCAAAATGGTGCGCATCAGTGGACAGTGCCCTATGGCAAGGTAGAAGAGGGTGGCGTAACTTTTTCCGGTACGTATCGCATTGAAACCAGAGACGGTCAATTGGTCGGAAAAGTTGATGTTTCTGAAAAAGATATTTACGCTGGAACAAACATTACTCTTAACGCTACTGATATGGAGAAGCAATAGACTTGAAACGCCTATCCTCAATGAAAACGATATGGATTTCGCTGCTGATGGCGTTTTCTTTTTGCATGGTGTTTGTCTTTCGACCGTACTTTTTGATTGAACTGGAAGATCGATTTCCACAACCTGATTCTGGCTTGGTTCATCAAAGGCTGAACGCAGATGCCATCAAACCCCTTCTTTTTGGCTTTGAAGGATTGCTGGCCGATCTAATCTGGATTTACGGCATTGTGGAAGTCGACATCGTGCTCACAGGCGATAAAAATTACAGTGATTTTTATACATTGACCCATCTGGCCACCGATCTAGATCCCTATTTCGAACCCATTTGTATTTATGATGCCAGTCGTTTGTCCTTTAGTCGAAATATTGCCGATGCCCCTTATGCAGCCAAGGACTCACTGGAGCTCTTATCCAAATGTTGGGATTTTTACATCAACCGCACCCAAGACTGGGAGCATTACGAGCGGTATTGGATGATCCCCCAGATGATCGGGTTTAGTTATTATTTTGATTACGATGACAAAGTCAAAGCCTTGCCTTATTTTGAGTACATTGCAAAAAATGTAGACAATGCGCCCAGCTTGTATCGTACCTTCGCAGCCGAAATTCAACGCCAGCTCGATCGAAAAGGCGAAAACCAAAACACGCTTGAGAGCATTTTTGCCCGAGAGGTTTTGGCGCAGCAGCTGCGTTTGAATCATGGCGACAAAGACTTAGAGGAAAAAATCCGCACCAAACTGATCAAACTCGGCGGCATTGAAAACAAAGAAATGATTGAGCAGGAAATTCAACGCCTGCAAGCAAACATCCAACGATTGCTCAAACAGTGGACCGAGCAGTATCCGTATTTAACGCTCAATGATTTTTTGATGTTGCATCCCGAAGCCTATTTGGATGAGTTGGCTTCTGACATTGATTTTTCAACCATCATGGTGCAAGGAGAGCAAATATGACTCAATCCCCAATGCTGGAAGTGTCTGGCTTACACAAAACATTCACCACCGACTTTTGGAAACCCAAGGTCAAAATTCTTCATGACGTATCGTTTTATGTGCCCAAAAATTCGATTTGTGGCATCGTAGGACCCAACGGTGCGGGTAAGACCACCACCATCAAATCCATTTTGGATTTTGTTCATCCCGACCAAGGTAAGATTTCCATCATGGGCAAAACCATCCACGACGCCGATGTCAAAGCCAACATTGGCTATTTGCCTGAGCAAGCTTATTATTATGATTACCTCACGGCGGCCGAAATTTTAAATTTTTACGCCAAACTCTTTGGCATCCCATCGGCCCAGCGGGCAAGCAAAATCAATGACCTGTTGGCACTGGTTCGACTAGAACATGCCCGAGATAAAAAACTACGAAGTTTTTCCAAAGGGATGCTTCAGCGTGTGGGGATTGCGCAAGCCTTGATCAACGATCCCGATTTTGTGATTTTGGATGAACCCATGTCGGGTTTGGACCCCATTGGTCGCCGAGAAGTGCGGGAAATTATTTTTGCACTCAAGCAAGAAGGCAAAACGGTGATGCTCTCTTCCCATATTTTGTCCGACATAGAGTTTTTGTGTGATTATGTGGTGATGATTGTGGAAGGGCGCGTAAAATCCTTTGGCAAAATGACCGATGTGGTTACAGCCGAAGTGCATCGAATTGATTTCTTTTTTGAAACCGATCAGCTACCGGCGCTTCCTGAAGCATGGCAAAGCCACACCGATGTAAAAAGTTTGCCCAATCGCACCATTTTGCATGTGCTCAACCCCAAAGCAGTTTCCCAGTCTGAAGTGTTAACATGGGCCATTGACAAAAATTTGCCCCTTGAATCTTTTGTGCCGCACAAAGACAGTTTGGAAGACTCATTATTGAAAAACATTGAGGAGAACAAAGCATGATCAAAGTTCTTGCCCTGGCCACCAATACTTACCGCGAAGCCATTCGCCAAAAACTGCTTTACAGTTTGATCTTTTTTACGCTGGTGATGATTGGTGCATCTCACTTTATCGCGCAATTGTCTTTGGGCGGCGTCTTTGAAAAAATCATCAAAGACGTGGGGCTTTTTGCCATCTTTTTCTTTGGCGTGTTTCTGTCCATTTCCATGGGTGTTTCTTTGGTGTTCAAAGAAGTGGATCGCAGAACCATTTACACCATTTTGTCCAAGCCCATTTCACGTTTTGGGTTTGTATTGGGTAAATTTTTAGGACTTGCCCTGGTGGTGGGTTTGATGGTGGTACTGATGATGGCCGCGTTGTATGGCGTACTGTCTTTTTACAGCCCATCCATCTCGTGGGTGTTGTTAAAATCAGCTTACCTGATGTTTTTGGAATTTTGCATTTTGATCTCCATTTGTCTGGTATTTTCTTCCTATAGTTCCTCGTTGATGAGCACCTTGTTTTCATTTTCCATTTTTGTGGTGGGCCATGTCTCCGATAACTTGGCCAACGCGCTTTTGACCATGGCACGCAACATGCGCATTGAAAGCAAGTGGCCTGAGGTGGTGGGCAACATTGTTGAATTTTTTAACTTGGACATGTTCATCGTGCACACCAAAATCGTGCATGGCATTCCTGTGCCGGGCAATTATTTATTCAATGCCACCATGTTGGCCGTATGTTGGGTGCTCTTCTTCTTAACAGCCTCCATGCTCCTGTTCCGTCGAAAAGATTTGAAATAACACCCTTTGCTGGTAGCCTATCGTTATGCAATATCCATGGCCCTGGGTGGGTTTTATTTTTGGCAGCCTGATCGGTAGCTTTTTAAACGTATGCATTTACCGACTTCCCTTGGGTCTTAATTTTATTACGCCCGGTTCCAGATGCGGCGCATGCCATACGCCACTCAAAGCTTATGACAACCTGCCCATTCTTGGGTATTTGCGATTGATGGGTAGCTGTCGATTTTGTGGCTACACCTACTCAAGCCGATATTTCTGGAACGAAATTCTCGTGGGCGCCATTGCCGCGATGCTGGTTTGGAAATATCAATTGCAGTGGCAAACGTGGTATTTTTTTACGCTGGCTTGCATTTTACTGGTGATCACGTGGATCGACATCGATCATCAACTGATACCCGACTCATTGAGCATTGGCCCTTGGTTGATCGGCTTGGCGTTGGCCGGCATTTTTACGTTGCGACAAATGGGCTGGTTTGTCTCGTTTCAAGAGGCCGTATTGGCATCGCTGTTGGGCGCTGGGTTTCTATGGGTTTTGGCTTTCGTCTACGAACTGATCACCGGCATTGAAGGCCTGGGCATGGGCGATGTCAAATTGATGGGTTTTTTTGGCGCGCATTTTGGTTACGAAGCCGTGATGGTGAGTATTTTTGTTGGATCTTTTGCAGGCGCACTCATTGGCGTGCTGTGGATTGCTATAAAAGGCAAGAACAAGCGCACCCCCATCCCCTTTGGTCCGTTTCTGTGTTTGGGACTGGTGGTATACATTCTGGGTCTTCATCAAGGGGCTGTTCAATGGCTCTTTGGCGCGTTATCATAAGATGATGACCACCGAACAAAATCCGCTTACCATCCAAGGACAAAGTCCATCCATTGAAAAACTGCGCAAGTTGATTGGCAAAGTGGCGCCGTTTAAAACCACTTGTTTGATTATGGGAGAGAGCGGTAGCGGAAAAGAGTTGGTGGCGCGTGCCATTCACCAGCAGAGCCCACGCAAAGCCAAAAAATTTGTGGCCATCAACTGCGGGGCCATTCCAGAAAATCTCTTGGAGAGTGAACTGTTCGGTTACGTCAAAGGTTCTTTTACTGGCGCGCAGCAAGACAAAAAAGGATTATTTGAGGAAGCCAACCAGGGCACGCTTTTTTTGGATGAAATCGGAGAGATGACCCTGACGTTGCAGGCCAAACTGCTACGCGTAATTCAAGAATCCGAAATTCGCAAAGTCGGTGGCGTTCATGCCATTAAAATCGACGTGCGTTTGGTGGCAGCCACGCTTAAAAATTTAGAGCATGAAGTCGAACAAGGACGCTTTCGAGAAGATTTATTCTACCGCCTCAACGTCATGCCGCTCAACGTGCCACCGCTTCGGGAGCGCAAAGAGGATATTGTTCCATTGGCGCATTATTTTTTAGAGAAAATGAATCGCGACAGTGAGTCAAAAGTATTGGATGCAATGGTGCTCAAAAAGTTGCAACAACATCCATGGCCCGGCAACGTTCGCGAGCTCGAAAACGTCATTGAAAGAGCCTTGGTGGTGGCGCAAGGCCAAAAAAGAATCGATGTAGAGCACCTGCCGCCTCAATTCAAACAAACACCCCAAGAAATCCAGCCCATAAGCCCTGTAGAGATGGAAAATCTCTCCATCAAAAAACAAGTCAAAAAGCTGGAAATGGACCTAATCCAGCAAGCACTGATCGAAACCAAAGGCAACCGCACCCACGCCGCCAAAATTTTAGAAATCAGCCACCGCTCTTTGTTATACAAAATCAAAGAATACGAACTCACCGACATCGTCCCCAAACCCAATCAAGGGTGAATTGACTGTGCAAAGGTTTTGAACCTGGGTGAGCTGAATTGATATGCAAATTGCACCCTAAAATCAGCCAATGATCCGGAAAAATAAATGCTGGCTTCTCGCTCTGCAATCTTTTAAAATGGACCAATGCTGTTTTACACAAAGGGGCCTCGTAAACTTGGTTTTTCGATGGTGGAAATTATGGTGGCGTTGGTGCTTTTGGCCATCGGTTTGTTGGGTTTGGTGGCCATGACCACCTTGGTGATGCGGGGCAAAGACAGTGCCAATCACCTATCGAACTCCACGGACATCTGTCAGCTTAAACTTGAAGAACTCAAAGACATTTCATTTGATAATTTGGGCGAAGGCGACCGCGTGGGCAATCGCGAGGAAGCACTGATTTGGGGCGCTTTTAACGCAGAAGTCATGCAGGAAGTGGATTTGAACGCCCAAGGTTTGAGTCGCTGTGGCTACTTAGACCGAGAAGACTCTGTAACCGGCTCAGCATGCAACGGCCAAGCCATTACTGGATGCGCGCTTAATAGCCGAGCAGACGTCAATGCAAGCGCATTGAGCGATCCATGCAAAATCGACATCAACGAAGCAGGACCCTATCTATACTCACGATCATTTGTGGTGTGTAGAGGCGACGAATACGACCCGGTCACCCAAGAACACCCCGACAAAGACCCTGTCAACATCAACGCAGACCCCGCTTTGGGCTCAGCCGAAGAACATTGCCAAGCCAGCGAAGACCCTCAAGCCCGGCCCACCTCACTAACCTGCGACACGCAAGACGTCATCAATCACGGTCCCGACAGCAACGAAAAAGTCATCAAAACCCTCTGCACCTGGCGCAAAAAAACCGGCCGCTGCGGCTTCGTAGAGTTTGACGCTTACCGCGCCGACAATTTATAAAATATTAAGTTTGTGCACCCTCGCAAGGAGGGAATCATGATGAAACTTGCTTTCATCATGAGGGAGGAAAGCGATTTCCTCCAGAGCATCCACCGGAGGGTGGATGCCAACATTAGGAAGAGTTTGATGCTTACCGAGCTGACAATTTATAAAATATTAGTTTGGGGACAGACACCTAAGGTGTCTGTCCCCAAAATTCAGCGATGAGTTTGTGTGCCCTCGCAAGGAGGGAATCATGATGAAACTTG
>CAZCBX010000009.1:0-38734 GCA_964497185.1 uncultured Bdellovibrionales bacterium | reverse complement strand
AAATTCAGCGATGAGTTTGTGTGCCCTCGCAAGGAGGGAATCATGATGAAACTTGTTTTTATCATGAGGGAGGAAAGCGTTTTGCCCCAGAGCATCCACTGACGGGGGGAATGCCAATATTTAGTAGGAAGAGTGTTCGGGAAAGATTGCAAAACCACTTTGCAGTGATATAAGCACCTCCAAGGAGGGTGTATGTCATACGAGCAACTTAAAGATCCATCTCAGGGCGAGATCATTGCGTTTGATCACGGCAAAGCTCAACCTTCCAATCATCCCATCATCCCCTACATTGAGGGCGACGGTGTGGGCCGCGACATTTGGCGCGCTACACAGCCCGTGCTGGATTTGGCCGTTGAATTGGCCTATGGCGGTCAAAAGAAAATCGAATGGTTTGAAGTGTATGCGGGTGAAAAAGCCAACGATCGATATGGCCAATATCTCCCCCAAGATACCCTGGATGCCATTACCAAATACAAAGTGGCCATCAAAGGGCCCTTAACCACCCCTGTGGGCGGGGGCATGCGAAGCCTGAACGTAGCGCTGCGCCAAATTTTTGATTTATACGCCTGTGTGCGGCCCATTCGCTATTTTGATCAAGTGCCAGCGCCCGTCAAACATCCTGAAAAAATCGATATGGTGGTGTTTCGTGAAAACACCGAAGACATCTATTTGGGCATTGAGTGGCCCGCGCAGTCAGAAGAAAGCCAAAAAATCATTGCCTTCATGAAGGATCAATTGAATGTAAGCACCATTGAGCCAGACAGCGGCATTGGCATCAAGCCCATCAGCCGAAAAGGCTCACAGCGACTGGTGCGCAAAGCCATCGAATACGCCATCGCACAAAACAAACCGTCGGTGACCTTGGTGCACAAAGGCAATATCATGAAATACACCGAGGGCGCATTTGCCCAATGGGGCTATGAGCTGGCCGCGCAGGAATTTGCTGAGCAAACCATCACTGAAAAAGAAGTATTCGACAAGCATAACGGTGTGGTGCCCGAAGGAAAAATCAAAATCCAAGACCGCATTGCCGATGCCATGTTTCAGCAAGCGCTCTTGCGCCCGGACGAATACAGCGTGTTGGCCACCATGAATCTCAATGGCGATTACCTTTCCGATGCTTTGATTGCGCAAGTGGGCGGGTTGGGGTTGGGCCCTGGGGCCAACATCGGCGATGAGATGGCCATTTTTGAAGCCACCCACGGCACAGCCCCCAAACATGCGGACCAAGACCGAATCAATCCTGGGTCTTTGATGCTGTCGGGTGTGATGATGCTAGAGTACTTGGGCTGGCAAAAAGCGGCCGATTTGATCACCATGGCATTGCAAAAAACCATTTCAAATAAAACGGTCACCTATGATCTAGAACGACAAATGCAGGGCGCAACCAAGCTATCCTGCAGTGTGTTTGGGCAGGCCGTGCAACAACAGATGAGGTAAAACCATGAACAAAAGAAAAAAAATATCCATTATTGGTGCCGGAAACGTGGGTGCCACAGCCGCCCATTGGGCCGCCGCCAAAGCATTGGGCGACATTGTGCTTTTAGATATCAATGACGGCATTCCCCAGGGCAAAGCACTTGATCTCATGGAAGCCGCGCCAGTGGAAGGTTTTGATGTTCAGGTCAAAGGCACCACCGACTACGCCGACACCAAAGATTCAGACGTGGTGGTCATCACAGCCGGTTCACCGCGCAAACCAGGCATGAGCCGAGACGATTTGATTCAAATTAACACCAAAATTGTAAAATCCGTCACCGAAGAAGTGGCCAAACAGTCCCCCAACGCCGTGCTGATTATTGTTTCAAACCCATTGGACGCGATGGTGTATGTGGCTGCCAAAACCAGTGGTTTCCCCAAAGAGCGTGTCATTGGCATGGCCGGCATTCTTGATTCAGCGCGTTTTCGCTGCTTTCTTGCCGAAGCGCTCGACTGCTCCGTGCGGGACGTCAACGCTTTTGTATTGGGTGGCCATGGCGACACCATGGTGCCTGTGGTGCAATACTCCACCATGGCGGGCATTCCCATTGCAGACTTGCTGCCTCCAGATCAAATTGATGCCATTGTGGATCGCACCCGCAAAGGCGGCGCAGAGATTGTCAATTTGCTCAAAACCGGCTCCGCATATTACGCCCCCTCAGCCTCCGTGGTGGAAATGGTGCAAGCCATCGTTCGAGATGAAAAGCGCATCCTTCCATGCTGTGTGAAGCTAGAGGGCGAATTTGGCTACAACGACGTGTATGTCGGTGTACCCGTGAAACTCAGTGGCCAAGGACTGGAAAAAATCATCGAAATACAACTCGAAGGCAAAGAAAAAGATGCCTTTGCCAATTCTGTTCACGCAGTCGAAGAGTTAATCGAAAAAGTAGACACTTTTTTATCCTAAGCCGTAAGCCTTGATCCGGCTTAAGGTGAACCGGTTGCATCATGGATGCCCAGACATTGCGCTCTGGGCATAGGTGTATTATAAGGGCACCAATTAAAACGAAGGGCCAAGCCGCAAAAAATCAAAATTTGCGCCTTGAACATCCCAATCGAAAAAGGACGAACGTACATGAACATACATGAATATCAGGCCAAACAATTATTTCGCAGCTACGATGTGCCCACGCTAAAAGGCGACATCGCCCATACCCCTGAAGAAGCGCAAGCCGTGGCCCAAAATTTGGGCACGCCAGCACCGTGGGTGGTCAAAGCGCAAATTCACGCGGGTGGCCGTGGCAAAGGCGGAGGCGTCAAACTGGCCAAAACCCATGAAGAGGTCAAAGAATACGCCAGTCAAATCATGTCCAAACCGCTTGTTACCCATCAAACCTCTGCCGAAGGTAAAAAAGTACACAAACTTTTAATTGAAGAGGGTTGTGACATCGATCAAGAATTTTATTTGGCTTGTGTCATGGACCGAGAAACAGCTTCCATCGTGGTGATGGCCAGCACCGAAGGCGGTGTAGAGATTGAAACCGTGGCCGAAGAAACGCCCGAAAAGATTTTTAAAGTCCACGTTGACCCTGCTGTTGGCTTTTTGCCTTATCAAGGCCGCACCTTGGCGTTTGGCTTGGGGCTTGCCAAAGAGCAGCACAAACCTTTTTATAAAATGGTTCAAAACTTGATTCGTCTTTTTATTGAAAAAGATTGCAGCTTGGCTGAAATCAATCCCTTGGTCACCACCAAGTCTGGGGACATCATCGCCCTGGATGGCAAAATGAATTTTGATGGCAATGCCCTGTACCGTCACCCTGATATTCAAGAATTGCACGACCCCACCGAAGAAGATGAGCGCGATTTAGAAGCCGCCAAATGGGATTTAAACTATGTCGGTTTGGACGGCAACATTGGCTGCATGGTCAACGGCGCTGGTTTGGCCATGGCCACCATGGATATCATCAAGGGTCATGGTGCAGAGCCTGCCAACTTCTTGGATGTGGGCGGTGGCGCCAGTCAAGAAATGGTCAGTCAGGCCTTTAAATTGATTTTAAGCGACAGCAACGTCGAAGCCGTGCTGGTCAACATTTTTGGTGGCATTGTTAAATGCGACGTGTTGGCGCAGGGCCTTCTGGACGCATTGAAAAATGTAGAGCTCAATGTTCCGTTGGTGGTGCGACTGGAAGGCACCAATGTTGAAGCGGGACGAAAAATATTGGAAGATTCGGATGTGCCGGTTATTTCTGCCATCGGCATGGACGAAGCTGCAAAAAAAGTGGTCGCAGCCACCAAAGGAGAATTATAATGTCCATTTTAGTTCACAAGGATTCACAAATTATTGTTCAAGGCATCACCGGTGCCAATGGGTCGTTTCATGCAGGTCAGTGTCTTGAATACGGCACCAAAATTGTTGGCGGCGTTACGCCTGGCAAAGGTGGACAAACCGAGCATGGCCTACCCGTATACAACACGGTGGCCGAAGCCTGCGCCAACCACCGCGTGGATGCAACCATGATTTATGTGCCTGCACCCTTTGCAGCCGACGCCATTTTTGAAGCCATCGATGCAAAAATTCCATTGATCATCACCATCACCGAAGGCATTCCCGTGTTGGACATGGCCAAGGTAAAAAAAGCATTGGACAATTCCAACTCACGCATGATTGGCCCCAACTGTCCGGGCATCATCACCCCAGGCCAAGCCAAACTGGGCATCATGCCAGGCTACATTCACAAAGAAGGCAAAGTGGGTGTGGTGTCACGCAGTGGAACATTGACCTACGAAGGCGTGTATCAGTTGACCACCCGAGGCATTGGCCAATCCACATGCGTGGGCATCGGCGGTGATCCAGTGGCTGGGTCAAATTTTACCGACATCATTAAGCTGTTTAACGAAGACCCCGACACCGAAGCCATTTTGATGATGGGCGAAATTGGTGGCAACGCGGAAGAAGATGCCGCAGCCTACATCAAAGAGAATGTTCAAAAACCAGTGGTTGGCTTTATTGCCGGTGCCACAGCGCCTCCAGGACGTACGATGGGCCATGCTGGTGCCATTATTTCTGGCGGCAAAGGCACAGCCGAAGCCAAAAAACAAGCCATGCGCGAAGCAGGCATTCATGTCGTGGATTCTCCCGCCGATATGGGCGAAACCATGAAAAAAGTATTAAACGCATAACCCCTGGCAAACAGACTACCTATGGCAGTCTGTTTCCAACGATGTAAACCAAAAAAAAAGAAAGAGATAAAACCATGGAAAAAACATTTGCCATCATCAAACCCGACGCGGTTCGCAACCGTTTTGTGGGTGAAATTACCGCCCGCTATGAAAAAGCTGGTTTGACCATTCGTGCCATGAAGATGATGCACATCACCAAACGAGAAGCCCAACAGTTTTATGCGGTTCACAAAGAGCGTCCTTTTTTCGATGACCTCACCGACTTTATGTCTTCAGGCCCCATTGTGGCCTTGGTATTGGAAGGCGAAGACGCCATCAAACGCAACCGCGAGTTGATGGGTGCCACCAACCCTGCTGAAGCAGAAGAGGGCACCATCCGCAAAGATTTTGCCGACAGCATTGACGCCAACGCTGTACACGGCAGCGATGCGCCCGAAACGGCCGCGCAAGAAATCAAATTTTTCTTTTCCGATCTCGATTTGGTTTAGTCTTATGGGGGCAGGTTCCCAAGGCACCTGTCCCCTCAAGCGCTGGTTGCATTTTGGGCGTGATCCAGATACAACGCACCACCGATGAATTTTTTTCTTCAAACCAAAGAAGCTTTTGAAGCATGGGTGGTCGAGCAGGGCCAGCCCAAGTATCGTGCAGGCCAAGTATTGGAGTGGATGTTTGATAAAAACGTATTCGACTTTGAAGCCATGTCGAATCTGCCCCAAGACTTTCGCACGCAGCTTGCTCAGGCTTTTACTTTTCCCGCCTGGAAAGTTGAGCGGCAAATCTCCGTAGACGGCACCCGCAAATACCACTTTGAACTGGAAGACGGCAAAAGCATCGAAACCGTTTACATTCCAGAAGAAAACCGCGCCACCTTATGCGTGTCCTCTCAGGTGGGCTGCGCACTCAAGTGTCAATTTTGTGTCACAGGCTTGCAAGGGTTTTCGCGCAATCTTACCCAAGCCGAAATCGTAGAGCAAATCCGCTATGTACAATACGTTGAAGAGTGTGACTTAAGCAACTTGGTGTTCATGGGCATGGGCGAACCTTTGCTTAATTTCGACAATTTGGTGGGTGCCATCGACTGGCTCAAAGAGCCCAAAGCCTTCTCCTTTGGCCACCGTAAAATTTCCGTGTCAACGGCCGGCACGCTGCCCAAAATTTTGCCCTTCATTGACCGAACCAACGTAAGCTTGGCTGTTTCGCTCACCGGCTCTTCCAATCAATCGCGCGATCATTGGATGCCCATCAATCGCAAGTACAACCTTGAAAAACTCAAAGCCACGCTCCTGCAATTTCCCAAAAACAAATGGAAAAAAATCATGTTTGAAGTTGTCATGGTGTCCGGTCAAACCGACACCGTGGAAGAGGCCAAAAATCTGGTGAAATTTCTCGAAGGCCTTCAGGCCAAAGTTAATTTGATTCCCTACAACGAAAATCCGCATTTTCCAGACCTCAAAGCCCCCAAAAAAGAAGATTTGCTGCGCTACCGCGACATTTTGATGAAAGCCGGTTTTTACACCTCCATTCGCAAAAACCGCGGCCAAGACATCTTTGGCGCCTGCGGCCAGCTCAGCTCGGCCCTCAACGACAAGTCATCCTTGCCTCAGGCCCATTAACCCATTGATCATTCGATTCTGCACAACTTGCCAAGCAATGCTGTGTTGCGCTATAAGAAGAGTATGATTGGACGTATCGCCATGGGTTGGGTTTTGTTGCTGTTTTGTACCGTGAGCCTCGCGCAAGAATATGTGCTGCGGCCAGAAGTAAATGCAGATCCTTTGTTTCAAGAAGCAGCTTTGTTTGTGGCCAACTCCGATCAATATCGCGCCGCGCATCCCAACCCTTTTTTGCGGGTGCAAAGCATGGACCCATTTGAAGGGCAATGGGAATACCTGGCCTCCATTTATTTAATCGAGAAGCATCATGAAGTCCAACCCGCCATCAATCCCAATGCCAAGGGCTACTTGTTTTATGTTCAGGATGTTCTCAACCAGGATTGCAACCCCAACCAAACTGTTTTAAAAGGCGAGCAACGATGGAGCAAACGGATACAAGAATCCGATTGTCATCGCAACGCCCACTGGGTTGACATGCTGGATGCATGGTGGACCAAAGATGGCTGCGCCATTTTGGCACGCAGGCCCAATCAAAAAATATGCGTTTTTCCACGGTCCGACGATCCCACCCGCATTGAGCATATACGCCTTTACCAACAAATCCTGCTCTAGCGCCTTTGCTCGACCTTTCACCCGGCTGTGATATAAACAGGTACTATATCAACCTGGCAGGAAAGGATCATCAGCCATGACGCAAAAGGTATTGGGTATCATTGGAGGCAGCGGCCTCTACGAAATTGAAGGCCTGCAAAATATCGAAAAGCACAACGTGCAAACCCCTTTTGGTGACCCCTCAGGCGCGTTTATGAGCGGTGATCTCCATGGGTGCAAATTGTTTTTTGTGCCGCGCCACGGATACAACCACCAGTTCACCCCATCCGAAGTCAATTACCGCGCCAACGTCTATGGCATGAAAAAACTGGGTGTGGAGTACATTTTAAGCGTGTCAGCCGTGGGCAGCCTCAAAGAAGAAATTCCCCCAGGGGATATGGTGTTGCCCGATCAATTTTTCGACCGCACCAAAGACCGAAACGCCACCTTTTTTGGCGACGGCATTGTTGCCCATGTGCCCTTTGGGCAGCCCATCTGCAAAAAACTTCAAGACAAAATCAAGCAAGCCTGCGATCGGGTGGGCGCCAAAACCCATGTGGGCGGAACCTACGTCAACATGGAAGGCCCCATGTTTTCCACCAAAGCCGAGAGCATGTTTTACCGATCCATTGGCGCATCCATCATCGGCATGACCAATCTGACCGAAGCCAAGCTGGCGCGGGAGGCTGAAATGTCCTATGCAACGCTGGCCTTATCCACCGATTATGACTGCTGGCGCGAGGGCGAAGAAGATGTCAACGCGCTGGGCGTGCTCGAAGTCATGAAAAAAAATGTGGAAACGGCCAAAAAAATCATCGCAGAGTTGGCCAAAGACATGTGCGAGGGCCCATCGCCCTTTAAAGGCGTGCTTAAAAAGTCTGTATTGCCATTTGAACACGCCCCTGCAGAAACACGAGAAAAACTTTCCCTTTTGCTCCAAGATTTATAGAATAGACCCATGATGAAAAAAACCCTAATTTGTATTTCTCTGTTAGCGATGGTGGCTTGTAGCAACCGCGCCAATCGCGTTGAAAAAGCCGAACTCCACTTTCGAGCAGCTCAGCAGCTGTACCTGAAGCAAGAGCTAACCCAAGCCTTGGCGGAAGGCCTGAAAGCCGAAAAGGCCGATAAGAAAAATGCCGAAGTTCAAAACTTTTTGGGCATCATTTATGGGCAAATGGGCGATTACGACATGGCCCGTCAGCACATGAACCGTGCGGTTGACATCGAGCCTGAATACGCCGAAGCCCACACCAATCTTTGTGGTTTTTACATCAGCGAAGCCGACTACGACAAAGCCAAGCACCACTGCCAAAAAGCGGTGGAAGTGGTCACCTACAACAACGCAGAGCGCGCCTATTACAACTTGGGTCTGATTGCCGAAAAACAAGACGATCCCGCCACCGCCATGAAAATGTATTTAAAATCGTTGGTGCACAATAAAAACTTCGTTTTAAGCATTCAATCGCTGGGCAACATGTACTACAATGAAAGCAACTTTGAAGAAGCCGAAGAGTTACTCACTCGCGGCGCTGAAGCTTGTGATGCTTCTCCCAAAGGTGCGTGGGGCATTGCCTGTGGTGACATTCAATACCATCTAGCCTTAACGTCTTTTCAGCTAAAAAAACCAAAACAGGGCGTAACCGCGCTCAAACATTGTGTTGAACAAGACGTTAAAAACCGATTTAAAACAAAATGTGAAAACAGTCTTCAATTGTATCGCTAATGTTGTTGAAACGTATGTCAACAGGGTCAGTGAATCATCCCCACCCGTTTAAAAAACAAAAGGGGAGTGTTTATAAAGGAGTTACCATGCGACATCCCTTCAACGCAGCCATTGTGGCGCTAGCTTTAACATTGGCATCACCCACGTTCGCTCAGCAAACCACCGATGCACAAGTATCCTTGCAGCGAGGCATTCAAAGTTACGAAGTCGGGCAAGATAAACAAGCCAAAACCTATCTCTATCAAACCATCTCTCAAAACCCACAAGCCTTTGAAGCCTATTACTGGCTGGGTCAAGTGGCTATGCGTGGTAAAAATGTTGAAGAAGCCAAAAAACAGTTTCAAAGTGCGCTGAACATCAACAGCGATCATTTGCCATCGTTGGAGCGTTTGGGTCTGATTTATGCACAGCAGGGCGATCTGGCCAAAGCGCAGCCCATGTTGTCCAAAGCCGCCAAAAACGACACCAAAGACGCCAAAGTGTATGCCTACCTGGGCGCCTATCAGTTAAATCAGCAGAACAAAGTTTCTGCCGCCGAAGAGTATTTTCAAAAAGCCACCAGACTTGATCCCCGCAACGAAATGGCCCGCGCTGGCTTAATCACTGTAGACATTCGCAAAGGCATTTCGCCCAAAGAAATGAGCTACGCATTGGAAAACATGAAAAGTGATTTCCCCCGCAATGTGCCCATGCGCATTTTGCTGGCACAATCTTACAACCTCAACGATGACCCCAATGCGGCCATTGGTGAGTACTCTTCTATTTTAAAAATGGATCCCAAAAATGGTCAAGCATGGCTCGAAGTGGGCCAAGTGCTGTCCAGCAGCAACCGAGACAAACAAGCACTCGAAGCGCTAGAGCGCTCCATCCGCTACAATTACAATCCCCACCTTGGCTATTACGAAAAAGGCGTCATTGCGTACCGTCAGGCCAATTATGCCAAAGCCGTATCGGCGCTTGAAAGCAGCCTGAGTAAAAAAAGTGATTTTGTGCCTTCCTTAATGCTTTTGGGCAAAACCCAGCGACAAACCAAACAATACGATGCAGCCAAAGCCACGCTTACCAAAGCATTGCAAATTCCTGAAGGCCAAACGGCGCAAGTGTATGCCGCGTTGGGTGATGTGGCATTTGTTCAAAAAGATTACGAGCAAGCCAAGTCGTATTACAACAAAGCCATTCGAATGGACAAAAAAGATGCCTACGGCCGCTACGGGTATGCGCGGGCGTTGGAAGCCACCGATCAAGATAAAAAAGCCGTCACTGAATACCAACGGGTGATCCGATTGGGTGGCCCGGCCAGCGCCATGGCCAAAGAGCGCTTGGGCTACATTTATCTCAAAGAGCAAAAATACAGCAAAGCCTTTGATGTGTTTCAAGAAGCCACCACAGCCAATCCGCAAGATCTTCAACTGTGGAACGCATTTGGCGAAAGCGCATACGGCATTCGTGATTACACCACAGCACTGGATGCATTCAATCGCAGCATTGCTTTTAAAACCAATTATTTTCCCGCCTATGCCAACCGTGCGCGAACCTACCGCGCCATGAAGCAATACGAAAGAGCCATCGAAGCCTATCAAGAAGCACTGAAGCTTCGACCCACCAGCGTATCCGATTGGGAAGCTTTGGTGGCCGTATCGGCCCAAGCCGATCAATACCGCGTGCAAGTAGAGGCATTGCAACAGCTTGAAAAACTAGAACCCAAAAAAGTAGCGCACAGCAACCGATTGGGCGCGCTGTTTTTGAAAAAAAACAGCATGATTCAGGCCACCAGCGCCTACGAGCGCTCGCTTGAAAAAGACCCCACCGATTTACAAGCCCTAGAGGCCATGGCCAATCTAACCTATGAAGCCAAAGAGTATTCTAAAAGCAAAGCGTATTATCAGCGTCTGGTTCGTCAAAAACCAGAGCACGCCTTGGGTTTGGCCCGCCTGGGTGAAATTTCCTACCTGCAAAAAGATTACAGTGCCGCCAGTGCCTATTTTGCCCGTGCCATGAAAGTTGACGGAAACAATGGCGTCTTGCCTTATCGGTATGCGCAAGCCCAAGAAAAAAATGGCAACAGTCCCAAGGCATTGATCTCGCTTTATCAAAACGCATTTGATGCCGACAACACCAATGTATCCGCGGGCCTCAAGGTCGCACAGCTCAAAGACCAAACCGGTGATAAAAAGGGCGCCATCGATCAGTACAAAAAGGTATTGGCCAAAAGCCCTCAGTCTCAAGAAGCCATGGAAGAAAAGGGCATGCTCTTGTTGCAAAGTCAAAAATACCCTGAAGCAGCCGCCACGTTTGAACAGCTGCATTTGCTTGGCGCACCCACGGCCAAAACTTCGGAAGCCCAGGCCAAAGCCTACCGTTTGATGCAAGAATACGAAAAAGCCCAAAACGCTTACGAGCGTGCGCTCACACTGAACCCCGGCGACGAAGAAATTTTATACGAATTGGCGTTGGTGCAAATGGAGCTGGGCAAAGACCGCGAAGCCAAAGACTCTTTGAAAAAAATTGTTCTGCAAAACCCCAACGCGGTGTTGGCCCAAGAAAAATTGGGTGACTTGCACATGAAAGAGCAAAACTACCGCGAAGCGGTGGAGCGATACGCACAAGTCACACGCCTGAAACCATCGTATGCTTTGGGCTTTCAAAAGCTGGGCATTGCCTATGCCAAAAGTGGGCAATCGAAGATGGCCTTGTCTCCTCTCAAACGTTCCGTCGACATCGATTCCAAAGCCCATGCCAGCTATTGGTATTTGGCAACCATCGAAAAAGACCGAGCGTTAAGCCATTACCAAAAAGCAGCGGCGCTGATGCCGGACAATTTAACTTATCAAATGGATTACGGAGATGCGCTGTTTAAGGCCAAGCAATATCCACAAGCGGTACAAGTCTATAGCAAAGCCCAAGAGTTGGATGGCCAAAACGTCGACGTATTGATGAGTCTGGCCGCGGCACTGGCTGCCAACCAACAATACGCGCAAGCCACGCAAACTTACGCACGCGTCAATCGCATTGATGACAAAAACTTTCAAGCATGGGTGGGCCGTGCTCGCGCGTACCGAAGTTTGGGAGACGACCGCAAAGCCGCCGAGTCGTTTGAAGAAGCCTTTAAAATCAATCCCAAAGATGTACAAGTGGCGCAAGAACGTGCTTTGGCCTACGAGGCCAGCGGTCAAACGGCCAAAGCCATCATGGCATTTGAGCAAGTGTTGGACTTAAAAGCCGATCACTTTGAGGCTCTGGCCCATGTGGGTGCGTTGTATTACAAAGAGCAAAAGTTTGCTCTGGCTCAGCAGCGTTTGGAACGAGCGGTGAACATCAACAGCCGTCATGTTCCATCTCAAGTGTTGTTGGGTGATATTTATTTTCAAAACAAATCGTATCAAGAAAGTTTTCAAGCCTATCAAGTGGTGCAAGACCAAGCCCCCAAAGAGTCCATTTCATACCTGCGCATGGGGATGATCTACAACATTTGGGGTGAGTTGGACTTTGCAGAGCAGCAGCTTAAAAAAACCATCTCCTTGGATGCCAAACAGCCCATCGCTTATTATGAGCTAGGCACGGTGTACGAAAAACAAAAGCGCAACAACCAAGCGCTTACCGCTTATGAAACGGCCACCAACCTTAAAGACGATTACGCCCAAGCGTGGTTTCGAAAAGCCAATCTTTTCTCCACCAAAACGCAAAAACAGCGAAAAGAAAAAGCGTATCTTAAAGCCATTTCCATCAACGAGCAGTACACCGAAGCCCGCGTGGCCCTGGCCGAGTTGTACGCCAACATCGACTATCAAAGCAAGGCCATCGAGCAATACAGAAGCATTTTAAAATACAGCCCAGGCGAACGCGACATTCGCATTGATCTGGCCGAGCTAGAGCTTGCGGTGGATAAGCCCAGCATGGCCATTGCTGACTTAAAAGATTATGCCAAAGCCCACCCCCAAGACAGCCAAATTCAATATTTGCTGGGCCGCGCATATTACGAAGATCAATCTTACCGCGATGCCCGTCGTCACCTTGAGTCCGCCATATCGGCAGATAGCAACGATGCCAAGGCGCATACCTACATGGGACTGTCACAAATCAAAGAAAAGAAATACAGCAAAAGCAAACGGTATTTTGAAAAAGCCATGGATCTTCGCAGCGATGATGCGCTGAACTACTACGGCCTCGGCCAAGTGGCGGTTCAAGAAAAAAACTATGAACAAGCCATTGCCTACAGCAAAAAAGCCGTATCCTTGGATCCCACGTTAACCGATGCATATTTTCATATGGGCGTGGCCTACAAAGCATTGGGCAAAGAAGATGAAGCCGATAAAGCGTTTGCCAAAACAGTGCCGGTTAACTCCTTGGACGGCGTGGGCAAAACCATCGACATCAACAAAGCATTCCAAAATTACAATCGATAGGATCTCGGGTGAGCAAACAACATTTATCAGTATGGATTTGGGTTTGCTCTTGCCTTTTGACAGCGTCCGCCTATGCGGCTGAATTTCAGTTTATTCTTCGCGTAGAACCTGGCAAAACGGTGGCCGTTCATAAAGCCCCCAGTCCTGGGTCTCCCGTTATGACAGAATTGCAAGCGGGGCAGCGCAGCCAGGTGGTCAAACGGCAAAACGGCTGGCTTCAATTAAAAATTCGACTAAGCAAAGGCCAGTACATGTACGGCTGGGTTCGTCCATCCACGCAGCAATTTAAAATCTTCCGCCAATCGGTGGTGGCGCAAAACAACACCTCGTCGGCCAAACCCAGCGCATCGGTGGCCCCCCAAACCAGTGCAGCCAAACCAGAAGCAAAGCAAGAAAAAGAAAAGCCAGACACCACCCAACAGTGGGAAGCTTGGCTTGAGCCCGACAACGGCTACCAAGCCAGCTTACGCGTGGGCGCCATATACAATGTGCAGGACTATACCTCACAGGATTTATCTTTTGGCGATCGGCAATACCGCTTTGGGTTGGCCATCGAAAAAATGGTGGCTTCGCGTTTGCGGTTGGGCGTGCCCGTTCAATTTGCCACCAACGACACGTTTAAAACCATCGAAGCCGGGCTTGAAGCCAGTTATTATCTATGGGTCTATCGTGCCCTAGGCCTATACGCCCAAGCCGGTAGCACCTATGAATACCTTTTTGAAGGCGACCAATCTTTCAGTGGGGTCAATGTGCATGGCGGTTTGGGCATCGATTGGCTGATCCACGAGCAATGGTCGGTGGGCCTTATGCCTGTGTGGTTGCAAGCCATGGTGTGGCGCACCGAAGACAGCATTCCATTTAACATTCGTGGACAATTTGTCGCAACTGTGAGGACCCGATGGTAAAACAAACGTTTATTTTTTCAATTTGCCTTGTGCTTTTTGCAAGCCAAGCCAGCGCCATTTTGTACCCCGATCGAAACATCGAAGTCATGGCCCAACAAGCCCACCATATTTTTGTGGGACAAGTCACGCAGCAAATGCCTGAGCAAAAAGCCAATGGCCTATGGGGCATCACCACCACACTTACGGTGCTTGAAGACTGGACCAACAATACACCGGCCACTTTTTCGTTCACCCAGCTGGCTCAAAAAGCGCCCAAAGGGGACTATCACGTGTTTCACGGGTTTCCCGTCTTTCAAAAAGGGCAAATGGTTCTGTTAATGCTGCCCCAAGCCAGTGCGCAAGGCTTTTCAAGCCCCATCGACTTGCAGGCATTTATGGTGCTCAAAGGCAAAACCGGCGATTTGACACAGGCCAAAGTATGGCCCATGCGCAAAGCCGCCCATCTTTTTGACAACCTGCAAACCCCAGCCAATCAGTCGCTTCTACAACAAAAAGGGTGGCCCACAAACATGCAAAGCTTTGTTCCTCTCAATTTATCCACACTCAAAACCATGGTGAAAGAGAGTCGATTGTAATGCGCTGGCTTCGATGTTTGATTGTATTGGTTGCCTCTACAAATTTGATGCATGCAGGCTATCTTGAATACCAAGAAAACGGTGAACCGTTTCGATGGAGTGACAACAACACCATCAGCTGGGTGTATGAAAACCGCGATTTTTACATCGAAATGGACAATGGCGACTTAATTGACAACGAAATTGAAATCACCGCATCCGATGTATTGACGATCATTCAAAATGCCATTGGCCATTGGGATGGTGTAGATGCTCCCGCACTCACATTTGGTACAGGCACTGAAAGTACCACCAACGACATCAATCAAGGCAACTATCAATCTTACATCAATGTCAACAACACCAGCTGTCCCTTGAGCCAAACCATGCCGGGGCAGAATTTTGCATTTGTGGTGGATCACAATGGCGCAATTTTTTCAGCCTTATTGGCAGGCACGGGCATTCCTGTCACGGATGTGTTGGGCATTGCCAGTCCCTCAGACTTTGATGAAGACAGCGGTGAAATAACCTGTGGTTATGTACTCATCAATGCAGTTGCCTTGGAGCCCAGCGATGCAGACAAAGACATCGCCACAGAATTGGGTACCAACGAAGTCGAACAACGCATTCGCGAAGCGCTCGAATACGTTATCACCCACGAACTGGGCCATGCGCTTAACATGGTTCACTCCCAAATCAATGGAGATTTAACCACATCCGAGCCAGACAAAGTCCCCACCATGTATCCATTTATTCCTTCAGATCCCTCCGCCGCATTGGCCACCCCCTTGAAGCGAGACGATCAGTTTTCTTATCTGTATTTGTACAATCAAGACCAGCTTGACAGCGATGGTGGCATCACAGGCACCGTAATGAATCGTTTTGACCAAGGTGTATTGGGGGCCAATGTCATCTGCCGTGACGTTAACGATCCATTGACCAACGTGGTCTCCTGGATTTCAGACGCCAACCTAAACGGCAACGGCGATTATGTTTGTGGCCACCTGCCAGCCGGCGATTATCAAGTATCCATCGAACCCATCACCGTGGCCATCAACGCTTGGCAAACGCTGCCACCGTTTATTGCATCGGAATTTTTCAATGAAGACGAAAGCTTTGATCCTGCCGTGGACAACCTGGAAACAGCCAGCCCCGTGGCGGTGGCCAATGCCACCATTGAAAACATTGATCTGGTGCTCAACGAAAACGGAAGACTGATCTCGGGCATCGACAAAGCGGGCAGCATCAACACAGCCGATTCGCCGTTGCCATCCTTTCCAGTCGCGCCGTTTGAGTATTACCTATACATCCCCAAAAATGCCGACACCGTCACATTTGAATTGCAAGCCGACAACAACAACACCGACATCGATCTTTTGGGCCGTTGCGGTCAGCCGTTTACCCTGGATCAAGCCCGAGGCGGCGCTGTTTTTGCCAGTGCAGGATCTTCCACAGATCAAACACAGTTTGCAAGCTTGTCGCTATCTGGCAGTGAGTCGGCCGTTCTTACTCGATCCTCCAACCCACCACTTCCCGATGACAGTCAATGCCACATTGTGGTTGCCAATCTTACCGGCAATGACACCCTTGAAGCCGACTTTACCATCTCAGCCACCGTGGAGGGCAAAACGCCCAACCTCACCTTTGAATTCACGCCCCGTCAAAGCGTTCAAGACAATGGACAAACTTTGACTGCACAAATTACCGCCTATGCGCGCGGCGATCGGTTTACCGTCTCCAGCATCACCTTTACCGATGAAGGCAGCCAAGGCTTATCCGATGCGGTTGGCGCCTCGCTGTATTTGGATGAAAACGGCAATGGCCGCGTGGACGATGAAGATCGCCTGCTCGGCACCACGTCGGCTGTCAGTGCCACACAAGTCACGCTGAATGTTGATAAACTGTTTTTCTTGGATGAAGAAAACCAAACGCTCCTGCTCACCTACGAGCTGCCCATGACAGCTTCACCCCTGGTCACCTGGCTATCCTTTTCATTGCTGCTGCTTTTATTGATGGTGTTGCAACGCTTCTATCCCAAAGCCCGGCTTGCTTGTTGGATTGTGCTGCTGGCGGGTGTGGGCATTCGATGTTCTTCATCAGGGCCAAGTGACTTTCAAGCCACCATCACCCAAAAAAGCGACATAGAAGCCATGGCCCTTGGGTTTGGCGACACCTACGAGATTCGAACCGACAGTTCCGTGACCGTTCAAGACTTTTTTGATAACTAGAAGCATGCCTTCGACACCTGTAACCGTGGCGTTTTTATGTTTTGAAACCACCGTCCACGTCCGTGAAAATCTAAACCGCATGGCCAAGCTGGCCGCGCAAGCCAAAGACCAAGGTGCCCAATGGGTTTTTCTACCGGAAATGTGGACCCATCAAAGCAAAGATTTATCACGCTTTCAGGCCATGTCGGAGCAAGCCAGCCAAGAGGCGCTTCCTTTCGTACAAGCACTGGCCAAGCGTTTAAACCTCGTGTTTTTTGCCGGCAGCTGGACCGAAGACGCCCAACACCCCAGCAAATACTACAACACACAATATGTGATCGACCAGCAAGGCCAGGTCATTGCGCAATACCGAAAAATCTATTTGTTCAAAGTCGACGATGGCTCCAGCAATCCCTATCGCGAAACCAAAAAATTCATCCCCGGCACGCAGGCCGTCACCTGCCAAGTCGATCAATGGCGCGTGGGCTTAAGCACTTGTTTTGACGTTCGCTTTCCCAGCCATTATGAAAACATGGCCGCCGATGGCCCGCTCGACATCATCACCGTACCTTCAGCTTTTTTACGCAAAACCGGCAAAGATCACTGGAAGGTGCTTCTGAAAGCCCGCGCCATCGAGCAGCAAGCCTTTGTCATCGCCGCCAATCGCATTGGCCAACCCGAAGATCCCCGCGTGGAATTTTTTGGCCATTCCATGGTGGTGGATCCCTGGGGGGACGTGTTGCTGGATTCCAAGCAAGGCGAGGGCGTTTTCTGCACAGAAATCAATCCCACACGCCTAACGGAAGTTCGCAGATTTTTACCCGTCACCAAAGTAAAACAGTACAAATCAACTTCAGCGGGATCCAACCATGAATAAAATGCGCATTTTACTTTTTGCAGCCTTGGCTATTAGTTTGGTGGGGTATAGAATTTACCTTGAAAAACAAACCACCCAACAAAGCATGCTTGAGCATTATTCCGAGGTAGGCGAAACGACCAAAATTCTGCCACCCCAAGGAAAGAAAGAGCCAACCCAAAAGCCTCAAGAAGAGGCATTGCTCATTGGCCAACCTGTTGAGTTCAGTCATGTCTGGCGCAACACCCTCGAAGAACAAACCCAAGCCTTGCAAGAGGTGACGTCCGACAATTTGATCGAAGAGCTGAAAAACATCACCGCATGGACACCCACCGACGTGCAAATATGGGAAGGCCACTTTGAAGGCACCATCGACTTTGATGACGAAGCCAAGCGATCCCAAAACATTGAGGTTTCACTTGAAAAACTTCCCGATGGCCAGCGCCGCCATCAATGGATTGTTATGGGCACGGCCGGACAAGAAGGGCACATCGTAGAGACGTTATGGCAAGATGACTTGCACATTCCATTTCCCTCTATGACCAAATACGTTGAGCGTGACGAAACTTCTTATATCTTTCCTGTAGATTACAACGGCCAAAAAGCCTACGCGCATATTTTTTCACCCAGCACAGACCCGGATTATTTCATTGGCATTTTGTACGTATCCAGCGCGCCCTCTATGATTACCCGAGCAGGCACTGTCACCCTCCGACGCTAACCGTTTACCTGCGCCAACCAATCCTGTATTTTTTTATGCAGATGGTCTGTATCTTGGTCATTGACCAACGTGTGATCGGTCATGGTCATGCAGCGATGCAGCTGCTGGGCATTGGGCTTGTTGGAAGTTTCCATGGCCTCTTGGGCTTGAAATTCTTCAACGGTTTGCGCATTTTCATTGCGGCCCCGTTTTTGCGAACGCGCAAAGCGAAGCGCCACCGGCGCGGTAACGCCCAACAAGAAAAAAGAGGGCAGGTGCTGTTTTAACAACTTAATCTCTTCGGGATGCCGAATCGAATCAATCACAAAGCGGCGCTCGGCATGCGCCTGCATTTGTTGCGCCATATCGTCCACAGCCCACTGCGCCAAAAAACCAGGCCCATGCGCCTCACGCAGCGATTGCCCCAGGGCCGTTAAATTGGCCCGCGAAGCCTCCAACCCTTGATTTTTTGCATGCGTGCGCAAGTAATCAGAAAGCGAAAGATGGGTAAAACCATGACTGGATAAATACCGCGTTACTTCACCTTTGCCAGCCGCATTAAAGCCCGTGACACCCAGATGAAAACCATCAGTTCTTTGAACCAAAACTACTCTTCTTCTCCATCGTCGTAGTAATCGTCCGCATCATCAAACAAGGGCTGTTCGCCAAAAGCGGTCATGCTGGCAAATTCATCCTCATCATCTTCATCGTTGGCACCTTCTAGGCCATCATCAAACGAATCAAACGCATCGGTTTCATCATTGCCATACAGATCATCATCCACTGAATCTTCTTCTTCCACATCATCATTGAGGTAGCCGTCCTCTAGCTCCTTGCGAGACGTATCAAAATCCGCTTCCAGCTCAATGGCCTCATCGGGCACATCGGTGGCCGGCACAAATTCAGCCTTTTGCGTTTCGTTGGTCTCTTCGTCCGCGGGCGCCGATTTGGGTTCCAATACCTCCACCACCACGGGTGTGGCTTTGGTGGCATCCGAAGCCGACTTCTTCTTGGTCGCTTTGGGTTTGGCTGTCGGTTTTTTGGAAGCTTTGGCTTTGGCCGCTTTGGTGGTTTTTTGGGTCGTCTTCTTTTTGGCCGGTTTGCGTGTGGTCTTCTTTTTGGTTGAAGCTTTGGCCGCTTTGCGCTTGGCCGTCGTTTTTTTCTTGGCCGCTTTTTTGGTGGTCGTCGAACGCGTTTTTTTGGCTACCTTCTTTTTGGCCGTAGCTTTACGCGCAGTGCTTTTTTTGGCCTTGGCCTTTGAAGTTTTTCTTTTGACCGACGTTTTTTTGGTTGTTTTTTTCTTAGTCGCCATAACAAATATCCTTTAACCTCTGGATAACATTCAATTTTATCAGCCCAAGAGGAACATCCTCCCCTGATATGCCCCCGAAAAAACGTTGTTTTGCTCCATTTGTAAAGCAAAAAATCAAGTTTTTAAAATCCAAAAACTATGGTAATAACAAACACTTGGCAACAGGCTCAAAGGGTAACCCCTGAGCCTAAGGGTTCATCCCCAAGCCTAAAACCTTAACCCTTACTATGGGGGTGCCTGGTTTCGACGGGATCATTGAAATTGAAGAAGCACGTCGAGGATTCCATTGGGCCTCGTAAAAAAAATGGAAAACTCTAATTGGCGAAGATCAATTAGCTCTAGCAGCCTAATTAGCGCTGCTACGTTCGACCTGGGAACACCTGCTACCCAGCAAGAACGTCATCTTAGCAGGTTAGCCGAAGGGAAGGGGTCTGATCTTCCTTAGGCGAAATTCCAATCAGAATCGGCCAAAGGTATCCTGTCGCTGGGAGACCGATGGCTTAACACCAAATCAACGACTAAACGTGTAGCGTCTTCAAGGGAGCTGATTTCGGACGGGGGTTCGATTCCCCCCACCTCCACCAATTTTTTCGCACCAGCGAAAAAATTCCTTAATAGTAAATCCCTAAGCCCCAACCCTAATCCTGCTAAGGGTGGGGGGAATCGAACCCCCTTCGGGATTTAGCCGTTCTTTGAGCTATGCAAAATAGAACGCAGCTTATGTCTAGATTTTCATCTTAACGAAGTTAAGGGGAAATCTGACCGTTTTTTTATTGGGTTTAGTGGCTCTTATGACGGTAGGAATTAGAGCCACTTATGTCATGATTTTTTTTCAGCTTTGCTGAAGGAAAATCTGACCTCCTTCGGCTCCATGGCCCCACCTCCGGTGTTATTAGAATCGCCAGAGGCCATCCTTATTAGGGAAACTCGCGTTTCCCTCTTTGACCAAAGTAAATTTGCTCAAATTTACCCTTTGCGTGAAACTTGAGAGATCTAGCTTTAAAATTTGTTTCATTTAAAAGGGAAAAATCTGCTTTATCTAAAAGCTTGTTTACTTATTAACCTAGCAGTTCATTTCTTGAATTTACTATTTTTTTGTATAAACTATATTTATAGAAAAATTATTTGCGAGAAGGAGGCATCTCAATTTTGATCTTAAATATCACGTTAAATCACTGTTTATCATGCCTTCTGCAAGTAAGCGTAGTTTCCGCCTGTAGTCATTGTTCATTTGTAGTTAGATCAGCAAAAAACTTAAGGCTGGAAATATGACCAGTTCTCAACTAAACCATTCATATTTATTAAAATCTATATTCTATGGCCATAGTTAGCGTTTCAGAAAAGCTTGAAGAACTTAAGCTAAGTGTCCCCTATTTCAATGCACTCAATGCAGATGCAAATCTTTATTCAATTGGTGCGCTTCAATTATCGTCTGAAATTGAGGGAGATGATAACGGTGTGCGCTCCACTACTAATCACGATCAAAAGGTGATTAAGTTCGTGGAAAAGTGTGTTGAGGAAAATGTAGATATCGCTGTAGCCCCTGAATACTGCTTATCATGGGAGGCCTTCCAATATATATTGAGTCAGGACCTAACTCCAAACATTGGCAAACTTTGGATTCTAGGAATGCAATCAGTTAGACCAGAAGAGTTTACAGATTTTTTAAATCAGAACAATTGTGTCGAATGGATTTATAATCCTGAAGTACTCCAGGGTGATGGAAATTTTTTATCATGCGCATGTTACTATTTCCAGACTGAGGAAATCAAAGTTGTAGTCGTGCAATTTAAAACAGGTGGAATGGGTGGACAAACTTTTGAACGAGACAGGATCATTATCGGAAGCGATTTCTACCAATTTGGAGGTAGGCCAGGGCAACCAACCCGTTTGATGACCTTGATTTGTGCTGATGCCTTACACTTGAAAGATGATGTTAAGCAGGAGATTCAATCTTTCTCCCATCTCCTTTTTCATATCCAACTAAACAAAAAGCCAAGAGATTGCCAATTTTCTCTCTATAGAAAAGAGTTTTTTTCCAAGGGTGCTTTAGATACTGAAATATTTTGTCTGAATTGGGGAAACGGTTCAAAAATAGATGGGCAATTAATGAATCCTAGTGAATCTTGGGGCTCGGGCTTTTATACAAAATCTCCAGAACTTGATTTGTCTGACGGTAAAATCTGTGAACTTCATGAGCAAGGTATATACAACGCTTTCTGGGGTTTTAGATCGAATGTTTATTTTTTAAACCCGAATGAACATGTCTTTATTGCAAGACTTACTAAGCCTGATCAAAGAATGTCTGCGGGACAGAATAAAAAAAGATCAGGCATTACAGAAGTTCAGTGCTTGTCATGGGATGCAGACTGGGTAAATGATATAGTCCCAGATGAGGGTTTTCACCAGTACTGCACCAGGGTATCGGTTGATTTTTCTCAATATGTTTATCCAACAAGTACGGTTATTCAGATAGAGCGGTTACTTAACCTTACAAATGGTCTGCTTTCTAATGAAAAATGGTATTTAGCTGAAAATCTTGAGTCATTTAAACTTTTTCATGAAGAGCAATGTCGTCGATTCACATGTTGTTTTGATACCTCAAATGAAGCTACTCTCTTCAGAGACAAGTCATATTCTAATTTTAAAAGCCTCAAACAAACTATTGAGCAAAACGGGGATCTCCCATCGAATATTAAGGACTTAAACAACAAGGCAGTTATCAAATATACATATCCTAATTTCGACTTCAATATCTACACTGATGAAGAGAAACAGCCTGCAGTTGGCTGCTATATTGGAGACTTCCCTGACGATGACTATGCCCGCAAAACTTTTGATAAAGTATATAATTCGCTGTCAGACTGGAGCAAACGACGTCTTGTTGTATGGTACCAAGTCAATGGTAAAACAAGGTATGTGAATTATCCTCGCAATCCTCAAATAGACGACTCCATGGACGAACCATCAAACTCTTATGCGAGGGAAGTATGATTGAATTATCTAAGTCTACAATGGATTCTCTTAACTCATACTTTACTGTCAAAGACTTTAGCTCGGGCATTTTTCGATGTGAAAGGCTATTTAACGATACAACTGTTGATGTCCATTTTATTGATTTAACGGATACAATCGCAGAGCCTCAGTTCAACATTGAAAGATATACGGAAAAATTAATTGCCGAAGATTATTATAACAATCCGGGCGATATTCAGTGGAATTATTATTTAAAGCTTATCACGAGACCCGAACTTTTCCAGAATTCACTTTTCAATAAACTTCGAGTTGAAGTCGAATCAAACAGGACTTTTGTTCGGAAATCGATAATGACTCCTGAAGATTTAGAAGAGTGGTTAAATTTTTTCGCTGATGGATACAAAATTGAAGATCCGCAAAGCGACCTTTCTACCGAGTGGATCAATCAGCTTAAATCGAAAAAGCTAGACGGTGTTTTTCTAAACAATAGTTTTAAAGATATTGCAGATTTTTACTGTAGCGGCAACCCAATAAGAGATGAATCAAGCGATACAACAACTACTTCTGGACGTGTGACGACGAATCTGGGGAAGCTGGAAAAACTAATTATTACAAAATATCGAAAATTTCCTAATCCTGGAAGCTATGAGATTGGTGATGTAACTCTATTGTCAGGACCAAACGGAGCCGGGAAAACCTCATTCATGGAAGCGATAGAATTAGTTACATGCGGCCTTAGTCGCCGAAGCAAAAATGTCGAGCCAGATGCTGATTTGAAGCTAGTTTGGTCTAATCTTGGCGTGGAGCATTACAACCCAGGTGACAGCAATAAGTTTCGCCAGCGCGATCGAGAGTGGTATGGGAATGTTGTTAGAAAAAACTTACTCTATGAAAGATTTAATCGCTTTAATTTTCATGATACTGATGCTGCCTATCGCTTATCAAATGATAAATCGTCTCAAGCAATAAGAGATGTTTTGGTAAAATTAACTCTAGGAGAATCTGTTAATAATCTTGATGATAGAATTCAAGGCACATTGAATGCATTTGGTTTAAAGCGACGTGGTTTTAATTCAATAGTAACAAATGGATCAAACGAAATTGAAAAATATAAAAATCGAATTGCAAGTTTACAGAAAAACCTATCTGAGCCCAGTGATTTACTAAAGTCAATACAAGAGAAACTACAATCTATAGGTTGGCTTGGATTCGTTCCGAATTCACCTAAGGAGTCTTCCAGTAAAACAATTGAACAACTAAATTCAGTTCAAACATGGCTTAATGGAATAAAAGAGCTTACGTTCATTTCACCACCGCTAAACATACAAAAATTAGAAAAGGCATTAGAAAAAGTCGCGAAAGATTTAGAGACGGTCGGTACTCTTGTATCGAAAGCTAATGAACTCAACTCAGAACTAAATAATAAAGGTAGAGAAGAGTCGGTTGTAAAAAAAAAATTAGATATTCTTAAGCGGCTTGAAGAATACTGTAAGCTCGAAAACCTTTCTGACAAGCTTAAATTGAGAGGGCGAATAAAAAAAGGAAAAGATCAGATTAAAAGTCTTGAAAGAATTCTTGAAGACTCAAGAAAACTAGATTTAGCAAACGTACCTGATTCGGATATTGCAGTAAGCGATCTGTTAGAGAAAATCGACCAATTATGCTATGACAGAAACGGCAAACTGGAAGAACTGAAAAAGGCTGTTGAAACGGTTAAAAAAGAACTTGGTAGAGTAAAATCGATTTTATCAGAATTAAAAGTGTCTGTTGATAAGCTTCTCGAAGATAGTGAAGATATAGAGTCCTGCCCAGTTTGCGGAAAAGATACAAGTGCCGATGAGATCAATGTGCATTTGGCTAAACAGCTTAGCGAGATTGGAGCTGGAGAGAAGGATCAAGAGCTTCAGAAACAACTAAAGGTGATTTCCGAACTAGAAAAGAAAATAAAGACAGATAGAAACCAGCAGTCAAAAATTCGAGAAGCTTTAAACCTTTTCAGGGAATTAGAACCCTCGGAAGAAATTAACCCCACTTACAGTGAAGTTGTTGAAAAGTTAGCTTCGGTGCCCGGTCTCATAGATTCAAGAAATAAGTTGCTAAATGATCTCATATCGCAACTAAATCAATTTGAAACCGATGGCTACTCTTTGACAGAGTTTCAGGAAGTAATTGAAGGTCTTGGTGAGGAAAAAAGCAAATTCAATTTTGATAATGCGTCTAATTTTGTGGCTACAGAAATTGATAAACTGGAGAAGCTGTTGACTAGTGTCGGCAAACGGAAGAGCGCGATAAAGAAGGAGACTGAAAAACACACTAAAACTTTTGAGAAACTCTTTGATGCTTACGGTTTGGTTTCAACTGAAACTAACGAGTTGTTGAAAGTGGTGCGCTCAAGGCAAGTTCGAATTGAATCTGTTTTAGCAGAGTATGGCGACCAATCCAAAATTATAGATTTCAACGACAAAACTAACCTTGAGAAGCTCCTTAAAAGTTTGAGCGAGACGAAATCTGGCGTTGAAGGATATGTTGAACAGTCGGATACATATCAAAAAAACGAAAAAATAATTCGATCAGAACAAGATGAGCTGAAAGTACTTCAAAAGAAGGTTGAAGATGCAAAGCCATTGTTGAAGCGCTGTGAAGATGCGATCAAATTCCTTGAGGGTCTCAAAGCCAGCCATGGAACAGAAGATGCCCTAGAGGCTTTCATCCAAGCCCATAGAGGCAACATTACCAAAACTTTTAAGAGAATACACTCTCCCCGTGAATTTGAGGATCTACACATCTCAAATGAAAACATTCTATTAAAGCGACATGGGATGGAGAGTCTTGAAGAACTAAGCCGAATAAGTACTGGGCAACGTGCTGCTTTAGCATTATCAATCTTCTTTTCTTTGAATGCTTCGGCAAGTAAAGCGCCGAATCTGATTTTAATAGATGACCCGATTTCATATATTGATGATCTCAATATACTTTCATTTTTGGATTACCTGCGAGAGCTTGTACTGTATCAAAAGAAGCAAATTGTCTTTGCAACAGCAAACAATAAGTTGGCAAACCTGTTTAGAAAGAAGTTTTCATTTTTGAGCGAAAAACATAATTTCATTGAATACCCACTAACACGATAAAAGTCCGAAAGTCCGGGGCGATGTAATTCCGGGGACAGTCGACTGAATTGTAATTGAGTGTGTCAAAAAGGTAATGCAAATTAAGTCCGGGGCGATGGTAATTCCGGGGACATGTACCGTAATCGAATTATAATTCCGGAGCAACCTGACGAAGAATTCAGGGGACACGAGACTGTACTCCTATTCATTGCGTCAAACCAGCTGACTATGTATTCAACTTTGACCAACCACTATTAAAAATTCCCAATTCCGGGGCTACCCAACCTTTTCGTAATATATCGCGTTATGAAAAGGGCAAGTAGCACCGGAAATCATTTTAAGTCTTAATGGGGTTGCTGTAATTCCCGAGGCCATTACCGGAATTGTGATTTTATGCGTTATGATTCCGGTACCTGTCCCTGAATTATAGTCTGAAAAAGAATTGGGAATAATTTGGTATAATTTACTAAATAAACATGTGTATTGAAAATTATTTATTTTTAGAACAAATAAATGAAACCCGAAAGGAAAGAAACAGTTGGAGAAAAATACGAATGAAAGCGAACTAAAAATAGTCGTAGACGAAATAAAAGGAAGATTAAAATGCGCAATATACTTAAATGGAATGGAATCAGAACTTGACTATTCTCTGTATTGGGAAAAGAAAAATGGAAGCGAGGAGTTAGTTGGTTTATCGAGTATTTCAGGTCAAATAGACTTTTCAATTGCTCAACCTGAGAATTTAGAAGAAAAAATTGAGATTTTAGCAAAAGGCATAATTACTCGTGCTCATTGTTTAAACGAGCCATTGGAAAATATTATTAATGGAAAAATGCCTTACTTCAAAAAAGAAATTGAAAAGTTTGAGCAGAAAGAGAAAATAGTAATAATTCGATCTTTTGATCCTAGCTATCCCTTTTACTTTAATTCCAGGTAATTCCGGGGTCAGTCGACTTAATTAATTCCGGGGGCCACTACCGGAATCGTGATTTAGAATCGGGGGACACACTATGTATTCCGATTTTGCAGATTCATGTTATTTAATTAGAATACATAGTGTGGCCCCAGATTTTGAAAATATTATTAATGGAAAAATGCCTTACTTCAAAAAAGAAATTGAAAAGTTTGAGCAGAAAGAGAAAATAGTAATAATTCGATCTTTTGATCCTAGCTATCCCTTTTACTTTAATTCCAGGTAATTCCGGGGTCAGTCGACTTAATTAATTCCGGGGGCCACTACCGGAATCGTGATTTAGAATCGGGGGACACACTATGTATTCCGATTTTGCAGATTCATGTTATTTAATTAGAATACATAGTGTGGCCCCAGATTTTGAACAATAAAGGTCTATGCTACTATTATTGATAACGTACCCTTCTTTTTGTGCAATATTTCTTAATCCAGCTTCTAGTTTATTCTCAGGTATATCTTTAGAATAAGATTCTATCAATATTGAAACTGAAGTCCCCCCACTTATCAACTTGAATGCTTCTAGTACCTCATAGCTAGGAGTTTGCACTTCTAATTTTGTGGGTTTTGCCGTTTGTGCTGATACCTTTCTCTCCACACTAAAAAAGTCTACCGCTATATAAAAAGCACTAAAGATTAAAATTATTGTTAATATTATTTTCCCAATTTCTTTCATATAGGTGAAATATCATGCTTAACAGAAAATCTGAAATCTTAAAAATTCCGGTGACACGAGACTGTACTCCTCTTCGATACGTCACATGTACCTGGACCGTAACGCAACAAATGATGATCCAGTTCCATGGCTCCGGAATTTACGAAATTAATACGTCCCGGAATTAAAATATAACTATGAGCCATGAATGTAGTTTAGTAAACTTGTCTGAATGAAAAACTGGAAAAAAGTATTTGCTCGAGAATGGATATGGCTTATATGTTCTTTTTTTAGTGTATGGATGTTATACACAATAATTGCCATGACAGGGGCATACGATTCATGGACTCCTGATGGGTGGCTATGGCTAATTCCGGGGACATGTACCGTAATCGAATTAGAATTTAGTTTCGATTATGTCATATGTTGTAGGGTAGTAAAAATCTTAGTAAACGAGCCATGACACAACCACCTCGATTCATCATGCGCTTGAGAAATTACGAAACTTATTTCAAGAATCAAAATCCAAAATAACTTTGAGAACAGGTTTTAGTTCCTTGGAATCAATGCCCATTTCTTCAAGTCTCTCAATTGTAAGATTGAAAGTGGGGGAATGCATGATAGCAACTACAGGACATATGGACGCCGCTTTCAAGAGGAGATTTGCTTTTTCAGCAGACCTTATGGCTCCAGCATACACAATCATGTTAGAGGTAAGGTCCTCAATTTCAACAGGACGAAATTTATCTTGATCTGTGTATTGATCAGGTCCACCTATTGTAACTACATATTCATTACGGTCTCTGCCTGAGCATCTACGGTGAAGAACATTTAAAGCTTCATAACTTGCCCATAAAGCTTTGTTTTGATTGGTACTCGCAATGATGATGAGACCATTTTGAGGTACATAAGTTTCAATCTGGTCAAATCGGCCTTGATTGCTTGGAATCTGGATATGGTTCATGTTTGTATTGTAATCCAAAAACCCCCATGTAAAAATATTTAATTACCTAAAGATAATAAAGGCTAGGGTCAGGTGCCGGAATCGTGATTTTGCTTTAACTCCAGGGCTACCTGACCTAAACATTATATGCCGCATTGCGATCCATGGAGATGCCTCTTAAGTAGACAAACCCTTATTGAGTCTAGGGCGATGTACCTTAACTGTTTTATTGGAAAAAGTTTTCTAGATACAATTCTAGCTCTTTTGTAATCAAGTCAGATCGCAACATGAATGCTGCAATTTCCAGTGGATGGATTCTATTGTTTTTACTATAAGTATTGAATTGCTTCGTGATTTCCCCATAAGGTGCTTCAGGCGTGATGAAGGTTCTATCCATCTGCTCAATGTTGTCTTCGATTTCTTTATGTATTTTTGCTTGGCTATTCGGTGATCCAAGGATGTGCGTACCGGACGAGACGAGAATACTACTTGCAGAAGACAATATTGAGCGAAGGCTTCGATCCAACCTAGACAAAGGTTGCAACCAATCTTGCGGTTCCTCGTAAGCATCCATATTTAAAAGTAGAAAGTGGGACATTTCATGAATAAGGATATGCTGCGCCTCTTCAGGAGAAGTGCGTGCAATAAATGCACTGAACGCTCTTCCCGTAGGGTTTTCCATGGTGGATGGAGAAAAATTGGCAAAAGACCGAGGTTTGTCCGTGCCTGAAAAAACATAGTCATTGTCGATCCAGAAAGGGTGTGACGTATCCAACATGAGTACATCAAAGCTATTTTGCTGCGTGGCATTTTTTCTTTTCGTGGAGCTTTTTTGAAGGCTAATATGGAATTGTATGCCAAGTTCTTCTCCAGCTTGGTTCAGGTTCTGATTGATCGCATCTTGAAGTTGAATCATTTCAGACGTCGAAAATTTGTTGTCGTCGTACTGACCTTCCTCAAAATACGATATAGCTATTGTACCCTGTACACGATATCTACAAAACTCGTCGTGTTCGATATTCAATTTCTGTTTTACCTCTTCAACTGGCAAGTTCTCGTTTTGTAGGTCTGCCCATAGTTCATACTTTGATCTTGCAATCTCCGAAATGGAACACCCTAGAACACTTTCTTGAACTGCAACTTCTGGTTGATGATAACTCCGAGAGTGCGTTTGTGATGCTGCGTTAGGCGCAAATAAAAAAAGCATAAAACCAAGTAAGATGCCATGCTGTAGGTAGAGTGGAGATGAAATCATAACTACAATTCAGCAACTTTTATGCCACAAAGTAAGAAAAAATACATATTTATATCAAATAGTTAGAAACCATTCATTGCGTACCTGCGACACTGCATCCCATAATTTTGCAACGCAATGACCCACTCTTTCATTTCGAGGCTTCTTCACCCAACCCCATTTAGAAATATCTGGGGCGAAAATTCCGGGTACAGTCGACTGAATTGTAATTGAGTGTGTCAAAAAGGTAATGCAAATTAAAAAATCCGGGGTCGGATACCGGAACCGTGATATATTGCGTTATAGAATTCCGGGGACATGTACCGTAATCGAATTAGGATTTAATTACGATTACGGTACGCGTCCCCGGAATTATAAGTTGTCTTATATTCCTAATGTTTCAAGTTGATCGATCACAATTAAAATAATGTTGTCAAAGTCTGGTGGATTGGGGATGGATGCCATGGCATTTGGCCAGCCTGCTTTTAGGCGCTTAGTATTGAGTTGCCTGAGTTCTTCACTTAAGCTTTGAGGTAGATCTGTCTTGCGAAACGAAAAGCATGCTTCAATGGCTTGTTTGAGCACATCTGAATCGGCTTTGGGTAAAAAGATGGCGAGATCATAAATATCTTTGGATCGTGAGTTGGCCTCTCCGTGAGCTACAACAGCATGGAGCTTTTCTGCAATGATTGTTTCAATTGGATAAACAGACCACTGAATTTGTTGATTGGTGGGTAGTAGAGAAGGTGATGTTAATTGTTGGGCTTGGGGTGTGATAGGATCTCCAATGCCTAGATCGAAATGTATAATTTGAGCCTTTTTGATATTTTTGAATACTTCACCAATGCCAGCACGGTAGACTTGGCGGACACCACCGTATTCGCCTTGGGTTTGTAAATCAATCTGGTTTTCAAAACGGAACCAAACACCGTCATCAAGATCTGTTTCTGCCAGTGCTTTTGTTTTTTCTAGGGTAGTATCGAGTTGGGATGAAACCAGTAAAGCATCCAGGTCTATCGTGTAGCGGTTGGATTGATATACTGCTAGACCCACATAACCACCTTTGAAGACAAGATTTTTGCTTATTTGTTTATCAGTTGTCAGGCGAGCAAGTAGGCGTTCAATCAAAAACGTGGTTTCAAGGTGTGCATATTTGATTTCTATTGTAGAGCTCAGTGCATTCAGCTTCTGGCGGATGGAGATTCCCTTGGGTTTTGTTCTCATTGCAGAGCTCCTATGATGGCTTCAAAGTATTTGTTCAGGCTTTTTTCAAGGCCGAGTTCTTTGGCCATCTTTGCAAGTTTGGGTAGGGTTGTCATTTTTTCTTGAATGGCTGTTCGCGCAGCTTTGATGGCGGTTCGTTCTCCAATTTTAGAAGCTAGTTTGCATGCTTCGACAATGGCTCGTTCAATAGAGACAATGCGATACCCATCGCCTTCAATGATCCCGTGATCAAGACGTGTTTTTGTGCGAATAAGGCGGTACGCTTCTGAAGTGGTTTTTCTTGTAGGTGGAACCAGCACCCACGTTTGATTCGGAACTTGTTCCGCAAGGTTGTAATAGAATAGGGCAGAGAGGCCTCCCACGGCAGATGTAGGGCCAAATTTGGCAAGAGCAATTTGAAAGTCAATTTCTCGTTGAATCTCTGCTTGAGAGTGAATGTACAGTCCTCTGTCCATACGTAGAACTTTTCCTTCTTTGACAAGCGTAGATAGCTTCTGGTGGCTAATCCCCAGCTCTTCTGCCTGAGATAGTGTAAAAACACCAAGCTTTATAAGTTCTGATTCTTCTTGAAACATGACATCATCATAGTACGGCAATAATAGACATTTTTCAATATAAATGTCTATTATTGCGGATTATTATACTTGAAAGAAATGTGCATAGCGGTTACAGTGTCTTGTAACCGCCGTAAATAGGTATATACTGTAATATTAGTAAGTTAGGTCAATTTCGAATCGAACCCATATTCGGTTACGGTGCTAATATTTGCTGGTAACTATTCGGGTATGTTTTTAAAATCGAATTCATAAAATTAATAATATCAATAAGTTAGATACTTAAAATCCGGGGTCGGATACCGGAACCGTGATATATTGCGTTATGATTCTGGTACCTGACCCCGTAATTTATAAAGGTTGACTAAGGCAAGGCTTTATTTTTTAAAGGCCTTTAAAGCTGTTTGAGCCAATGGTACGATCTCTTTCCATTGTGGATCTTTTAAAATAGACATTGCATCACTTTCATCTTTTGGGGAGTAAATCCTGAATTTTTGGTGGAATGGTTGCAATGCTTTGGCTTCCTCTGAAGTTAAATATCCTTTTTTTTGATAATCTGAGATTTCCACTTCTTCAAAATTCAAATCCTCAAAATACATCAAACAATAATCAAACCAACCCATTTGTCCTTTTGGATTTTTTACAAATTGATCTTGTTGAAGTTTTTCATCGCTATATATGCGAAGAATGTCCTCGAGCGTGTCACGAAACCATTTTTTTTCCACATGGATATTGCTTTTAGAAGATGATTCAGCCAGCAGACAGGGTGCACTGCGAAGAATTCTTTTATTTTTGGCATCAAATGAAAATTGGACTATGCCATCATCAAGATCAAGATAATGATACCACGCATGTGAAATGCTTATTACTGCAGAGACTAGAAATTTGTCCAAAAAAGCGTCCACATCAAAACGACTTACAGTGGTATGGATCGTAAGCTCTTCGTGTTTTTTAATTCTTTGAGATCTCTGTCACTGATAGTGGCATTGAGAAAAAAATCTTCTAAATTGTCATAAGCCCATTTCAGATAGGCAGAAGTGGGCTTGTTTTTGAGAACTTCTTCCATCGTCCAATCTAGATAGAATGATAGCAATGCTTGAGATGCTTCCCGTGTTAGTTTTGCTTTAATCTCAAACTGTATGTCCATACTCATGTTAGCATATGTCATATCATGAGTGCGTAAGAATTTTCAACACATTCCAAAAACACAAGCCAAGTGACTGGCTAATTCCGGGGACATGTACTGTAATCGGATTAGAATTTAGTTTCAATTATGTCATACTTAGTAAGGTAGTAAAAATCTTAGTATACGAGCCATACCACAACCACCTCGATTCATCATGCGCTTCTGAAATTACGAAACTAATTTCAAGAATCAAAATCCATAATTCCGGGGTCATGTACCGTAATCGAATAAGATCGAAATTACGATTACATCATACGCCACCGGAATTTTTTTGGTAACGACCCCAGCACTACGATGATAAGTGAATTAATTCCGGTGCCATGTAACTGAATCATGACTTGTTGTGATACGGTCTAATCACATGGAACCTGAATTATTTTATTTATATTTATGTAATAATATTAAAAAGATAGGATAAAAATATAATTTTACGTATTTTTATTCCTATTGCTCGATGCGAATTTAAAAATTTGTAAATGAGACCATGAGCGGTGCAGAGCGTTTAAATGAGGGACCCAAGTTAAAATCCATTTGACAAACTGCGTTATCAATTGATAAGTCATAGATATGAAAAATAAATGTAGTAAAGTTATCAGTCAGTCGTCGTTTTTTATTTTAATGATGTTTGTGTTGTCTCCCTTGGTGCATGGCCAATATGAGCGTACGGCGAAAAATCTAAAGCCGATCGGATGGGAAGAGTGGAAAGCCGGTGATCTTTGCACACGTCCGCTAGACCGAGAAGGGTGGAGCAATGAACTTACCTTTACGATCAGCGACTTGAAGTATGAATTTCATGAGTATAAAGGTTATAAAGTAGTCGAAGCCACTGTGTTAGACGCGGATGGGTATCATCTTTGTACCATTAAAAATCAATGGACAGCCCGTAACCTTGAGCTTGCGTTGCTTTTCCAGTGTGGCCAATTTGGTGTTATCATTGATAAACATGCAAATGGCTTTTTTAGAAAGAGTCCTTTTAGGTTTCGATTTTATCAAATGTCCGAGGATTCATTGGACCTTGCAAAAGAACGCATTTCGTTGGTCAACGAAGAGCAAACGAACAATAAACACTATGTAGAACAAGCTTTTCTGGTTGATGCACATGCATGTATCAACGAATCAGAGGCGGTGGATGTGTTGGAAGCCAATTCAGATAGAGAAGATCAGTCAATGCTTGAACGAATTTATTACTCAGATTTCGGTAAAATTCCAGTTCAATATCCTAAGTAATAATAAATTCCGGGTACAGTCGACTGAATTATAATTGGGTGTGTCAAAAAGGTAATGCAAATTAAGTCCGCGGCGATGTCCCTTGACCCTCATATACTGTGTCAATTAATTCCGGGTACAGGAGACTGAACCCCTGCTCATTGCGTCAAAATCAGCTGACTAGGTATTAAATCAACCTTGACTAACCACTATTAAATTCCGGGGTCGGATACCGCAACCGTAATATGTTGCGTTACGATTCCGGTACCTGACCCCGGAATTTATGAAGAGATCGTATCAATATTCAATCCCCAAATCTTTATATATTTGAATTTCGCTGCTGTGTACTTATACTCAAATCAGAATACGAAGTGCATTCCTTGATTTTGCGATTTAGTTTGATTAATCCCAAGATCTTCTCACGGCCCTGGAATTATTTATCATCTTTCATGAAAGATATTGTTATGATAAATGTAAAAAATGTCTGATTTATTGGTTTATATCGATGGCCTTGAAGCAAAAAAAGACATACTGCTGCATAAGTCTGCAGATTTACAAAAAATAGAAGAGTTCCAAAATGCATTTCTCGATGCATATGAGATTGTTATCCCATCCGATTTTATTGTTTTTTTAAAACAAGTAGATGGGCTTGTGTATAAAGAGCTTGTTCTGCTTGGCACTCGAAGTCTTTTTGATTTAAATCGTTTTTTGAAAGTTTATCCGTTCTATGAACGGTACTTTGTGTTTGGACACAATAACATGACCAGCATCTATGCTTATGACTTGATGGACAAACAATATACACAAGTAGATTATTTTGAGCCTACAGTAAGACATTCACAGCAATCAAAATTTTTAGATTTCCTAAAAAATTCTTTAGATGAGTTTGCCGACGAATCTACTGAATAAATCCAACCTTCTAATAATCTTGGAGGCATTTACAAACGCAAACTTTTACAGATACTCTTTAAGTGGTTTGTGCACTTAAAAAAATAAAGGAGCCCGTAATGTTACGAGCTCCTTCTATTAACTAGTAGGATGTTTTTTCTTTCGCATCGCCCATGTCAAAAACAATTTTCTTTTCTTTTTTGCCGTCTTTATCGTAAAACATCCAGGTTCCATCTTTTTTATCATTCTTATACTGGCCCTCTTCAATGACCTTAAAAGTTGAATGATCATATTTTACATATTTTCCGTGACGATCACCTTTTTCATAGTGGGTTTCTTCAATCATTTTACCGTTGGCTTTGAAGAATTGAACTTTGCCATCCTTCTCTCCATCTTTGTACTCATACACAGATTGTACTTTTCCATTGTCAAAGTATGAAATGTGTTCGCCGTGATTGACCATTTCGTTGCCCAAGCGTTTTTGTGCATAGCTTTTGACGAGTTTGCCCTCGGAGTTTACTTTCGTTTTCTCAATGACACTGCCTTCTTTTACCGGCCCAATGCAAACTTCATGAGCGGCAATGTTCGGACTGACGTTTTTATTTTTTAAGATTTGATCCTGACCTGCCATGGCGGTGTATGCTCCGGCTTTACAGACCATGTTCAACCCATTTGTCTCACCTTTTCGGTAGGATTGTTCGATGAGCAATGAATAATCCAATCCATTCCACCTGCGTATTAAATCTTCCAGAGAATAGGCTTTTGGATTGTTGTTGATCGCATTGCAGTATTCAGTCGCCTTTGAAGCATCCGTCTCTAAGGCGTATTTATCGATTGCACCTTTGTACCCCTTTATACATGCATCCATTTTTTTTGTTTCTGCTTGTGCTAATGTAGACACGCTCAATGCGATGGCAATTGCCAATATTGTTTTCATCGTTACATTCCTTTCATAGAATTTATTAAAGCTTTGCGCATCAAACCCTCTGATAAAATTAAGAATGTGCAAAGTAATTTAGAGTTATAGAAACCATTTTAAGCTACCTTAAACCACTTTAAACTACCACAGATTTAGATTCTACGTAACTGTGTTATGTTTTGCGATCTAACATGGAAACATAAGCCACGAGCTTGAACACGCATATCTATCGCAAATGTTTTGTCTAAAATGGCACCATCAAGTATATTCAAATGATGCGATGTCCAAAATGTTCGGCGATGTCCTTATCCCCTAAAGAGTGCAGTTCATGCGGTGTTATTTTTAGTCGTTTTCAGCGCGCTGCGGAACAGGGTGCCACAGTACAAAGACCCCCAACCCCCAGACAAACGGGGAAAGCGTCTCAGTGGATTTGTGAAAATATTGGGGAGCTTTTGGTGCCTTTGATGGTGGCCGTGGCTGCGGTGGGCATTCAATGGGTTGGGCCGTTTCAATCTGTGGTAGGAGCCCTTCGTATGTGGTTTCATGAGTTGGGTCACACTTTTACTTATTGGTTTTCGGGCATTTGGGCGATGCCTTCCTTCCAGCTCACAACGTCTTATCACGTGATTCCGTCCTGGTTTGTTTTCTTTTTTGTAACGATCATGTTTGGTGTAGCAACGTATGCCTTTGCCAAGAGGCAATGTTATTACCCAGCATTAAGTTTTGGTTTCTGTGTATTGGCCTCGTGTATATTGTTTTTATGCATGAATCGACATCAAACCAAGGAATTGGCCATTTATATGGGCGAGGGGGGTATGTTTGTCCTATGCACTTGGAGCATCATGGCTTTCTTTTATCGGTTTCCTGAAGAGTTTCATTGGCACCAGTACCGTTACTTATTGACCGTTCCATCTGTGCTTACTTTTTATCAAAGTTTTATCCGCTGGCATGCCATTCGCGCAGGAGAATCGGTAGGTCCATTTGGCGGTCTCATCCTCCCCAATGGACAGGCATTGATGTCCGATCAAAGTACTTTGGTGCAATATTTTGGTTGGACCGAGGGACGAATCATGGACAGTTACGTTCATTTTGCTCAAATTTGTTTGGCTGTATTGGTACTCAACTACCTTATATGCGCCTTCATCTTCTACATGCAATCACAGCAAGGCAATCGTTTTGAGGGTAGGTAACGCAAATGGTCACTTTTCGCTGTAGAAATAATATTGGTAACAATGGGATTGCAATTTTTACATAATTTATAAAATGTTGGCGGCGATTGACTTAGAACAATAAAGCATCGGTTTTCCAACCTTCGTGTTTTCCTGATCCGGCTCTCATATAACCTGAAGGTCCAAAAGAATAAAATGATTCAGATTGAAGCAAAGAAAATGTCGCGCTTCCATTGGTGTAGATGAATTGAAGGAGAAATCTTTGCGTGTTGGCTAATTTGAACATGGACGTTCTTTTGGCTGTCGATAGGGTTGTTATAAATGCATCCAATTCACTTCCCGTCAGTACTTTATACTTTGCCACGGTTGTAGTGCTACTTAAGTCACCTGGATCATCCGAGAAGACGGCATTTTTTTCGTAGATTTCTATTTTTTGAATGTTCGATGGCGTAATCCCGTTGCGTTGAAAGAAATTTTGATGGTGTTTGTATCGATTCCATCCGTACAGTGCTAGAAAAAGCAAACCAAGGACAAGGTAAATTTCTTTCATACATGCACTATAACCCACATTACAATCGTGATCTATTTTTTTTTGGCAAGTATGAATGAACAACGATAGGGAATTTCTAAGGTTATGTGGCTTGACATCAATGGGCTGCGGTGAAATCAAAGGACATGTAGCTTATTGCAACAGAAATGGGGTAGGACAATCAACTGGTTATCAATTGCATTCTTATGTCTGATTTGGGTTGCGCACGCTGTGCTGGCTATATGGGGAACTTTGGGGTTCTTTGAGTATTTAACAGGACATGCGCTTGTTGTGCCACTACAAAACTCGAATTTCCCATCTGGAACGCAGTTTTTGCATTGGGTGTTGGCCACATCCACGGGATTTGCTTTTCTCTTTGGTTTTTTTAAAAAATGGAAGCACACTCCTTACATCATGGTGATGCTTTATTCTTGTCTTACCACGCTTTGTTTTATAGAGACTTTTGACTTTATGACAAAAGAAAGTCGATATGGCTTGTATGCCACTGAGGTGGCCGGGTACGTGATGATGTCTGTATATCTTTTAAAATCAATAAGAATGAAAAAACATTTCGGAAGGTGATGATTTTGAATTCCGGGTCTAGTAAACTTGCCCCGGAACTATAAAGGAACTGAGTATTGAGGAGAGTGACTCGCTCTGCTGGTGACATGGGAGTAAGATAATGACAGATGAACACTTACAACTTATAATTGATTTACATAAAAGATCTTATCGACAAGGACCAGGAAGTAGCTCTGCAACTCAACTGGCATTAAATTTAGCAAATCTCCCTAGCGATAAGCCACTTACAATAGTCGATATAGGCTCTGGAACGGGAGCGTCTTCACTGCTTCTTGCTGAAAAACTTAATGCCAAAGTAATAGCTGTCGATTTTCTTCAAGATTTTCTTGATGAGCTAATTGTTAAAGCCAAAACAGAAAAGCTAGACGACAAAATCAGTACACTCATGTCCTCGATGGATGACTTGCCATTTTCAGATAAAGAGCTTGATGTCATATGGTCAGAGGGCGCAATTTATAATATGGGTTTTTCAGAGGGGATTTCTTACTGGAGAAGATTTTTAAAGCCTGGCGGTAAGCTTGTCGTCTCTGAAATTACATGGCTTACAAATGATAGACCCGAAGAGTTAACTAAGTACTGGAAAAATGAATATCCACAAATTGACACAGCTTCTTCAAAACTAAAGATTCTTGAACAAAACGGCTACACACCTGAAGCCTATTTCTATTTGCCAACGGAATGCTGGATAGAAAACTACTATAGTCCAATGAGTAAAATTTTTGATGATTTCCTTGAAAGCTCTGAAAATAAAGAACTTGCAAAGCAGATAATCAATCAGGAGCGTTTAGAGATCTCTTTCTATGAAAAATACAAAAACTATTATAGCTATGGAGTATATATAGCACAGAAAATCTGATTTTTTCTTTATCCAATCCTTTCTAAATTAAGTCCGGTGCGATGTACCTTGACCCTAATATACTGCATCATCTATTAAATTCGACCCCTTTAATTCCGGTACCGTGTAACGAGTCCATAACGCAATAAATCACGATCCCGGTACATGGCACCGGATTTATGAACCAACTTTTTGGAATGGCAAAAGTACACATTTTTTATATTTTTAATAGATTCACTGAATTAATATTCAATAAAAACAATAGTTTAGTAATTTAAATGTACACTAAAG
>CAZCBX010000008.1:0-111107 GCA_964497185.1 uncultured Bdellovibrionales bacterium | reverse complement strand
CCAGAAGGCACTTTGGGATAAAAATAAGTGCTCTTGGATGGAAGAATTTTTCCCTCTTTGCAGGCATCAAAAACATTGGGCAGTGCCAAAGGCCGCACCCAAAAACCAAGGCCCTGTTCGCTCTTGGCTTGCTCCACCACTTTCTGCGCATCTTTCCAGTAGGTCATTTTTTTTTGGTCACTGGGCTGTTTTAATTGCAACCCAAGGTGTTTTTCAAAAACTTGCGCCTGAAGCACTTCGGTTGAAAGGCGGTTTTGATGATCAAAGCAAAGAAGCATGGTGTCGGCTTCCGGTTCAAGCAGCGCAAAACTTGCATTGCTTTCTGAAAAAACATCAAAGTTGAGCGGTTTTTTTTCGGTTTCCCATTCAGAAGTCAAAGTTTCTTCCAAGGCAGAGCCGCGAACGGTCGTGCTAACAAAACGGTGAATGGAAGATAGCACCAAACCATCGCTTTTGGCTGAGACAATGTAAGCCAGTGCAAGGGGTCTTTTGCCCGTTCGTTGGGCATATCGTAGGGCTGTTTGATGTCGATGATGTCCATCGGCAATCAACAAATCGTGGGCATTGACTTCGCGCTCAATGGTTTGGCATATTTTTTCATCTGCCATTTGCATAAACCGATGCGTTTGCGTGTTGTCTGGGGTGGTGATGGGGTCTTGATCTGAAAAATCAAGCGCGCCCAGTGCTTGAGAGAGGGCTGCATCAGGATCATCGGCAATGATAAATAGTGGGCTGAGCAAAGTTTGGCTTTGCTCAAGAAGGGCCAAGCGGTCGGCGATGGCCGCGTCTTCGGTGTGTTCATGAGGCAACACGCGGGCTTGCCCTGTGTCCAAATCAAGCAGCGCAAACACGCCGCGCCGTGACAACGTCTGATCATCAAATGTAAAATTGGTTTCAAGCGCGTAAAAACAAGGTTGTGAATCTTTGGCAAGAACGCCTTGTTCTTTCCACTGGTTTATCATTAAGGGAATATGTGCGTACGTTTGAGCTTGATCGGGTCTGGGGTTTTTACATAAATACACCGAATTGTAACTGCTCTGATTTTTAAGCTGCGCTACTTTTTCTGCAGCCAGAACATCGTATGGCTGAGAAATAACGTCGGAGAGGTTGAGTTTGCTGGTGTAGCGGGTGCCCAAGAATGTTTCAATTTGTGCCATGTTATAGGTCCTTTCCGATGTCTTGGCGATACTGTGCACCATCAAAGTTAATGGACGCGATTCGTCGATAACCAATTTCCCGTGCTTGCTTTAGGGTGGGGGCCATGGCCGTCACCGCCAGCACGCGACCACCGTTGGTCATCCATGTCGAAGCTTCTTTTTGGGTGCCTGCATGAAACACCATGGTGTCCTCTTGCGTTTGCAAGCCAGCAATGGGCACTCCTTTTTGACTGCTTTCTGGATATCCTTTGGAAGCCATCACAATGGTCATGGCAGATTGGTCGGACCATGTAAGCTCAACGTCGCTTAATTTTTTCTGTGTGGTTTTAAGCATAATGTCTAAAAGGTCTGATTGCAGACGGGGTAATAAAACTTGAGTTTCTGGATCACCGAAACGCACGTTAAATTCCAGCACATGCATGCCTTGCTCTGTCATCATCAGTCCAGCATACAAAATGCCGGAGAATTCAATGCCTTGCTCATGAAGGGTTTGAAGCAAGGGTTCAAAAATTTCGGTTTGCGCTTTTTGTTTGTGTTCCGACGTAAAAATGGGAGAGGGTGAATACGCGCCCATACCCCCTGTGTTGGGTCCCTGATCATGATCCAACAAGCGTTTGTGATCCTGCGCACTTTCCAAAATTTGGATGGTTTGTCCATCGGTGATGGCCAGCACCGAGCACTCTCTACCCACTAGACACGCTTCAATCAATACAGATGCATTTTGACCAAATCGCGCCTCTTCAAAGATGGTTTTGGCAAACGTTCGTGCGGTAGCCAGGTCCGCACACACAGCGACCCCTTTACCTGCCGCCAAACCATCGGCCTTGATGACCAACGGATACTGAGCGTTGGCTAGGTGATCGTAACATGAAGAAGCCTGGTGAAACACCCAGCTTTGAGCAGTTTGAATGCCCGCTTGTTTCATCACTTCTTTGGCAAAAATTTTCGATGCTTCCAGTTGGGCCGCTTTCTGGTTGGGTCCAAAAATGGCAAGGCCTTTGACTTCGAAAACATCTACGATGCCTAGAGCCAGTGGTTGTTCGGGTCCGACCACGGTTAAGTCGATGTTGTGCTCGGATGCAAATGTGCAGAGTGCATCCACATCCGTGGCGGGGATCTTCACACATTCGGTCCGGGGAAGCTGTGCAATGCCATCGCTTCCGGGTGCAATCCAAAGTTTGGTTAAAAGAGGACTTTGCGTGATTTTCCACGCCATGGCATGTTCTCGACCCCCAGAGCCGATCAAAAGTACATTCATGTTTGTATGATTAACGGGTATTGCCATTGGGGTCAATGCAAAGTGCTTAAAAACAAAATGGACGTCAATGCAGTTTGGTAAGCCTAATGTTTAAAGTGGCGCACGCCCGTTAACACCATGGCAATGCCATGCTGATTGGCTGCTTCAATGACTTCATCGTCTCGGATGGAACCACCTGGTTGTACCACACAGGTTACGTTGTGTTTGGCAATCAAATCAATGCTGTCTCTAAAGGGAAAAAAAGCATCCGAGCCCAAAGCCAACACTTCATGGGTTTGGCCTTTGATTTTAGAAAGGCAGATTTGGGTTGAGTCCACACGGCTCATTTGTCCTGCGCCAATGCCCAAAGTTTTGTTCTGATCGGTTAAAACGATGGCATTGGATTTAACGTGTTTGACCACCCGCCAGGCAAGGTCCATGGCGGCAAATTCTTCTTGGCTGGGCTCGCGTTTGGTCACAACCTTGCTTTGGCCAACAAGCGACTCAATGGCTGTATCGCGCTGCTGAATCAAAAAACCATCCAATGCTCTTTTAATATCCAAACCACCGAGCGCAGCATGGGCTCGGTCCAGCTCGATTTCCAATAGACGTAAATTTTTCTTTTTTGCAAACACTTCACGGGCTTCTTCGCTGTAACCAGGGGCAATGACGATTTCTGTAAAAATTTGTGTGCATTCTTTGGCAGTGGCTTCATCGACAATGTGTGAAAACACTACAATGCCGCCGAAGGCTGAAGTGCTGTCGCACGCCAGTGCTTTTTGGTAGGCATCTTTAAGACTTACGGTGGACCGCGCAACACCGCAGGGATTGGTGTGTTTTAAAATGGCTACGGTATAATCTTTGGCAATGTCCGTGATCAAATCAACAGCGCCATGCACATCCAATAAGTTGTTGTATGAAAGTGCTTTGCCCTGCAAGGTTTGATCAATCAAGCTTTGACCCAACTGAGAAGAGGGCAGCGCAAACGTGGCTTTTTGATGCGGGTTTTCGCCATAGCGTAAGGCCAATTTTTCTTTGAGGCCCAATGCAAATACTTGGGGAAAAGCATTTTTTTGCTTCTGAAAATAGGTGGCGATGGACGCATCATATAAGGCGGTGGTCTCAAAAACTTTTTGTGCACAAGTCTGTCGAAATTCAAAAGTGGTGTGCCCATCATGGTCTTCGAGCTGCTGTTGGAGGTCTTCGTACTGCGAGGGCTGTGTTAAAACCCCAACGTATTGGTGGTTTTTGGCGCCACTGCGCAACATGGTCGGGCCGCCAATGTCAATTTGTTCAATGGCTTCTTGGTACTCAGGGTTGCCAGCAATGGTTTGTTCAAAGGGGTAGAGGTTTACCACCACCAAATCGATGGGCTCGAAGCCTTCTTGTTTCATCTGGGTCTCATGGGTGCTGTCATCTCGAATGGCTAGCAGACCCGCATGAATTTTGGGATGAAGGGTTTTGACCCGGCCGCCTAAAATTTCAGGGCTTTGGGTATATTGCGCAATTTCAATGGCCTGATAACCCATATCAACAATGGCTTTGTAAGTTCCACCGGAGGACAAAATTTGAATCTGATGGGCTTGCAGCGTCTCCACAAGCTCCTTAAGATTGGATTTATCATATACACTGATGAGGGCAGTTTTTGGTTTGATCAGAGACAAAGACATGGCAGCAACTCCTTATACAAATACACTGAGTGTGTAGCACCCTCGCTGCTTGCGTCAATATTCTTTTGCCAATTCATTGAAACATTTTTATAAAAGTGCCGTTTTAAATGCCGCCGCCGCGCAAGACGGGAAGAATGGCTTTGAAGTCGTTATCCGTGAAATACAGGCCAATCCCGACAAATGGATTCATGTCGGTGGCGCTGTTTTCTTCCAGCAGATCATCCACACCAGCGGTCAATATGAGGTGATTGTACAATCGTGCAGTGGCATATAAGCGAAGAATGGGGTTGTTGTTGGGCCGGCCTAAGTGAAACATTTCACCCGATAAAATAAATCGGTCTTTAAACATGTAGTAGTCCAAGCCTGCACCACCGTGACTTCGCAACAAACCGACGCGCAAGGCTAAATTGCGCAGGCGTTTGGCAAACATTAAGTTGAAGGTCAAATTTGTATCGGTTTGAATGCTTCGCGTAGTTGTGGTGGCGCCGCCGCTTTCAATGGTGGTCTCAATCACGTTGGTTTCCCCCACGGGGCTGTCCACAAATTCAAACTGAATGTATTTGTCGGGCGCAGGATAGAGAAAAATACCAAACTGATTTTGCAGATCGTTGGATTGGGTTAAAAATTCGCCGCGGTAACGGAAGCGAAGTTCGACCCGTCGAAAAAGCCCTAAGGTTTGGTTGATCCCATCGAGTGATTCGTTCAGACTTTCCACGGTTTCATCATCGTTGACCAGTCGACCAATCGATCCTTCGCCGCGATTAATGCGTCCTGTAATGTTCTCGATGGAAGCCATGGCTTCTTTTAAGCTTTCGGCTGCTTCATCAATGTTTCCACCATCGGCAACCATGACCTTCAACGACTCACCCACTTTGTTAAATGAAGCAATCATCTCATAAATTTGTTTGCGGTTTTCCTTGGAAATTTGATCGATTTGATAGGTTAAAGAGTCCACGTTGTCTAAAATGCTGTTAATGGTGGTTTGGTTATTGGCCACCATGTCGTTAATTTTATCGGTAACATCACGCATATTCACAATGGTCTGGCCCAAAGCACCTTGAGGGTTATCGGACTCCACAAGCTCTTTGATAATCTCCGAGGTTTCGGCCAGGTTTTTGGATAATTTCTCAAAATCACTCATCGATTCGGTATTGACGATTTCGCTACCATCTTCCAACAATGGTGCGCCTTGGGTGCCCGGCAGAAGAACCACGTAGCGATCGCCCAGAACGCCTCGATCTCGAATTTGTAATGCGGCGTCTTCATGAACTTTTACGCTCTCTTGAACAATAATGGTTATCAAAGCTTGATTGTCATCCAGTTCAATGGTGTCCACATAACCGGCGATGATGCCGGATACCTCAACGGGAATTTTGGGCACGAGGCCCGTTACCGTTTCAAATTTGGCATAATAAGAGTTGGTGTCACCGCTAATGTTTGAATTGCGGTTGGCTTGCAAAGACATGTAAATGATGGCGCCAAAGGTCAAGAGCGCAAAGAGGCCCACCCAGAATTCTTTTTTGGATTCATTTTTCATGTGTTATTCCGCCCCCATGCTATCAAATGCGTCTAAAAACTCTCGAACAAAAGGTTGTTCTGATTTTTTGAGCTGCTTTGGTGGTTGATCTTCTACCACAACACCGCCGTCAAACATAACAATGCGATCCGCTATTTTGTAGCTTAAATGCAAATCGTGGTTGATTAGTAAAAATGTCACTGGATACCGTTCGTGGGTCTCTAAGATCAAGTCGCCAATTTGATTGGTCATGATCGGGTCGAGGCCGGTGGTGGGTTCATCAAAAAAGATGATTTTTGGGTCGAGCATCATGGCTCGTGCCAGGCCGACCCTTTTGCGCATACCGCCAGACAATTCGCTGGGCATTTTCTTTTCTACGTTTTCAAGCCCAACTTCTTTGAGTCTTTCCGAAACCATGTCGGCGATTTCATCGTCTTTTTTGTCCGTGTGTTCATACAAAGGAAAGCTGACATTTTCAAATACTGTCATGTCATCAAAAAGGGCGGCGCTCTGAAAAAGCATGCCCACTTTTTTTCGCACTTCTTTCATTTGTTTTTCCGAAAAATCTTGAATTTCCTGACCGTCAACGATGATGGTGCCCTCATCGGGCTTGAGCAAACCAATGAGCATTTTGATAAATACCGATTTTCCGGTACCGCTGCTGCCCATCACGCAAGTGATGGATTCTTTTTCAATATCAAGGTCCAAACCGCGCAAGACTTTCTGGGAGCCAAATGATTTGTGAATATTCTTAACTGAGATGAGCGATTGTTCCATAAACTTAAAATAAGATAGCTGTTAGAAAATAATCCACAATAAGAATACTAACCGATGATACCACGACAGCTTGCGTGGTAACGCGACCGACCCCTTCTGCACCACCAGTTGCAAAGTATCCTTTGTAGCATGAAACAAATGCAATGATAAAGCCAAATACGGCTGATTTAAAAAGCCCCTCTACTATGTAAGGCACCTCCATATAAAAGACGATTCGTTCCATGAATGTGGCATGGTCAATGTTAAGTAGGTGCACGCCCACCAAATAACTACCCGCAATGCCAATAAAATCAAACATGGCTGTCAGCAGAGGTAAAACGAGCATGGCAGCAATGACCCGAGGCAATACCAAATAGTCCACGGGATTAACCGCCATGGCGGTTAATGCATCAATTTGTTCGGTCACGCGCATGGTGCCTAGCTGCGCGCCCATGCTTGAACCGACCCTCGCCGTAAACATTAAGCCCGTTAGAACAGGGCCGAGTTCCTTGGTAATCGATAGGGCCGATACCGCACCGGTTAGGGTTTCTGCTTGAAATAGCTCAAAAGCACGACCCGTTTGAAGCGCCAATACCATGCCGGTGAAAATACCCGTCAGTGCAATAATGAAAAAAGAGTCGACACCCATGGCACGCATATGCCGCATCACCAAATCAAATCGGAGTCGAATGGGGTGAACCTCTTTTAGCGTATAGAGAATAAAGTGCCCAAACGCGCCCAACTTTTGGATGCGATCCGGAATGCTGGTGGCCGTATTGACCAGAGATCGGCCAATCAGAGAGATGCTGTTATAAAAATATTGAGTCATGATGTTTCAATCCGCGCCACCCGTGGCGAGATTCTTGTTAGTACTTCATAAGCGATGGTTTGGTCAATGTTTGCCAGCTCTTCTGCTGTGGGTTCGCCATGATGACCAGGTCCCATTAAATAAACCCACTCACCCAGCTCTACCTGGCTTTGACCTGTAATGTCAATCATCAGATAATCCATGCAAATCGTGCCACAAAGGTGATGGCGCTCACCTCGAAAACCAACGCCCACCGGTTGATAGGATCGGGCGTACCCATCGCCGTATCCCACGGCCAGGGTAGCGATGGTCATAGGCTGCGAGGCTTTATAAGTTCGACCGTAACCCACGGTGTCCCCAGGTTTGAGTTGGTTGATTTGTACAATGGGGGCCTTCCACGTTAGCACGGGTTGTAGATGTTGCGGCGTTTTTTCGCCATAACCATACAGCGCGATGCCAGGTCTGGCCCAGTCCATCTCTGCGCTAGGTTGGGCGTGAAGCAGTGGTCCGCTTTTTTCAATGTGTAGAATAACAGGTCGATCCAATGCAGCACTCAATTGCTCCCGCGCCTGCATCATGATTTGATACTGTCGGCGAGAAAAATCAGTCAGGCCCCTATGGGCATCGGCATAATGGGTGAACATGCCCTGACAGTTCTGTAGCCATGAGGCGTTTTGGGAAAGCACTGTCTGAAGGTCGTTGATGGAAAAGCCCGTGCGGAACAGCCCTGTATCCAATTCAATGTGAAAAGAGGGTTGGTGTTTGCTTTGCTGATACAACGCCACTTCCTTTTCATTGTGCAACACCAGCGTAATGTCATGATACAAAGCTGCTTCAAGGCCAGCTTCATGAACCTGACCCATGCAAACAATGGGACGCTCCCAGCCATGATTTCGCAGATCAATGGCTTCTGTCAAATGGGCCACGCCCACACCAGCCACTTTGGGACATTTTTTGATCATCTGAGCGATGGGCCACATGCCATGGCCGTACGCGTTGGCTTTGATCATCGGCAACAGTTGCACATGGTTGGGCAGCCGTGACAATAAATAATGCCAATTGTGGTCCCATGCTTGCCAGGATAATTCAGCGATGGAGGCGTAAAAGGGATCGGGTCGTTGGAAACTCATGATACATTGGACAATTGAGCCAGCACTGCTTGAAGTTCAGACACATGTTGATAGCGGTCTTCTGGCTTTTTTTCCATGCACTTCATCACAGCATCACTCAACACACTGGGCACACTGGGATCAATCTCTCGGGGTACGGGAGGCGCGGTATGCAGATGATGGTAGCCCAAATCGCCTTTGGAAAAAGGCAGACTGCCCAAGCACATTTCAAAAATGCAAATGCCCAATGAGTAAATATCGGTTCGGTGATCCACGGGTTTGCCCAGCGTTTGTTCGGGTGACATAAACGAAGGCGTGCCACCAATAATGGACTGCTCACTCTGTAGTTTGTGCACCACTTTGGCCAAGCCAAAATCCATGATTTTGATCATTTTTTGTTTGGTCCACATGATGTTGCTGGTGGTTAAATCGCGATGAACAATGTTGTGCTTGTGGGCATAGTCCAAAGCCGATATCAATTGTTTTAAAATTTCGCGGGTCACAGGAATGGAAAACTTTCCTTTTTGTTTCAGGATTTTTTTAAGGGTGTAGCCTTCAATGTTTTCCATCGCAATGTAGTAGTCTCCATCCTGCTCTCCGGTGTCAAACACGGTAACAATGTTGGGATGGTTCAAAGCAGCCGCAGCTTTGGCTTCTCGAATAAATGTATCGATGGTTCGCTGGTCGGCGTGATTTTTGGTGGGCAACACTTTCAGTGCCACTTCTCGATCAAGCACTTCATCTTTGGCCAGATACACCACACCCATGCCACCTCGGCCGAGCTCTTTGATTCGCTTGTAGCGTTTGTTGCCTTTGTCAAACCGTGGGTCTGACAGTTGGGAGGGGGCAGCGCGAACACTGGTGGCATCATTGCCTTTCGCACCGCTTAGTACACGAGAGTCGGAAAGACTAATCATTTGCGATAAGTTGGTCAATCGGGTGAGCGATTTTTCCTGAATCATGGTGCGAATTTTTTTGGCGTGCTCAAGGGCTTCTTCGTGAATGAGATTTTGCGCCATTTTGTTTTCTAAAATCTCCAACGCTTCTGCCGCGCCGTCCACATCGGTTTTGGCATAAAAGAAAATGGTGTCTAGGTCTTCCTTGTCAATTTTAATTCTGGATTCGAGCGACTCTTTAAACGCTTCTTTGGCTTTCATGATGCGCTTTTGTTCCAAAAACACGCGTCCCTTGATCGACAGCGCGCGATGCCAGTCTGGATGATTGTGGCCAATGTCCTGTACGATGGACAGCGCTTGTTCAAAAAGGCGTCGCACCAAAAAATAATAAGCCAAATCCATGGTTCGGTTTTGTCGGGTGAGAAGCTCCAATTCCTTGGTTTCCAACTTGGCTTCTCGGTACAGAGCCAAAGCCTCATCAATCATGCCGGCTTTTTCATAGTTTTCACCGGCACGGACAAAGTTTTTTTCCAGCCGAAAAATATCGGCAGCCAAACGATGCTCGCCCGCTTTTTCATGCATGTTTGCGGCTTTTTCATATTCTTGCAAATCGTTGTAAATCTCAGCGCATTTGGAAAAATCGCCGCTGGCTTTGTATTTTTCAAGCGCTTGATGAAATTCGCCGGCCTGATACAGGTGGTCGGCTTCCAACGCATTGGACGTATCGGTTAAATTGGCTTGTTTGTAATACTGCGCGGCTTCGTCCAACAAACCAAACTCTTTGGCGATTTGACCCGCTTCTTCAAATTTATTCTGCTTGCTTAGCGTTTTGGCGGCTTGGCTGCCTTGGCCCGCAGCCAAAAACAGCGGCAGAGCCTGGTCATAGTACTTATTGGCCTCAAAAAGTGCGGCAGCCCGGGCGGCAATTTGTGCCAGTTTTTGTTTAATGGCAGGATCAGATGTGTTTTCAGGGGTATCGTGCTCATGGTGATAGGCCTCCAGGGCCTTGGCCGCATCCACTTCCATGCCTGCTTTGCCAAAACATTGCGCCGCATCCATATAATCACCACGCTGCAAAAAGAGATTGGCCGCTCTGGCATGTTGCCCATGCTCTGCCAGCAGTCTTGCCAGCTCTTCTTGGGCGCCCAGTTTGGCAAATAGTTCCTGTGCTCGATCAAATTGCTTCTGCTGAATATAAATCTCGGCCACTTTTTTTAAATCGCCTGCTTTTTCAAACAGCAGGGCGGCACGGGCGTAGTCTCGCTTTTGCATAAACAAGTCAGCGGCGCGGCTATACAGCTTGCCTTTTTGAAACACCTCAATGGCTTTGCGGGTTTTGCCCATGCGAAGAAGCGCCTCTCCCGCTTGGGAGTATTCTTCGGCTTGTATCATCGACTGAATTTCTTTGTTGGCGTGATAATCGTCCAGCAAAGGAATTTTTTGTCGAAACCCCTTCCCCATAGGACTCATCACCCAACGGTAGGCTGCATAGAGAAGAACAGCGATCCCGACAACTCGAAACAGCGAGACCAGCCAAGCATGTTCTGAAATTTGTCCAATGGTTTCGTTCATGGGCTTGTTTTACGCATTTACCTCAAGATGTAACGTTTTTTTTATGCAAAAGAAACGCATACATAGCCTTGCGTGCCATCTTTGCGCGCAAGCTTCTTGACAGGTCCCCCTAAAGTATTCTACAGACACAGAAATTACAAAGATAAAAATACGGAAAGCGAGTCTATTGTATGTCAGGAATCAATAAAGTTATTTTGGTGGGTCGATTGGGTGCAGATCCAGAAATTCGCTACACCCAAAGTGGCGCAGCCGTGGCCACACTCAGCATAGCCACCAGCGAAAAGTGGAAAGACAAAGAAGGGCAATCCCAAGAAAAAACCGAATGGCATCGCGTCGTGTTATGGAACAAACTGGCAGAGCTGGCCGGTCAATACCTCTCCAAAGGCCGACAAGTCTACATCGAAGGCAAAATCCAAACCCGTAAATGGGACGACAAAGACGGCCAAACCCGCTACACCACCGAAGTGGTCGGCAACCAAATGCAATTTTTGGGCGGTCAAAACGACAGCGCCGGCAGCAACTACGACGCTGGCATGCCAGACGACATCGCTCCAGCCCCAGCCATGGGCGCATCCGGCCCCAGCGGCACCGAAGACGACATCCCATTTTAGTCATTCATCCTTGGGGGCAGGTTTCAATGCAATCTGTCCCTGGTTTAATTCTTAGCGATCAGGGGACATGACTTTAGTCGTGTCCCTTTTTTAACTACACTTTGCCCTGACCAAAATTGCCAACAAATCGTCATTTTTTTGCTGGACTATAAATGAGCTTGTTAAAAAATAAATAATTTTTCACTGTATATTGCCGATTTTAGCAAAATATGGCAACATATAGCTATGTTTTACAAACGATTCATCGATTTGCCCAGATTATTGGAGCAGAAAAGTCATTTTTTGCTGGGGCCGCGTTCTACAGGCAAATCCTCTCTGATTCAAAAAACGCTTCCGGATAGGTTGTATTTCAACTTATTAAGACAAGATCTTCTTCGCGAACTAATGGTTCGACCAGAAACATTAAGAGAGCGCATACTGGCAAAAAATCTCGCATCAGGATCTTTAGTGGTCATTGATGAGATCCAAAAAATTCCTTTGCTTCTCAATGAAGTCCATCATTTAATTGAGTCAGCGGGCCTCAAGTTTCTGTTGACCGGTAGTTCAGCACGCAAACTAAAAAGGGGCGGGGCTAATTTGCTCGCAGGTCGTGCATGGATGGTCTACCTTTTTCCTCTCTGCTGGAAAGAAATCACCGATTTTGATTTGTTGACCTACATCAATGTAGGGGGTCTGCCTCAAGTCTACACTTCCAAATATCCAGCAAAAGAATTGGCCAACTACATCAATCTATACATCAAAGAAGAAATTCAAGAAGAAGGCCATGTTCGAAAACTAGATCAGTTTTTGGTTTTCTTTGATAGTCTCGGAACCATGAGCGGCAAAGAGCTCAATTATCAAGGTTGGAGCTCAGATACCGGTATTCCTAGACGAACCTTACAAACTTATGTTGAGCTTCTTAAAGATACCATGATGGCCTTCGAGCTTCCGGCTTTTCGAAAAACGCAAACACGCAAAGCTGTCACGCGATCCAAGTTTTATTTATTCGATGTAGGCGTAGCCAACGCCATGGCCAAGCGCAATGATATTGAGCAAGGCAGTGAAGTGTTCGGAGACGCCTTTGAGCACTTCATCATTCAAGAATGCAGAGCCATTAACAGCTACTGCGAAAAAGACTGGAAATTGACATACTGGCGAACCCACTCCCAATTTGAGGTAGATCTATGCTTGGGTCAAGAGTGGGCCATTGAAATTAAATCCACAACCCATGTTACCGATCGCCACCTCAAAAGTCTCAAAGCGCTTAAGCAAGAAAAACTATTCAAACACTATGCAGTGGTATCCATGGAAAAAGAAAAACGAATCGTGCATGACATCACCATTTGGCCCTGGCAAGAATTCTTGGCCCAGTTGTGGAAAGTCTAAAAACATCTAATCTTTATGTGCATGAAACCAAACACAATTTCTAGGCAGCCAAAACGATTTTTGTACCCTTTTACCAAGCTCTTTATTTAAACGATCATCATCGATTCAACCGAGTACGCGTATAAGGGCCCAAAGTGCATAGTTCCTATAAAATTCAACAATTTATGCTTATGCAAAAACAAAAAAATGCTACAATGGGACTTTGGCGTAAGGCCCTGCACGGCTCCTTAAAACTGCCAAATAACCATCACCATGAGCACGCCCAACAAACAACTAATTCAAATGCTAAAAACCCAATCTCTGCTGGGCTTAATGCTCAATGAAAAAGAGATTGCGCTGTTGTTGTCTAAATTTACCATCCAAAAAGCACACAAAGGTGAGACCATTTTTACCGAAGGGCAGCAAGCTCAAAACCTAATCATTATCACCCACGGGGAATTGAACTTGGTGGCTCAAGAATCCAATATTTCTATGGGCAAAGTTACAGCAGGTCGATCGGTTAACCTCTATGCTGTGATCCGTGGCATGGCCTATCAATATTCGGGTCAGGCACAGCAAAACCTTGAATATTTAAGCATTCCTTGGAAAGCTTTTCAAAAAGCACTTCAGCGCGTGCCATTGCTTGAAACTTATTTGGAGAAAATTACCAAATATCCAATTATTCGTTTTTTATCTAAAGAAATTATGGACTTAGGCTGTTCTGATGAATTTCGCATTGGCCTGCTCGGTTCTATGGTGCGCAGCAAAGTCAAAACCAATTCTTGGGTGTTTCAACAAGGCCAGGTCCCAAGGTTTGCATTTTTATTGGTGAACGGAAATATGCATATTTACCGCAAATCTGAGCACGCCAATGATGCTCAGTCAGCTCCGGCTCAAGTTCCCTCCAGAACATGGGTGGCATGGACTGAATCCGCTTCAAACCAACCCGTAAGCTACTCCTTCAGAGCAGCCAGTGGTTGTGAAATTATGGGCATCAAAGCTTCTCAGCTAAAAGCGGTTATCCAAAAACATCCGCAAGATTACGATACTTACAATCAATGGGTTCAAAAAGCGACATCGGCACAAAAAATCAATGTAGAAACTTCTTCAGACCGTGAAGCGGTGGAACTCACCCAAACATTTTTGGCACCCCCCCAGCAGCGCAAAAAAATGAAAAAATCATTTCCTTGGGTCGAGCAAGAAAATGAAATGGATTGTGGGCCGGCCTGTCTGGCCATGATTTCAAAGTTTTACGGCAATGATATTCCTGTTCAACATTGGCGCAACATTACGCACACCAACCGAGAGGGGACATCCCTCTTTGACTTGGCCAATGGCGCTGAGGATATGGGCTTTAAAACCACCGGCCTGTTTGTTGAAAAACTTGAGGAGTTAGAGACTTCCATGTTGCCAGTGATCGCCGTAAGGCAATATCACTTTTTGGTGATTTATAAGTTTACTAAAAAGGACGTTACCATTGGTGATCCAGAAGTGGGCATTCGCACCATTTCAAAAGAAGAATTTTATAAAGGCTTTGAAAATGCAATTTTGCTGATTCGTCCCACGCCTGAATTTTACAACGTTGAGATTCCCAAAGCTGGTTTTGGACACTATAAAGACCTTTTTATTGGCTACAATCGAGAAATTGCGTTGATTTTAACGTGCTCGATTATTCTGGTGCTTTTTTCACTTTTCCCACCCATATTGATGCAAATTGTGCTGGATGAAGTCATCACCAAAAAAGACACCAGTTTGCTATGGTTTTTGCTTGGAACCCTAGGTGTGGTAACAGTGCTTCAGGCGGGCATGGATTGGGTTCGCGCTTATTACATTAACTATGTAACCATAAAGTTTGATTTTCGCGCGCTGAGTTCTTTTTTGCGTAAAATGTTTTCGTTGCCTTACAAATTTTTTGCCATTCGTCATGTTGGGGATTTTACCCGTCGTTTATCTGAGATGGAACGGCTTCGGTCGTTCTTAACAGGTGAAATGCTCGAAACTGTATTAAACTTATTCACACTCCTTATTTACAGTGTGGTGTTGTTTATCTACAGCCCTTTGATTGCGGTTGTCACTTTGTTGGTTTCACCGGTTTTGGTCTTTATATCCATGTCCTTTTCAAAAAGATTACGCAGCGCGTACATGCAAGCATTTTCTAGTCGAGCAGAGCAAGAAAGCCTCATGACTGACCTTATTAATGGTGTACCCGTGATTAAAGCATTGACGGCCGAAGTGCCAGCCCGCTGGCGGCTGGAAGAAAAAATAGTAGACACCTTGAAAGCGCACTACCGTTTTTCGATGACTTCTGCTACGCTTGAAGCCTACACCACCGTGTATGGAACGTTCGCACGTATGGGTCTGATGGGTCTGGCTGCATACCTAGGTATTAAGGGAAACTTATCGCCAGGCCAGGTATTATCCATATCGGTTTTTGTTAATTTTGTGATCGCACCATTTATTGGGCTGGCCAATACGTGGTCCAGTATTCAAGAGCTCATCTCTGCGATGATCCGGCTCAATGATATTTTTCTGTCGCCATCCGAAAAAAAATCAGGCAAAGGACGCTTGGTTAAAAAACGCTTACGTGGCGAGATCGAATTTAAAGATGTGTGGTTTCGATATGGTGGTGAGGCGTCTGATTGGGTGCTCAAAGGCGTATCGTTTGTGATTGAGCCGGGGCAGAAAGTGGCCATCGCAGGGCCCAGTGGCTCTGGGAAATCCACTGTAGCCAATTTGCTTTTACGCATGTTCGATCCTTTAAAAGGTCAAATCTTCATTGATGGTCGAGATTATCGTGAATACGATCTAAAATGGCTTCGGTCACAAATTGGTTTGATATTGCAGCATTCCCATTTATTCAACGGTACCATTGCAGAAAACATCGCGTTTGGCGACCCCAAAGCCGACTACGATAAAATTGAACAAAGTGCCATCATGGCCAACGCCCATCACTTCATTGAAAGCAAATCGGCTGGATATGATTATGTCCTATCCCACGGAGGGTTTGGCTTGTCTGGCGGTGAAAAACAGCGAATTTCATGTGCGCGTGCGTTTTACTTGGACCCACCTGTATTAATATTGGACGAAGCCACTTCTGCGTTAGATGGTGTGGCTGAAAAAGGTTTGATCAACGGCGTACTGGAAGCATCCAAAGATCGGGCGATTTTAAGCATTGCCCACCGATACACCACGGCACGATTTTTTGATCATGTATTGCTGATGAACCAAGGAAAAATTGTCGGCTTTGGAAGTCACGCGCAACTTCGAAGGGAATCTGAACTGTATTCAAGCTTGTTTGGCTTAGATGGACAGGAGGAGGGTATGGATGAAACCCAGTGATGACAGTGTAGTCAGGCAGCTTGAAAGCCAACCTGAAATCGAAGGCGTAACCTATGAGACCGAAGAGCTCATGTCATGGTCCGCTTTAGAGTTTATTCGGGCTCCGTCTTCAGCCGTACTGCAATGGTCAATCATTTTTGTCGCCTTTGCATGTGTCATGGTGGTGGTTTTATCCAGTTTGATTGAATTTGATGTAACGATCAAAGCCCCTGGCGAAGTTTCCTCAGATTTGGAATCCAGGATTACGCAGGCTCAAGCGTCGGGTCGAATCACGGAAATACGGGTTCAGCAGGATCAGCTTGTGGCCCGAGGCCAAACTTTGGGGTTGATCGGCATGAACAGTCAAACACAACAGAAAATGCAAGATGCGCTTGAGGCCATTGATCAACTTGAAACGTCGCTACGCTCCCAAGGTCCCCAAAAGCTTCAAACATTTGACTTATCCATTTTGCCTCAATCCAGTGATATCGATTCCAGTGATGCGCTCACCGCTGCGGTGGATTTAGAACAGCAGATCAAGTATTTTCGCAATTTAAGTAATCGTCAGTCCAGTGCGCTCAGTGATGAGCTTCGACCATTGCGTAAAAAAGTGCGTAGCTTGAACGAAAAAATTCAAAAATTAAAAAAATCAAAACAAAGAGATTTATTGGGTCAATATTTGGAACAAGCTCAAGAGGAGCTGGATGCCACGCAAGCTCAGATTATATCAGCGGAGAATGAAAGCGCACTGCGGCTTCAAGAAGCGCAAGGCAACGTGCTCAAAGCCATTCAGTCTGTTCAAAGTGCTTTTAAAGAATTTTTGGACATGCACGTACTGACTTCTGCCATCGACGGTCAAGTATTTGAAATCTACAAACGGCAAAATCAGTACATCAAAGCCGACGAAGAATTTGCTAAAATTAAACCCAAAGGCAGCGAACTGGTCACATCTGTGCGCTTGTTTGCCAAAGACATGGTTAAAATTGAGCCAGGTCAAACCATTTTGTATCGAATGGAAGCGTACCCCGTCCAAACCTACGGTTTTTTTAAAGGTGAAGTCTTATCTTACATTCAAACCAAAGAAGTGCCGGAAGATCTTCGCGAATACATTGTTACAGGTTCCATTGAAGCCCCTGAAGACTTATCTGCTGCTCTAAAGGAAAACATGCGATTTGTTGCCGGCATGAAATTCAACGCCGAAGTGGTCGTCGACCGCCAGTCCGGCACCCAGATGCTTAAAAAACTGATTTTTGAACGACGCTAGCCATAATTCGTGGCATAATAATAAAATATGGGTAAAGCAATTTTACGCATCATAATTTTATGGATGCTGGTACTCTATGGCGCGCCCATGGCGCATGCTGAAGAATACACGTTAGATCAACTGCTCACCATGGCCAGAAATTACTGGGCCGAGCGGCTTCGAAGCAGTGAAGTGGACGCCCAAACCGCCAAAAAACAAGCTGAAAACACCTATTTTCCCAATCTCAATGCCAGCTTTGATGTAAACAAAGACCTACTGGCAGACCCCAGCGACGATTTGCAGGGACAAACCACCATCGGTCTAAGTCAACAAATTTTTAGCTTTTCCGATCTCAAATCCATTCAAGCACGCCAGTTGGATCTTCAAGCGCAAATCTGCTTGGTTGAAGCACAGCAGCTGCAAATTGCGCAAGCCATTATCAATGATTATATTGCGGTGCAAAGCAACATTGATGAAAACAATTTGCAGAAGCAGCAATTGGATCTCACTCAAAAGGCACTTTCGGTCTTGCGCGAAACGGTGGATCTAAAACTAGCTTCCAAGTCAGATCTTGCTTTAGCTGAGGCCGACTTGTATCAAATTCAAATTCAGCGCGCTCAAATTCAGGCCGCAAAGGTTCAAAGCCTTAATTCACTCCGGGGTCAGTTGGGAGTAAATCCCAAAATGGATTTAGATGTCAACGCCAGTTTTATTGAGCCAAAAGTCAATGTAGCGGCTTGGGACAAGTGGGCCGCCATACAGCCAACCATCCGCGCGCAAAATTTACAAATTCAAGCTTTGCAAACTGACATTCAAGCCATTGAAACGGAGGTGGTTCCCTTCGTCAGCGCCGGCTTATCTTACAACAGCGCCACGTTGGGTTTTAATAATAACGGCATAGACGATTCTCTTTTGGCTTTCTCCTCCATAGGCATTCCCATTTTCGATCAACGTTCTAGGTATGTTCGCAGTCGCCAAAGTAAAAAACAACTGGCTATTGCTCAGCTGCAGTTCGAGGCCTCCCTTAATCAAACTGCCAACCAAATTGCCGCAGTGGTGGTTCAGCTCAAAGCCAATCAAATCGCCCTCCAACAAGCCAAAAAACAAATGCAAAGCAGTCAAGTCGCCTATGATGGCGCATTGGCCCTTTTTTCGCTGGGCAGAAACAACTACTTTAACCTACAGAATGCTCAAAACCTCATCATCAACTCCCGCCGCCAATGGCTTCAAATCAAACGCAACATCGATCAAAATTTATACACCCTAAAAGTCCTTCAAGAAGCCGGTCAGCAATGCGTTTTGTGAATTTCTTTAAGAAAATTGGATTAAGCATGACGTAGCTTGCGCTTGGCTTGCTTTAGAATACTCATCAGATCATCCATGTTTTTACTGGCGTCACAAGCGAGTAAAATCTCATTGGCTTTGATGTTAACGGGGTCATGTTTTTTTAATCGATCTACCATAAAATCAGGTGCAAAAAAAACAGCCTTTGATGCGCAAGGTTCAGGTTCAGCAATTTCGGGCATATCAATTCGGTGCAACGTTGTTGAGGGAATGTCGCCACTTTTACCCCTGGGCTGATATAAACGCTGTTGAATCATGGCATTTCGAAACATTCGTTGTAGCTGTTTAGTCTCTTTGCTGGATAAATCCAGCGTGTGTGCCATTTTCGAACACACCAAATCCTCCAGTGATTTGTGGCCCATGATGGGGTGATCATTACCAAATTGTTTTTTCAAACTTTCCAAAAATGCCCGACAGTACTGTTTTTCTACTGGGTGAATGGTATCCATATCGATCATTAACTGCAATTTGCTGCGTAAAAAATAGTAGAAATGACGGATTTGAAACACAACTTGTAAAAGTTGAAACCCCTCAAAAAACGTGTAGGCGCAGGACTTGATCAATTGTTTATTGGCCGCTTGATCAAAATCAATCCATTCCCCCATGCTGGCAACTGGATAAATGGTTGGCGTTTCTAAATCCAAAAAACGTCCATCGATACAAAAGTTATTGTGATAGGAGTTCCAAGCGACACCTTGTGCCCAACCATCCATCAGTAAATTCAGAGATGTCGTGACTTGCTCTGCCATAGTATTTGCGATTTCGGCTGGGCTAAAATCTATACCAATAACCTGTTGAGATGATCCAAACATGTAGACCAGGCTTTCAAAGAAGTAACCTAAGGCAGAGCGTTGATCTTGGCCACCATATTGGGGATAAAAATTGAGCCACCATACCAAGTTGCTGTATCGAAAAAAATGTCCATTTTTAACGCTGATGGCATGTACTTTAGAATTGATGGCATGAAACGCGGATTCTGGTTTTTGACGAAATCCAGGCTCATCCCAAAACATGGCTTTGAGGTGCTGCGTTTGTTTACCTTTCATTATGCGAAGCAATATGCCTTCGCAAGGTACTATTAAATTCGATTTCTTTTTGACCTCAAACAATTGGCTAACGACGTATTCTCTTGCTGCAGAGGATGCAAGCAACAGGCCAGAATTATGGTAAAAATCGTATTCGTCGTTCCAATTACCCGCTAGAGGCGTACGGCCAATGCCCTTTATGTACTTTCCCTTATAGAAGCCTGACCGCCCCGAGCCCAAGCGCATTTCTACGTTGGAGTCAATGTTGCATTGCAAATCGCTATAAAGTAGCTGGCTCCGATCCACGGCGGGATCAGTATAATTAAACGCTTTTAAAAATGCTAAATCGGTTTCAATATTTAATTTTTCATGTTTTTTAAAAAGGGATGTGAATTTGGAAGTCTTGACTGGTACGGGATAGTTCCAAGGCCGATCTTTGGCGTGCCTCATGATAGCGCTAACTTTTTTAATTTTTGAGAGAACGTATTTGTTTTTTGAAAAATTTTTTCTAGATCGCTCATTTTGTCGACAGCCAGTAAAAAATTATTAGCCATTAAGTTTGTTTCGATCAGCTGATGTCCACGGTTTTTTACCCACTTGGGCACCAATAAATCATACTGTGCACCGCTAGGCTCGTTAGGTGCGATATTGGAAAGTTTCATGCGATACAACTCAACTGGTTTTATTTTTGTTTCCTTTTGAATGAGACCCTCTATCAGCATTGCATAATATGCATATTGTTCCACTTCTTTTTTTTCGGTGTTGGATAAGTCCATCACATCATTAAATACACTTACCAAATACGAAATGAGGCCATCTGTGCTATACAAAAGATGGTTATGTGACAGCTCACTGGCCATTTCCTCTAGAAAAGCTTCTAAAAATTCTTTAATCGGTGCGCGGATTGCCGGTTCGGTTATCCAAATATGACATTGATGATTGAAGTAGTGGATAAAATGCCGAATTTGTCGCACGTATTGCAGTACCTCAAAACATTCAAAATAATCATACTCATTCGTAACATCGTCTGCATTAGTATCCGAGCCGTTAAAATCTTTTGAGTTGCATCGCATACCAATAGTAGTAAGAGGCCAAATAAAAGGTGTTTCTAAATCCATAAATCGACCGTCTGCTGTAAAATTATTATGGATTGAGCCCCACGAAACACCGTTTTTCCATGCATGCATAAAGTTTTCAATCCCTCGATGAAAAGCATTGGCCATAACAGTAGCAGCATCTGCAGGGCTTCGAACGTTAATCGCTTGAGCTGGCTCAAAAATTCTGCCAAATTGTTCAAATAAAAAGCCTAAACTTTTTTCTTCTTCTATAGCTGTATGAACCGGAAAATGCTGCAACCACCAGACCAAATTAGATAATTTGCAAAAATGACCGTCTTTGACAGTGATGCCCACAAAATTTTTATCAAGCAATAAACCTTCGGTTCGGCTTTTATACAATTTTCGCAAGTGCTTTTGTTCTGATTGGTTTAGTTTTCGAAGTAGAAACCCTTCACATTGGACAATGCTGTCACCAACTCCTAAAACATCGTGCAATATAGAGACCACAAACTCTCGTAGAGCTGCGCTAGCAAACATGAAACCTGAATTGTGCAGCCAATCACTAGTGTCATTCCAGTTAGCAGCTAAGGCTGTTCGACCAACTCCTTTTACGTATTTTCGTCGAAAAAAACCAGAGCGTCCCGACCCTAGACGTCCCGAGCTATTGACATCTAAATTGGTTTGAAGGTCGCAGTGCAATAGCTTGCTAATCGAAATGGAACGTTTGTCAAAATCAAAAGAGCCTATTTCCCCCAAATTGGTTTCAATATTGTAAGCAGCGTGTCTTTTATATAATGGTTGAAAGTTGGAAGGCTTTACGGGGGTTGGAACATGCCAGACAAAAAGATCGCTTTTTCTCATTTGCCGATTATAATAGAGATAATTTGAATTAGAAGTAAATATGAAAAAAACACTGTCCCAACTTTCATTGTTTAAAAAGGTTATAGCCGACCCTCAATTGTCAATCATAAAAAATCCTTACGACTCAAATTGGAAATATGAAAAGTATCTACGTAGTGTACCCGCTGGGTTTAATCCTTATACGGGCAATATTTACGTTCCAACTAAGTCCGCATTGGTCGACTGGATGGATGAAGGTATGAAAAATGACCGTAATTATAACGAAGCAGATATACTACTGCATGAATTTACGTTCTTATTGCATGATTATTTACACGTTTGGAGTGCTTCTAGAATGCACGAAATAATGCTGGACATTGGTTTAAATGAAAAGCCCCCAACCCCTGAGATGGCAGATAAGTTTGTATTTTTGCACTTATTGACTGAGACAGCGGCTGTGGTTGGTTTAGATTATTGGTATCTATCAACATTTAAATTAGCTGAAAAATGTGATCTAGGCACTTGTTATACTTCACTTACAGTATCGTATGACGAAGATGATATTGAAGAATATCGGAAATTTTATCCAGATTTTACGGTTCAGGAACCCAAGTTTTTCAGTTTTCTTCAGGATTTTTACTGCACTGGTGAGTTCAAAGGATTCGGTTTAGAGGCTATGAGACAGAGCCCTAAAATATATAGCTGGCTTAAGCACGAGCTTGAATATGGTGAAACACAGCGGAAGTATATTCGGATGTGGTACGCGCATTTATCAAATGGTGTGCTCAATTATACAGAAGAAGAACTTAAGGCACCGATAGACCCATCAAAACATGATTTTAAGCCTTTGGTCGACCAGGTACAAGATGAACTCTGGAAATTAATAAAAACAAAAGATTTTATAGGGATTCAGGATAACAGTGCATTACCGTATCCTTTAATTCAGTCCAAAGCTGATTATATTGATTTTCAATTCACTAATATTCACGTTGACTTCGATCAAATGATGCAAAAATGTATGAAAGCAGACCTAAATCCCATGTCCAAAAATGCTGCGCTAGTACAATTGGTTTCGTCTTTCCCATACGAAATGTTTCCTGAAGAACTGCGAGTTTTGCTGGCAGAACTTATTCGTGGGCAGAAGTTAGAATTAGTGGCGCAGTTATTCCAATATTTGAAATTAAAGCCCCACAAAGTCCTTGATGAGTCATTCAAGGATTTATTTTACTTGGAATAAACTTTATTTCAGAAATTAGTTACAAAAAATCATATGTGCTGAAAAATGCCTCAATAAGACACAAAAGTTACATGATTGAGCAACTTTTGAGCACGTCGAGACCAACATAAAAAAAAAATATTGTATAAATAGCTGAAACTATTACGATTTTTTTTTGAAAAAAGTTGGCATACGCTTTGCTTGTAAGTTGGGTGCATAGTGCAATTATTATAAAAATTATTTGATGAAGGTATTAATTTTAAATTCTTATGTAAGGAGATTAAAAATGAGTGATAAAAAAGAAGAGCAGAAGAAGTTATCAACTGAAGATCTGAAAGGTCTTAAGGGCGGAGGGTTGTTCAATAAAGAGGTTGTGAAATATGAAAGCAATTCTGATAATGGAGATCATCATACCAGAGTAAAGGTGAAAAAAGCTAAAAACGCCAGTGTTGCTGGCGCTAAAAACTAATAAACAGCAGTATTTTTAATATAAATAATCATGAAAGGAAATAATCAATGACTAACAAAAACAATAAGCTAACCACTGAGGACTTAAAAAAGCTGAAAGGTGGAGCGAAAAACGAAGCAGCAGGTTCAACTTATAAAGTTGAAGATAGACGTGAAAGCAATGGCAGACGGAATAGAAACAAATATGGCACAAATGATAAAGATGTATTGCAATCGCTAGGCTAATAGATCTAAAAAAATATTACAGATTATAAACTAAGGTTTAAATCTGATAAATAAATAAAAACAGAGCTGGGTTAACCCTCAAGCTCTGTTTTTTATTATCTAAAAATTTTAAGCTGGCTTAGGGCGCCCTGATCACTAATATATAAGTGTTTAAAAATAGTCAGTAAGACCGTAAGACTTTTTTCGTAAAAAAACACAAGAAGCTAACTAAGTTTAAGTTAGTGCTTGATGGCAAGCACTGGTTTCAATTTTATCTCTCATAATAAAAAAGCTAATAGGCTTGATAAACTTTTGTAAACATTCGACCATACGTGAATTGTGCTTGATATCAAAAACAGATCAACAAAATAAATATCGTAAAACATTCTTCCACTTCAGAAGTGCTACCGCTGCAGTAATTTGTTTTTGTCTTCGATCCTATAGAAGAAAGAGTTCAAGAGTATGGCCCTTAAAATTTTTTATTGTTTTTTAATTAGAGATTTGGTTTTTATTGAATTGGTCATGTTTTTTCTCACATCGGTAAAAGATGCTTAACCCATAACGATGGCTAATGCTATCGCGCATAGGCACACCGCCGCGGTGCACAAGCGATGCATTAAACATCACCAGGCGACCTGGTTTTGGCGTAACGGCGTGAATGACTTCGGTTTCATCATCGTCATAAAATAAGGTCTCCCCGCCCCATAAGGCATCCCAGTGAATATTAGCATAGTAGAAAAAGGAGATGCAGTCGTGGCAATCAATGTCGAGATGCAACTGGGTAAAATCCCCATACCGCATGGTGGCGGCATAAAAGTGAGAAAATTGTTGCGGACTTTGCTCTTTGCACATTTGGGGATAATACTTGTCTATAAGTTTGGGTAATAAATCCGGCAATTCGGGCAGTCGATGAAACATCTCTGCTTCAATTTGAGCTGATAATTCGTTATCAAACGAGGGTCTGAGCTCATAAGGCAATTTTTGCATCCATACGGAAAAAGCCTCAATGGTTTCTTGGTCAAATACATTGTCAAATACGAGTATGGAGCGATCTTTGTATCGGTACCAGTGGGTGGGTTCGGGTGTCATGAAGATGCCTTTCGCTTTTGGTAAGCTTTATTCTAAGAAAGAATTATTCAAATTTCATTAAAAAAGGAAAAAACTCTTGGAAATGGATAAAATGTCTTTTCATACTTGGCAGTGAGATATACATATTCTATTTTGGACATGGTTATTGGATCTTACCACCATACAAACTAGCGATGGTTCTGCACTGTCTATTTCATGTGTCGTTTTCACTTACTTATATAGTACAGGTCTTGTAATTTGCTAATATTATTCGATAAAGTGTTTTTTTTGTATCACCCCAGGCATTAAAGACGATTTGTGCAACTGTTTGGTTTGGCTCAATCATGCACGTACCCCTAAGCGCATAGTCGTCGATATAAATAATCCAGGATTGTGTGAGTTGATGCTGGAAAAGGAATATTTTTTTGGGTTTTTCTTTTTTCATATGGATCCAATATTCGCCTTGGTGCAGGTATACGCGATACAACCGAAGTTTACTCCGGTAGGTACCCTCTAATTTTGGAAAGTCGACTGGTTGGATCGGCCGCATGGTTTGGTCCCAATGATTCTGACCTTTGCGCCTGATTTCAAACGTCAGATGCTTGGAGGGTGTCGGCTCCCATACGGGGTCTTTGGAGATCGTTGCTGATCGATTTGCATCGAATGCTTGGTTCCAAAATTCAAGGGTCACCCGGCAAGTGTCTTGGTAAGAGGCCCACCGATGGGGGACTTCTTTGCGCTGTTTTCGGCGAAGGAATGGCTGTTGAAGTCGGGCACCAATGGCGCCTTGCGCCACGTAATCCTGGTGATACAACTCTTTGGTTTTGGCGTATGTACGATTGGACGACGTGAGACGATCCAGCGCGACAAAATCGGCGGCTTGATCGGCAAATGCCAAAACGGGCATGGTGAGGTTGTCTTTGTGCGACCACAATGTTTCAAACAATTCCGCCCAACCGGGCGACTGCATATCCACGGTGTAGTCAATGGTAGAATCTAACGTGATGACGCCTTGAACTTGATACTTACCTTTAGCCGCATAGGCCAGTGCGGCCTGTGCGCCATAGCTTTGGCCCATGATGCCTATTTGGGCTCGGCTGACGCCGGGGACATGCTGGAGCATATGGTCTAACATGCAGTGGATATCGGCGATGGACGTGTCCAAATCCCAATCTACATGTAAAATGCCTGGTTCATTGGATTGATAGGATGTGTTGATGATGATGTACCCATGGCTGGCCAGCCATTCATGCATGGCAGCGTTGTCTTCAATGGATGCGCCAAGGCCTTGATGAAACACAATGAGTGGAAATATCTGATCGGTGTCAACCCATGCTGCGTTTTGGATGGCGTGGGTTGGGGTGTTGAGCATTTGTAGTAGGAGCGTTTGCTTTTTTTGGCTTTTAAGTTTTTCGTCAAAAGCATAGGTCTCTATCATCTCCAAGTTGTATTGCGTAAAAGCTTTTTGGAGCTCAGGGGACAGCATAGAGTGTTCAAAATCCAAATAAGCGTGGTGAAGCATGGTCGAACCTTTTTGTAGGGTTGGGTACCACGTGTTGAGGATCAAGGGGCGTTTTTTGGGCTCTTTGGCGTGCACATTGGCGCGCGAAGGATCTGTGATGATGGTTCTTTGGTAGCCAACGTTGTATGGCCCCTGCGGCAAGTGTCCCCAAAAATCCACGGGAGTGGGTGCAGAATGTGATTTGAATAACAAGTAATGAGCATAGCCGATTACGCAAAACGAGCAAGGCTAGCTTGGATAAAAGCCTCAGATAGCCCACTACGCCAATATGTGGCACCCAGCAAAATTTAAAAAGAGTGATTGGCAGATGGGTGTGAATTTATTCTTCAAAAACGCGTGTCATGATTTTCTCTTTGCCCCACCAATCGCTAAATCGAATTTTTTGAACCTGACCTTCCGCGTTTATTTTAACCACACCTTCAAAACCGTAGTAATCAATCCATACAATGCGTTCCTGGGTGCTTTGTTTTTTGAATAAAAGAACCTTGCTTTTGGATTCGTCCTTGAACTGTATGTAAAGCTTTTGGTCCTTGCGAAAGAACTTGTAGTCGGCTTTTTTGCTGGTAAACGACCCTTCAATTTGTGGAAAAGCGTCTATGGATACAGGCACCATATTTTGGTTCCAGGGATTTTCTCCGAGGGCTCGTTGCTCGTAGGACATCTCTGGCGTGTTAGCTCCTTGATGGGTTGTTGGATTGGACAATGATAGAGATTCTATGTTGTCGGTAAACACGGCACGCCAGAAATCCAATGTGTCTTGGCATATCTGTAAATAAGTCTGCCATCGTTTTTCGTAATTGGGCTGATATTTATTGCGTATGTAGGGCGTCTCCATCATCGCACCAACAGCACCTTGGGAGATATAATCCTCATGAAAAATGCCTTTGGTTTTTACGTAAAAACGCTCAGAAGCCGTTAAGCGATCCAGTATGGCAAAAGTGGCATCTTGATCTGCAAAAGCCAAGATGGGCATGGTGACATTTTCAGGGTCGCGCAAAAGAGGTTTGAACAATTCATCAAAGCCTGGATCATCTGGGTCTACAGAATAATCAATGGTTGAATCGAAAGTGATCACACCTTTTACTTCATGAGCTCCCAAAACGGTATACGCCAATGCAGCCTGTCCACCATAGCTTTGGCCCATGATGCCGATTTTTTCTGAATCGATCTGTGGAAAGGTGCTCAACACATAGTCGAGCATAAAATTGATGTCAGGCACGGAAACATCAAGGTCCCAATCAACATGGAGATATCCTGGATCATTGGATTGGTAGGACGCATTGATAACCACAAACCCATGACTGGCCAACCATTCATTCATAGCGGCATTGTCTTCAATGGATGCCCCTAGGCCTTGATGAAAAACAATCAGTGGAAATTTTTGATCGGTATCGATGAAAGCAGCATTTTTGATGGCGTGTGTGGGTGTTGCAAGCATGTCTTTTAATAATTTACCTCGTTTCAATGTTTTTCGATCCGCGTTAAAGCTATAGGTCTTGATCATTTCAAGGTTGTACTCAATAAAGTTTTTTTGCAGCTTTTCAGACAATGGTTCGTAATCAAAGTTGATATACTCCTTATGCAACATAGGCTGACCTTGATCATGTGTGGGATACCAAATATTCATCACGATGGGACGATTTTTGGGTAAAGCGGATTGCAGGTTTTTACGAGTTGTGTCTACTTCGACAGCTCGTTGATAGCCGGTTTGATAAATCCCCTTGGGAAGACTGCCCCAAAAATCAAGGGGTGCATTCTGCGCGTGAGCTGGTAGTGCAACCCAGCCAACCAAAATAAAGTAAAAAGATAAAAAGAAACTTTTGATTAAGACGTGACGGTCATTCATTGCGTAAGTATAGGTCAAATGAGTCCGTAAAGACAAGAGATAAATGCGCTGCGTTATTGTGATAAATAGGTCGCATTTGTGACACACAAACATTATCTGAGCACGCGAAGGCCTTTTTTTACTCAATTATATTAAATATTTATATTTTTATCATTTGGTACGATCTTTGCTGGAATATTATAGACGTATGCATATTTTGATTTGGAACATTCTATTTTTGTTTGGGACGGTTTTGGCAACGGGTTCTGCTTGGGCGCAAGTGGATGCGCCGATTTGGGAGCGGTTTGGTAGAAATGTGCATGCGACCCACTTGGATTCGGTGGTGTTTGTCAAGCCGGATGCGGTGGCGCCGTTGCCTGATGATTGGGCGCGATCTGTCTTAGAAAAAATTGATATGGGGGATGAGGCGGTCGTGCATGGCTTTTTTGAGCAATCGCTGCGCCGGTTGGGATATACGCGGACCGATGTGCAAGCGATGGGGGCCAAAGAGGCCATTTTGCTCAGCATTGATGTGACTTTGGATGTATTGGATTTGTACGACAACAATGATGATCCCTATGAACCCAATTTGGATGGTCTTGAGCCGGATCAGCTGGATGCCTTTGTGCACGTGCTTCGGTCATCCACTTCTTATTATCCGCGATCGCTGGATGAGGTTTTGGAAGAGGGGTATGGCGATTGTGATGATTATGCAGCCACCACCATTGCCGTGTTTCGCTGGTTTAAGTCGTTTCATCCTGGGCTTCGTCACGTATATGTGACCGATAATGATTTGGCGGGTGTGATGCTTGGCCATGCATACAATGCATTTTTGGTGCTTGGGCCAGGCCGTTTGGATGTGGTTTATTTGGATCCTCATTCTTATGAAATCCACGGCATGGGACATTTGCATGGTCATGGGGGAGATTACCCGCGTGACCATTTTCGAGCAAAGCCAGACGAATTTTTGTTGGATTTTTATACCGGCCTTTTCGAGTTGAAACCCAATATCTTGTTGCGCGAAGAAGCGTTGGCCAACACAAGCTCTTCCTACACCCAGAAGAAATTATTGATTGAACTGATCGAGTGGTCTGCGAAAAGTCAAGATACAGAAGCCATGGCCAAGTACGTGCGTGCGATGACAGATCAACGTTTGTGGCGCAGGGATCATCTTACCCCTGCTCAACAGGAGCAGCTGAAACAAACAACGATTGCTGAAAAATACACTCCGGGGTTGTACCCTTTGGCCCAGCAAGTTGCAGACAAGTTGCAACGGGAAGTGCAGCAGGATGCGCGTCAGCCCCGAAAAAAAGATCAGCTGGTTCAAGAGACGCTGGATGCATTTCGTCAGGGTGATTATGATGAAGCCAAAACCACCTTGGCCAATTTGGATGCAATGTTGGAGGCTCAAGGTTCTTTAAAAAAACCTTCGCCAAAAGCACAAACCCAAGCACAAACTCGTTACGATACCATCCAAGCCATCGTGGCGCATATGCAGCGAACCAACGTGCCCAGCATTTATCTTGGGTCGGATCCACTGGGAGGGGAGACGCGTATTTACCCTTATTGGTCGGATTTGGAAGATACCCACCCTGAGCTGGCTGCATTGCTCTTGGACAAATACATTCGTACGCAAGACCTCTTGCAAGGTCAAAAGCAGTATTTAGAAGAAACCCTTAGCAAGTTAAGAGCGCGCCGATAATAAGGATGGGTCCTTGGGCAATGGTTTCTTACTCATTATAGAGTTAGCGAGCTTTGGAGAAGCCATGGGCCGGTGCTACTGGGCAGAACCCAGGTTTGTTTTTCGCGGCGTTTGATGTAGGTTTGGTCCTTTAGGGTATAATACTGATATTGGACGATCACTTCCGCTGATCGTTTGTTAGGGCCCATCGTGGTTTGAAGGATTTCGTATTCGACGATCTCCGATTTTCTTAACCAGTCTTGAAAATGCTTGGCGACTTCGGGTTTGGTTTCAGGCTGCATCATGGGGGTGGCACCGGGCATGTTGTCCCATCGGATATGATTTTGAAACAATTGAACACGGTCGTTGAGGTTGCTGGTTTTGTTGGCCATGCACCCTGAAAGCAGTAGAAAAGAAATGAAACCAAAAATCGTAAGTTTGTTCATGGGGCCATCATCGCTGAAAAACGTAAAAAAATCAAAAACCTAAGTACTATTTTGAGGGTGAAATAGGGTGGAAAACAACCCGCAAAGGGTGTTTTTTGGCTTGCCTTTTCATTCAATATTGGATACTTAGCCCCAAACTAAGTAAAAAAGTACGTACAAAGAAATAATTGTTTTAAAGGAAATACAACGTGTTAGACAAAGAAAAAGTCATTCAAGATTTTCGAGTTCATGACAAAGATACTGGCTCACCTGAAGTGCAGGTAGCCCTTTTAACGAAGCGAATTGCTCACCTTACCGAGCACTTCAAAACGCATAAAAAAGATCACCACTCTCGTCAAGGTCTTCTAAAGATGATTGGTTCTCGCCGTCGTCATTTGGATTATCTTAAACGCAACGACGTGAAGCGATACCAAGCTGTCATTAAAGACTTGGGTTTGCGTAAGTAAACAAAAAGTTTTACCGATACATTCAATTGCATGGTTGGGTTTGGCTTCATTGCTAAAATCCATACGTACGCTGACACACATATAAAATATAAAAAAAGGAAAATAAGAAGATGAAAAAAACCATCGATTTTTGTGGTCGTCCCTTGACGATCGAAACTGGCGAAATGGCAAAGCAAGCCAACGGCAGTGTATTTATCACTTACGGCGAAACCGCTGTACTGACCACCGCAACCTGCGGCAAATCCAACCGAGACGACATTGATTTTTTGCCTCTGTCGGTTGACTACCAAGAAAAATTTTCAGCCAACGGACGCATTCCCGGCGGCTTTTTTAAACGCGAAGGCCGATTGGGTGAACGCGAAATTTTAATCTCTCGTATGACCGATCGTCCGATCCGTCCATTGTTCCCCAAAGGCTATGCACGTGAAACCCAAGTGGCCACCACGGTATACTCATTTGACCAAGTCAACGACAGTGATTTGCTCGGCATCACCGGTGCCTCAGCTGCACTGCATGTGTCCGACATTCCCTTTATGGGTCCCATTGGTGCAGTTCGCGTTGGCAAAATTGACGGCAAGCTGACCCTCAACCCCACCATTGATCAAATGGAAAGTTCAGCATTGGACATGACCGTGGCTGCAAGCCGCGATGCCATTGTGATGGTAGAAGGTCAAGCCGATCAGCTACCCGAAGCCGAAATTTTGGAAGCATTGCAAATGGCTTTTGATGGCATTCAACCGCTATTGGATTTGCAAGATGAACTTCGCGCCGAGGTGGGCAAAGAAAACTTTGAAGTTACCGCGCCAGAAGTCAACACCGCAGCCGTTGAAAAAATTACGGCCATGGTGGAAGGCAAAATTGAAGAAACGTTGAACATCAAAGGCAAGATCGAACGCTACAAAGCCCAACACGATTTAAAAGAAGAAACCAAAAAGGCTCTTCTTGATGAATCCGAAGACAATGCTGAAATTGCAAGCATGGTGGGCAGCGTCATTCATGATTTGATTGGCGATAAAATGCGTGCTCAAATTGTTAATAGCAAAACCCGCATGGATCAACGAAGCATAACAGATATTCGTCAGATCACTCCGCGTGTTACCGTATTGCCTCGCGCACACGGCAGTGCATTGTTTACCCGTGGTGAAACACAAGCCTTAGTGAGTGCAACATTGGGTACCAGTGATGACGAACAGCGCATCGACTCTATGAGTGGTGAAAGCAAGCGTAATTTTATGCTTCATTACAACTTCCCTTCTTTTTCAGTGGGTGAAGTACGGCCCAATCGTGGTCCAGGCCGACGCGAAATTGGTCATGGTGCATTGGCGACCAAAGCTTTAACACCTGTATTGCCAAATCCAGACGAATTCCCTTACACCATCCGTATTTTGTCAGACGTGTTGGAGTCCAACGGTTCTTCTTCCATGGCCACGGTTTGTGGTGGCACCCTGTCTATGATGGACGCGGGTGTACCGTTAAAATCATCCGTAGCCGGTATCGCGATGGGGTTAATCAAAGAAGAAAATGACTTTTTTGTTCTATCCGACATCAGTGGTGATGAAGATCACTTGGGTGACATGGACTTTAAACTGGCTGGTACCCGTGATGGCATTACAGCTGTTCAAATGGATATCAAAGTGTCAGGCATTGGTTGGGACATTATCAGCCAAGCATTGGAACAAGCCAAACAAGGCCGTTTGCATATTCTAGACAAAATGGACGAAGCGCTTTCGGGCCCTCGTGAAGAATTGTCTCAACATGCACCTCGCCTTGAAACCATCGAATTGCCCAAAGATAAAATCCGTGAAGTCATTGGTAAAGGTGGCGAAACCATTCGCCGTTTAACCGAAGAAAGCGGTGCGAAAATTGAAATTAACGATGATGGCACAGCCGTGATCGCTTCAAGTGACGCCGATTCTTTGGCCAAAGCCAAACAGATGATCTTAGACATCATTACAGATCCAGAAGTTGGTGCCATTTATACCGGTAAAGCCGTGCGCTTGATGGAATACGGCGTATTTGTTCAGTTGATGCCAGGCAACGATGGTTTGCTTCATGTTTCTGAAATGAAATCAGATGGTGGTCGCATCAATGATGTGAGTGAGTACATCAAAGAAGGTGACATGGTTGAAGTCAAGGTCTTAGAAATTGACCGTGGCGGAAAAATCAAACTGACCCAATACCTCAATGATGATGAACGCCCAGTCCGCGCAGAACGTCCCCGTATGGAAAAATACGATCGTGATGATCGTGACCGTGGTGGCGATCGTGACCGTGGGTTCTCTGGCCGTGGCCGTGCAGATCGATCCAGCCGTGATCGTGGAGGCCGTGATCGCGATGGTCGTAACGATAGTCGCGGTGGTCGTGACAATGATCGCGGAGGATCTCGTGACCGTAATGATCGTGATCGTTCGAGCACCATGCGACAGCGCACTGATCGCGACCGTGAAGGGTACCAAAGCCGGGATCGCAATGAACGCGGTGGCCGTGACCGTGACAGAGATCGAAACAATGATCGCAACGACCGTGGCGGCCGTGATCGTGATCACAATCACAATGATGATCGCGACCAGCGCAAACGTCGTTTCTAATTTATTTTGAGCAAGAAGGTACTTTTTCTAAGTAGCTGCGTCAATGGCGGCGGAGCTGGACATAGTTTAAGTACCTATCTTCACGACCAAACCGATCAAATTCAAAGCCATGTGGTGGTGCCCGAACACGGCACCATGGCCAAACACTTTGCCAATGCCACGCTGCACGTGGTTCCCGAATTCGTCGAACGCATTCAACGCAGTCCTTGGAAATGGACGCATCGCTGCCCTTGGGTGTGGGTGCATATTTTGTTAAACTTGTTTGGGCTAACCATCGCGGCGATTAAAATTGTTCGCCTCATTCGTCAGCTTCAGCCAGACATTGTGTATGCCAATCATATGCTTGCCAACCCAGTCGCCTTGGCTGTAGGCATGTGGACCAAAACCGATGTTTATTTTCATCAGCGAAACATTCATGAAGCACCCATCAGCCGCATGTTTTATCGATGGATGGCGTCCAGATCGATTGTAAAAAAAGTCATTGGTACATCCTATTCTGCCATTGAATTGTTTAAAGACAGTTCGCCCGAAAAAACAGTGGTGGTTTACAACAGCCTTCGAGATGAAAAAATTGATTCCGCCCAACCCAACCGTGACCCACACACAATGGTGTTTGGCTATGTGGGCCGAATTTTGCCCAAAAAAGGGGTGGACATTTTTCTACGCGCCCTTTTTGAAGTTTTGCCGGAGTTCCCACACGCCCGTGGCTTATTGGTGGGGGGGAACGATGGGGGCCTTCACATCGATCTTTTGGGTCAGTATCAGCGGCAGGTGGCCAAGCAAGGATTGTCCGATCGCATTAAATTTGTTGGCTACCAGGAAGATATCATGCCCCATGTTGCCAAGATGGATGTATTGGTGGCGCCTTCTCAACAACCCGAATCTTTTGGTCGCATCTTTATTGAAGCCATGCCTTATGGGGTTCCATCCATCACCACCAACATTGGCGGCGCGCGTGAAGTGGTGCAAGGTGGCGTCAATGGCTGGTGGATTCCCGTCAAGAAGGTTGATCGTTTTGTCGAAATCATGCGTCACTGTTTGATCCATCCTGAAGCGGTGAAAGCCAAGGGGGCCCAAGGCCAAAAAGTGGTCAGTGAGGTGTTTCGTTCATCCATTCAGTCTAAAAAATTGGATCAATTGATTCTGCATGGTTTTATTCAGCAAGAAAAAAGCATGCATCCTTTTGAGCAAGCAGCGCAGGCGATTGTTTTAGCTAATCCAACGAAATAAAAGACAAAGACTGACGGCGTGCATATTCAATAATTTCGGGTAAGGCTTGGATCATGGATGAACGGTGTTGGTGATGAAAATCTTTTTGATAACCGTCATGAAATAACAAAATATCGCCGCCTTTGATTTTTTTACGTGCGCGTTTAAGCAATGTTTCGACGGGCGGATTTTCAACATCAAACATGGGATATGAAAACCCCAAAACTTGCAAACCTGTTTTTTGAATCGCCATTTGCGTCCAAAAACTCTTCCTGCCACGCGGATAGCGAAAATACTTCAGCTCATATTGATGATGATTTTGATAGTACGCAATCCCTTGGGCGAGTTCATCCAGCACTGCTTGGTTGCTTTTAAGCGGTAAGTTTTCATGATGGGTGGAATGCGAACCCAGGCTATGACCCTCCGCAATAATCCGCTGAATAATTGCTGGATGCATTTGAGCATTTTCTTGAATGCAAAAAAAACACGCACGTACATTCAATTGCTTCAGCACATCTAAAACTTGGGGGGTGATGTCGGGATGGGGACCATCATCAAAAGTTAAAAGGATTTTAGAACGGTCGTCCAATCTGCATGGAAAACGTGGCGTCAGAACAAAAAAATTGGGCAGATAAAACTCCAATGAAACCAAAAGAAAGAATACACAAGGCATCAACCCTACACCTTTGAGCCAAAGCGGCCATGGGGTGGACATGATCCACATGGAAAGGAAAATGGCCGCCACCATGGGAAGGGCACGCAATGCCCATTTAATGGTTCGAGCCATGAAGTGGATCTTTCAAAGGAAAAAATGAAAAATTGGGCCCAGCGTAATGTTCCATTCTGTCCTTAGGCGCAGAAGCAGCGCTAGGTGGCTGTTTGGGTTTTTTCTCTAGGCCTTTGATGATTAAAAAAACCGTAGCGGCTGAAAAAAAAGTCGCGGATACCGCCATCAGCGTTTCTCTTTTGGGCTCTGCACGTGCTGTGCACGGTGAGCCAACCAAAGAGATCAAAAGAATCAAAGTGCATAAAATTCTTGTCATCAGAATGTCACCTCAGCGCTAATTTCTGCCAGACCATTGTAGTGATTGTTGCTGAAAGCGTAATTTTCATTGAGCACGCGTTCTAGGCCAAGGCGTGAGCGAATAAGCAAGTTGGGGCGTGCTTGCCAATGAGCAAAAATTTCACCACGGACCCGATGCTCCGGGTTTTCAAACCGGGGTTCAACATCGGTGATGGGGGTAAAGTTGTCTTGATCACTGGCGACATAAAAAGACGCTTGTGCCAAGCGTCCACGATTCTCCGTGGCAAAAAGACCCCCAAGTCTCAGGGTGGGTGATTTCTGATAAGCCATCGAGATATACAACCCTGTGCCGTCGGGGCCAATGGGGTGTCCCATCACACGCTCATTGTGTATGGGTGGAAAAGGATGAACATAGGTGGGATTGCTGGTTTGGACCCACTCGACATTCAACCAAAGTCGATCACTTTGCGCTGCGATGGGAAATATTTGAACCCCTGCAAGATAATTGCTGTCTCGCGGATTAAAAATGTTGAATCGGCAACAATCTTCAATGTACATATCCACATAGGGTTCCAGCCCCAAAGATGGAATTTTCCATCGCAGGCCAAGTAAAAAATTTCGGTTGGCCGGGTTTCGCGTATCGGTGTCTTGCAGATGACTTTCGTTGGCAATGACAAAAGGGTTGTTGGTTGGAGCTCCTTCTCCGCCGTAGAGCACCGAAAATGCCACATGCATTTTAAAATGGGGGGTTGGATACATGGTGACCTTCGATGCAACCATATGGCCTTCGGGGTAGCGGCGATTGCGATCGGTCATGCTGTAAAGGGTTTCCACATCCATTTGTCGTAAAAAGGCAAGCCAAGAATCGGATAGGTCCATGGGGGTAGCGTTGCGCAAGCGAATCATGGGCATGGGATCCATTTGTCTAGAAAACATCAAATTGTTGCGCTGACTCATGCCCCAGCTCAATGGGACGTAGCCAACATCCAAGGCCAAATTTCTGGCATGCAGAGAGGTGTAAGCTTGTGTAAAATGAACGTTGCGAAGGTTGCGATCGTCATGAACCACCAAATAAGGGCTTACGTGAAAACTCACCCAATCGGCGGGGCGCAAATCAAGCTTGGCATGAATAAACCCATAAGAGTCATTGCCTGTATATACATTTTGATTTTGATCCAAAAGAGGCTGATACAGCGTATCAATCTGAAGATGTTTGATGGGCCTGGCTTTTAGCGCTACAACGCCCGTTTCAATGCGCAATGAAGTCTCTTGCGCGGTCAGGGAGGTTACAAAAGCCATACAAACGACCAGCCATGCAAATAGGCGCAGTTGTTTAATGGAAAAAAGCATATTGCTGTGCTACTTATCACGAAAAGTTTGTTCATGCACAATTAAAAAACCGTAGTATACCAAGTATTTATGAGTCACATCGCCAACATTCAACATCTGTTTTCAAAAGGAATGACCTTCAATGGGTTGGGGTTGATTTTTCGTTTTTCACGTGTGTTTTATCTTATTTTTTTCTCACGGCTTTTGGGGGCGGAAGCTTTTGGTTTATACTTGCTAACCTTTGTTGTTGTAGAAACATTAAGCAAAGTGGCCATTCTTGGCTTTCATGGTGGCGTGCTGCGTTTGGGAGGCTACTATGCCAAAAGCGGCGCCCCCGATGCGATGGTACGCTCCGGTCATGTCATCGCTTTTTTGTCCTTTGTGATATCGTTGTGTTTTTCCGTTGGTCTATGGTGGATGGGACCATGGCTCGCCGATGTTGTTTTTCATAAACCACAAGCAGGGTTTTTATTCTCCATGATGGGCCTTTGTATCCCATTTTGGTCCATCAGTTACATATACATGTATGCACTGCGGTCTCGATTAACCACAAAATATGAATTTTACGTTCACAGTGCCATGGAACCAATGATTGTGTTGTGTCTTGGACTTCTATGGATATACCAAGGACGAGGCGTGCAAGGGCTGGTGCTTGCTCACATTGTGGCGTGTATTTTAATTGGTGTGGTATCTGTAATATTTTTTATACGCGAATTTCCGTGGCGCAAGCGTATAGAGAGTTGGGACATGCCATGGCGTTTTTTCTGGAAAGAAAGTTTGGATTTCTGTGGCATCATGACCCTTTCTACTGTCAAAGATCATATGGACACCATGCTCTTGGGCAGAATGCTTCCGTTGTCTATGGTGGGTATGTATGGCGCGGCCAGCAATGTTTCAGCTGTAACCAAAAAAATTAAAGCATTGTTTGACCCCATTGTTTTACCCATTGCTCAAAACATGCATGCCATCAATGATCATCATCAGCACCGCTTATTTGTAAGGCACGTATTTGATTTAATCGTATTTATAGCGCTACTGGTGATCGGCGTTTTATTTGTTGCCCCCGAATGGATTCTTTCCTTTTTTGGCCCAGAATACATTCAAGCCTCTTTTACATTGCAAATATTACTTTTGGGCCAATGGATGTTTCTTTTATCCAGCATGTTGGAAGCGCTGTTGATTTTTACAGGCCACAGTCGGTGGGCCTTGCTCAACACCTTGATCATGGTTGTGGTTAGTTTTTTGGGCATTGTATGGCTGGTGCCAAAATTTCAAATGGTCGGCAGTGCCATTGCCATGTCATCTGCTACGCTGATCGTTGCCTGCGTGGCTTATTTTATTTTTTATCGAAAAATCAAATTTCATCCCTTGAGTAAGCGAAGTATCGGTTTGTTTTTGTTTGCATCAGGCATCATGTTGGCATGCATTTGGGCCAAAGGCATGCTGCCGTGGCCAGTATTTGTATGGCCTTTTATTTTCTTAAGTGTGTTTGGCGCATTGGGTGCATATTTGTATTGGCGTCGCGGTTATTTTCGATGGGCTTTGCAAGATGACCAATAAGTCCTTATGGATAGCTTGCTGGCTGTGCCTTCTGGCCCTGCCTGTACAAGCCAAAGTATTGGTGACCAACCAACACTTTTTTTTAACAAAAGCAAAAGAACTTCCTTCAGATAAAGTCAAACGCATGCTGGTGCTAGGACAAAGTGATTTGGATTTTCATCACTTAGAAAAACTCAGACAGCAAATTTCAGTGGATAAAATGGACTGGCTGCTCAGTGGAGGTCAATGGAAATACTGGAGACAAAGCAGCGATCAAAATATTTTGCATGTCATGGATCAATTTGATCAAGCTGATATTCATGTTCGACCAGACAATTTGTGTCCGGAGCCTTACATGCGCGAATACGATCAGTTTGCAATATTGGCCATTGAATCCAACTGGTTTTTATTTCCCCATGAAATTGGCGTTTTTTCCAAATACTGTGAGGCACTTGACCTTGGAAGGTCCTACCGTGAAATTGAAAAAGCCATTATCAATAGTCGCGATAAACCGCTCATCGTGCTTGCCTACCACGGGCTGGGAATGGAAAGAGAGGATGTGGAAACCAACGATTTGCCCTTATTTCAAAGCTTGGGTGGCCTTCAATCCTTTAACAATCCTTCATATCAGCAGTACCATCAAAAAATAACGGGCATGCTAAAAAATCGAAAAAATGCTCTGTTTATTTCGGGCAGTGGCCATAGTTATGCTTATACAAAGATAGGGGCATTGCACCATTTGAATATTCCAGACTCATTGCCTGTGGCAGTATCATTTACGCCAGTTGATGATGGCGTGCATGTACAAACCGTAGATGATGCTTTTGAGTGGACGTTGACCAAGGAAAAATATGACTTTAATCCCAAGCCCGTGTGTAAAACCTATGCTGGAAAGCTAAGACGCTTTCACCAAGGCGGGTCTTTTTTTCGATATTGGCTAGGGGATAATTATCGCGATGCATGGGATCAGCCCTTAGAGGTGCCGTGTTTTGATTTAAGTCATGGACCCTACACCATCGAAAGAGTGGGAGGCAGCCAGCAATCCCTGACCTTCCATCTCAAACATCCCAGTGGGCGTGAATACAAACTTCGTTCATTTATTAAAAAGATTGAATTGCCCGATATTCTTCAAGAAACGATTATTGAAGACGCCCTTTTGGATCATCAGTCTGCCATTCATCCCTGGGGGTTTTGGCTGTCGGCCAAACTCTCTGATGAAATTAATCTTCCGCACAACCATCCGTATGTAGTTTATGTCAATACCGACCAGCCAGCTTTTAAAAGTTTTCAAGAAACTTTTAAAAGCGGTTTTTACCAAATGGTTGAGAAACCAGACAACATTTTAAGTGACCCCTCCTACAAAGCACAAGGACTTGAGCACGTTTGGTCGACTCAGAAAATGGTTCGAAAACTTGAAGGCAAAAGTAAATATCGCATGGATCAAGAAGCCTATTTAAAAGCGCGCCTTTTTGATATTTTGATTGGTGACTGGGACCGTCACAAAGAACAATGGAAATGGATGGTTTTTAAAGAAAAAGACCATTGGAGTATCCGCCCATTCCCGATCGATCGTGATACCGCTTTTTACAAAGGTGATGGTGTTTTTACTTGGTGGGGTCGAAGAAAATGGGTGAATTACACCTGGCAGAACTACAATGCCAAACTCCGTCACCCAGAATCTTTGATGATCCAATCCATGAGCATGGATCATCGATACACTTCCAATGTATCAAAGGAAAAGTGGAAAGAAATTGCTCAATCTATATACGAAGCGCTGCCCCCGGAAAAAGTAGCGGCATTTTTAGAGCAGTTTCCCTATCATATGCCAGAAGCTGACAAGAAGGAGCTTTTAACAGCCTATACAAGACGTCGAGATAATTTTTTAAATACGGCTCAGCAAATGCGGGTGATGCTCCATGAAAGTTTGGATATATTGGGTACGGGACAAAAAGATTTTTTCTACATCACGCAGCCCACGCCTCATACCATCCAGGTTCGTATTGAACATGATGGTGAGACTATTTTTGACAACGAATATTCGGTGCCTGAAACCAAAGAAATTCGCTTGTACGGTTTGGAGGGCATCGACACTTTCCACGTAAACATGCCTCATACGGTTTTGACAAAGGTTCGTATCATTGGTGGTAAAGCAGAAGACCATTTGCTCATTCAACACGCCACCAACAAACAATTCATTACGGCCTATGATGATGATATAAACATCACCTCAGATAACCATATTCATACAAAACCCTATCGACTGCGCTATTCAGCCTTTTATACCCAGGCCAATGCGAGAAAACTCAATGTTGTGGCGCCAACGTTGTTTATTAGCTCGGGCAACCCAGATACGCAATTTATGCTGGGCGGTGGTTTTATTTACCGAAAAGCTGGTTTTCAAAGTGACCCCTGGGCCTCCACCCATACTTTAAAAGCCAATTTTCTTTTCGACCGTGCTGCAGGCAATGCCATGTATCAAGGTACATGGTTTGATATTTGGAATCGCAATGACCTTCAACTGACCCTTGATTTGGGCTTGCCAAGATTTTATGGATTTTTCTATGGTCTAGGCAATGGTCTTCAGCAAATTGATCGACCGGAAGATGATTCATTCTATTGGCTTCGTGGCAAGCATGTTAATTTTAAACAACAGTTGTCCTTTCCCATTACGCAGTTTATGCAGCTTCAGCCCTATCTTCAATATCGCTATCGCGATTTTATTTTTGGTCAAGACCACATTCTTTCCACACCAGAAGAAAATTTGCTGGACGAAAATTTGGCCGAAGGAACCAATGAAGATTTGTCCCAAGATAGCCATTATGTCGGCATGGGATTGGATTGGGTTTATCAATCCAATGATACGGTCAGTGGCCCGCTTAAAAAGAGAAACTTGTACGCGAGACTTGGCTGGCAGGTGCAGAAAGGCCTGACGGGTGGAGATGGCGCATTTCAACGCGTGGATCTTCATACGGATTATATAAATTATGCAAGGCGCACAAAAACCCAATGGAAAATATCTGCTGGTGGGGGTTTTAATCATGGGAATTGGGAATTTTTTGATGCCCAATTCTTGGGACGCAACCAAAATTTGCGCGGTTTTTTTATCAATCGATTTGGCGGCACAGCCCGCATCTATAGTTCAATTGAGATCAACCAATCCCTTATGCAGAAAAAAAGGCCCATCATCACAGATGCAGGCTTGGGTATGTTTTTGGACAACGGGCGGGTGTACCTAGATGAGGATGAACTATCCGACGGTTGGCACTATGTTGTGGGTCTGCAAGCTTGGATCACGCTTTTAGATACCATCGCTTTTCGACCAAGCTATGCGTTGCCCGTGCGCGAACAAGACGAAGGCTTTTGGTCATTTGTGCTGACCACGCAGCTCTAAATTTTAATGTCGGCTATTTTTCAGGAGGTTGTACCCAGTCAATCCAATCAAAATCAATCTGGCGCTTGAATAAATTGGCACTGCGAAAACCCACTTTGACATGCGATCCGTAGGAGAGGGTATAGGGATGGTGAACAAATTGATTGTTGGCTTCGTCATATTGAAAGCCTTTGGCCTTTAGTGACTGGGCCGAAACCAGCCCCTCAATGCCGTGAGGATTTGTCTCGACAAATACGCCTTTGGACATAATACCCGTAACAAAACCGATCAGTTCATCGGTGTGATAGGCTTGAATCCATCGAATGCCTTTAATTTTTTTCTGTGCTCTTTCGATGAGCAGTCCTGTGCGGTCCTGTGCAGATATATGTAAACAAACATTCTCTAGCGTGTCGTAAGCTTTGGGAAATAGCCATTTGTTTTCAGGCTGCTTTAAAAGAATTTGTTTCACCATGCGATGAAGAATTAAATCAGCATATCTTCGGATGGGACTGGTAAAGTGTGAGTAATGTTCAAAACCTAACCCAAAGTGACCTTGCGGCGTCACCGCATACTGTGCTTGAGCCATAGACCGTAGAAATAAATATTGAACCATTGCATATTGAGGCAAATCTTCAACACGTGCCAATACTTTTTGAATGTCTTCGACGGTTTCAATATCATCTGGGATGTAATCGGGCCCCAGCATGTCCAAAAGGGCTTGGGTGGTGTCCTTTAATTTTTCACTGTCAGGACGTGGATGAATTCGATAGATATTTGAACGCTCTTGATCATCCACAAATTTTGATACACACCGATTGGTGGCCAGCATGCATTCTTCAATGAGATGATGGGCTTGGTTGCGTTCAACCAATACGGGTTTATCAAGGCCTGTTTCTTGAGGGAACCACCGCACATCTGGCAGATCAAAGTCGAGACCGCCTTGATCCAAACGCATTTGATACAAGTGTTGGGTTGTCTTAGATAGCCGAGTCAATGAATCTTTGTATACATCATCCATGGTGACATCGCCCTGTAACATGGAGTGAACTTGGTTGTAGGTGAGCCTTGCCTTTGATTCAATCACTGCAGGGGTAACCTTCAAGAGATTGGGAAAACCGTTTTCATCAAAAGCCATTTTCACCACCATGGCCATTTTTTTCTCAAGGGGGCGCAAAGAGCACCAGTCATTGGATAGAACTTCTGGAAGCATGGGAACCACACGGTCACAAAAATAAAAACTGTTGCCTCGTGCGCAGGCTTCTTGATCCAATTCACCATTGGCTTCGACAAAATGACTAACATCGGCAATGGCAACCCAAAGGTGATTTTGCTCATCCATGTACACAGCATCATCAAAATCTTTTGCATCTTCACCATCAATGGTTACAAAAGGCAAATGACTTAAATCTTCACGAATGGACTTGCATGGATCTTCAACAGGCTGCGTAAAAGCCTCTCGGTTGGCCCTGCGAGAAAATTTGGTATCGAGTTCATACTCATGAATCAGAATGTCGGTATCCACACGGGGGTTATCAATGGACCCCAGTCTTTTGCTCAGCTTGGCACTTTTGCCTTCATGAAAGCGGTTGTCTTTTTCCAACGTGGCCAAAAAAATGTCGTCTTCTTGGGCTTTTTCAAGAAGCTGGTCGTGATCATCAATGGCGTAATGGTGGCGACGTCCCCATGGACAAAAGTACCAATGCTGATCGAGGGGATACACCACCCCCATCCAGATGCGGTCACTTTCATCGATAATTTCAAGAATTCGGCCTTCTTGTTTATCGCCATAGCCTTTTTCAATAACCTGAACGCGGACCAAGTCCATATGGTTGGCTTTGCCGATGGCTCGCTTGGGTACATAAACATCATCCTGGCCTGGCTCGAGAGGAGTAACAAAGCCAAAGCCACGTTCGTGAACATCCAGTCGGCCTTCCACAATGTTTTGAGTGTTATCGGGCAGCACGAGATAGTATTTTTTATGTCGACCCCGCTCGATAAGCTTATCTTTGACCAATTTTTTTAAAATGTTTTTCAGCTCTTCTTTGCGTTGGCCTTTGGCAGAAAGCAATTTGCAAAATTGTTGAAGTGAGATGCCATCGCGCTCTTCGAGCAGTTGTAATATAGATTGTATATTTATTTTTTTCATGAATTTTTGTGCTTTCGCCCCCTTAACATTAAATAAACACCCAAGAGAACAAAAACGATGCAGCCATATTGAGCTGGCGTTAAATATCCATATCGTGAATCTTCAATGCGCAATTGATCCAGCCCAAATCGAACCAAACCATAAATGATTAAAACAACGGCCAAATAAAAACCATCAAAGGGTTTTCGCTTAATTTTGTTGGCCAATCCATACAGAAAGAGACTTAAAAAAAATGTAAAGATCATCTCATAAAAGCCTAGATCATGGCGGGTACCCCCCGGCCACTGAACACCCAAGAAAAAATCGGTCAGACGCCCAGGATGATCGTGAACCAAAAAACACCCAACCCGACCCAGACATTGGCCCGGCACAGCACCGAAGACAATGGTGTCGGCATAAGGAAGAAAGGGGAGGTTTTTACGCCAGAGGAATACAAACGTAGCCACAGCAGCACCAAAAAAGCCGCCAAAAGAGGATAAGCCCGAGCGAAAATCCAAGATGGACCAAGGATTGGTCCATAGTTTCTGTGGCTCGTAGGCCACCAGCTGAAATAAATGGGCACTGAGAACCCCACTGATAATCACCACCAAGAGAAGCTGGCTGAACAGTTGGGGATCTTGCCCCACCTTGACCGCGCGTTTCCGAATGAGATAATCACCCACCAAAAAACCAGCCGCCACCATTAAGCCAAAGATTTGGATGGGAATCCCCAAAATTTCGGGTAAATGCACTGTAAAATAAGGAATCATAGCTTTTACTATCTACGTAGCATGGTATAAGAGAACAAGATATTGTAAACGCTTAATTTTTTTACCACTAAAACAATGAACGAATTCATGCAATTAATCAGTGACACAGGGAGTGTTGCACCAGATTTAAAAATCTACACCCTCTTGATTGCGATTGGGATGGGGTTTGTACTCTCGCTGGTCTTGCGCTATCATTTTTTACGGCTGGGCAAAGCTTCCTCCAACCGCCGAGACATTGGCAATATTCTACCATTTATTGTCATGACCATTGTATTGATCATCTCCATTGTTAAATCATCTTTGGCGTTATCTCTGGGCTTGGTTGGTTCACTCTCTGTCATTCGCTTTCGAACAGCCATCAAAGAACCTGAAGAATTGGCTTATTTATTTATGGCCATTGCCATCGGTTTAGGCTTGGGCGCCAACCAGCTTATGTTGACCACCGTGACCACGCTGACCATTTTGTCCATTACAGCTGTTTTTTCATTGATGTACAGCCGGCCCAATTCCATGGATGGTTCCTATTTGTTGTCTGTAGAGTGGGATGCAAAAGAAAATGCCATTGAGGAAGTGCTCGCATTGGTTCGGGGCCATGCTCGAAGTGTAGAAATGAAGAAATTCCAAAAAGAAACAGATCAGGGCGTCTTGCTGGTTTCTTTCTATCCCTCCAAAAAATTTGCGCTTCAAGATTTCCAAGCCGACATCAACCAAACCTTTCCTTCCATTCGATACACGCTTCTTGATAACAGTCACCTTTACGGTTTGTAAATATGTCCAGCCCGCTAAGGTACGAGGTCAAGTACGCCATTGATAAGGCGTTGTTGGATCAAGTTCTGTTAACCATTGACCATTCTCCGCTATTGTTTGAAGCCAAATATGCACCTCGTAAAATTCATAACATCTATTTTGATACGGCTTCCTTAGAAGCATATGCCGACAACATTCGAGGCATTTCTTATCGCACCAAACTTCGTTTGCGCGGCTATGATGACGTGACCAATACAGAATATTTCTTTTTAGAGGCAAAGAAAAAGCACAACAAATTGGGTACAAAAAAAATACGTCGAATTTCTAACCATAAAAATATTTTTGAACAAGCGCAAAAAAGCATGACCCCTCTGCTGCGACAAGTGGATGATCCAGAAATGAGAACGCTAATGCGCTATTACGATCAGCCCACGCTTTATAATCGGTACGACCGCATGTATTTTGAGAGCCGACTGCATCCAGTTCGCGTCACCATTGACCAAAATCTTTATTTTCAACGCCTGATGATGCTGGATCGCCCATCCTTCTGGAACAATGAAAAAATTATCGTAGAGTGCAAATTTCCAGAAAAAGCCATTTCTGAAGGCAGAAGTTTTATTGAAGAATGGATGTTTCGACCCTCCAGGTTTTCAAAGTACGTCACGGGCGTATTAAGAGATCCAGTGTTTGAGGATTAATGCTCTGACACAGACAAAACGCTGCGTAGCCTAATCAAAAAGATCAGCAGGCTGTACTTTTTCCCACGGAGTGGCTTGCGCATCCTTTGGGGATAGAAGAGGGTGATCAGATTTCCATGGAAGATCAAGTGCTGGATCCAGCGCCCAAATGCTGCGTTCGGCTTTTGGCGCATAAACATCAGAGCATTTGTAATAGAGGTATGCTTCTGAGCTGAGCGTTTCAAAACCGTGGGCAAAGCCTTTGGGTACAAACAATTGAGCACCTGTCTGGTCGCTGAGTTCGACCGCCAAACTCTGTCCAAAAGTAGGGGAGCTTTGTCGTAAATCCACAATGATGTCTTGAACAACCCCTTTGAGAACAAACACCAGTTTGTCTTGTGGTTGATCAATTTGATAGTGAAGACCTCGCAACACACCTTGGGTGGAATAAGAATGATTGTCTTGTACAAAAGAAGCATCGACACCATGAGACCGGTAAAGGTCACTTTTGTATGTCTCTAAAAAATAACCACGATCATCCTTATGGATGGTGGGCTTGAATAATATGGGCCCTTCAATGTCAAACGTTTCAATGGTCACGCGACATCCTTGTGGTAGCTGCCGTCTAAAATTCGTTCCACCCATTTTTGATTTTCAAGATACCAGCCGACAGTGTCTTGTAAGCCGCTTTGAAAAGAGGCTTCAGGTTGCCAACCCAGTTCGTTCTTTATTTTTTGGGCATCAATGGCATAACGAAAATCGTGTCCAGCTCGATCGGGCACAAATGAAATGAGATCTTCAAATCGTGCATGATTTTTGGGCCGTATGCCCAAATGCTCAAGGGTTTTGGATAATTCTGAGATGATTTCTAAATTGGTTTTTTCACAGTTTCCACCCAGAACATAGGTTTGGCCATCCAATCCATCGGTTAAAATTTGATAAATGCCTTTACAATGGTCCAACACATACAACCAGTCACGAACATTTTTTCCATCTCCATAAACTGGTAAAGGCTTTTCTTGAAGCATTTGTCCAAGCATAAAAGGAATCAATTTTTCTGGAAATTGGTAAGGGCCATAATTGTTCGAGCAATTGGAAATGGTGATGGGTAGGTTATAGGTGCGGTGATAAGCGCGCACCAAGTGGTCCGAAGCAGCTTTGGAGGCAGAATAAGGGCTGCTGGGGTCATATGAGGTGGTTTCTGAAAAGTATCCTTTAGCACCCAGACTGCCAAATACTTCATCTGTGCTCACGTGATGAAATCGTTCCAACGTTTTGAGTTTGCGGGCAGCTTCCAAAAGGCAATGCGTGCCAAAAATATTGGTTTCAATAAACGGACTGGCATTGTCAATGGACCGGTCTACATGGCTTTCAGCAGCAAAGTGTACGACATGCGTGATTTCACGTTCTGCCATGATTTTTTCAATGGCGGGTTGATCACAAATATCTGTTTTAAAAAATGAATATTGGGGATGGTCTTCATATTTGCGTAAATTGTCAGGGTTTCCGGCGTAGGTTAGCTTATCAACATTGGTGACATGGACATCACTCTGTTCGAGGTTCATAATGAAATGAATAAAATTGCTGCCTATAAAACCGCAGCCTCCGGTAACCAGGATGTTCGCCTTCATCATATCTATATAAATAATTTTTCGGTGTTTGTGGACAAAAAGTTTTGCAAGTCTTCCTGCCAGTCCATCATGCAGTCCAATCCAGCCGTGATTAGTGCTTTGTTATGAAGAATGGAATTGACGGGTCTTTGGGCAGGGGTTGGGTATTGGCTTGAACTACATGCTTGAATATCCACCTCATGTCTTAATTGTTGAAAAAAATACTGGGCCAATTCATACCAAGTTGTGTGTCCATGAGAGGAAGCGTGATAAATGCCTTGAATGCGATTTTCAATGACTTTTAAGGTTTGCTGCGCAATGTTGTGATTGGAAGTAGGGCTGCCATGTTGATCGTCCACGATTTTTAGCCGTTCATGGGGGTTTTCTTGCCACTTTCGATAAATGCTGCGCAAAAAACAAGGTTGATGCTGACTGTAAATCCATGAAGTTCGTAAAATGGCATAGTTGTCAAAGATCTGCGCAATGGCGATTTCTCCTTCGCGTTTGCTTTGGCCATACATGCTCATTGGGTTGGTTAAATCAGACTCGACATACGCATTGGGTACCGGTTTTTTGCCATCAAAAACATAATCTGTTGAATAGTGAACAAGGTAGGTGCCATATTGGTTGCATAGCTCTGCCAAAAATTTTGGGATATGCGCATTTAATGCAAATGCTTGATCTTTTTGGCTTTCGGCAAGGTCGACAGCCGTAAAAGCAGCGCAGTTGATCAACACATCGGGCTGAAAGTCAGAAAAAAAACTCTTTACTGCTTCGTCATTCAAAACATCCAGCGTATCGGATCCATGGGCTGAGAGTTCATGAGAAGCCAATGTTTTTTGCAATGCGCTTCCAATGCCACCATTTGCACCTGTGATCAAAATTTTCATGCGCTTACAATAGCTTTTCTAGGTAATGTGTATAGCTATTGTCTCCCAGCACATCAATTCTTTCTCGAAGCTGCTGTTGATTGATAAAGCCTTTGTCTAGCGCAATTTCCTCAATGCAAGAAACCATCAACCCTTGGCGCTCTTGAATGGTCTGTACAAAATTGCTGGCTTGCAAAAGGGAATCATGGGTTCCGGTATCCAGCCATGCATAACCTCGCTTCATCAGCTTGGCGTGAAGTTGGCCTTTTTCAAGGTACAGTCGATTTAAATCGGTGATTTCCAACTCTCCTCTAGCAGAGGGCTTGAGTGTTTTGGCAAGCTCGCATACTTGATGATCATAAAAATAAAGACCCGGCACAGCATACGGCGACTTGGGGTGGGTAGGTTTTTCTTCGAGGCTGATGACCTTCCGGTTTTGATCAAATTCAATGATGCCATAGCGTTGTGGATCAGAGACTTGGTATCCAAATATGGTGGCACCTTGCTCATGAGACTGGGCCTGTGCAAGAACATGTTCAAACCCATGTCCGTAAAAAATATTGTCCCCCAAAATCAATGAAACCGGCTGCCCATCAATGAAATCCTCGGCCAGGATAAAAGCCTGTGCCAATCCATCGGGGCTGGGCTGCTCAATGTAGGTAAAAGACAAGCCCCAAGCACTTCCATCGCCAAAAAGCTCTTTGTACTGTGGAAGATCGTGGGGTGTAGAAATAATGGCAATGTCTTGAATGCCGGCCAGCATAAGCGTTGATAAAGGATAATAAATCATCGGTTTATCAAAAATGGGCAATAGCTGCTTGCTGACAGCCTGTGTTAACGGAAAAAGTCGTGTGCCGGAGCCACCGGCTAAAATAATGCCTTTCATGGGATTAGATGTACCAAAATGCGCTCAAAAAGCACAGAAATACCCTAAAATAGAGATTTCAAGTGTTTGATCAAAGAAAATAAATCAAGGGCGATGCGGGTCCAACTTGAAATGCGCCCTTCTCGTTGTAGAATTCGATGACATTGAAGTTCTCCCTTACGCATAGACCATCGATGGCTGGACAGACCATGGCCACCTAAGACCGGATGGCTCAAAGTACAAAGCATTTGGTCAATGTAGTGGACTTCACCATGCTTACTGGCATCCAAAATAAACATGTAATCTTCACTGTAGCGCATATCCATTCGAAATCGCAGCGATGGATTTGCTCGAAGCATCATCGATGGTGTGTGAAAAGGATTGCGCCATAAAAGAGATGAAAATGACTGCACACCGTGTTTGGGTGTCAACGCAACACCATAGTTGGACGCATGACCCGTCATCAGCGCGTGGGGATGTGTTTGCATATAACGAATTTGGGTTTCAATTTTTTTTGGGTGCCAGGTATCATCGGCGTCTAAAAAAGCGATGTATTGGCCTTTTGCCATGTCCATACCCTGATTGCGCGCAGCACTTGGGCCAAGATTTTGATCAAATAAATGGAAGCGAAATTCAACATCTGAGGCCGATGCCTGGGTTTTTATACTGTCTATGTTGACCGAATGGGTACTTGCGTCATCTACAATGATAATTTCTCGCGGTCGATACGTTTGATGCAAAACAGAAGCTACAGTTTGGGCAATGGTTTGATCATTGTTGTAATAAGGAATCACTACACTCACATCATAAGAAGCCAAAGCCATAGGGGTATCTTAAGAAGCAATTAAAAAAAAGTCACAGATTTTTTATCATATGTGTAGAGTATGGAGGTGTCCAAGGAACCAGTTGTTGATATTTTAATGGCGACATACAATGGTGAGCCGTTTCTAGAGGCTCAATTTGATTCTATTTTAGCTCAAACCTTTGAAAATTATCGTTTAATCATTCGTGATGATGGAAGCAACGACAAAACATTAGAAATCATAGAAAAATACCGAGCAAAATTCGGTGAAAAAATGCTCGTGGTCAAAGACCATCATCAAAATCTTGGTTGCAAGCTAAATTTTGGTCAGCTCATGCACCACGCGAGCGCACCCTGGGTCATGTTTTCCGACCAGGACGATGTGTGGTTACCCCATAAAGTTGAGCAAACCTACAACACGGCTCAGGCACTTCTGAAAAAATACAATCCATCCATGCCACTAATGGTGCATGGTGATCTATGTGTGGTGTCCAAAGATTTGGAGGTGATCTATCCGTCTTTTAAACAAGTCCGAAACCTAAATTTTGAACCCCAATCGCTCGGTCAAATGCTTATGCAGTGCAATGTTGCTGGCTGTACAATGATGATGAATCAAGCTTTGGTTCAGATGGCAAAAAACATCCCCAATCAAGCCATTATGCACGATTATTGGGTCAGCTTGGTCAACGGACTTTTTGGGCAAAAAGAGGCCATGGTTGACCAAAAAATCATTTTGTATCGTCAACATGGTAACAATGAAATGGCCGGACAGTATCCCATAAAGCCAGGCATCCTATTTATTTGGACGTTATTAAAAAATAGATGGAAAACAATGCCAAAAAACCGTTGGGGCATGCCCTCACTTTTGCAAGAGCTTCGCAAAGAATTTTCAAAAAATATACACCAAGCCACCGCTTTGCTTGAAAGTTTTCGTGAGAACCTTTCAACCCAGCAGATTCATATCATTGAAAATTTTATTTCCTTGCCTCAAAAAAATTGGTGGCGGCGGCGTCGGGCCATCATAAAATACAAATTTCTTCCATCGACTTTGTTTGGAAAGGTTATTTTTTTTCTTTTTTATTGAGCCATGCGTAACAACACTCCCATTGACATCGTGATGGCCACCTACAATGGTGGTTTGTTCTTAGAAAAGCAGCTCGAATCATTGATTGCACAAACCCATCAAAATTTCACTTTACTCATCCGGGATGATGGTAGCGAAGACGAAACCAATCAAATCATTGCCTCGTATGTGAAGAAATACCCAAATAAAATCAAGCGGGTGACCGATGCACAAGGAAAGCTGGGTGTTATCCAGAACTTCGCCTGCTTGCTTGGGCATACCACCGAAGACTATGTGATGTTTTGTGACCAAGATGATATATGGCTGCCCACGAAAATCGAAAAAACGCTGGAAGCCATGCAAAAAAAGGAAACGATTGTTGGCATCCATACACCCATATTGGTCCATGGTGACCTTCAGCTCATTGATCAGCACGATCAACCGCTGGGCACTACTTTTTCAACATGGTTTCACGCAAAATCGGTTTTAAAAAATCCGTCAACCATCTTATTTCAGAATATGGTTACTGGATGCACAATGATGATCAATCGTGCTTTGCTTGACATGAGCAAGGAAATTCCGCGTGAAGCCTTGATGCATGATTATTGGTTTGCACTCGTGGCTTTTTATGTAGGGGAAATGGTTTATTTAAATCAAGCGCCACTGATCCATTACCGATACCATCCCAACAATGAATCACTAACGATGTATGCAATGCCGGATAGGCGGATGGGTCACTGGATACACTCATTCAAAAGCACCTATTACACAGCACATCAGCATAAGTTGAGATTCTTTTCATTCCGGAAACAATTTCGTGAAGCGCTTCAAAAAAATTTGGACCAAGCCAAAATTTTACTTGAACGATACATGGATCGGATGGAAACCTCCAGAGTCCATGAACTCAAAGAAATAACTCATTTATTTAACCACGGATGGTTGAAAAGAAGAGAAATTTTATTTCGTTATCGGTTCTGGGGCAATGACATGAAATCCAAAATCGTTTTTTTACTATGTTTATAATCAATAAAAAGGAGACAATGTGAAGCTCTCTGTTTGTGTACTAGCCTACAATCATGAAAAATATATTAGAAAAACACTTGAATCCATTTTTTCTCAAAAAACCAATTTTGAGTTCGAGGTCATTATTGGAGAGGATGGCTCAAAAGATCAAACGCTTGATGTAATCAAGCAATACACCAAAGAGAATCAGCCAAAAAATTTGATACTTAAAGAGAGATCACCCAATCGAAAAATATACATTGATGGCCGACCAACGGGTATTCAGAATGGTTTAGATACATTTTCAGAGGCTAGGGGGCAGTACATTGCTTTCCTTGAGGGGGATGATTTTTGGACAGATGAAACTAAGTTACAAAAAAGTGTTGATTATCTAGATGCAACGCCCAAAGCTTCACTGTGTTTTCATGATGCAAATATATATGATCAAAAAAGTAAAAGTAACATCCATACTGTTCCCAATGTGGATAAAAACGTATTTTCATTTGATGATATGTTAAAAGGAAATTTTATTCCAACTTGCACCATTGTATTTAGAAATCATTTAATCAATTTTAAAGAAGCCTCGGATCTATTAAGGCATAGCCCGATGACGGATTGGCCAATTTATTTATTACTCGCAAAACACGGACAACTTCATTATTTTTCATTTCTAGGAGCAACGTATCGAATTCATCCAGAGAGTTACTGGGAGTCACAACCCTTTATGTATCGCATAAAAAAAACACTTTATGCTTATAAGCTTTTTGAAATGCATTTTGCAGATGAATCATTAAAAATAAAAAAGAATAAATTGATTTTTTTGCTTAAAAGCTTTTATCATTTAATCACTAGCTAATTTTATAAATATAAAAATGTAGATTTCAATGTTTTGCTATCTAGAAACCTGGATTGGGTATGTTTTTTCTTAAAAAAATAATAAGTCGTAAAAATTTTATAAATTATAAACATATGCCAGAAATTAAGCTCCATCTTGGGTGTGGTGAGCAAATCAAAAAGGGCTGGGTTAATATAGACTCTGGAGATCATTATTCAAATAAATCTGATGTAGATATTGCTTGTGATTTGAGTAAGGGTATTCCTTTTCCGGAAAAAACAGTAGATTATATTTATCATGAACACTTGATTGAACACCTTGAACGTAGCAGTGCCTTAGATTTTACCATTGAGTGTTATCGTGTTTTGAAACCAGGTGGTGTTTTGCGTATTGCATGTCCCGATTTGTCTGATCTTATAGCGACCTACTTACAAAACGACTTTGATTCAAAAGACTGGATAAAGAACATTTGTCCACAGTATTTGGGGTTGCCAAGAGCACAAGTTTTTAATATCGCAATGCGTGAATGGGGACATAAACATATTTATGATAGCGATGATCTAATATTGCTTCTTAGAGAAGCAGGTTTCACTAATGATATAAGAATATGTGAGGTTGGTAAGAGTAATACTGAAAACCTAAAAAATCTTGAAACGAGATCAGATTCATTTGTAGTAGAGGCTACAAAACAGTGACATATGTATGAAATAATAAATTTTTAAAGCAAATTTATGCAATCATATAATTCTTGAGATAAATCCCGTGGGGCAACTTTATTGGCTTATATAATCTCCATATTTATCTTTAAAATCTTTTTCGAGTTCTTTGATTTTTTGCATGTTTCGTTTTTTGATTGTTTTTGCAGGTGTTCCAGCAACCAGCGTAAAGGCCGGGACATTTTTGCTTACCACACTAAGTGCACCAATACTCGCGCCCTCTTCACAAGTTACGTTTGGTAAAATGACGGAGCCACATCCAACAATTACATGTTTTTGCAAAGTAATGGGTCCACTGATTATTTTTGTAAACTCTTCGGGAATGGTCGGTCCTGTTAAATGTCCGCTAAGAAAGTCATCTGAGGTGGTATACAAACTCACTCTGCCAGAAATTCCTGAGAAATCATGCATAGTAATTTGATGACTGCCATACATATAGCACCCAGCAGCAATATGGATATTGTTCCCTAACTGCACTCTGCCTGAAAGGATGGAGAAAGCATCAATGCGTACGTTTGATCCAATCGTAATTTGGCTAGATTGAAAAAATTGAACAGTTTTATGGATGCGTACATTATCGCCAACAGCTTTAACCATTTTTAATAATTCTTCTTTGCTGTAGTTATTCATAAAGTTCTTTCTAAGAAAAGATTTAATGAGATTCTTTTCAATAACTGCAATTGCTTTTTATAGTACAGATGGTTTTGTTAGTGACAACTATTTTATCAAGTTTTAGCATGAGTAGCGTCGCAAAAAATTTTTTAAATACAGGCTTTTATCTCAAATTTTAACAGCTTTTAACGACAATTTTTACGATCCTTTCAATGTTTTCTTCCTCAATTTGCCAATACAAGGGCAGGCACAATATTCTTTTTGATAAATCTTCGGATATTGGCATAGACTGTTCAATTTTTATATTTTTATGTTTATTGACCGAGGGATAGAAATATCGTCTTGGAAAAATCTCATTTGCCTCAAGCTCATTTAAAACGTTTAGGAGTGATTTTTCATGATTAAATGCAATAGAAAAATATGCATAGTTGCTCGTTCCATGTTGTATTTTTTGGAAAGAAAATTTGGGAGAAGTTTGCAGTTTTTCACGGTACGTTAAGTATTTTTTCTTCCGATCTAGTAATATATCATCAAGGTATTTTATATTAGCCAGTCCAAGTGCAGCATGGATTTCTGACATCTTTCCGTTAAAGCCATGTCCAACCACGTTACCCGAAGAGTTATTTCCAAAATAACGAATCCTTTTTAATTTTTCGAGCAAATCATTGTCCGTGGTTACACAGCCACCACCTTCGCCTGTATTTAAAATTTTTGTCGCATGTGTGCTTGTGGCAGAGATGGATCCGCTTAATAAAATTGAGTTTTCTGACTCATCGGTTGTGCCCATGGCATGAGCGGCATCATAAATCACCGCTAAGTTGTATTTTGTAGCTATTTCTTTGATCCTGCGTGTGTCACATGGATTTCCATAAACATGCACTGGCAATATGCATACTGTGTTTTCCGTGATTGCACTTTCAACTTTTTCTGGATCTAGGTTGTATGTGTGGGGATCAATATCAACAAATACGGGTGTACAGTTTTCCCAGATAATGGCACTGCATGTGGCCACCCATGTGAACGGCGTGGTTATAATTTCGCCCTTAAGGTCTAGCGCCTTAATAGCCATTTGCAGCGCAATCGTCCCACTGGTTACAGATAAATAGGTTTGTAAACCAAGTTTCTCAGCAACAAGTTGTTCAAAGCTTTGTACCAAAGGCCCGTTGTTGCTCAAAATACTTGAATCCCAGCTCTTGCTTAAGTACTCGATAAATTCGTCCAAAGGCGCCAAAGCAGGTTTGGTTACAAATACTTTTTTATTTTTTTCTGTCATAAAAAAACCTTTTTCTTCATAAAATCTATGGCCGCAACACGATGTGACACGCCAATAATGGTTGGTTTTGGATCCGCCAAGTTTTTGATGATGGATACAATCGATTCTTCGGTTTCTTGGTCAAGGTTGGAAGTGTATTCATCTAAAATTAATAGCTGTGGGCAGTTCAATAATGCTCTTGCAATGCAGATGCGCTGTTTTTGGCCCATGGAGTAGTTTGATGCGTCTTCACGAATTTGTTTATCAAGATCAGCTGAATGAGAAACAATGTCACTTAAATGTAAATTATGAAAAACTTTGAGTATATCTTCGTCTTGGATAACTTCGGAATTTCCATAAAGTACGTTATCCCGAATGGTCCCTTCAAATAAAAATGAATTGGCGCCCACATAGCCAATGTTTAATTTGTTTTTGTTGAAATAATCTTTGATGGGAATTCCATCGTAGGTAATGGAACCTTGAAAATTTTCTTCTAAATTGAGTAAAATATGAATCAAAGTTGATTTGCCAGAGCCACTTTTTCCATGAATTCCTAGAGATTCTCCGGGCTTGAGTTCTACATTCATATTTGAAAAAAGAGCTTTATCTGTATTGGGATACTGAAATGATAGATCTTTGACTTCAATGGTGGGGATCGTTTGAGCGGATGGCAAATCACTTGGTTGATCCGAGTATACAATATTGGATGATGTATAGAAATTATTAGCCTCTATATAATCTTGTTTTCTCTGAGACATGGAAGCAAAATTTAAGACCAGCGGAGAAAGAAATTGCACCAGTCTCATAAAAAAATACAAAAAAGGGATGATGTTGATCAAATCATCATCAAATGTACGTTGACTAAAGTAAATAATAGCTACAATGATAAAAATGCCCAGAAAAGAGGTGCTTGATACATTTAAGCTATTGATAAGAGATGCACGTCGATTATGTCTAAGAATGGAGTGCGTTTGTTGAGAAAGTGTTTTTTTCTCCTTGCGCTGTGTTTGGAGAAGCTGAATAAGAATAAAATTGCTGGATATTTTTTGAATGTACTCGTTTATTTTTTGATTCATCGCAGGCAAAGTATTGGTCCATGCTCTGACGCGCGCAGATGCATTTTTGGTGATCAAACCAATCAACGAAATTAAAAATAAACTTAGAAGTGTCAATTTGTAGTTAATCAAAGCCATGAAAAGAATCATGGAGGCGCACAAAACAAACAAGGAAGAGAACTGAAGCAAATAGCTTAAGTACAATGAGGCATACATAAACAATGTGCCATTGTAATGATTGGCTTTGGAGGCAGGAAAGAAAGTAGAGAAAAGCATGCTAGGGATGAGTTTTGATCGCAGCAAAAAAACGGTTTCTTCAAAAAGGGCAGTATTGGTGTAAACGATGATCGATTCAAATATAAATCGGATCAGAGCGATTCCCAGCAATAAGTAACATATGGTTGAAAGAGAAATGGGACCCAGAAATCGAGAGAGAAAAGAATCATGCTGAGCTGTGTCGATTAGTTTAAAGGCAATCAACATCATTTGTATAGAGTATGCCAATGCAAGTTCTAATAAGCTTAAAATAACGGACGCAATTCCATTTGCCCAAAAATAGATTGATAAAGTTCTATGCAAAGATTTAGTGTTTGGGGGTGTTTTCACTACACTCTCTTTTGGCTCATGGTTGTCACCGCAGATTTAGAAATGCAAAAGATGGGTTAAAAAATCTTTCACCGATGGTACATGGTTGCAAAATTACCACAGTAAGTCAAAGTATCCAATGAATATCAATACTTATCCGATAGAAGGGTGGCAAACACCGAGGTCAAAAAACCCTTGAAGACTTAGGCCAAAAGGATACGATTGCCGATAGAAATGATGAAGTATCTGCCTTTTATTATTGCGCTTTTTACGCTGCCACTGCACGCGCATGCCCTGTCGTGGGCAGACGCAGTAACAACCCTTGAAAACCAAAACCCTACCATTCAGACCAGCGACTTGGATGCAGTGGTTTCCGGATTGTCTCTAAAAAATGACCAATCGCAAACTTGGCCTTCCATTTCACTGCGAGCCGGCTCACAGCGTTTTTTGCAGCAGGACGCTACATTGGGTTATAACTCTTATGTGGGCTTTCGTATTCAGTGGAACCTTTACCAAGGAGGTCGAATTGGCTTAAACAAAAAAAGATCAAACCTTGAACTGTCCATGAGTGAATTGGTCGCTCAAAAAAATCGCATCACGCAAAGTTTTCTTCTAAAACAAGCCTATGCGAGAGCCATTTTTGCTAAAAAAAAACTAGAAGTGAATAAGAATATTGTTGAACGCAGCAAAGAGAACTTTCGTCTGGTGGATTTAAAGTATCAAAGTGGTCTGGAATATCGGTGGGTTTGGCTTGTATCCAAAAAAGATTTGGCAGAGGATCAATTGAATCTTAGGATTGCACAAAACGAAAAAGTTAACGCCTTATTAGAGCTTCAACAAATTTTGCAATTGGAGTCACTTCCACAGCTCAATCAAATTGAGGATATCCCCCTTGGCCTCATGAGCGTAAATACCCAGCTAGATACTTTCACAGCATGGGATAGCAAAGAGCATCCAGATGTCGTACTGGCCATGCATGAGCTGGGTTTGGCAGAATATGATTATCGTTATCAGCAAGCAGCTCGAAAACCCTCGGTGGTGCTGACAACCGATTTATCGCTTATTGACACCGAGGACGAGCCTGTCATTCCTTTTTTTGCAGCCGGGGTATCGTTGACGATGCCCGTATGGGAAGGTGGCAGACGAAAACGTGCGGTGGAAATTCAAGAAAAAAGAAAAGAAGCAAGAATGATCGAACTTGAGCAGGTTCAATTACAAATTGAACAAGAAGTACAGAAGTCCTACAATGAACTGCAAATCCGAAAAATGGAGTTGGATATCGCGGAATTGGAGCTTGAGGCCTTTTTAGATCGATCCAAAGTGGTTACGCAAGAATATCAAAATGGTCTGGCTACTTTTGAGTTTTGGAATCGAACACAGAACCAGCTAAACCAGGCGCAGCGTAGATTAATTACCCAACAACGAGATCTGCAAATTCAACTTGCCAAGTTTATAGAGGCAAAGGGAGAATTGAATCAGTGAAAAAGTTTTTTTTAAAAAGTGTTTATTTTGGTTTTCTGGCTCTAATGATCACGGCTTGCACAGAGCCTGACCGCCCAACCGAAGAGAAGTTTGATGTTTTTGAAATTGTGGAAAAAGATTTGACCGAAAGCATAGAGATCACAGCAGATGTTCAAGTTAGAAACACCATTGAAGTTATCGTGCCCATTCGAGGAAGAATAGAGGAAATATACGTCAAAGAAGGTGAATTTGTTCGCAAAGGGCAGCGGTTGGGTGCGATGAGTTCAACCAACCGAGTTAACATGTTGGATATGGCCGCACACAAAGGTCAAGACGAAGTCAAATATTGGGAAAAGCAAATTTTACCCACCTATATTTTTTCTCCCATTGATGGAAAAGTCATTGCCATCTCCCTTCGCCAAGGAGAAACTGGATCAGGAAGGTTTCTTAAATTATCAACGGGCCTGGTCGTTCGTGGCAATGTGGATGAAATCGATGTGCCTGAATTAAAAATTGATCAAAATGTACGTGTAAACTTTGATGTCAAACCAGAGGAATGGTTTGCCTCAAAGCTTATAAAAATTGATCAAGAATCAAAAAAAGTGAGCAACGTGAATGTGTATGAAGTAGAAGTGGCTGTGCCTGAAGAAGCTATGCTTGCTAAAAACGTTACTCCTAAAATAGGCATGTCGGCCAATATACTTTTTCCTACAAGTGTTGAGGAAAACGCTCTTGCGATTAAAGCCACAGCGGTCAATAATCGATCCAATCAAAAATTTTCAGTTTTAAACATCAATAATCAAAAAATCACGCTTGAGTTGGGTGATACGTATGGTGAATGGGTGCATGTAAAAGATGGTGGTCAAAAAGGGCAAAAAATAAAAGTTCCTGTTTTTTCTATCTCAAAACAAAATACTAAAAAATCTCCTTTGAGTTTCTTTAAATAAATGCAACCCATTATAGACATTCAAAATGTTTCCAAAATCTATCAGATGGGCGATGACCCAAAAAATAAGTTTAAAGCTCTCGATAATGTAAGTTTGCGCATTGAGCGGGGTGAGTACCTTGCCATCGTCGGCCCTTCTGGCTCAGGAAAATCAACTTTATTGCAAATTCTAGGCTTGCTGGACCCGCCCTCCACTGGGCAATATGACTTGATGGGCAAAGACACGATAGCGATGTCTGATAACCAACGTACATATTTGCGTTCACATCATATTGGTTTTGTTTTTCAAATGTTTAACTTGCTTCGTCGAACATCAGCCATTGAGAATGTAGTTTTGCCAATGATCTATAAAAACGGCAAGGCTGATGAGGACCATGCAAAGAAAATTTTATCCGATTTGGGCTTGCAAAATCACATGCACCATACTCCCTCTCAGCTATCTGGTGGTCAACAGCAGCGTGTAGCAATAGCCAGAGCGTTGGTGAATAATCCTGATATTATTTTTGCGGATGAACCAACAGGAAATTTACCTCAAAAACAGTCGCATGAAATTATTACAGCATTGGAAAATCAAAATCGTCAAAATAATATCACATTGGTTATGATCACACACAGCCCCGACTTAGCAAGTCGAGCTGATCGTGTTGTTAGCATTATCGATGGAAAAATTGTTGAAGATAAACAAAACCATTCTAGAAAAGTAAAAGTGAATGCACCTGCCATTGAAGCTGAAAAGTCCATCACCCCAAAAATGAATTTGCGACTTTGGCTCCAAACAACCAAAATGGCTTTTTCATCCATGTTGCAGAATAAAGTTCGTACCTTTTTGACCATGTTGGGTATCATTATTGGTGTTTTTTCAGTGGTTTCGATGCTGGCCATTGGGGAAGGGGCAAAGAAAAATGTAGAATACGAATTAAGACGTTTGGGCTCTAATTTATTTCGCATTAAATCTCAATGGCCTAAAATCAAAGGATCCAGTTCTCAAAAACGAACCATCACATATATCGATGAAAAAGACCTCGCAACCTTGCAGAGACTGATCAAGGATAGTCCTCTGATAAAAAATGTAGCGGCGAGCAGAGAAGATACCTTGACCATTACATACAATGGTTACAGTTACAGCACGAAAGTTATTGGTGTAAGTCCATCCTATGAAGTGATGCGTGGTAATACCCCGGCATATGGCCGGTTTTTTACCGAAGAAGAAAATGCCAATCAAGAACGCGTATGTGTGTTGGGGCAAACAGCTTATAAAAATTTATACAAGAAACAAAAAAATCCCATTGGAACCATCATCAAAATCAATGATCGCAACTTTAGGGTCATTGGACTGCTACCCAGCAAAGGAGCAAGCTGGAGTGGGGATGTGGATGACGTAGTGTATATTCCCGAACAAACTGGATTAAAAAGAGTGTTTGGTGCCCGAAGCTATCATTATTTTTTTGTACAAGCCACCAACCAAAATACCTTAAAAGATGCAGTTAAACTTGTAACGCAAACCCTTCGTCAACGTCATGAAATTGAAAAAGAGATGCAGAATGACTTTGCAATTAAAAATTATGGTGAGATGAAACAAACAGTCGATCAGGTATCAAGTACGATGATTAAACTTATAGTTTTGGTTGCGCTCATTTCTCTAATTGTAGGTGGTATAGGTATTATGAATATTATGCTGGTCTCAGTAACTGAACGAACGAGAGAAATAGGGGTACGAAAAGCCATCGGTGCCAGATCAAGCGATATATTAAAGCAATTTCTTATTGAATCTGTTTGTATTGGCCTGGTTGGCGGCTTGGTGGGAGTGATTTTTGCATACATCACGGGATACATCATTGAACACACAACCGGGTGGGAAATCATTTTTAAACCATATGGTATTGTGGTGGCCTTTATATTTTCAGTGTTGGTGGGTGTTTTCTTCGGATTGTATCCGGCAAAAAAGGCCGCAGGGCTTCCCCCCATTCATGCGCTTAGGTATGAATAGAAGGTATATTTTGTATTATAAATGTTGTAATAAAGGTAAAAAATGAGTGTTCATCAAGCAATTATACCAGCAGCGGGTCTTGGTACCCGGTTTTTACCTGTAACCAAAGTAATTCCCAAAGAGCTTTTGCCAATCATGGCAAAACCATCCATTCAATTTGTCGTCGAAGAACTGGTTGAATCAGGCGTGAATGAGATTATTTTTGTTTTAAGTCCTGAAAAAGAATCGGTGTTTCATTATTTTTCTGATGGAAGTTTTGTCGATCAGATTTTAGATCAAAGGGGCCACCAAGAAAGGCTGGTGGAGTTAAGACAATTATTGGAAAAGGTAAAATTTCGAAGAGTTTACCAAACAAACCCTCTGGGTTTAGGCGATGCAGTTCGTTGTGCTGAAAAACACATTACCTCTGATTATTTCGTATTGGCTTTACCTGATGATATCATTTTTTCCAATAAGCCCTGTTCTCAAATGTTGATTGAACATTGTGAAGCCACGAATCACTCAGTTTTGGCTGTAGAAAAAGTAGAGCCCCAACAGCTTTCTTCCTACGGCATTATTTCATATCAGCAAAACAACAATGGAAAAGTTTTCCATTTGGATGGAATGGTAGAAAAACCTACCGCAGAACAGGCACCTTCTCAAAGAGCTGTCATCGGTAGATACGTGCTTTCAAAAAAGATTTTTTCTCTCATAGATGAAAAAGCACAAGCTGGTCATGAAATTCAAATTACTGATGCAATTTCTCGAATGATCGAATTTTCTGGGGTGGATGCAATTGATTTTGAAGGTGTACGCGTGGATGTGGGTCAGCCCATCGGTTTTGCTAAAGCAAATATCCTTCACGCCCGACGCCAGAACTTGATTTCGGAAGCCAATATACAAAACTGGTTGAAAAACTTTTAGAAACAATCGATAAAGCAATCGTAAGAGTGAAATGAAAAATAGCGTAATGAATGCAATGATTTACAGTTTTTTAATTAGCTGTTAGATGTAAATTACTGATCAATAAAAAACATGGTTTTGGTAAAAAACACATGTTTTACAAATTTTGGAGAAATACCAATGGATGAAAAGCAAGTTTATATGATTCCCTGCATTCCAATGAAGGATGATGGTCATTTTGATTTTTATGCTTTTAAGGGGTACGTCACCAAAAGATTTTGGAAGTATTTTATTTTTTTCCTCTTATTATCGTTGGGTCCATTTCTTCTTTTGCTTAAAAATACATCTACCTATGTTACTGAATCCAAAATTAGTGTGACAAGAGACATTATCAATCCAAAAGAAATAGTGGAAACTGTTGAAAGTCGCTCTTTTCAGAAATATTTTTTCGAAAACGAAGAAATGAAAAATGAATTAATTTCTCGATACAAAGCAAGTTCTGCAATGGAAAAGCTAGCCATTTTGAAAAATTTTCAAAAAATTGTTCATGTAAAAAGCTTGTCTGGTACACGGTATGTCAATCTTTCTACGGTGCTGGGTACCAAAGGCCTTGGTCCAAAAGTTTTAAATAAAATGGTTTTTGATCTAAATAAATTTTATAAAAAATTATACATAGAGTTGGCTAAAACAAATTTTGAATTCTGGGACACCAATATTAAACAGTTAGAAAAAAAGAATGGTGTGGTTAGTAATGGTGATTACATCGGTAGATATTTAGATGCAAAGCTTTTGTATGAGGCTTTGTCATCTGAAACAGAAGAGCTCTTTATTTTTATCGACAAACCTTATGAAAGAAAACAGTTTAGTTTTGTGAAGAAAGTATTTGCATACTTTTTTGTGTTCTTAGCTTGTTTGATTGCAGTGCTATCTGTGGCTTTTGTTTTCTATTCAAGATCCTCTGAATCAAACGCTTAAACACTTTACACTCAGTTGCAAAAATAGGTATAAGTAAAAAAACCAACGGCATTCTATGGCGTACAGCTCCACCTATGAAAAACTCAAAAATGCTCATGGTGAAAGCGGATATAAAAAACAAGATAAGTACTTCTTTATATTTTTTAAAGTAAACAAGACTCACTCCAAGAATAAGAAGCACAAAACCAATATCTAAGATAAATAAACGCATGGTTGTCCAGTTGTATGTATGGATGATCGGTAAAGGGGATGCGAGAAACTGAAAGAATAATAAAGGCGCGTCTAATATAAAGTCCGTTAGTGTTTCCCAGTAATAATTTCCATAGCTCATACCTGTAGAGAGAGACTTATTAAAAGTTCGATTGCGCGTAAAGGATAGAAATCCCAGAGAAATACGATAGGGAGTAAACTTTTCAAAAATCACGATGAGCATCAATGAAAAAGGGATAAAAGCAATAAGACTTTTAAAAATACCTCCAAATGATTTTTTGCTAACAGTCTTAAATAGATAAGCTGCGGCTGGAAGAAGGATAAGAAATTGAAACCGGATCAGTGAACACCCAATAATGCCTAGTAAAAGTACACCCATTTTCTGTTTTTTGAACGTAAACTCAACAAGACCATAAAAATATATAAAAAAGAAACATAGAAAAATATATTCACGCATGGGGGGCAAAACAAACAAAATAGTTGAGGGATAAGCCACACATAGAATAAAAAAAGCTGCAGGATCCAAGCTTGGATAGAGCCTACCCAATTTCATTGTTTTTTGGCTCGTATAAACATGCCATCCTTTAAATAAGAAAAGCAAGCCAATAAAAAATACAAAATATTGAAATAAAAGGAAAATTTCGGTTTGATAAAATGAAAAAGCTCTCATGGGTAGGGTCAAGAGGTGATATGCCTTAATGGATTGGGAGGAATGAAAATTTATTTCCGACTCGTTTAAATTAGAGAAGAGCAGAAAGTCAGGATTAGATGGATGAAGACCCAAATATATAATGAAGAAACCCAGACATGAAAACAATGTGAAGCAGCATGCAAGAAGCGTTCGATCACTTTTTTTATTGATATAGAAAAAAGGGGCTACGCTATATAGAATTAGCGAAAACAGCACTAGGAGAAAAAATCCATACAATGTAAACAGCCATTCCATCCAGGCTTTTGGCATATTGTACTCCAGTTTTAAAGTCAAGTTAGGGGGCAAGTATTTGAAAAAATTCAGTTAATGCCAAAATATTTATTTTTACCATTATTTAAATGGGCAGCCTGGGAAGGTGCGTTCATGTGCATTTTAAAGTGATAATTTTGAATCACATTTGCGTTGAGAGTTGACTCAGCGATGGATTGTAAATAGGGTTTTTATGTGTTTTTAAGCACCTGAAGTAAGATTTCGAGCCGCGATGGAAATAATTGCAACATACCAAAGAGTTAAAAAATATCTTCACAATACAACGTGGATTTTTTCTGAAAAAATCATCAATATATTTTTAACATTTTATATTACCGTACTGTTGGCTAGAAATTTAGGCCCCGATTTTTATGGCATTTTGGCTTTTTCGTTATCTCTGATTAGTCTTTTTGAAGTTGTGGCACATTTTGGTTTGGTTGGACTGGTAGTTCGAGAACTCGTTAAGGATCCTCAGAATAAAAATGAAATTCTGGGCACTAGTTTCTTGATTAAATTTTTTATTTCTTTGGTTTGCTTTACCCTATATCTCTTATTCATTTTTGTGGAGCGACCCAAAAGCGAAGTTCAGTTTTTGGTTTCGTTTATACTTTCTTTTCGAATTTTATTCATTGCATTTGACGTCATGACTTATTGGTTTCAATCCAGAGTAGAGTCAAAGTATATAACGATATCCAAGGTTTTAGGGCTGGTATCTAAATTGGTACTGGTTCTGTATCTTGTTAGTGTGAGAGCAGAGTTGCATTGGTATGCAGGTACATACCTAATCCAGACGATAATCATGACTTTGGTATTGGTGGTGCTTTATCAAATAGTTTCAAAGGATTCTCCATTTAAATGGAGAGTGGCTTTGGGTAAAATTAAAACTCTAATCTCCCAGAGTTCACTTATTTTTTTGGGGTCCATGTTTAGTGTTATTTACCTAAAAATAGACCAGGTGATGCTTAAATGGCTAACAACCAACGAAGAAGTAGGAATTTATGCTGTAGCAGCCAATTTGTCAGAAGCGTGGTATTTTGTACCTGTTGCCATTGTGACTACTTTTTTTCCCAATTTAATAAGAATAAAACAAGTTGATTTTTTAGAGTATGAAAAAAGGTTGCAAAAACTTTTTGATTTTTTGTTTGTCTTAGCATTTGGAGCTTCTGTTGTTACCACTCTTTTTTCTGACCAGATCATCCATGTTTTTTTTGGCAATGAATACCTAGCCTCCTCAGGTATATTAAAAATTCATATTTGGGCTTCTTTATTTGTCTTTATGAGAGCCGCATTTAGTAAGTGGATCCTTATTGAGAATGTTCTTTTATACTCTACTTTTACTCACGGTTTTGGCGCTGTGGTCAATATTGCAATAAACGCATATTTTATTCCATTGTATGGTATTACAGGTGCAGCATTGGCTACGGTCATATCCTACGCCACGGCTTCGTACTTCGCACTGTTTTTAAATAAGCGAACCAGAGGTATTTTTTGTATGATGAGCAAAGCAATGATATCTCCTTTTCGCTATGGTTATGTGTTTTTTAAAAAAGTCTGTTGAGATAAAATTTTGTTGATCAATAATTATGGAAAAAATAAAAAAAATTATCCCTCCCAATGTTAGGAAAATCATTCTTCAAATGATGGATTATGGCAGTGTTTGTCTGGCATGGCCATTTAGTAAGTTAGGGGTGCTGTCTTCTCTGTTTTACTTTGTTTTTAGCAGAAAATTTGATCGAGAACATAAAGCCGTATTAAAAGGTAGAATTGCGTACTGGAGAAGCCTGGAAGACATTCAAGATTCAGCAGCCCTATTGAGAAGAAATATACATCGGTTGGAAAAAGGGCTTATCATGAGCCCTCGCAGGCCCATATTTGCTGATAAATACATTGAGGAAACCGTAGAGATATTCCGACGAGCGCTCGCCAAAGGTAGCATTGATGAAATGGAAAAAAAGTGGGCTGAAGATGTTTTGAAAAGATATTTCTCTGTGGTTAAAGATTCAAAAAACATTTTCAAAGCCAGAGAAATTTTTTCTACGTTGGTTCATCATTCGAGTAATGTAAATTTAGAAGATAATCAGTTTATCCCATACTTTTACAAAGATATGCCTGCGTCCAAAACCACCTATGAAGATTTTTATCGTTTGTGTAAAAGGAGAAGATCGGTTCGGTGGTATCAGGATAAACCTGTTCCTAGCGAGCTGATTGAGAAGGCGGTTAATGCTGCATCTTTAGCCCCTTCTGCTTGTAACCGTCAGCCTTATAAATTCTATGTAGCGACCGATAAAGAAAAAGCTATTGAAATTGGCAAGTGTGCAGGAGGGACAAAAGGTTTTGCTCAAAATTTTCCTTGCGTCATCACGGTCGTTGGAGATTTATCTTGTTATCCTTATGAAAAGGATCGGCACCTTATCTATATAGACGGATCATTGGCAGCAATGCAGCTTATGCTCTCATTTGATACTCTGGGCTTGGCCAGCTGTCCTATCAATTGGCCTGATGTTGAACCTTCTGAAAAAAAACTCAGTAAAATTTTAAAACTTAAACCTTACGAAAGACCCATCATGTTAATATCAGTTGGCTATGCCAATCCTGATGGTGGCATTCCTTTTTCCCAAAAGAAAAATGCTCGACTTTTAATTAAACACGTGTAACGCTTTGAGCTTATGGTCATTGAAATAAGAAGAGCCAATTTTATCAATAAGGGTGGAGAACTCATGTTCTGTGCCGTGCTTGACCAGGTGCGAAAAAGATACCCTTCTGCGAAAATTGTTATGGCTCCCTCTCCAAATTTGCGCCCCTTCGAAAAAATAGTTGAACACGGTCTATATTTAAAAGCATCTCTATACTACCTTGGCTTTGAGTGGGGTGTGTTTGCTTCTCTGTTGCCCAAAAAAATTAGAGCCATGTATGGCATTGTTTTAGACAAAGAAGTTGATGTTGTACTGGATGTCGCTGGCTTTGCCTACGGGGATCAGTGGGGTCCATCTCGAGCCAAAGAATTGGCTACACTGTCCAAACGTTGGAAGAAAAATAACACCGATCTTATCATCATGCCACAATCTTTGGGACCATTTTCGGGTGATAAAATCAAGAAATTGATGAAAAAGTCATTTGAGAATGCAACTTTGGTAATGCCCAGAGATCAGCAATCTTTGAAATACTTGCAAGACCTGGTTGGGGAATCAGAAAAGATTAAATATTTTACAGATTTTACCAATTTAATTGATGGCGATGTGCCTCCCGCTTTTAAAAATTCTGAAAAAAAAGTATGCATGATTTTGAATTATAGAATGATTGATAAGACCGGTGCAAACGAAAGTGACTCTTATGTTCCTTTAATGGTTGAATGTTTAAATTATTTAAAGAAAAAAAACGCAAATGCTTTTATTTTAGTTCATGAGAGTGAAGTGGACCTAGCCATTGCACGAGAGGTTTCACAACGGTGTGGGGGCGTAGAGATCATACAAGAAGAGGATCCTTTAAAAATCAAAGGAATCATAGGTTCTTGTTATGCAACCATTGGCAGTCGATTTCATGGCTTGGTCAGTGCGCTAAGTCAGGGTGTGCCATCTCTTGCGACTGGATGGAGTCATAAATACGCTCACCTAGTTGAAGACTATGGTGTGTCTGAATGCCTGTTGTCTTTAAACGAATCCACTGAAATACTTCAAAACAAGATTGATCGTTTAATTGAGCCGTCCTCCAATCAGGCGGTGAAAGAACAACTGATGGAAAAGTCCAAAATATTAAAAGGCCAAACCCAAGCGATGTGGGAACATGTTTTTGATGTCATCGATGCTAGGAAAAATGCATAGTTTGGTTAGTAGTGTAAAAAGAAATGTATCAAGTCAACGTTCATTCGCTTTATGAGTTCTATTGCATTTACAGTTATTGTTCCTGTTCATAATTCCAGCCACACCATTGAGCAGTTGCTCAATTCGATTCCTTTACGACCCGACTTAGAGTTAATTGTGGTGGATGATTACAGCACTGAAATAGAATTCGAAAAAACCCATGCCTGGGTCATGGATGAAAAATATCATTCCATCCAAAAAAAAATGTTAAAAAATGAAGGAGTTAATTCAGCAGGCGCTGCCCGTAATCTTGGTTTGGCTCATGCCAGAGGGCAGTGGATTATTTTTGCAGATTCAGATGACTATTTTACCCCTGACTTGAATATTATGTTGGATCGCTACCAGTCGAGCCCATGCGATATTGTTTTTTTTAAACCAACAAGCTTTTCGCTGAGCCAAAAAAACAAAGGGGATCGCCATCAGCGATACGCACAGCTTGTCCAAGAGTATATAAACCGTCCAACGCAAATCAGGAAAATGAAAATGGGCTATCGATTTTATGTCCCGTGGTCGAAGTTGATACGCCGTGAACTCATAAACAAGCATGATATCCGTTTCGATGAAATCATTGTTTCAAATGATGTTATGTTTTCTGTAAAAACTTTTCATTTTTCTCAAATGGTGAAGGCAGATATAGCGAATATTTATTGTGTAACCCAAACTGCTGGTTCACTAACAACACAGAAAAATCAATTAAAAAGCGAAATAAGAGTCGATGTATTCATAAAAATGCATATTTGGTTAAAAGAAAATTGTAATAAAAAAATTTATCGTGCAATTCGTAGACCGCAAATATCTCTGCTATGGGGCCATGTTCAGAATTACGGCTTTAAATTTGCATATCGCATGAGTCGAAAAATGAGCAAGGCAAACATTGGTTTGGTGTATTTTTCAACTTTTACTGAAGTACTCAAACGTTTCTTCTATGATGAGCAGCAGTGAAAATTTTTAACGCTTTTTTATAGGATTGAAATATCGGCCATATTTTTTCAAGCCACGCAATGTATAATGGGTAAAATAATAACATGCTTCAACGAAATTGAGATTTTCATACTCTCTGTATATCTTCCATTGAAATTGAGCCGCCTTCCACTTATTGGACGACACGCTATTGTCTTGTAGATAGTAAGTTGCAAAACAACCATCCATTCGGTGCGCATAGTTCACATGTTGTTTAAGCAATATCAACCATAAGCCGTAATCTTGCCGTTTTAGAATGTTGGGCATATAAATTTTTCCAATTCTTGAAGTATCGTAAACCGCCGTCAGGCAACTGATGGGATTTGATTTTAAGATATCGCGATATGAGACTTTGTCAGGGGTATAAAAGCGATGTGTGGGAAAACCAGGTTTGTGAATCCAATAATCTGTATAAGTAAATTCAAATTGATTTTTTTTCATAAACTCAATTTGCATTTTGAGCTTTTCTTTTTCGATGCAATCATCAGCATCTAAAAAAGTAATAAATCTTCCTTTTGCAAGACGAATTCCTTCATTTCGGCTATGGGCTGGCCCTAGGTTGCGTTTATTTTTTAAAATATGAATCCGATCATCGTTTAAAGCCGCTTTTTCGATTATTTTCAAAGAGTCATCGGTGGATTTGTCATCAATGAGTATAAGCTGCCATTGGTCCGTTGTTTGGTTTGTGATGGAATCAATGGTTCGTTGAATGGTGTGAGCGGCATTGAACACAGGGGTGATAATTGAAATTTCTGGTTTTTTTTGCATCGTCTTACTTTTAGCGTTCACTTTTCGAAATGATGGGCTTTTTTTGCCAAACGCTGCCTCATGCCGCAGCTGGACATTTTTTAAATGATGCACCTTACAGAAGGGTTTGTCAAAAGTGATGGTAATTGATATCTGGGTTAATAGTAAAAATGATTGCAATCATTGGTTTAAAAGCGCGCATTGAGGATAAATATGAATATTGTTGTTTTGGGTACAGGGTATGTAGGGCTTGTTTCTGGCGCTTGTTTCGCTGAGAAGGGACACAACGTTACCTGCGTGGATATCGATTCAGATAAAATATCCTCATTATCAGAAGGGAAAATACCTTTTTTTGAACCTGGGTTGGGTGATTTGGTAAAAAATGCGATTGGAGCAGGTCATTTAAGTTTTCAAACAACCATTCCCACCTCAAACAAAATAGATTTGTACTTTGTATGTGTGGGCACACCTTCTCGTGCGGATGGTTCTTCAAATATGGATTACGTATATCAATGTGTGGAGCAAATTGCTCGCATAGACGAGCATGCCACCATCGTCGTCAAGAGTACGGTGCCCATCGGGACCAATAAAGCACTTCGAAACTATTTGGACACCCTAGGTAAAAAAAATATCCGATTGGCTTCGAATCCAGAATTTTTGAGAGAAGGAAGTGCAGTTGAGGATAGCCTGAAGCCAGATCGGGTGATTATTGGAGCGCATCATCAGGATGTGTCGGATGACCTGACGCAGCTGTATTTACCTTTTTTTCAACATGAGCCTACCATTTTTACTGTTACACCTGAATCATCGGAAATGATTAAATATGCATCCAACTGTTATTTGGCGATGCGTATATCGTTTATCAATGAGATTTCTCAATTGTGCGAAGAGACCGGCGCTGATATTTCTGAAGTGAAAAAGGGTATGGGGGCGGACAATCGAATTGGGGATCATTATTTAAACCCAAGTGTTGGCATTGGCGGTTCGTGTTTCCCAAAAGATTTGCGGTCTTTGAAATCAGCTTACGATGAAAAAGGACTTCGGCCAGAGATTTTAACGGCGGTGTTGCAAACCAATCAAAATCAAAAAAATCGGTTTTTTAAACGCATGGAAGCTCATTTCGAAAGAGATGGAGGCTTGTTAGGTAAAAAAGTTGCCATATGGGGCACCGCTTTTAAAGCCAACACAGATGACATCCGAGAATCAGCAGCCTTGGATATAATTCAAAGACTTTTGGATGCCCGTGCAAATGTAAGTGTTTTTGACCCTGAAGCGGGTGAAAATACGAAGGCATATTTTGGGGAAAAAATTGCGGTCTTTGATGATATGTACGAGGCGTTGGCGTCTTGTGACGCCTTATGCATTTTAACAGAGTGGGAACAGTTCAAAACACCTGATTTTGACAAGATCAAGCAGAAACAAAAATCGCCCGTGATATTTGATGGTCGAAACTTGTTGAACCCCATCGAACTCAAAAACCATGGTTTTGTGTACCACAGCATCGGTCGTAAAACGCTCTAAAGCAGAGCTGAACGTGTAGATCTGATGGATCTCAAAGGTTGATAATGACTAGGGATAGTGATAATCCTGTGCCTGGAGCGAATGCGATGAAAACAGAAAAAATAGCAGTAGTGGGTTTAGGTTATGTGGGTTTGCCTTTGGCGGTTGAATTTGCGCGTCAAGGTTTTGAAGTCGTCGGACTCGATGTCATGGAACAACGGTGTGCAGATATCAATCAAGGCATTTCACATGTGGAAGATATCGATAGCGATGTTCTTGCAAAATTAGCAGGCAAACAAGAACCCGGTTTTATTCATGCAACCACGGATTTTTCCGTATTGGCAGAGGTGGATGCGGTTTCTATCTGTGTGCCAACACCTTTGGTTAAAACCAAAGACCCCGACATGTCCTATATTTTGGCTGTGTGTGAACATTTAAAAAAATATGTACATGCGGGGATGAAAATCATCCTAGAGTCAACCACTTATCCAGGAACCACCGAAGAAATTTTGGTTCCTTTGGTGCAAGAGGCTGGTTTTGAAGTAGGCAAAGATGTATTTGTTGCCTTTAGTCCAGAGCGCATCGATCCAGGCAATGAAACCTATCAGTTAAAAAACACGCCCAAAGTCATTGGAGGAGTGACACCCGAATGTACAAAACAAGTTTGTGCTTTGTATGAATCAGTCATTGATACCATTGTACCCGTTAGCAATACCAAAGTCGCAGAGATGGCCAAACTGTTAGAAAATACGTATCGTAGCGTAAACATAGGTATGGTTAATGAGCTGGCTCAAATGTGTGGCATTCTTGGCATTGACACCAATGAGGTGATCCATGCAGCTGCGTCGAAGCCTTTTGGGTTTAAAGCTTTTTATCCTGGCCCTGGTTTGGGCGGGCACTGCATTCCAATTGATCCCCATTATCTATCCTGGAAACTCAAAACGCTGAATTACAATGCGCGATTTATTGAATTGGCTTCTGAAATCAATACGAATATGCCCCATTATGTCGTCGGTTTGATTACAGATAAACTCAATGAACAGAAAAAAAGCATCAATGGTGCCAATATTCTCATGATGGGCATTTCCTATAAATCCAATATTTCGGACATGAGAGAGTCGCCAGCCATTGATATTTACCGCCTGTTGGCCAAGAAAGGCGCAAATATTTCTTACTGTGATCCCCATGTACCTAGTTTTGTAGACACAAACCAAACTGTCCAAGCCAAGGAGCTCACACCTCAACTCATTGCCGAGAATGATCTTGTGGTGATTACAACATGGCATCGGGAGTTTTCAATCGAACCCATTGTTGAAAATGCAAAAGCCATCGTGGATACGCGAAATGCCACAGCCGGAATGGCAGATCCTAAAATTATTAGAATTTAAGAGAAACTTGCTTTGTGAATAAAGAAAAACATTCATGGATTTTCAAGACGGTTTTTAACTTTATATGAGTATATTTTCTGCATTTTTATTGGCGTTTGTTGGCTGCATTCTTTTGGTACCCATCGTCAATAAACTTTGTTTGATGGCAGGTTTTGTCGATCAACCAAACCGCAGAAAAATTCATGTTTTTGCTGTGCCCCGTTTGGGCGGCGTGGCGATATTTTTATCTTTTTTTGCGGCCATTTATTTGGTTCATCTTTTTTACCCTATCTATTTTGGAGAAGCGTTTTTGCCCTTTGTATTGGGTAGTGTAGGAGCATTTCTAATCGGCTTTTTTGACGATATTTTTACCTTCTCCTCAAAGCTTAAGCTGCTACTTCAACTGCTTTTGGCAACATTGGTTTTTTTTACAGGATTTTCAATTACCGTATTGGACATAGGTTTGGTAAGCCAAGTCAAGCTTGGTATCTTTTCTCTGCCCATTACAGTCTTTTGGATTGTATTGGTGATGAATGCTTTTAACATGATTGATGGAATGGATGGCCAATCCTCATCCAATGCGATGATTTCTTTTTTTTTAATGGGCATTTTGGCTTGGCTGATAGGCTCACCGGATATTCCTATTATTGTTGCAGGTCTGGTGGCGGCATGTTTGGGTTTCTATTTATTTAATTATCACCCGGCTAAAATTTTCATGGGTGATTCAGGGAGCCTATTTTTGGGCTTTTGTTTGGCTTTTTTAGCAGCTTCAGTTTCAGAGAGTGCCACTGGGCTATCCATATGGATGCTATTTGCTTTTTTGGCTTACCCACTTTTCGAAATTGTGTTTTCAATATCTAGACGTGCGGTGCGACAGTTAAAAGAGTCGAAAAAGGTCAGTTTTGCAAAAATTATTGCCAAAACAATGAGTGCAGATGGGGATCATTTCCATCATCGATTGTTACGGCTGGGCTTAGGGCAGAGACAGGTCAATGGCATTGTTGCGTTGTTTACAGCATTAAGCGGGGCAATGGGTGTGTTCTTTTATTTTGTCAGTAGCTTATTTACTGTTTTTCTATTCGGTTTGTATGCCATACTTGTTTTTCAGATTGTAAAAGTACTTCGATACAAAGAGCTTTCTTGGTCTTCATTGGATGCCATGGAAAAAGAATACGCAGCTGAGAAGAAGATCAATCCGACTTCCATCATACGGAAAGTTGGTTAAGGGTTGTGACGGCGGCTTTGAACGGCTTCTGTGATGCCCCAAATGCTGACAAACCCACCACCGATTAAGCTTGTAATGCCAACGTCACGCAGGGCTAGGCTGGGATCATCTTGTTGGGCGTAACTTGATAGGGTAACGGCGGCTGTGGAGTATAGGAGCGTTTGTGCGATGAGAAACGCAACGCCTTTCTTTTTGTCACCATTTTTAAACTGCCCCACACCAAACGGCACGTAGTACCCCGCCGACAGTGAATTTTTGATACGGTCTTGGTTTTGTACAAGCGTCAGCGCAGTGGGCTGATTGGAAGGTTGGCTTCGCGTGGCAACGCCTTTTTTGGTTTTGGGAAGGGTTAATTTTACAAAAAGCTGCTGACAAGTGGATGAAACGGGAACGCCATCCAAACTTTCGCCGGGGGTGAAGGTTTTAACCGTTTGAAAATGATCCAAGGCTTTGGGGTAGTCCTCCAACTCGCACTTGGAGACGCCTAGAATTTTATGGGCCAGCGTGATTTCTTCAATGGTGTTAAGGGAAAGCTGATCCAGCAATGGCTGGGTAATATCCAGTGCCGCTTGATACTCCTTTTGCAAAACGTGAACATAGGCTTTATCGAGTAAGGCTAAGTTCTGCTGTGCAAATCCTGAGATAGGAAGGGCTAAAAAAAGTAGAAAAGCGAAGTGAGTCCATGCTCGTGTCATGGCTTACGTTTTGCCAGGTTGGATTTAAAAAATCAATGATTATTGTTTGTCTGACACTATTGTGCTTGTTCATTGATGCGATGACCGATATTCAGCTTATCTATGACCCTATGGGCACTATTACTAATATGGACACTGGCACTCATGACGCCTGGCTTGGATTTTGCCATTGTGACACGCAATACGTTGCATGGGGGCATAACCTGTGGCCTGCGCACGACTGTGGGGGTGGCCATTGGTCTATGCATGCATTTGCTTTTAACGTTTATGGTGCTTACGGGGGTGGTGCAAGCGCAAACAAGCATTGTTCATTTAATCATGCTGCTGGGAGGAGGGTATTTGCTCTACATTGGGATATCGTCCATCCAGTCATCTCAGCGCCCTGTTGAAGCGAGGGGGGCCTCCAGCCCAGCGCCTCGTTTTGCGAAGTATCAGCACCCTGTGTTTCAGGGTTTGCTGACCAATGTGCTCAACCCCAAGGTGAGTTTGTTGTCGATTAGTTTATTTGCAGCTTATTTGGACACGCATGCAATGGCATCGATTTGGTGGGTGTTTGGCATCATTTTGGTGATCAGCACCGGTTGGTTTGTATTATTGTCGATGGTTTGGGGGTTACCCTGGGTCAAAGGCATGTATGCGCGGTATCGGTCCACCATTGAATTGTTTGTGGGTGTGGCTTTTATTCTTCTAGCCCTAGAGATATTTTGGACATTGGGTCAGTCTTTGACAATATGAGTTTGAGCTAGATCTTGATTGATCAAATCCAATACTGAGCTCGCTACTTCCCCTAATGTGACGGATCCTTTAGATGTCGGAATCTGTTTTTGGAAATAGCAATTTCGGTCTTCAACATCGGGTATAATTCCAGCAAAGGCAGCGCATTTCCTTTTGAGGTAACTATCAAATACTTCTCCATTTATGTAATCCTGAATCATCAATAAAGTGTCATTGTACGAAACACTACAAGACTGCAACGCTGTCCACTTATTTTTAAGCGCAATTGTTTCTTTCGGGGCATGACCCATATGGTTTTTTGAGGGTGTTAGCGTGACCAATTTAAAACCATGCAAGATAATCTCATCATCTTCTTGAATATCAAGTCTTTTGTCTACAATGGTTTCATCTGCATCGTCGATATCAAACAGCCCGATATCGTATCTTTTGCTTTTCTCAAGCCAAATAAAAAACTCGGTGCTGAATTCAACAAACAATAGGCCACATAATTCATCCTTTTTTTGACCAGTGAAAGAAGCAAGATCGCTCTGGGTTTCAGTTTTTAGATTTAAATGGGTTCGAATCCTCGTAAGAGGTTTTTTATAGGAGGTACGCAGTCGATCTGCATTTTTTTCCATATAGTAATATTGTCCATTTTCAATTTTGTAATTATTGGTTGAATTGTTGATCCAATGAATCATATCTATGGCTTTGATGTAATGGAGATCGGAAGCTAGGGCTGCAGAAGAAAAACATACCAAGAGCGCAATCATTGAACTTACATGTCGCATGATTATGCCTTAATGGATTTACCGCTTTGTGTCAATTGCCTTTGTACTGTCTTCACTTGGCCCTTGATTCTTCGCGTAATGTCGTTATAGAGAATATGAAAAAAATCGGACGATACGTGCCAAGCAAGAGGGGATCAGTATGAAGTGGTATCAGAAACTGCATTGGAAAATTTTAATCGGGATGGGCCTTGGTTTGGTGTTTGGTATCCTTTCTTCGCTCAATGGCTGGGGCAACTTTACAGAAACATGGATTGCACCTTGGGGTAAAATTTTCGTAAATCTGCTCAAACTCATTGCCATGCCATTGGTGCTGTCGTCGCTGATCGTGGGAGTGGCGTCTTTATCCGATATACGAAAACTATCGCGCATTGGCGGTAAAACTCTTTTAATCTATACCTGCACCACCGTGGTTGCGATTTTTATTGGTTTGACCCTGGTCAACCTTGTAAAACCAGGCAAACTCATTCCTGAATCTGTAAAAACTGAAATCGTACAAACTTACAAAACTTCCGCCGACGGCAAGACCGACCTAGCCAAACAGAGCAAAAACCGCGGTCCTTTGCAGCCTTTGGTGGATATGGTGCCGAGCAACGTATTTGACTCCATTGGTAGCAACAAAGAGATGCTAAAAATTGTGTTTTTTGCCATTCTTTTCGGGGTGGGCCTGTTGCAAGTGAGCCGCGAAAAAACCAAAGAAGTGTTGGGCTTTTTTCAAGGCTTGTTTGAGGTGATGATTCGCATGGTTGATTTGATCATGCTGGCGGCCCCGTATGGTGTATTTGCTTTGATTGCCAGCACCATTACCTCCATCGCGGGGGATAACCTAACAGCCGTGATTCAGCTAATGAGCTCTTTGGGCATTTATTGTCTTTTGGTTGTGGGCGGACTGGGCTTGCATACGTTTGGTGTGATTCCGTTGGCCCTGTCGTTGTTTTCAAAAATGAACATCAAAACATTTTTTAAAGGCATTGGACCGGTACAGCTTCTGGCTTTTTCTTCCAGCTCCAGTAGCGCCACGTTGCCATTGACCATGGAACGGTGTGAAGAGAAATTGGGCGTGTCGGAAGAGGTTGCGTCGTTTGTTCTGCCACTGGGTGCCACGGTGAACATGGACGGTACGGCTTTGTATCAATCGATTGCCATTGTTTTTATTGCACAAACCCTTGGTTTTCAGCTAGACATCATGGCGCAATTGTCCATCGTGCTGGCGCTGGTGTTGTCATCCATTGGGACAGCCGGTGTGCCGGGTGGTAGCATTGTCATGTCGATCATCATTTTAGAATCCTTGGGTGTGCCCGCAGAGGGTATTGCGTTGATTTTGGGTGTCGACCGTATTTTGGATATGTGCCGCACCGTGACCAATGTTACGGGCGATGCCGCAGTGGCCACCATCGTGGCTTCATCTGAAGGTCAGCTGCATATTCCAGATTTGTCGGAAACAGGTGATCAAGTTCGCATGACTGGATAAAACTCAGGTAAGCACCGAAGAAAAGAAGGCAATATGCTTTGGACGTTATTTATTGGTTTTGTGGTTGGTTTGATCGCCCGGTTTATCAAACCGGGCCGTGATAAGATGGGATTTATATTAACCACTTTACTTGGAATTGGTGGGGCATTTGTAGCCAGCTATGTAGGACAAGTGATGGGGTGGTATTTGCCTGGGCAACCGGCCAGTTTTCTTGCGTCTATTTTAGGTGCAGTTGCCATTTTGGTGATATTGCAGATAATTCAACGTAAATAATACCAACCAAGGTGAGATGATGAATATGTCTTGCCATTGCCGATAAAGTCTGGAAAAAGATTCATCATGAGTTACGAATTTTATAAAGTTACCCATATCGCGTTTGCGTTTATGTTTTTGGCCAGCTTAACCATGTCTTATTCGCTTGGAAAGGCGCACAAGGTGTCACGCATTTTGGCGATGGTGGCCAGTTTTTTATTGTTTGTAGCTGGCTTTGGCTTGATGGCCCGATTGCAAATCAAGACCTGGCCGTTATGGATTCAATGCAAGCTTGGCATTTGGGCCATTCTGGCGGTGGCCTGGCCAATTCTATCGAAACGAACACGCATTGCAGGCCATTATTTGATTGTAGGGGCAGTGCTGTTGATGAGTGTGGCGGCTTGGCTGGCAGTGACCAAACCAGTGTAGTGGAAACCCCCAAAGTCAATCCGGACCTAGGTTGCCTTGTGTTATAATAAAGCCATGGCTTCCAAAAAAGAGCAGCGCAAATATGAAAGGTATCGCAAAGCGGTGCCTGTGCGCTTTTCGGATGTACACCGCTCGATTGGCGAAACCGTCAATGTTTCAAGGGAAGGCGCATTGATTGAGCTGGTGGATGGAAAATCCAAGGGTGTGAGCAGTTTTGTTAAATTTCGAATTTATTTAGATGGCATTTTACCCAGTGAAGAAGAAAAAACCACGCCCAACATCGACGTGGCTAAGATGCAAGCCGAAGCAGATCAAATCGAGCTGCGCAAACAAACCGATCAAAAAGTCGTAAAAATTGTGGGGCAAGTGGTCCGGCACGAAGAAGGTCGAAGTGGCAATGTGCTTCATGGCATCCATTTTTTAGAGCTTGATGGCGATGACATGGTTCGCTGGCTTGAGTTTATTGGCAGCGTCAAAAAAGAAATCGAGGTTACACGGGTGGGCGTGCGTAAGCCCCTCGAAAACGAGTCTACCACGATTGTGGATCGCAAGCCTGGCTACACCATTCGGTTTAAAAAAGTAAAAACGGTGGGTGAATTTTTGCCCAATCAGCCCGAAGATATGTTTTTTATTCCCACGCCGGTTCAGCGGGATAAAAATACAGTGATTTCTTTGTCCATCATTCATCCAGCCAATAAAAGCTTATTGCAATTTGACTTGGTGGTGCTCTCTTATGCGGAAGACAAAAAGAAAAAAGGCCGATATGGCTTGTATTGTCGCTTTCATGATTTGAACCAAACGCTCAAGCATCAGATCAATGTATTTTTGGGACAGGCACGCTATGCATAACAAATTTTCTTTTCTGTTGGGGCTGGTCCTTTTTTCCACTGGTTGCAGCGGCGGTGCAATGGTTGATCCACTGTCCATTGAGCAAGTGGCCCAAATGCAAAAGCAGGTGAACACCCATCGACAAGACCAAGGCTGTCCCGCGCTTGAATGGTCCAAAGAAGTGGCGTTGGTGGCCCAAGCCCATAGTGAGGATATGGCCGATCATGAATATTTCAGTCATACCAATGGCCAAGGACAAACATTTGCTGATCGTGTGAGTCAAAAAGGTTTGATGTATCAACGCGTGGGTGAAAACCTTGCGGTCGGGTCCAATGATGTGCAGCTAATTTTACAAGGGTGGCTCGATAGTTCGGGGCACCGAGCCAATCTTGAAAATTGTTCGTTTACCCATCATGGCATTGGGTTAAGCCGTGCTTATTGGACGCATCTATTTTTTACGCCCCTGGCAACCCCTTAAGTCCCATCGCCGTTGATTTTTTAATCAGCGGCGATTCAATTCAATGAACGGTTGGATGCGGTTTTCGAAACTTCAATTTCTTGTTGGGTCGTTTCTTTTTTGTCACTGTGGTGCATGCCGCCATCCACTGCAATGTGCGGAGCAATGATCAAGGACACAATGGAAGTGAGTTTGATCAGAATGTTCATGGATGGACCAGACGTGTCTTTAAAAGGGTCACCGACGGTATCACCTGTAACGGAAGCTTTATGCGCTTCACTGCCTTTGTATTCCATCACGCCATTGATTTCGACGCCTTTTTCAAACGACTTTTTGGCGTTATCCCATGCACCACCAGCGTTGTTTTGGAACATACCCATCAACACTCCTGATACGGTGATACCTGCAAGCATGCCGCCAAGCACTTCCGGACCAAAGGCAAAGCCAACGATCACGGGAGACACCAAAGCGATGGATCCCGGTAGAATCATTTCGCGGATGCTGGCCTTGGTCGAAATGTCGACACATTTTTCATACTCAGGCTTGGCTTTGTAATCCATGATGCCTGGAATTTCGTGAAACTGACGACGAACTTCTTTCACCATTTCCATGGCGGCGCGCCCAACTGCGGCGATGGCCAGAGAAGAAAAGATAAATGGAATCATGCCGCCCACAAACAAACCGGCCAATACGTCCGCTTTGTAAATATCGATGGAGTCAATACCCGCGATGCCAACAAATGCCGCAAACAAAGCCAAGGCAGTTAAAGCAGCTGAGGCAATGGCAAATCCTTTACCTGTGGCAGCGGTGGTGTTGCCAACGGCGTCCAAAATATCGGTTCGCCCGCGAACTTCTTCAGGCAGCCCGCTCATCTCTGCAATGCCGCCAGCATTGTCGGCAATGGGGCCAAAGGCATCAATGGCCAACTGCATGGCTGTGGTCGCCATCATGCCCGATGCCGCAATGGCCACACCGTACAAGCCTGCAAAATAGTGAGACATGTAAATGCCCGATGCCAAAACCAAGATGGGCAGTACGGTGGATTCCATGCCGACCGACAAGCCGCCAATGATGTTGGTGGCATGACCGGTTTCTGACTGACGAATGATGGAGTTGACCGGGCCTTTGCCCATGGCTGTGTAATGCTCGGTGATGATGCTCATCAATGCACCCACAATGGAGCCAACCAAAATGGCATAAAAGACATCCATGCTGGTAAAATCATAACCGCGCAAGCTTAAAGTTTCAGGTAGCATCCAGCGAACCAAAAAGAAGCTGGCCACCACTGTTAAAAGGACAGAAGTCCAGTTGCCACGATTTAAAGCTTTTTGAACATCTCCTTTTTCGTCTGCAATGCTCACCATCGCGCAGCCAATGATGGAGAAAATGATGCCCAAGCCAGCAATGACCATGGGAAGTAAAATAGGGGACAGGCCATCAAAACGGTCCACCACCGCGATTTCTCGACCCAACACCATGGTGGCCAAGATGGTGGCTACATAGGAGCCAAATAGATCGGCACCCATACCGGCAACATCGCCAACATTGTCGCCTACGTTGTCTGCGATGGTCGCGGGATTGCGAATATCATCCTCTGGAATGCCGGCTTCTACCTTGCCCACAAGATCGGCGCCCACATCTGCCGCTTTGGTGTAAATACCACCACCCACGCGTGCAAACAGTGCAATGGATTCTGCACCCAACGAAAATCCAGCCAAGACTTCAATGGCTTTTTCCATTTCAATGCCATTGACGCTTCCGCCGACTTTGATCACATACATGTTGTAAAAAAGAATAAACAAAGAACCCAACCCCAATACAGCCAGGCCAGCCACGCCCAAGCCCATGACCGTTCCACCGGTAAAGGAAACTTTTAAAGCATGCTTTAAACTGGTACGAGCCGCTTGGGTGGTTCGTACATTGGCTTTGGTGGCAATGTTCATGCCGATGTACCCTGCAAACGCAGAGAGGACAGCACCCAAAAGAAAGGAAATGGCAATCACCCAATCAGAACTTGGCACAAGCGTACCAGACCAGCCCAACAACAAGGAGGTGACCAATGCAAAGTAGCTTAGCACTTTCCATTCGGCTTTTAAAAAAGCCATGGCGCCGTTGGCAATGTACTGGGCCAATTCCAACATGTTTTCTTGGCCAGCACTTTGTTTGCTCACCCAAGCAGATTTAAATGCCATGACCACCAAGCCCAACAAGCCAAATGCGGGAATTGTATAAATAACCATTGATTCCATCGTGTTTACCTTATGTTAAGTATTTGTAATTGTTTTTAAATTGCTTTCAAAACCATGTTTGAAAAGCCCTTCTTTACCTAGGCCCATGACCTTTGTAAAGCAAAACTGGGGATGGAGGAAATGCTTTCTTTGAGAGGAGTCTTGTTTCATATTTCAAACCTACTTTTTTTGTGAAATAGACATTCCGGATAACTTCTGACAACAATGAAAATATGCTGACAGATTCAAAGCAGATCCAAGGCTTGCTAAAAAAGGTGTCACGTTCCTTTTATTTAAGCATGCATTACTTGCCCCCAGCCATGCGCCAACCCATTGCTTTGGGATATTTGTGGGCACGGCTATCCGACACAGTGGCCGATACGCAGCCTGCCAGCCAAGACCTTCGTTTGGAAATGCTTGAAGCCCTCCGCCAAAGCATCAGCCAGGGGCAATGGGATGTATCCAATTTGCAACCCATGATGACCTACTTAACCCCTCACATTGCGCACTTGGGTGAAAAGCAATTGGCCTTAGAGACCCAAATGCTTCAACATTTAACTTTGCAACTCCAACCCGCTTACCAAAACATGCTGCAAACCGTGATGCAGCATATTCTGGCTGCACAAACCCAAGATTTGGCTTTTTTTTCTGTGGCTGGCGCGCCTGTGATGATGAATGAAACGCAATTGGAACATTACTGTTATCAAGTGGCTGGAAGTGTAGGCGAGTTTTGGACCGAGGTGGGGTATGAAGCGTGCGCTGATTTTTCAGAGCTGCCGCCTGCGCATTTAAGACGACTGGGTCGACTTTATGGGGAAGGCTTGCAGCTGGTCAATATCTTGCGCGATTACGCCACAGACCAAACGTTGGGCCGATGTTATTTGCCCATCGAGGGGCGCGATGAAGCCCAAATCGAAACCGTATATCGAGAGTGGCTCCAAAAAGCCCAAGAACGTGTAGGCAAAGGGCTTGAGTATGCCGCCCACGTGAAACCGTGGCGGGCGCGAAGCAGCAGCGCACTGCCTGCTTACTTGGGCCTTGAGACTTTAAAACTGCTTCAAGCCAATCCAGTGCGAAGCATGCAGCAGCCCCAAAAAATATCCCGCGGCAAAGTTCGACGATGCGTTCTGAAAGCCATGTGGATGCGTTACGCCCCATCAGTTTGACGGTCTGTGGCCCATGCGGCCAAAACAAGCACAAGCCATAATAAATGAGCCAGCAACACATGTACGACCTGCGTCCAAGGCTGATCATGCCACAAAATATTGGACGCCCCTGCCAAAACATTGACCAGCACCAAACTGATCAACATGCGACGATATCGCGCCAAGCCAAAGGCATCAACATGAAACAAACCAATGTAAAAAACGCTCATGGCAAAGCCAATGGCAATCAAGGGATGGACATTGCGCGTCCAGCGAAGCCAATGGCTAAGGGTGGATGCATCTTTGCCGCCCAAGATCACAGTTGAATCATACATGGACGCCACAATGCCCAACATGCTCACACCCAAAAAAACCCATAGCCAAACATTCTTCACCAGTGCTTTTGCCCTGCGCAGCGGTTTAAAAGTGGTGGCCTTTCGCGTCCAGCGCCAAAGAAAAACAACCCATGTGGTCAAACTTAACGTATTTAAAAAATGCAACCCCATCCACAAAAGACGCATCAAACGCGCATCATCAACAACATAGCCTTCCACCACTAATATTCGACCAATGAGGGCTTCCAGCAATAAAAAAAATAAAAAACCGATGCTTAAAATCCAAGCGGTGCGGCCAGGTTTTTTTCGAATGGTGTAAAAAACCAAGCCCAATGCCAACAAGCCATACACACCGGTGCTGGCCCGATGGATAAATTCAATGACCTGAGCCAAATTATTAAAATCTGCCCAGTAGCCACCTTCGCAGTGCGGCCAATTTTGCCCGCATCCATCGCCAGATCGGCTGGTGCGCACAAATGTGCCCCAAAGGATAACGGCATACGTAAAAATCAACATGCCGCCCCAAGCGGTGGACAGACGTTGGCTGGTTGGTTTCATGAATGTTTTTGTATCTTATTCTATTTGTGCTGCAAAGTTGCTTTTGTAGAAGGTCGCTTGTATGAAAAGAGGTATGAAACACAGATTTGGCTTTTGTCTAATTTTGATTTTGGCTGCGTGCCATACTTCGAAAAAGGTTGATTACATGAAACAATATCAAAACGATTCTGGAATTAATTACGCATACGTCGATGACAGCGTGCGACCGCAAGACGATTTGTTTCGATACGTCAATGGCCAATGGCTCAAAACCTATACCTTGCCCGATGACAAATCGGCGTTTGGCTCCTTTGAAGAGCTGCATGAAAAGTCGCAAGAGGATGTCAAAGAGCTCATCAAATCCGCCTCAGAGCAAGATTCATTCGCCGCAAAAACAGTGTCCGCCATGTACGAAAGTTACATGGACGAGAAAAAACTGAAAAATGTAGGCCTGGACCCCCTTCAAAAAGATTTGCAAGCCATCGCCGACATTCAAAACCTCAAAGATCTGTCTGGATATCTTGGCCGTGCGCAGGTGATTTCCACCGCGCCATTTTCATTGTATGTAGCCGCAGACAGCAAAAAACCCGACACGTACATCACCTACATGGGTCAGTCCGGTCTGGGTCTGCCCAACCGGGATTATTACTTTCATGACGACCCAGAGAGCCAAAACATTTTAAAAGCCTACAAAGCGTACATGACCAGCATGCTGACCCAAGCAGGGGTGAAAGATGCGGCTGAAGCAAGTGAGCGTGTTTTTTCTTTTGAGAAAGCATTGGCCCAACACCATTGGGAAAAAGAAAAACTGCGCGATCCATTGGCCCGTTACAACAAAAAAACCGTTGAAGAAGTTCAGGCCTTGTTGTCCAATTTGTACTGGCAGCCCTGGAAAGAGGCGGTGGTGTTACCCGATGTAGACAACATTGTGGTGGGGCAACCTGGATATTTGCAAGAAGTCAATGACCTGCTTAAAACAGCCTCCCTTGAAACGTGGAAAAACTATTTCACGTGGCATTTAATCAACAGCAAAGCCTTTTATTTAACACCTGCGCTGGCCAAAGAAAAATTTGATTTTTACCGCGGCGTACTCAGCGGGGTCAAAGAGCAAGAACCGCGATGGAAAAGGGCAGTCAACCACGTCAACGGCAGCCTGGGTGAATTGGTTGGCAAGATGTATGTGGATCAACATTTTTCCACCCAAGCCAAAACGCAAATGTTGGCGTTGGTGGAAAATTTGCGAAAAGCATACGCGCAAGCCATCTCTGAGTTGGACTGGATGAGTGAAAAAACCAAAAAACAAGCGTTGGTTAAGCTGGCAGCGTTTACGCCCAAAATTGGGTACCCAGACCGTTGGAAAGATTACTCTTCTCTTTCATTAAGTGAAGACGATTTGTATGGCAACGTGGCACAAGTCATTGAATGGGAGCTGCAAGACAACCGCAGCAAGCTTGGCAAACCCGTGGATAAAACCGAATGGTTTATGAATCCCCAAACCGTCAATGCTTATTACCATCCTGTGATGAACGAGATCGTTTTTCCCGCAGCCATTTTGCAGCCACCGTTTTTTAACCCCAATGCAGATTCTGCTGTGAACTATGGCGGCATCGGTGCCGTCATCGGTCATGAAATGGGACACGGCTTTGACGATAAGGGTTCGCTTTACAATGAAAAAGGTGAATTGAAAAACTGGTGGACCGAAGAAGACAAAAAGGCGTTTGATGCACGCACGCAAAAACTCGTGGATCAATTTAACCAATTCACCGTGCTCGATGGCAAAATTCATGTCAATGGTGAGTTTACCCAAGGTGAAAACATTGGGGATTTGAGCGGGTTAAGCATTGCGTATCGCGCATACCAAATTTCTCTGGATGGAAAGCCTGCGCCTGTGATTGACGGGTATACGGGCGACCAACGTTTTTTTATGGGCTGGGCGCAAGTCTGGCGGCGCAAATTTACAGACCAAGAAATGCGCAAAAGAATTGAAACCGATCCGCATTCGCCCTCTGAGTTTCGGACCAACGGCACGGTGATGAACATGCCTGAATTTATCCAGGCTTTTGAGGTTCAGCCATCCGATCAGCTCTATCGCAGTCCAGAACAACGTGTGAAAATCTGGTAATCAAAGCCGAGGAATGATGTCAATGTTGGAACAACCACAAAGCTCTCAGCAGGCCATTGATCTTGAAGACAAGCATGGTGCGCACAATTATCACCCTTTGCCTGTTGTATTGGATCGAGGGCAAGGCGTATTTGTATGGGACATTGAAGGCAAGCAGTACTTTGATTTTTTATCGGCCTATTCCGCTGTCAATCAAGGCCATAGTCACCCAAAAATTATCGATGCGTTGACCCAGCAGGCTCAAAAATTAACGCTAACCTCCAGGGCTTTTTACAATAGCGTGTTGGGTCCGTACGAAAAATACATCACTTCGTTTTTTGATTACGACAAAGTGCTGCCCATGAATACGGGTGCAGAAGCGGTGGAAACCGCCATTAAAATTTGTCGCAAGTGGGCTTATGAAAAAAAAGGCGTGCCAGCCAACCGAGCAAAAATCATTACGTGTGAGGGCAACTTTCATGGCCGCACCACCACCATTGTGTCTTTTTCAACCGACGATACAGCCAGCAACAACTTTGGCCCGTTCACCCCTGGTTTTGAAGTGGTGCCCTACAATGATTTAGACGCATTGGAACAAGCTTTAAAAGATCCCAATGTAGCGGGCTTTTTGGTGGAGCCGATTCAAGGGGAGGCCGGTGTAAACGTGCCCGATGACCACTACATGGCAGGCGCGGCCAAACTGTGCAAAGAGCACAATGCATTGCTGCTGGCAGATGAAGTGCAAACCGGCATCGCAAGAACCGGACGCCTGCTGGCGACATGCGGCAACTGCGAATGCAAAAACCCTTGCGAAAACAAACCCGAAGTCAAACCGGATATTTTAATTTTGGGCAAAGCACTATCGGGCGGCGTTTATCCTGTTTCAACCGTACTGGCCAACGATGAAGTAATGATGGTCATTGGCCCAGGTGAACATGGATCAACATTTGGGGGTAATCCTTTGGCCGCCGCGGTCGCCGTTGCAGCCCTTGAGGTTGTTCAAGATGAGAAACTCATCGAACAAGCAGAAAATTTGGGCCACCGCTTCCGCGAAGCCATGCAGCTCTTGGCCACCGAAACAGATTTACTTGTAAAAGTGCGCGGCAAAGGCCTACTTAACGCAATTGTCATCAACGACACGCCTGACAGTTCAACGGCTTGGGATTTATGTGTAGCCATGAAAGAAAAAGGCTTGCTGGCCAAACCCACCCACGGCAACATCATCCGTTTTGCGCCACCACTGGTCATGACCGAAGCGCAGCTGGATCAATGTGTGCTGATCATCCGAGAAGTTTTTTTATCTTTTACCTCCAAGTCGCAATAACATGACAAAAGTGCCCCCTTTGCTTGATGCCGTGATTGTGGGGCAGGGGCTGGTGGGCAGTGTATTGGCCTTTTGTCTGATGGAGCAAGGCTTTGCTGTAAAGGTTATCGATCAAGGCCATCAAACCAGCGCCACGCGGGTGGCGGCTGGTTTGATCAACCCTCTGATAGGCAAACGATTTTCTCTTCATGATGCGTTTGAAGATCAGCTAAAACAGGGCCTTGCTTTGTATCGGCAAATGGAAACAACCATGAAGACACTGCTGCTGGAAAACATCACGCAATGCCGCGCCCTAAACCCTTCGCAGCAAAGCCAGCCAGAAGAAATTTTAAGCGACCCCTTGAAGAAAAAATATGCGCAAGCATGGCAGGGCACAACGCCGTTTGATCCTTCATGGCCAGTGTTGCATGTCGAACAAACGTATGTGGTCCACACTGAAAAACTACTTCAAGCTGTGGCCCAATGGTTGAAAGCTCAAGGCGCGCTTTTGCAAACCAGTCTTGGTCATGATGATTATCAATGGACACCGGATGGGGTGAAGGTGGCGGGGTTTGAGGCCAAACGAATTATTTTCTGCGAAGGTGCGGCGGCGGCAAACAATCCCTTGTGGAAAAATTTGCCATGGGCCTTGGCCAAAGGCGATATCCTAACCGTTGAGACCCGTTTGGCGCGTCATGCTTATGTATGGGGTTTGTGGCTTGTGCCGTCGAATGTCTCTGATCAATTTCGGCTTGGCAGCACCCATCATTGGCATGATTTGTATGGTCCATTGGATCCTAACCAAGCCCATCAGCTATTAAAAAAAGCCCAGGTGGCCATGCCTCACCAAAACTTTAAAGTGCTTGCGCATCTAACTGGCGTGCGCCCCAGCACTCAGTCACGGAAAGTATGGATGGGCGCCCATCCAGCTCATCCACAGGCCTTCATTCTCAATGGTATGGGAAGCAAAGGATGCTTGATGGCGCCCAGCTATGCCAAAACTTTTACCCAACATTTACAAGCGGGCACCATGCCCATCGTTCAACAAGCATGAAGTTAACCCAACACGCTCATCGATGGTTGGCGCAGCATCCAGGCCCCGTTCATTACAGTATGGATGCCACATGTGGCAGCGGCCACGATACTTTGTTTTTATGTCAGCACACGTTGAAAAAAGTTTGGAGTTTTGATGTGCAAGCCCAAGCCTTGACTTATGCAAAATCAACCATCGAAAAAGTCAAACCGGTGGTGCAGTGGGTTCACGATGGCCATGAAAACATGGCAAAGTGGGTGACCTCCCCCTTGGATATGGCCATGTTTAATTTTGGCTATTGGCCCAAAGGCGATCCAGACTTTACCAGCCAAGCCAGCACGTCGCTTCAAGCAGTGCAAAGCACGTGCGCTCACATGTCACCCAATGGTCGCATCACAGTTTTGCTTTATCCGGGACATGACGAAGGAAAAAAAGAAACCAAGCTGCTGCAATCTTTTTTTATGACACTGAGTGAAACAACGTGGACTATACAAAAAATTCAGAGCCATCAGCCGACAGCCACCACACCGGAATTGTGGTTGCTTGAAAAACAAGCAACCTCATAGTGAAGTTTTAATAGGGTTGTGTGACGGGCGTTTGCGTTTGGGTAAAAGCCACTTGTGTGCGTTTTTTAATGTAATTATCCAAACGCGCAAACATCGGCTGAGCAAAGGCTCGAAACGCTTCTTGCTCCTGCGTATCGATGGATTTGGCTTTGGGCAACTCAATGGTCAAAGGATTGCGGTGCACGCCATGCACACGAAATTCATAGTGAAGATGGGGGCCTGTGGCCAAGCCTGTGCGTCCAACATAGCCAATCACTTGACCCTGCTTGACCCGCGACCCGATGCGAAGTCCTGAAGCGTAGCGGCTCATGTGCGCATACAAAGTGGTGTACTTGCCCCCATGGGATAGAATGACGGTGTTGCCATACCCGCCTTTGCGGCCTTTAAAATGAACTTTGCCATCGCCCGAGGCTTTGATGGGTGTGCCCGTGCGCGCCGCATAATCCACGCCTTTGTGCGCGCGGGTTCTTTTAAGTACGGGGTGAAAACGGGCCAGTCGAAAGCCTGAGCTGATTCGGGCAAAGTCCACCGGCGAGCGCAAAAATGCTTTGCGCATGGAGTGGCCTTCTTCATCATAATAACTGCTGGTGCCATCTTCGTGGGTATAGCGAATGGCTCTTTTAACCCGGCCTTGATTGACAAATTCCACCGCAAGAACAGGCCCATCGGTTATTTTCACGCCGTCTTTAAACTGCTGTGCATACACCAGCGTAAAACGATCGCCTTGGCGGATGTCCCAGGCAAAATCAATGTCCCACGCGTAAATTTCGGTTAATTGCATGATCAAAGCATCGGACAAGCCAGCGTTTTTACCCGACAGGTAAAGCGAGTCTTCGATTAAAACCATGGCCTGGGCCGTTCGAATTTCAATGTCTGCTTTTTCGAGGGTGGCCACCCATTGTTGGTTTTGTTTTTGAAGCACCAATGTTTCGTATATGTTTTTTTCTAGCTTCAGTTGGGTTAGCTCTGGACCTTGGTGATCAAAATACAGCGTCTGGCCAGGGCGCAAACGATTGAGTATTTGAACATCGGGACCGGCTTGCATGATGTTGTGCAAGTCCAGCGCGGAAAAGCCCATGTTCTGAAAAACTACGGCCAAACTTTGGCCCGATTGGATGGTGACAGGCACCCAGTTGATCGTAGGTGCTTGCACGGTTGAAACCGCATCTTGTTCAGACTGACTGGGGGAGGGAGCTGTGATGTTGGTTTTTAATGGCGTGGAGGATTGGCTGACATTCATCCAGCCAGCACCCATCAGAACAAATACCCCCATCACCATCACAAAGCCAATGCGGCGACGTTTGCGCGCCAACTTTTTTTGCTGACTTTGACGTAAAGGCGAGGGCGAAATCGTTTTCATGCAGGCAAGCATAACAAGCTTCAGATCAAGCAACAACCTAAAAGCTGTCATCGTACGCGCCTTTAAAACCAAAAAACCAAAAGCAGTTTTTATGTTACCATGCACCCACCACAAAACTATTTGAGGCGGCCCTGAAAAAAAGCGCCGTTTTTTATACGAAAGAGCGAAACAAATGCCAGAAGGTCCTGAAATTAAGAGAGAGGCCGATGCCATCAGCCGCGTATTGCACAAACAAACCCTGACTTCGGTCGCGTTTGGGCTGCCCCATTTGCAAAAGTACGAAAAAAAATGGAAAGGCGCGCTGATTCAAAAAGTTCGGCCCTACAGCAAAGCCATGACCATTCAAGCCAACCATGGTCAAACGTTGTATTCGCACAATCAGCTTTACGGTAAGTGGGAAGTGCTCAAGCCAGGTCAGCCGTCCAAACACAGCCATCGCCAAAAACGTGTGGAGCTCATCACCGACAAAGGCAAAGCCATTTTATGGAGTGCCAGTGAAATCATGATCCTGCCGCACGAAGAAGTGTTGTTTCATCCCTACATTCAAAAATTGGGCCCAGATATTCTCAATGACCGCATCAGTCAAAACGCGTTGATCGCGCATTTTCAAAAAAAGACGTTTGCCAACCGGCCTCTGTCTAGTTTGTTTTTGGATCAAGCGTTTTTGGCGGGCATTGGCAATTATCTGCGCACAGAAATTTTATTTTACGCGCGTCTTCATCCTACGCTCAAACCCAAAGACCTATCCCCAGCTCAAATCAAATCGCTGGCCCAAGCCGTGGGTGTGATTGTTCAACGCGCGTACACCCAGAAAGGCGTGACCACGCCACCTTCACAAGCCAAGCGCATCACCAGCACCGAGGCATACACAGGCAAACGTTTTTACATTTTTGCCCGCGCCGCCAAACCATGTCCGCGGTGCAAGACCAAAATTGAGAAAAAAACCATGGCCGGGCGAAGAATCTACCTATGCCCAAAGTGCCAAAAAAAATAATTGGTTTTTGAGTCAAGCTTGCATATGAGAAAAGACCATGAGCGCGCACCCCTCCATTCATAAAGCCATTGAGGCATTTGACTCAGGACGTTTGGTGGCCCTGCCCACAGAGACGGTGTATGGTTTGGCTGCGCCAGTGAATCGTCCAGCCTTGGTGCGAAAAGTTTTTGCCATCAAACAACGTCCGCTGTCCGATCCACTCATTGTTCATGTCGCCGATTGGACCATGGCTCAATCGTATGTAAACCAATTTCCCAACTACGTACATTCGTTGGTGCAAACCTATTGGCCAGGGCCGCTCACGCTGCTTTTGCCCAAAGCCCGGCAGGTGGATCCCATCATCACGGCACAATCCGATTGGGTGGCCTTACGCATGCCCAATCATCCTTGGGCCTTGGCCATCATTCAAGCGGTTGGATGTGGGTTGGTGGCCCCCAGTGCCAATCCATTTCAAAAAGTTTCTCCCACCCGTGCGCAGGATGTTCGGGCGTATTTTTCAGAAGAAGAAGTGACGGTCATCGACGGCGGGCCTTGCCAGGTCGGCATTGAGTCCACGCTGATTCAGCTTTTCCCTAAAAAAGTGGTGGTGATCCGCAAGGGCATGGTCACCGCGTCGATGTTGGCAAATACATTGCAAGACCAAAAAGTGGACGTGCTCGATGCCCAAGGCGTGCAGGTGGCCCCAGGCCAGGACCCAAATCATTATCAGCCAGCCGTGCCTTTGGTTCTGTGTAAGCAATCCATGTCTGAGGCCGAGGTGGCCCAAGCCGTCGGCCAATCCTTGCAGCTTTTTCATGGTCAATGCATTCACTTGTCCGACAATGCCGACACCGCAGCTCGTGAGATTTACCAACAACTGCGAAGCGCCAAACCCACGACCGAATATCTATGGCTGGATGTATCCAACATCGATGCACAACAGGAGAAGTGGCAAGCCATTTTAGACCGGCTGCACCGTGCGGCATCTCTGGTTATTGGGTAAAAGCCAAAGGCACATACGAAGCCTGGCCGTCTTTGATGCGGGTTTCGTAGAGTGCACACCGATGGATCGTGATTGGTTGTTGAAATAGGTCAACCTGAGCCAAGCGTTGGTTGAGCGTGTGGTGATTGTCCGGCGTAACGCGTCCTTTGTGCTTGCCAAAGGTAACATGCGGACGAAACTGTGTCGGTGCAAATGTTTGCTGGGTATGTTCCTGAACCCAGCGTTGGGTTTCAAATAAAAACGCATGGTTTAGGTTCATGGATAGTTCAAGCGTTAAAGAACGGGGTGACCGCTGTCCCATGAGCGACCACTGTTTGGTCGCCATTGGAATCGCAGTTTGCCATGGCAGCTTAGCCATGGCGTGCAGCAGTTTTTGTTTAAGCGCGTCTGTGCAAGCCCCAAAATAATGCAGCGTCATATGATAATTGGCCGGGGACACCCAGCGGTAGGGAAAATCGTGAACGACTGCTTCTATTTTTGCCCGGTGGGCCACAAAAGCTTGTGTCCATGATGGGTCCGGTTCAAAACCCAAAAACAACTGCGTGCGTGTTTCAGCCACGACTTAACAGCGTAGATACATAAATCTTTTTTTCCATGAAATCATTGATGAGAAAACACACTTCATCTTCGGTGTGGTCAAAACGACAATGGAGCCCAATTTTATGTTTTTTGGTGGGGTGGGGGCCATAGTCTTCAACAATGGCATAGAGGGTGCGTGTTCGCTGGTCCTTTGGATGCACCAAAGTCAACGAGATGTGGGTGCCGGGTGGCCGTGAGGTTTTGGTTGGCACAAAAAACACCTCATCGGGTTTGTCGGGTAAAAAGCTCATCAAGGTGGAGATTTTGGGAAACCGCACGGTGAAAGGAACTTTTGGGGTTTTGTTTTTTTTCTCGTACTCCAAGTTTAGGTCTTTGAACAAGCCAAAGCCAAATACGTGCTCTTCGTGTAGATTTTGCAAAAAATCAAGCCATCGCTGCATATCCTGTTCTTCAAGTGCATGAATGCGAACGCCCAGTCCCTCTTTGCCCTTGTAAGGTGCATACCGCACCACCTCACCGGCCAAGCGCACTTCGGCATCTGAACTACGAGGGATGAGCTTGGACGCCCGTTGAACATCGCCCTGCGCCATGGCAAGGTCGGTTTTGGGCGAAGTGACTTCGGCTGCCGGCATCAACTTGTCCATAAATACTTGCAAAATAAGATGGGTCCCGACGGTAATCTGTTTGCCTTGATCAAACACGATCAGGCACCCTTCTTGGGAGATATCCACCATGCGGCCCTGGGTGTGGGGGTCTTTAAGCAGTCGAACAGGCAGTTCCACTTCAAATCGATCAAATTTTCGTACATTTTTTTTCATAATTTAGGGGTATTTTATAATTGTGGATTATTTTGCTGAAGGAATCAATGTTTAAGTCACCTTATCCGCTGTTAAAAAGCCCTCGACCCGCAGCCTTGGTTTTTTATGGCAATCTGCGCCAAATTTTGCTAAAAGTGGCTCCAGATCTAGACAACAAGACAAAGAGAGTTATTTCATGAGCAAAGATACTTTACAACAATACGGTTTTCAACACTCTGAGGATCAAGTTTTTCAAAACGCGGACAACCAGCTTTTGATGGACCATGCCGTTCAATACACAGGTGCGGAAAAAAGCCAAGCAGGCGCCCTTGCAGTTCAATCCGGAAAACACACCGGCCGTGCCGCCAAAGATAAATATGTGGTATCTTCCGACCTCACCGAATCCACCATCGATTGGAAAAACAATGTGCATCGCATGAGTGCAGACACATTTGCCAATCTAAAAAAAGACGTGATTGCACACATCAATGAGCAACCACGCTTGTACTGGAGCACCCGCAATGTAGGCTCTCATGCCAAATATTCTCTTGAGGCTGAGCTGATTTCGACCCATCCTTCCCATACGCTTTTTTTCCATTATTTAATGCGCAACGATGACTTCAGCCCAGAGCTCGGTCATTACACCATTTTGCATGCCCCGACGTACCAAGCAGACAAAGACAAATATGATTTGCGCAGCGAAACTGTGATTGCGATGGATCTCGACAACCATGAAATTTTGATCATGGGCACCTTGTATTCGGGCGAAATCAAAAAATCACTTTTTTCAGCCATGAATTACATCTTGCCCGAGCACGGTTTATTGCCCATGCACGCAGGATCCAATGTGGCTGCCAATGGCGATGTGTCTGTCTTTTTCGGGTTGTCTGGCACTGGCAAAACCACACTGTCCACGCAAGAAGGTCGACTGCTCATTGGCGATGACGAACACGCCTTGAGCGAAGACGGTATTTTTAACTTTGAAGGTGGCTGCTATGCCAAAACCTACAAGTTATCCGAAGAAGGTGAGCCAGGTATTTTTAAAGCCTGCAACACACCCGGTGCGCTGCTTGAAAACGTAGTGCTCAACGACGACAAAACGCCAGACTTTGATGATAAATCGTTGGCTGAAAACGGTCGCTGCGCATATCCTTTGGATTTTATCGATGGGGTTGAGCCCACCTCCAAAGGCAAAATGCCCAATCACATGTTTTTCTTAAGTGCAGATGCTTTTGGGGTTTTGCCTCCAGTGAGTAAACTCAACAAAGACCAAGCCATGTACTATTTTCTATCGGGCTACACCGCCAAATTGGCTGGCACCGAGATGGGTGTGACCGAACCTCAGGCAACGTTTTCCACCTGTTTTGGCGCGCCCTTTATGATGCGCAACTCCATGGAATATGCCAAGCTGTTGGGCCAGTACATTGAAAAACACAACATCAAAGTTTGGTTGATCAACACAGGCTGGACCGGCGGCAGTTATGGTGTGGGACACCGTTTTTCACTCAAAGTGACCCGTCGAATCATCGACGCCATCCAAAACAACGAGCTTGAAAATGCCGAGTTTGTCAAAGAAGACAACTTTGGTTTGCTGGTACCGACGCACATTGATGGTGTAGACGATCAACTTTTAAAACCTGCCACCACCTGGACCCAAGGCGATTACAGCGCCACGGCCAAAAAATTGGGCGGCATGTTTTCCGAAAACTTTGTCAGTTTCCACGGCGACAACAACACCATCATGGCCTCCGGCCCTAATATCTAATCAATGGGGACATACCTTCAGGTGTGTCCTCTTGTCTTTTTCCCAAAGGGCGAAGCCCGCCAATGGGGACATCCCCTCGGGCGTCGCCCGTGTATGTCCTCTTGTCTTGATCCCAAAGGGCGTAGCCCCAACAAATAGACAGCCACAAACGAATCCTTAACTTCCATACCAAAGCGGCGTATGCTGGTAGCAGATGAATCAATCTGCCACCAACATGATGCAACGACGTCAAATTGCCGTCACCCACGCTCAGCAAACAGAGTGGGATCTAATCATTGTAGGCGGCGGCATTACCGGGGCAGGCTTATTTCGTGAGGCCTCATTGGCCGGCCACAAAACCCTGCTCCTTGAAAAAAACGATTACGCCAGTGGCACGTCATGGTGTTCCAGCAAGCTGATTCATGGCGGCATTCGCTATTTAGAGCAGGCAAAAATTGGGTTGATGGCCGAATCCATTGCAGAAAAAAAACGTCTGCTTAGGCTGGCCCCTCAACTCGTTACGCCCCTGCCTTTTTTATTCCCTGTGTATCAGGGGGATCGTCGTTGGTTAGCCACCATTTGGCTCGGTACGTGGATGTATGCTTTGCTGGCCAAATTGCATCATACCCCTTCCCACCAAACACCCCACGACATTGCCACCCAATGGCCGATGCTTTCGCAGCAGCAGCTCAAAGGCGGCATGCTTTATCAAGATGCACAAACGTTGGACACCCACCTTACCTTGGCAAGCGTATTGGCCGGGCAATCCGATCACACCCAAGCGTTCAACCATATGCAAGTCGATCACATTGGCAGCGCGTCCAGCCAACATCATACACTCACGACCTGCGATCAACTCACTAAACGGGTGCAACAATTTGTGGGCAAAAAAGTCGTGCTGGCCACCGGCCCATGGATGGACTTATCGGACCCTAAGCAAAAGCAAATCGTGTACTCCAAGGGCTCCCACTGGGTGTTGCAAGGCAACCCCCTGCAACTGACTTCGGCGGTCACCATGTTTTCGCCCACCGATGGGCGCGTGATGTTTGTCATCCCATGGTGCGGACACACCCTGGTTGGCACCACCGATACACCGTCCAACGAAGCACCCGATTTTGTACGCATTACACCCCAAGAACATGACTACATTCATGAAACGCTCACGCACTATTTTCCAAACGTATCGGCCCACGACCTTAAACCCATGGCCAGTTTTGCGGGTTTGCGCACGTTGGTGGGGCAAAAAGGCCAAGCTTCATTATCCAGCCTTAGCCGCGAACATGCGGTTCAACAAACCAAACCCGGAGTATGGGAAATTTACGGCGGCAAGCTCACCACCTTTCGAAACATGGCCCATGACATGTTGAAACAAATGGGGTTGGCCACCGCTTCAAGTTCAGCGGATACTCCTTGGCCCAAGCTTTTGCATGCAGACCCTGAAACACTCACCCCCGAGCAGGTCCATCATTTGATTGAGCACGAACAAGCTTGCACCGTCAGTGATGTATTGTTGTTTCGCACCTTGGCCAATCTGCGCATGCCCGATCATGGGCAACGTCATTGGAATATGGTGGGCCAGTGTTTATCGGACGCATTTGGTTACACGCCCGCGCAGCTCTCCAAACAAATTCAAGCCTATCAAACCCAGTCCCAGCAATTTGAATAACCCCATAAAAAGGAGGATGGCCCCATGGCACAACCGTCATACATCTTAAGTTTGGATCAAGGCACTACGGGCTCCACTGCGGCCATTTTTGATCAAAACTTGCGCGTCGTGGCCACAGACAATCAACCCTTTGAGCAGCATTTTCCTCGGCCTGGCTGGGTGGAGCATGATGGCCAGCAAATATGGCAAAGCATGGTTCACGCCATCAAAGCCGTAACTCAAAACACAAAAGCCATCCACATCGATGCCATCGGCATCACCAACCAACGTGAAACCGTCCTGCCATGGCGCAAAAGCACCGGTAAGCCCCTGCATCACGCCATCGTCTGGCAGTGTAGACGCACGCAGAGCATTTGCCAAACCCTTAAAAAACAAGGCTTAGAGCCACACATTCAAAAAACCACAGGGCTGCTACTTGACCCTTACTTTTCAGGCACCAAAATCCAGTGGCTGCTTCAAAACGTGCCTGAGGTGGCGCAAGCGCATCAAGAAAATGATTTATGCATCGGCACCATCGACGCTTTTTTGGTTTTTCAACTCACCGGCGGCCAAGCCTACGTAACCGATCGCAGCAATGCATCGCGAACGCAGTTAATGAATATAAAAACCGGACAATGGGACCCCGACATGTTTGCCACCTTTCAAGTACCCGAATCGGTGCTGCCCACCATCGTGGGCAATGCAGAAGTGGTGGGGCATACCAAAGGTCACACATTTTTACCCGATGGCATCCCCATCGCGGGCATGGCGGGCGATCAACAAGCAGCTCTTTTTGGACAGCAATGCTATGAGCCAGGCCAAGCCAAATGCACCTACGGCACAGGCGCCTTTTTGCTGGCCAACACCGGCACCAAACCCTTGCCATCTGCCAACCGCTTGCTCACGACTGTCGCATGGACCATTGCCGATCAAACCCATTATGCCTTGGAGGGCTCAGTATTTATGGCAGGTGCCGTGGTGCAATGGCTACGCGATGGTTTGGGCATCATTGATCGCGCACAAGACGTGGAAGCCCTGGCAAATACCGTCCCAGACAATGGGGGCGTATTTTTTCTACCAGCATTTACCGGCTTGGGCGCCCCCCATTGGCTCCCGGATGTCAGAGGAGAAATCTCAGGCCTCACGCGTGGCACAACCCGAGCCCACATTGCCAGAGCTGCACTGGAAGGCATAGCGCTGCAAGTGTATGATTTGGTTCAAGCGTTTGAAAGCGACATGCAAGGCCCCATCAAAGCATTGGCGATGGACGGCGGTGCATCTCAAAATAAGCTATTAATGAACATTCAAGCCAGTCTGCTGCAGTGGCCAATCAATGTCTCACAAGAAACCATCGAAGCCACAGCCAAAGGCGCCGCCATGCTGGCCGCCATCGGCATCGGCTGGGTCAAGCCCTATGCTTTCGATCACATCAAACCCAACCGACAAACCATCACCCCATCCATACCCCCAGACACCATCCAAGCCATGCTAAACCAATGGCAGCAAGGCATTAACGCTCGCCAAAAAAGTTAGGCAGTGAAAAGTTTAGTATCCCGTAGTAGAGAGGCGGGTGTAAAAAGTAAATGGATCAAACGTGGCTTTAAATGCGGCATAGGTAAACAGTGCCGAGCCATTTTTTAAGACCGAAGGCGCAAATCGATACTCACAAAGCAGTTTATACACCAAGTGTGTGCGTACATAGAGTTGCCAACTATTAAAACCCAAATCCCACACCCGATAAAACATCCAGCGGTTGGTCGCATCATACGCGCCATCTGCCATGCCCAATGCTTGAAACCAATCCCACTCTTCACTGTGCATTAAATTGGTATGTGTACCGACTTGGTCTACCATATAGGCAGTGGTCAGAGGAGGAACCATCATCACCTTGGGATCCAAATCCCATCCATGAAAATCAATGTATTGGGCTCTGCGGATTTCATCCTCGTGTTCTACAATGTCTGCATAAATGTCCAGCATCTCGTCTTGCAGCGGTTGGTCGCTTTCAAAACTTTCAATGAGTTTGCGGCGAAGCATCTCATTGTACAGCTCATCATGAGTGATGGTCGTATCGCGCTGCTCAAGTTTTAGCTCCTCAATCATTTGAACAATTTTTTGCAAATTGGCTTCGATTTGGTCAACGATTTCGGGATATTCACTGTAATAACGTTCCAGTTTGGCTTGTATGTCTTCGGAGGCCAGCATGTCTTGCATGAATTGCTTTTTTAAATTGTCATTTTGCAGCAACAGCCCATCATGTCCCCAAAAAAGATAATCAAAAGAAGTATAGCCTATAAACTCAACGGTAGCAGGGATGGTTGCCGCTGAAAGGGCATCCAACAGTGGTTTATAAAGCGGGCTGGTACCTTCTTTGGTGAAGATATTAATACGAAGCATGGCTGCCAGCAGTGGTATGGCAACGTCAAATCCGCCACGCATAAACCACTCGTAATCCATTTCTTGATGCTTATGCGATTGGTAATAAGCTTCGGAATAGGAAGCGATGCTAATGTATTTGGTAAAATCTTTAATGGCTTTATTCGCATCGGATCGAATGGCTGAATTGGGAAGAGAGCATTCGCTGTGCATGGTTTTTTGGTTTCGGACTCTCGCCAAGGCATTTTGGTAAGAATATTTAAAACTGTGGCCTTTTTTGGTAAGCCCGTTTAGTCGTTTATACAAACGATTGTTGTATTTGGTCTGAAAAGCCACGAAATCTTTTTCGTGATTGCTGATAAGCAGCCGTGGCAAAGAACTGTTTTGAAATTGTGCCACTTCTTTTTGTAGCTGCACAATATTCTGTTGAACATCTGTATATCGAAAAGCAGTATTGGTTGATCGCAGCGCTTCTTCAATTTCCGCAACCGTGGTTTTCTTCTGTGTCAAGAGCGGCTGGACATATTCATAAAATTTTACTTTATGTTTATTCTTTAGGTGCATGGCCAAATCAAAAAAATCATCGGCATTACGAAGCACATAATCTGTTTTTTGAGCATACAAACGTGTATTAAGTGACATGCGTTTAACTTGCGTAGCAATGGTTCGATATTCCATCTTGGCAAATTTCAAGATGCTAAGCATCGCTTTGCATTCTTCGATGTTGGTCAATGGTCTGTGAAAATGGTTTAAAAACACGCCCCATTCTTCCAGGCTAACAATTTCACCCGACAAAAAAGGTTCCATGTAATCGTAAATGGTTTTACGAAACTGACTATTGGGTACGTGAACACGGTCTAAAAATTCATCCAGCAATTGTTTGCGTGATCCATACAATCGTTCCAAATGCAAGCCATCCTTGCCTACCTTGTGGTATCGCATGGACGCAGCAATTTCTTGGACATCGTCTGGTTCAAATACACGGTACCCAGTGCGGCCTTCGTAACTTCGCGCTTTATCCAGTATAGACGCGATTCGCTCTTCTGCAAAACGAATGGATCCATCCCCGTTTTCACCGAGTCGAATAATCTCGGCTTGTATTTTTTTAAGTTTTCTTTTTAGAAAATAAGGCTGGATAAAAATAAAATCATAAAAACTTTTTACCCCTTTTAAAGTAGCGCCCACACCACGCTGAAGCATATTGGGCTTTTTGGATTGCATTTTAGTAAGCTTTGGTTTGATTTGAATCTGATCCGGAAAGTGTTTCCGCAAATAGTCATCACCCCGGCCAATTTTTAAAGACTTCATGTAGGCATCAAACTGCTGTGGGGTTAAATTGGATCGATCGGCGACAAAATTGCGGACATTTTCTTTAAATACGCCTTGGTCCAGCCCGCCAGGTTGATTCATATGGGTCACGCGGTATTTTTCCAGCGCGCGGAGCCGGTTATTAAACGTTGCGCGAAAACTGCCATTGGACACGTACTTGGTAACCGTGCGCCCGTATTTGGCAAGAAACGCCACATCAGCGGCCACAAATAGCGTGGCTGTGAGCGTTAAACCAAGTGTGGTGCTGTTGATTTCTTCGCTGAGGGCATTGTGTAGTGAGAGGGCTTCTTCCGGTAAAAAGTTTCCGCTAAGGTGAGCTGTGGAAATCTGCTGCTGCTTTTCAAATTGATCGTGCAATTCTGTGCCCAAATAAGCGCCATAACCGCCTGAAAACAATGCAATAACCAGGGCTTGGCTGACCAAGCCAGTTCCTCCCGCTGTAAGTAAGGTTAAACCGGTGCCAAAAATCAGGGCAAAACGACTGGCAATATCAATCCATGCTTGTGTTTCTTTGGCGTCCAAATCGCTGGTGCGCACTAGCTGGCATAAATGATCGGCCACGCGTTGACTTGGGTGTTGTTTGGCATATTTGAGTAAAGAAGCCATGCGAAACGACACAGAATTGCTTAGAAATTCTTCATGCTGCTCTATGTCGCTTGGTAAAAGCTTGGCCGCTTCCGTGATGACATCAAGTTCCTCTTCAATGTATTGATGGATTTGCGCTTCTACTTTTCGAAGATGGTCTTTGGTTAAGACAAAGCGCGTGCGTTTTACAACTTGATCGGGTGTGTTCTCATCTCCCGGAACCTGAATCAATCCATACAAAGCGCTGTTGCGTTTTGCCTTGGGTATGTTGCCCAAATACGCATGTTGTGCCCCAATCAAATGGCCCTGGGTAAAACATTTACGGGGGGCATGCTCGATATCCAAATCAAATTGATCCAGTGATACATCCATGCCGACAGCTTGTTCAAAAAGAGGGTACTGAAGAATGCCTTGAAGCTGATTTTGAAGCTCTGTGCCGTGTTGTTCCAGCAAACGTCTTTGCACAGTTTCATCATCAAATTCTTCCCGTCCAACCGCGATTTCGTAACAAAAATCATTGGCCTCTTGAATTTTCTCATTGAGCTGGGACAGCGTCTGGTCATCGATGATTTCTGTTTTATAGGTGTCGGTGTCATTGATTTCAAGGTGGCTAGCATATTGAAGTTCAGCGTGTAAATGTTTCAGGCTATCTCTTCGAATGGTTCGGTAAGTTTCTGCACAAAAAATATGGTTTTGAAAAAGCGATTGTTCACAAACCCATTGGTCAAAATACCGCGCAAAAATTTGCGCATCTTTTCCATAAAGCATGGCTTGGCTAATGGGCATGCGTTGAAATTCTTGAATGACTTGATGTTGAGCAAGGTCCATAAAATAATATGGAAGAAATTCATTTGAAATTCTGGGGTAATAATCACGAACCGTTTCTTCCAAGGAAGCTTGGTGCTGGCTGGCCTTTAGGTTGGCCAAATAATCCATGTACCAAGATCGAAACCCTTCATCCAGACGAAATAGGCGCTCAATTTTTTCTCGATCAAAACTCATGGCTGTTTTCTCATAGACGTCCACACGGGTGGTGCGTCCGTTGGGCTGAGCCTGAAAAGCCAAAATATTTCTGCCGTGGGACAAGGTCTTCTTGTCCAGCGACTGAGGTAAAGCAGGTGCTGGAGCGGAAGCAGGGGTGTCTTGGGTACTTTCAAGATTTTGCAAATAAGACGTCAGCTGACTGAGCTGAGCGGGCGATACAAAGCTACGGTGGTCTGTAATGGGCTTAGCAAAGTAGTCTGGGTTTTGGTGGATGGCGTTGTAATATTGCAGCTCTTGCTCAAAGCTCCATGCTTGGGGAGAGCTGCGGGCAAAATCTTCCTGCCAATATTGGCGTGTGAGATTTTTATAAAAATCTTGGTCTTGTTCAGAGGGTTGATAGCCATGAAATTGCTCTTGTAAGCCTGTTTGCAAAAAAGCAAGACCGGCTTGATTCATTTTGTTTCGACTCAGTGCCAGCGTATCTTTAAACATCTGTTGATCTTCTTGACAGGTGGCCAGCGTTTCATACATGCGGTAGGAGTGAAAATAATCGTTGGCTTGTTGGGCAAAAGTTGTGGGGTCGGTGGAAAAAGCTTGAAACAATTTGTAGTAAATATACCCCATGCCCGAGCCAGACACGGATTGTTCCATAACAGAAGTTAGCTTTTGATAATAAGCTTGCTCATTGGCTTCTAACCATGCGAGTGTGCCATCAAAATTTGATCGAGAAGCTTGGGGGTTGTCTTGAATGGCTTGACCTTGCAGACACTGAAGCAAATACAGTTTGTTTTCATGCAAGGGTAGATTGTAATAGTTTTCAGGCGCTTCACATTTTTTCTTCTGTTGCGCTTGAAAGGCTTTCATATCTAGCAAAGCAGCGCTAAAGATTTGCTGGCTGCAAAACAAGCGAAGATGATGGGGATTATCTGGGGTAAAAAACTGATTGCAACGTTCAGGATTGATAGAACAGGTGTATAAATATTTCGCCGTTGGACTGAGTTGTTCCGACTGGTAAATGTTCAACTCATCGGCGAGCCATTGCAAAGAGGTATAAAAGTCATTATTGATGGTTTGAAAGTTGTAATGGCGACCATAAATAAAATCGCTTTTTAACTCATTTTTGGTTTGTTCGGCCGATTTTTGAACAAAAATAGGCAGTTTTTGAGCATAATCGATGCAAATTTCAGGAATAATGTACTGGGGCTGATCGGCAAAAGGTTGGGCATGGCTCCAGCCCATCCAGCCAAGCAAAGCCACTGCGAAAAACAACCTAAAAGAACGCATTGCGGTAAACATTTGCCCTGTGTATTAACACAATGTGTTGAACAAAGTAAACCCCAAAAAGTGTTAAAAATTTAATAATTTATGTGAAAGTTATCACGATTTTGGCAACGGAATGTGAACAGCAATGCTGTCATTTCTTTGAGCAAAGGATGGCTTGAGCAAAATGACCAAATTGTCGTTTTTGTCAATGGTCATGCTGCTTTCGTGGGCCTGTGTAGATGTTTGCATTTTATGGTCGATGGGGCTGTAGTCGTAAGCAGCAATGGCTTGATGAGACGTTGGCTCAATCACAGTGACGCCGCGCAATTGTTTTTGCCACACGTACAATCGATTGTTTTTAAAGGCCAGGTCTTGAATGGCTTCGTCTTGGTCATGGTCTGCATTGGTCACCTCAATTTGATCCATGATTTGCCATGCTTTGGCTTCGGGGTTAAAAGCCAGTCCAAGCACGTGGCCTGACTGACGGTTTTGCGAAATGTAAAGCGTCTTTTGCCCGCAATCGACTGCCAGGCCGTGCTTTTGCTGAGTAGCGGGTTTATTTAAATTTTCGCCATCAAACGTTTTAATGGGGTGTGTGTGTATGAGGCGATCGGCGGGCACCACCTCATAAATGTATTGACCTTGGGCATCGGTTAAGAAAAAGCGGCTATTTTCATGTCGGTTTTGCGCGCTACAAAATGCCACCCCCATCAGAGGTTGATTGCCCAAAGTCTTTTGCATGGTGTAGCTGCCGCGAAAATTGGCTTCGTTGGTCAGGTCGTGAAGCAAACGCAGCTTGCCCAAAGCGTTAATTTCATAAATGGCTGGTTTGGTGCTTTGAATCACCGCAAACCGATTGTAGTTATTTTCGTACAACGCTGTGATCACAGCTTGATTGGTGTCAATGGCTTCAAGCGTGGGTTTTTGATCCAGCGCAATGGGACCATCTGCCCAAGCAGCCCCCATCATGAATCCAAAAAAACATACATAAGCCCCCAAATGTTTCATGATTGATTGTATATGCTTTGTCTCGATGCATCACCAGTTAAGTGTTTGTTAAGATCGGTCCAGCGCGCATCAGCATTTAATTTAACCATTTTTTAATCAAATTCAGGCTCAAAATAAGGTAGACATGGGGCATCAATATGACGCAGATGTACAAAACAAGTGGCGCATATCAGCAGGCAAAACAGGGGGGAAGGTTCTTTTTTTCTTTGATTGTATGGGCCATGGGGTTGACGTACGGACATGCCCAAACCACTTCAGAGGACATTCAAAATTTTCAGCCTCAACCCATCGATTTGGTATGCGCCGCGCGCGCAGTTGAAATAGACGCCTTTGATTTGCCCGACCTCTCCCAACCAGCATCGGCGCGCGACCGGCAAAATTGGCTTCGTGAAATTCAACAAGCCATGAGCCCTGCGGCGCTTGGTCAGCGTTTGGTTCGGTATGATCGGCTTCAAAACCATTACCAAGCCACGCTGAAGCAGCTCAATCAATCACTTGCAGACAGCGACAGCCCTTTGCTTCAGCATTTGCTTGAATGCCGAACCAATCCCAGAGAATGCCATGGCTATTTTTCATGGGACCATCCATTCCACCTTCAACTGTACTGCGATGCTTATCTTTATCATTATAGTTTGACGGCCACCAAACTCGACCGCCAACAAAAGCTCGACCAATGCGCGCAGCAACCCTTTATGCGCCGATCCAAGCGACAGGTTGAAGCGGCGCAGCTCGATTTTGACCGCCAGTGCTATACCACTGAGCAAAATGGGGGACAGGTGTTTTATGTAAACAAAGCTGGGCAGTACACCGAAGACATTCAATACATTGAGGCACAATACTTATCGCTGCTCGAGATGACGCGTGCTAGCTGGCAAAAAGCAGTGCTGCCTGAAGCTGCAAGATATGTCATGACCAAAGTGGTTGAAGAACTCAGTCAGCCTGCCATGATTCAAGAAGCATCAGAAGATCAAGAGTCATTCGCTCAAAGGCGCAACCTACGCAAAGACAAAATTGCAGAAATCAACACCTACTACAAATCACAAGATTTAATGGCTTCATTTCAAGCCTGTTGCCAAGCAGACCAGTATCAGGGTATCTATCAAGTTAGCGCAGATGCTTTGGCACAAGAGGCCGAGCGCATGCAGCTTGAGGGGCTGGACCAAATTGGTGCCGCAACCTTTCAAGTCAGTGATCCCGTATCCATCTATTTGCTGTCCCAAGCCGAGGGCAATTATTGGAAAGCATACGCCCAATCGCGATCCATTATGGATATGCCGGCGGATCGCAAACAAGCTTATTTTAAGTATTTGGCCCAACACCCATACACATATCAACAAACCGGGAACCTCTACCAAGCGGCGCTTGAACGCATCCAAACCTATGGTCGAGAGGGCGTCTTGACCACGCTGCCGCAGGTCTTTCAACCGCGGCCATATGACTTCTCACCAGCGCAACCCACTCAAGCTTGGCTGGCTTACCAACAACGCATGGACTATCAAACGTCTGGAATGCAAAGTCCGGGTCAGTATATATTGCAAGCACAAGATAGTTCTTATGTTTACAATGTTCAATACGACATAGAGCAGGCTTTATCAGACCAGAACCTAATCAAAGAATATCTTTTTAATCCTTCAATGCAGCAAGCTTACAACCAGCAGCTTGGTCAACAATCGCAAGATCAGTTTGATTATTTTTTTGATGCACGAAAAGAAAAACGTTACGGCGAAATTTTCGAAGGCTTTTTACCTTATCAATTTGTTCGAATTGGCGAGAGCCAGCTCATCCGTGCGCTGCAAAAAATGACCAATCCGTGGATTGACCATTGGCAGTTGCGTGCCAGCCGACGCGTTTTTATCCAATGGGGTATGGATACATTATGCAAAGATTTTGAAAAAACTTTTTGCCACAAAGCCAATGGCTTTATTCGAAGTGCCATCTCTGAACTTTATGACCGTGTGTGGAGCAACCCCGCGCAATATGGCGTATATCAAAAACCTTCGGCCTATGGGGTTCAACAGACCCATGCTTACCGTCACGAATCGCTTGTGGCTCTTCAAGATGCCATGAAGCAAATCAATCAATTTTGTTTCGATCGCTATCCTCAGCCGATGGCCACAGAACAAGATTTGCAAGCCCTTCAAGAAACATACGGAGAGTCATTCATCGCAGTGATGGAAAAATTTTACAACGTGCCCGGCATTGCGCAGCTATTAACCGAAGAAACATTTTTTGAAGAAATTCAATTTTCACCCAGCAGCGCAATGCTCCAATGTTTTGGCCAAGGTGCCGTGTTTTATGGTCCTGTGCAAGTGGAGAGCTTTTCTGGTTTTAGCCAAGCTCATGCAGCGGCCATCAACGTGGGGCAGGTTTTTCCAGCCAAAGTTCAAACCGTCGATCACCAGCCTGAAAAAATTCAACCCACCATCGATCTGCGCGCGGCCGACCTTCAAGCCATCGAAACGCGCATCGATGAAAAAATTTCCGATGAATTGGAATTGCTTCAAGAAGCATTGACCTATGACCGGTACGATCAATTCTTATCATTTTTAGAAGAGTCGGCAGCGTATCGCGTATTTGCCCTCATGGATTATGCCAAAGATCATCCCTCAGCCGATTTGGGTCATTATATATGTTCATTGATCCGCAGTGCCAATCACGATGAACAAAGACGTCAGAAAGTTCAGCGTGCTTGGATGTATGCAGCCATGATCGCTGCGGGCGCCATGGCCGTGGTGGTGCTGCCTGCTGTGCTGGGCTCCTACAGTGTGGTACTTGGAATGACCAAAGCATTCGCCATTGAGCTAGCAGCCGGCACGATGTTTGCGGGTATATCGTTGGGTTTTGGTGCGTACGAGTTAAGCGTGATTCAATACAAAAAGAGGCAAACCAGCACAGCCGTCATTGCGGGCAACTTATCAATCGACAACGCAGGTGATCTTTTTGCACAACTTTCCAATCAAAAAAAATCCATTTACGGTGTGATTGCCACCGATTTGGCATTGGTGGGATTCTTTATGTTCAAGCCCTTTCAGGCTTTTCAAAAATGGTTTCGCACCACTGAAAATTCACTCATAAAAATGAAAAAACTGGACCGACAAGTTGATTTTGAAGGGGTGATCAATGAAATTTCACATCGCGATCCAGGCGTGACTTATTCCAAACGCATCCGCAACATTTTGTTTGACCCCAATTTGGTGGATGAGCAAGCATTTCAAGAATTTTTAAAGGCCATGAAAAAAGGCAAAGATGTAACTTTTATCAATGAAAATTTATCGAGACAAATTGGTCTTATCACACCCATGGATCGCCTTGGGCCCAGCTTTATTTCCACCAAAGCGCTAAAACAAACACTGGCCACCGCAGTACGCAAAATCGATCAGCAGTTGGCTAAGGTAGCCGGTCCCACCAAGGCATGGGCGCGTGAACCTGTGGGTCTGATAGAGGGGGCCTGGGGCCGGTGGGCCAATAAAATTGGCCCGAGCGCTGAGGTATTAAAAACTTATTTTTATGGCATGATCAAAATTCTCAAGTTTTCCAAAAGTACATTGCCCAATGAACATCGCTTGGTAAAAATGATTCAAAAAATTGAGGAAGCCCAGGCCCGCGGTACCACCAGCGCCATCTATTCGCAAAAACAAATTGATAAAATCATCCGTAAACTTACCCATTTTAAACGCGCCGAAAACGGGCAGATCGTTCGCACAAATTATGCACTGATCGAAGCCAACTTAAATCAATTTGTCGCGCGCACCTGGTTGGCGTCGGGTCAAGGCATCCAGCAAAAAACCATCAAACGTTATCTTAAACCACTGTTTCATGGTGAACTTTTGGCGCTCGAAGATGTGCAATGGTTGGTGAAAAATTATTCCGGCAAAATTTCCACCATCGAAGACTGCAAAGAATTGCTAAAAGTGATTAAATTTTGGAAAAGTGAAGCCGCCGCTCAACCGGTTCGGCAAGCCTATACGTCTAGGGTATTTCAAGAGCGTGAAAATTACATCAAAGCCCATTTTATGGACTTCATTGAACTTGCCCGGTTAACTCGCGCGCGCGACAATTTGGCCACGGTGAAAGCTTTTGAACAAATCATGCACACACACAACCTTGATGTGGCCCAATTAACAGCGCTGGTTCGACCGTACGACCACTCGTTTGCCTTGGCCAGCAAAATTCATCGCGTACCGGCCCATCAAAACATAGTCCATGCGTTTGATTTGGCCGCCGCGCAAAAAAATGTGTACAAGCGACAATTTCTCCATCAAGAGCAAAAAATCAATGCGCAATATTTAAAAAATTTAAAAGAGCAAATCAAACAAATCTCACCGACCAACACCAAAGAAATTGGCAAAGCGGTTTACCAAGCGATGGTCAAAACCAAAGTATACAAGTCATCCTACGTCGATTGTCAAATGCCCAACTCGATTGTAAAACAAAGTTCCAACCGGGCTTACGTTCGCTACTCCTCTGCGATTACCTTGAGCACCAATGCTTTTGGGTATGCGATCAATCACCTCGACGAAGAAATCAACAACCGTTGGTGGTCGAAGTTTGCATTTGAAGCGGCCTTTCCCTATGCCAAAGAGCGTCTGCGCGCCACCCTGTTTGTCAAAGGACGCAGCAGCACCGCGCACACCATTTTTAAAGACTGGTTGGGTGGTACATCGATCATGGCAGGGGAGGCCATCGCGTACGGTGCCATGAACCAAGGTTATTGGAAAAATGCGGAGTACTTGGAAGACCAGCTAGCCAATGTGGTGTACCGAAGCAACGATGTGCAACAAGCCCTGCATGAGTATTTTGAACAATACCCCGAAATCAAAACTTACATCGATACGCAAATTGACCTACTGGCGCAGACCATCATGGAGGTTGAGGCCGGGCAAGAAAAAGGATCCATGTATGAATCCGATATTGAAACCTTGTTTTTAAAACGCGGGTTGATCGATCGTTTGTTCAAAGAAGACGGCTTAACCCAAGAAGATTTCATCCATGACCCCGAATACCAAATGCTGATGGAAGAAGGTTATCTGGATCCCAAAATTTTTATCATGCCGCAAACCGAAGAAGAAATGCACGATCGCATTCTAGAAGCCATCACAGAAATCCAATACCAGCAAATGTTTGACCAGCGCAGTGGCCAACTTCATGTACCTTTGGTGGGGGAATATGATTTGGACATCGCGCAGGATTATGCCATTCAAACCGGCTCGCAGCCGCTGGATCGTTTTCTATTTTATGCCGGATATGACTTTGTCAAAGCCCCCATGGAAATCGCGAAAAACAAACTGGTGTACAATTTTTTATGCAATCAACGCTTTGGTAAACCCAATCTTTTGTATGCCCTGATGGCACACTCCATGTGGAAGATTACCTCCGATCCTGTCAAATACTACCTACGTGAACAGCTCACAGGCATGTAAAAGATGTCTTTTGGTGTTGACTTCTCTGACTAGAAAACGTATACAGGACGGACTTTTTTCAAGCAAAACACCCCGCTTTCGGGGAACCCAAAAAAAAGTAAGTTTTTTGAAATTTTTTTGTTGACCTGGTCAGGTTTTTTTAATAGAACCCACCATCTCAGCAGGAAATGCTTTGATCTTTGAAAACTAAATAGTGAAGTTTATAGACTCTATTTATTGGTCCCAATCAATAATAAAAGTCTTGTGAAACGAAAGAACTAACCATTGGTTAGTTCAGCAGTAAAACGAGCAAATTAATCATCTATATATAAGGAGAAGCGCAAGCTTCAAATTGTATGTAGAGACGATACAAAATCAGGATTTAAACTGGAGAGTTTGATCCTGGCTCAGAACGAATGCTGGCGGTATGCTTAACACATGCAAGTCGAACGAGAAAGTGTCTTCGGACATGAGTAAAGTGGCGCACGGGTCCGTAACACGTGAATAATCTGCCTATTAGCGGAGAATAACTCCTCGAAAGAGGGGCTAATGCTCCATAAGACCACAGCCCCCTCGGGGGCAGGGGTAAAAGATGGCCTCTTCTTGAAAGCTGTCGCTAAATGATGAGTTCGCGCACCATTAGCTTGTTGGTGGGGTAAAGGCCCACCAAGGCAAAGATGGTTAGCTGGTCTGAGAGGATGATCAGCGACACTGGAACTGAGACACGGTCCAGACTCCTACGGGAGGCAGCAGTGGGGAATATTGGACAATGGGGGAAACCCTGATCCAGCAATACCGCGTGAGTGATGAAGGATTTCGGTTCGTAAAGCTCTGTCAGATGGAATGAAAAAGTCTACCTAATACGTAGGCCCTTGACAGTACCATCAAAGGAAGCACCGGCTAACTCTGTGCCAGCAGCCGCGGTAATACAGAGGGTGCAAGCATTGTTCGGAATTACTGGGCGTAAAGCGCGCGTAGGTGGCAAGGTGTGTATGGTGTGAAAGCCCTCGGCTCAACCGAGGAACTGCGCTGTAAACTGCCTTGCTAGAGGTCGAGAGAGGAAAGCGGAATTCTAAGTGTAGAGGTGAAATTCGTAGATACTTGGAGGAACACCAGA
>CAZCBX010000007.1:0-116067 GCA_964497185.1 uncultured Bdellovibrionales bacterium | reverse complement strand
AAGCGGTACGCGAGCTGGGTTCAGAACGTCGTGAGACAGTTCGGTCCCTATCTGCCACGGGCGCAGGAAATTTGAGAAGAGTTGCCCTTAGTACGAGAGGACCGGGGTGAACGTACCTCTGGTGTGCCAGTTGTTCCGCCAGGAGCATCGCTGGGTAGCCACGTACGGAAGAGATAACCGCTGAAAGCATCTAAGCGGGAAGCTCCCTTCAAGACTAGATTTCCCTGTAGACTTGTTCTACCTGAAGGGTCGTTGGAGACTACAACGTTGATAGGCTGGGTGTGTAATCACAGCAATGTGTTTAGCTAACCAGTACTAATTACCCGTGAGGCTTGGTCATTAAATTGAAAGGATATCCAAGAGATATCATTTCGATCCAAGATCTTAAGCGCTCATAAAACAATAAAATCAAGTGTTCATCTATGGCACTTAAGAATTGATAAGAAAATATATGCATTGGCAAATTTAGCACGACCGGTTGCAAGACCAACAGTGTGAACAATTTGCGGTGGCGATATCGTTGAGGTCACACCCGTTCCCATCCCGAACACGGCCGTTAAGCTCAACAGAGCCGATGGTACTGCAGGGGTAGCTCTGTGGGAGAGTAGGACGTTGCCGCAGTTAATTTAAAAAGCCTCGTAGAGAAATCTACGGGGCTTTTTTTTGTTCGGAGTCCGGTCGGGATGATGGCTTCCCGCCGTCGAATGGCTCCCTCGCTTCGCTCAGTCCGCTTGAGTTCTCCTCTGGGAAACCATCATCCCTGGCACCAAAAAAAGACTGAGTTGTTCGAATGGTCGTTTCAGATCACCTGCTTTGCAGAATTGGGAAAAGGACAACATCAAATCAAGATTTGATGTTGATAAAAGTTGAATTAAGTACATTTCTTTTGTTATGAATACCTATGAAAGAATTTATACTTAATGTCCTTAGAATTATCCAGTGGCCAATATTAATTTACTTATTAACTAAGCTATTCAAAAAAAATATTGGAGCAATGATTGATCGTGTTAAGAGGGTAAGTTCGTCAGGTGATGTCGATATTGATCCTATAAGTCAAAAAAATGAACAGTTACCTGTTAGGGGTCTGATTAAAGATAAAACTTCCGCTCAAGAGGGTGAACTAATAAAACTTAATAAAGATAACAACTCAGTTGCAGACCCTGTATCTTCGGCTCGTATCTTGTTGGGAAAGCTTGAAGATCCAATGATAATTGAGGTTGAGAATGAAATTGAAGATGATCTTAAAGAGTATTCTTTATATGAATCATTAGAAGCAATTCCTGTTTTGACAAGATATCTTGCTCGCTCAAAGGTGAATTTATTAATGTCAGACATCTATAATGTTATTTTTGGAAGCCAGATAAGATTATTAAGAAAAATGAATATGAATGGATTTCTTAGTGAGGAAGAGTGTAGTAAGGTTTATGATGAAGCACGTATAAAATATCCAAATTTATATTCGAAGTATTCATTTCAAGAGTGGGTAAATTATCTTAAATCAATGCTTTTAATAAGATTTTCAGAAGAGGAAAAGGGGTATAATATTACAGTTAGGGGACAAAGTTTTTTGCATTACTTAGTCAACAATAGATTATCAGATAATAAGCTCTGGTAATAAGTTTCACGTGATCACAAAACAAGAAATTAAACAACTAGCGTGTGATCAAGATGTTCCTATTTCGCAAATTGAAAAAGATTATGTTATGGGGTGGATCTTATGGGGGATATATCAAGATTTTCATTTTTCAAGAACACTGATTTTGAAAGGCGGTAATTGTTTAAGAAAGGTTTATTTTCCAGAAACAAGATTTTCTGATGATTTAGATTTTACTGCTACTCGTTTAGATACAACTGAGTTTTTTCAAAAGAGATTTTCTTCAATTTGTAGTCGAATCAGTCAACAATCAGGGATTGTATTTGATGACTCAAGACTAAGAGTTGAAGAAAAAGAGACCCCTCATGATTCGTTAAGAGCGATGGATGGTAGAATATATTTTAAAGGACTTGCAGGTGATCAGAATATAACTTTTAGAATAAAATTGGATATTTCTGAGTTTGAAAAAATAGTGTTACCTGTACAGCAGCATCAAATACGACACCCCTACTCTGATCAACATGAATGTGAAGCAACAATATTCTGTTATAGCTTGGAAGAAATCTTAGCGGAAAAGTTAAGAAGTTGGATACAGCGGACAAGATCGCGCGATTTGTATGATGTTGTTGCTATCATACAAGGGGATAGTGTTACATACAGTAAATCAAACGTATTAAAAGCATTTACTCAAAAAACGATATTTAAAGGTATACCTGCAACTGCAAAAGAAGATTTGTTGGAGAATAAAAAATTTCAAGTAGTAGAAAGCCACTGGGATAAATCTATATCTTGTCCAAAAATTTCTATAATGTTTGCTGTGAATGCAATACAGGCTTTCAAAGATTTTATTAACCTTCTTTTTTCAAGTCCTGAAAATGTATTACAGTATGTTCCTTTTGAGTCTTTTGGAAGGGTCTCCCCCGAAATTCGGGAAACAATAATAGAGGCTGGCAAAGCAAGAAAACTAATTCGGCTACGCTATTCTCTAAAAGATAGAGATGTTGAACCATATGAAATTAAATATCATGTGCGTAAAGTTGATAATCGTGGATTTGAATATTTTATCGGTTGGGACTTGACTAGAGGAAATCATATCAAGAAATATTTTCTTCATAAAATTGAATCTGTTAGCATCATAAATCAAGCATTTTCTCCAAAATATCCGGTTCTATTTTGAATTCCGGGTGCGTGTGCCGTAATCGAAATTATTTTGGCATTAAAGTTGCTTTGTGTTTGGTATGGCAAAAATATCAAGAGTTGTAATACCAGGATTACCGCATCATATCGTTAATCGAGGCAATCGTCGTCAGGCTGTTTTCTTTGAAGAGACCGATTATCAGTATTTTTTAGAGATGCTTGGTCTATTCTCAAAGATCTATGAAGTTCGAATTATCAGTTATTGCCTGATGACCAATCATGTACATATTATTGCCATTCCGTCGGATGAACATTCTATGACGCAAATGATGGAGGATACGCAAAGATCCTATACTCGAATGATCAATTTTAGGTATGGATGGAGAGGTTACCTATGGCAAGGAAGGTATTTTTCATGTCCAATGAATGAAATTTATGCTGCCAGGACTGCTCGTTATATTGAACTTAACCCTGTTAAGGCCAAAATGGTCGAAGATTTTAGTCAATATCCATATAGTAGTGCGATGTTTCATTTGGGGCAGGCAAAAGATTTAGTTATCAAGGAAAGCTACTTTGATTTTACACCGAAACAATGGAAAGATTTTGTAGAGGAAGGCGTCAATGCACAAGATGATGAAATAAGCTTTATCGAGGAAAAAACACGTACTGGTAGACCAATGGGCGATGATTCCTTTATTGATAAATTAGAGGTATTAACAGCTAGGATACTGAAACCGCTCAAAAGAGGTCCCAAAAAGGATGTTTCATAGTTTCGATTACGGCACACGCCCCCGGAATTACTTTATAAGCCTGTCAGGTCCTAGCGAAAAAGACTTTTTCAAGACATATAACCTCGGGAAAAAATCATGCGATTAAACCTTAAGCCATTGCTTTTCATTGCAATTTCAACAATTCATTTTGCAAATTGCAGCCCAAGCGCACTTGATGTTTACGAAGTCAATGGTTCTTACATGAGCCTGGATAACATTGAACAAACCGTTGACACATTCTACTTAAACAACAGCGATGAATTTGATTTTTTAGTTCTATGGGGTTCACCCAGCCTAGGTCCTGGCCATTCTTTTTTTATTCCAACGAAACACAGCGAAACCCACACCAGCTACCTTGAATTGAAAAATATAAAAATAAAAAAGCTTATTGGAATTGTCTGGATGGGGCCGGACTGGGTTTCAAATGATCAAACATTAGGCCCAAGATCAAATTCAGCCATTCTAGCCCACGAGATTGGACATGCCTGGGGAATCGACCTTCAAGCAGTCTCTAATTCAAAAGAAAAGTACATTCTAACTGACGCTAGTAAGCACTGGAGTTTTTTTGCTCACACCGGCGCATCGCCTTTAGGCGGAAACAACTGGATATATAACCCTGAAAAAGATTCTTACACAGCGACGCCAAACGACCACTTACAATACAGTGATCTAACTCTTTACATGATGGGCCTAATGGAAAAGGCAAACCTAGAACCCACCATGTTACTTTTCAATCCACGCAATATGAATGAAAGCCCTCTGAACATTCAAGACCAACGCCCCCAACATATAAGCAACCCTATAGAAATAAAAGCAACACCTGTATTTTTGGATATAAACGAACTTACAAACTCCAATAACAAACCTTTGGTGCCTGTATTTTCAAAAGAATCTAAATTGTTCAAAAGCGCATGGATTTACGTTTCTAAAAACCAATTTGTTGACGGTCACAACTTCGATAAATTGCAAAACCTTGCACGAGCTTGGAAAACTGACTTTCAAACATTCACAAAAGATTTAAGTAAAATGGAGGTGACCTTATGAGTGCATATGAAAAACTCATGAGTCTCGCAGTCATCTCGATTGTACTGTTTTTCACTCTTCAAATCCTGTTGTTCAGGATTTTACGAAATAAAAAGAAAAAGCGTATGTGGGCTCTTTTGCCTTTAGCACTGATGCTAATTTGGGGAGGTGTCGTTGGCGTCTCCTGGATGATTGACCCCACATCTCACAACTTATGGCCATTCGAGTTTCTCATTCTATGCGTAGGGGGATTGATTTACTCTGTTGCTTTTTTGCTTTTCCAAAAGCTCACATCCTAAATTTTGGCATTTGAGCCTGTGAGACTCGGCACCGATATCACAATCGAAAAAATCTGGGGCGATGTACCTTAACCTTAATATGCTGCGTTAGGGTCTAGGTACATCGCCCCGGACTTATTATTAGGATGATTTTCTGTGCGTTTACGGAATAAATTCCGGGGCTACCTGACCTTAAATTAAATTCCTCAATTCTGTGGCGCGATACCCGAGGCGTAAGTTGGCGTTATTGCACTCTTACCACATGGACTTTATTGTCTGTTGTGAAGACAAAAACGATGCCATTGTCATTTGTTGCCATTTCCATGGTGGTGCCTGGAATCTCAATGGTGTTGACCAGCGTGCCGTCATGCTCAAGAACCAGAAGTGGGCCATTGGTATGTTGGCCGATGACATATAAGAAGCTATCATCGATCTCTACTTTGCGGGGCACCACTGCGTTGTCAGAGAGTGCTGTTTGAGCGATTTCAGAAAAACTATCAAGCGTATTGTCAAAAACATAAATACTCGTTGATCCTGCAAAGCTATTGCCGATGTACACTTTTTCATCATAATAATCGACGCCGCGATACTCATGGTTGCCTGTTGGATACAAAATATTGTATTCGCTGCCGTACTGTAAAAACTCGCCACCGTCATTTCCAGACCCCGCTTCACCATCCACTGCATAAACATTTCCACCACCAGCCACGATGCCAAACATGGATGTCCCTAGTGCTACCGCTTCCACTGATTCTGATGAAACACTTGTCATTGTATTGTCATTAAAGGTCACCGATCGAACACTGCCATTGGACTGGTCGCCCAAGCGCCAAACAGTTTCCGAGACTGGGTCTAGGTCGATGATGTTGTACGATCGGGTGGCCAATGTCTCTTCTGCGGCCAAACTCATGGTGTTTTCATCGTAAGGTATGCGGTAGAGGTTGCCCTCATATGCAAAATACAAAGTGTTTTGATAAAAAGTGGCTGCCTGCGCATGATTGGTCAGTCCTGATTTACTGCTAACAATGCCCAATGCATAACCGGATTCAGTGCTATCTAGTTTTACCTCACCGTTGGTATTGGTGATAAAAAGTGAATAATAAACAGTGCGCAAAGAAGCCAGCGCTTCCTCATCTTCACAGATTTCAATCTGGCCTTCACAAACCATTGTTCCATCTTCCATGGTTTCAGGAAAGTCATCCGTGCCACGTACAACCGTAACCGATGAAAAATGAGACGCTGTGGGGTTCTCCCAAGTCAGTGTCATTGTTTCCACACCTTGGGTCAATTCAACGTTGCTCAATGAGAGTGCAGACAGTGTTGGATCATTGGTCGTTGGATCACTGGTCGTTTGAGAAGAGTCGTTACAACCTAAAAGAATGGAAACAAAAGTGGTTAGTACCAGTGCTATCATACCAATATGTTTTTTGTGCTCTTTGATCATAGGACTATTATAGAGCAAAATCCAACTCTTGGCTTGATCCATTGAAAATCGGGGTTCTGAGCACTCTTAATGCATTCATCTCTCTAGGCCAGTGGTTATTGCTCATTGGTTACAAAGACATCCAAACCTTCGCCGTCCAGTTGCGTATTGCTTCCTGTAATCACTCGGGTGGGGGCCACATCTCCGGTGTCCGTTGTGGAAAAAACCAATATACCTTGGTCGTCTCCTTCGTTGGCAACGTATATTTCGTTGTTGTAGACAGACAAGCCTCCAAGCATGTCCAACATTGTGCTTGCGCCACTAATGGTATCATTGGGTAAAATGCCGCCTCCATTGTCATCGATGTCATAGATATGAATTTCACTGTTATCTGCCAAATAGATGTTGGTTCCGTCGACGGCGATTCCACGCGGTGTTTGTATCGCGGTTAACATGCCATCAATTTGACGTTTGGGCGCAACGTTGCCTTGATTGATTGTATCAAAGACTAAAATAGAATTGCCTTGGGTCTCTGAGACAAAAAGCTCACCATCAAAGTGCGCTAGGAAGTTGGGAATAAATAGATTGGTGTTGGTACCTGAGAGCGTACGCTTAGGCGCGACATTGCCGTCGTCATTGATATCAAATACATGAATCATTCCAGTTCCCATAAGATCGCTACTGGTTACAAAAAGCTCATCAGCTACGACAAGAATCCCTCTGGGATTTTCTAGATTGGTGTTGATTCCAGATAGCGTTCTTTTGGGTGTTGCTGTGCCGGTTTCATCAGCGTCATATACGTAAATAGTATTTTCTGTACTATCTGTGACGAAAATCTCACCGCCGCTGCATGTGAGACCTCGAACGCCATCCAACGAAGGATCACTTTCAAAAGAGGCTTCGGGTGCAATGTTGCCTTGGCTGTCGGTTGCAAAAATCGCCAACGAGTTGGTATTGGATACGTATACGCCATTGCACAAGGCAGCAGGGGGCTGCTGGGTCGTGTCTTCTTGTTCATTCGCTGTTGTGCTGCTCGAACAGTGAATAAAAATGAAGGTTGATAATAGTAAGCCCAAGTATATAAATGCTTTTTGTTTTTTCATAAACAAGACTATAGCAATCATAGGTTTGAACCCAAAGTTTATTTTACTTGAAGAGATTAATTCAGGGGTTCAGAAAAGCAAGGACACGACGCCTAACTCCTACAAGCCGTATTGTGATTAAGCCTCGTGCCCCTGAATTAAATGTGATCCAGTCTCATACCCCTGGCATTGCATCAAGCTGACTGGAAGTTGGTTTCTAGAGAAATTTCTGCGTTGAGCAATTTAGAAATGGGGCAGTTTTCTTTGGCGGTTTGTGCCGCTTTGGTAAAGTCCTGTTCGTCCATGCCTGGTACTTGGCCTGTCAGGGATAATTGAATTTTCGTGATGGAAAAACCATCATTGTTTTTTTCCAACGTGACAACGGCTTGCGTTTCTAGCTTTTCAGCTGTATGGCCAGCTTCTCCAATGACTTTGGACAATGCCATGGTAAAACACCCTGCATGGGCGGCGCCGACTAACTCTTCAGGGTTTGTACCGGGTTGATCTTCAAATCGTGTTTGAAATCCATAGGGTTGCTGTGAGAGCGCTTTGCTTTCAGTGGATATTTGTCCTTTGCCTTCTTTGATGGATCCAGTCCATGTTGCGGATGCTTTTTTTTGTATTTTCATTTGGGTTTCCTTTCAATTTGAGTAATTCGGTAATTTAATAACAGATATCATTGACCAAAACATATAACCAAAGTCATGTGGCAGAATTCGTTTTTAAAAATTGATTTCAGGTAAGTTTGCTACTTGCCCTTGAATAACAGAAATTATTTGCACAAGCTGGGCGTGTGGCCCAAATATGTGTTGTTGGGAAGGTCTGCCACGAAATTGTTGCGTTGGGTGGGCGAGTCGCCAAAGGAGCGAATAAACATGTCGGCGTCGATGGTAAACTGTTGTGCGTAAGTGGCTGGTTTGGTGATGAGGTCATAATGGTCAAAATCATTGAAGATGTATACTGCATCTGGTTGTAGCTCTTTTAATAGGGGTAAATAGAATAGCTGAATGCTTAATTCTGGAATGGTATCAAAGAAGGGTAGGGTGTCGCCTTCATTGTGCATTTTGTTTCTTTCAATGTCTTTGTTGATGCTGGCTAATTTGTCATTGTTTTGCTTGATGCGCATATCAATTGAATGGCTTGTTGATGAATGACCTTTGTTTGGTTGAGGCACCGTTGAACCGTTATTTTTGATCTCGCTTAGCCGTGTAGCTTCCTTTGAGAAGATTTTTTTGAGCGCGACATTTTTAAAGAAGATAACATCATACATGGACTCTTCACAAATGGCCCCATTTCTTTGGCTTAGAAGCGACAGTGCAGTGGGGACATCCAAATATTTTGAACCACTCGACATATAAGAAAGTTTTGAATTGGCGTAGCATATGGCCTGTACTTGGGTGTGTGGCGATATTTCAAGCAACGAAGTCAACAAAGCGCGAAATGATTGTTGAATGTATTTTCTGCACGGGATGCCCCCGCAGTGACACCTTTCAAGGCTGTAAGTTACATCAATTGAAAAAACCATTTTTTCATAATCTGATTTAAAGGAATGGAGGGGAAAAGCGATATCGCTGGATATACCCTCTGTTATTTTTAGTAGCTCATTGTTTTTCTCTGGGCTTAAAGATGAAAATTGATCCATCCAATGAAATTGTTGGTTTGACGCTTGGTTTGTGGTCTGGTCATGTGAAGTGACCTGAGGTGGAATTTTGGCCAATGAAGCACTGAGCTGCGACTGGTCATATTGATCCATTTCATTGTCGGTTAATTTCCTGCAAGCCAGCGAAGAAAAAACTTTTCTTTGAACATGCAGGTACTGTTGGTCGGTTTCATGGTTTTGAATAAAATTGATGTGTTGCTCTAGTGATAACACATTGATACCCAATGCTGATTTTTCTTGTTGGGCTTGAGTATAGTACCCAATGTTATCAACGTAGGGCTGGCTCCATTTGGTTTTGGCTTGTGCTGTAAAATAAAACTGTTTGTAATCGCGTAGGAGATCCTTGGTTGCTTAGTGGTGTGGGCCTAAAAGTTGTTGGCAGAAAGAGTCTTGATCACTGGCTTTACTGGAATAGGCATTGGCAATGACCACCTTTTCTGTTCCTTCATCGGTGTATACAAATTGAAAAAAATCACCGTGTTGTGGTGTAAAGGTATAGCGCTCTATGCCAAATTGATCGACAGATTTTTTCTTTTTGATGTTTGAAACACAATCTTGATCATTTTCAGTCGCTTGAATAAAACATGACCCATCTTCAAAACCTATGACGTTGGGCGAATATGCACATCCCAAGGTTATGCATATTCCTGCAATCATCTCAAACCGCGTCATACTCTTTAAAGTAAGCAAAAAATCCAGCTGTGTACAGCGAGAAAAAACAAGTAAAAGCAGATGGTTAGTAAGGATCTGGGTTGTTCTCTAAGGCAATTGCCTTAATGGATTAGCCATGGTTTTCTTCGTCGAAGCTTTTAAAGGTGTCTTTGTCGTGCAAAACATCGTGGTTGTACATGCCGATGCGTAGTTTTTCAAAATAGGTTTCAATGGCTTGCACGCCCACCAATAACAATAGAACCAGTGCGGACATGAGCACGCCATCTAAAAATTTACCGACCCCGATGAAGCAACCGATGGTGGCAAGACTCCAAATTACTGCCGCTGAGGTCACACCTTTAACATGACCCCTGCGGTTGAGAATCACGCCTGCACCCAAAAATCCCACACCCGTGATCACGGCACTGATCACGCGGACTGAATACGCAGGATCTGTACCCAGATTGGATCCCAAATATACAAAACAAGATGTACCCAAACAGACCAGTGAAGAGGTTCGAATGCCGGCGGGACGGCCTTTGAGCTGCCTCTCGATGCCAATGCTAAAACCACAAGCCAGCGCAACAAACGCTGTTTTTATAAAAAGTAAATCCATCATTCTAGCTATATTTTTACTTCTTTTTATAAATCATTCAATTACTTTTAGCGAAATCGAAATAGTACCACTCTAAAGAAACCAGACTGACCTGGGATTGGCTGAGTGATTGTTTTTTTATCCATTTCTCCTTGTGCATGGATCATGGTTCTCGGCATCGGCCCAGCCTCTGGGTCTTAAATTTAATTGGGGTAGGTTGATACAAACGATATCAATGGTGGAAACCTTTGAATTAACCGACACACCAATTTACTTTGATTAAGTTATCCATTCTTGAAAATACATCCAGGGGGATGCGTGTTGGCCCATGCCCCCGGATTTATTTTTGCCTCGGTCTAAAAGTCGATATCGTCTCGTTCAGCAATCATGACATTGCCAGCTTCTTCGGATGTTGGATCGTCAATAAATGCTTGCATGCCTTCAATCGCGATCAACTCTTGATAGTCAGATGGAAGGTCATCGGGCAAAATTAACTTGTGATTTGAATTGTCTTCATCGCTAAAGAGGATAATTCGATAAAAAAATGGATCATCTTCTGGATTGGATTTTGAACCAATTACCACCATCGTCTCCGGTAGATCGGTAACATCTACAACCTCATAATAATATGCAAATTCCATCCCATCTGTGGGCGAGCCGGGACCTTCCCCTGCATCATATAAACTCATCTCTCCTTGGCAGTCCACTTCTGTGTATGCATAATAGACCTCATAGATGCTTTTATTTTCATCTTTGTACCCCATCACATATTGAAAACTGTCCCAGTCTTCCGACCAGGTCGGCTGATTAACACATTGACTTACATGAGCGCCTTCAAGAAGCGTGAGTGCGTTGATGGTCACTGGCTCTTGCGTATCATTTTCAACGACTTCTGAACCATTGCCTGTCTCGGTCACATCCCCACATGCTGACATCGTTAGCAATAAAAATAAAACAAACGTATGCTTTAAAATACGCATTCAATCACTCCTTTTTGAAGGTTATAATTCAAAATAATTTAAGAAACCCATTTTATTATATTTAATACTATCTCAAATAATAATTAAAATTCAAATATTTAAAGTAAAAATCTATTATAGGTAATAATAGTTACCAATTCAGAGAATCGCTTAAGGAAGAACGGGGCCACTTGAATAGATCACCCTTGACTGATTATGTAAGGCTGTATGGATGACCTGCACCAGTAGAGGAGAGCCTTTAGCGCTCCATGAATGTGATTGTTTTTGAGTTATGGATAACAAAAGTGCATGCTTGCTAATAAAATGAGCTTTCATGCCAAGTGGCTTACGTACGTAGGGGGGATTAGTTGATTTGATTTCAGTACATGCTACGGTCAACTCTCAAGATTATAAAGTTGCAATGGAATAAATTACTAGACAGAGATTCTTTTGTGCTTACTATGGGTTTTCAATCCTAGATTGTCTTAAAACTACTATGCCAAGGAGAAAAAAGTGAAAAAGATATTGATTGCCGCATGCGTGCTTACCATTTCATCCATGAGTGTGGCCGCTGAAAAATACATGATCAATCCAGCCGAAACCAAGATTCAATGGATGGGCTCAAAAAGTTTGATTGATAGCAAACACGAAGGAACCGTTGAGCTTGAAAAAGGATATTTCGAGTTTGAAAAAGGTAAGCTGCAAGGGGGTGAATTTGTCGTTGATATGAGCACCATTAAAAACGATGATGTCAAAGATCCAGAATACAACCAAAAGCTTGTAGGGCACTTAAAATCCGATGATTTTTTTGATGTTCAAGCACACCCCACTGCCAATTTTAAGATCACCAAGGTGATTCCAACCAAAAAGAAAAATACCTATGATGTTGTGGGAGACCTTACCATCAAAGGCATCACCAAAGAGCACGTGGTGAAAAACGTAAAAGTGGATCAAAATAAAGAGACCGTTGTGGTTGAGCCAAGCATTTCGGTCGATCGCAAAGAGTACGGCATTACCTACAATGCTCAAAGCACCTTTGAAAAAATCACCGATTCTGTCAAAGATAAGGTCATTGCCGATGAATTTACACTGGATTTAAAACTGGTGGCGTCGGCACCCTCCAAATAAATACTTATGTGTAGAGTGTAAAGAAGGGTCAAAGCCTCAAGACCAGGCTTTGGCCCTTCTTTGCTTTAGGCTTATTTGATACCAGTGACCCCAGGGCACAATTCATTTAGATTTTGGCTCTAATCTAATTTTTATGTAAGATAAGGCATGGCTATGTTGAAAAAAGTAGATGGTGTTTACAGTGAGGTATGTTCATTTTTAGAGTCAACAGGCTTTCACGAGAAAGAAAGATTTATCTTTATTCGTGAGCGCAAAGACCAGCACTGTGTTGATACAATTAAGCTAAACTTGGAGTTTTTGCTTTCAACGGAGTTTGTTGAAGCTGATTTTAACATCGAGTGCTCTTTTACGTTTACCCAAGCGCAGGATCTTTACGAGCGTATTTTTGTGGATGACAAACCCGATTATTCATTCCACCAATATCCCCACACATCTGGAGGAAATGCGGCATATTTTTCCCGTGAATATGACGATTTGCTCCTCTCAGAACGCAAGCCTTTCAAGGTTGCACCTGAAGGCGATTTTGAACCATTTGCAGCGCTGATCAAGCGTGACTTGGAAAAGTATGTTTTGACCATATTTGAACAGAATGCAACCGCTCAGATGCATTTAGAAACAAACCGCAGTAAGAAGGACCTTAATAAGTATGGCAGTGATTCCTACGCGGGTATGCTTTGTAGATTAAAGAGAGCAGCACTCGTGCATCAGGCCCAGGGAAAAGACGAAGCGATTGATTACTTCTCTCAATATGATGCTGGAAAAAATACCAAAGAGAAAAAAGCTGAGTTGATCGATCGAATCAATCAACTTTGGTAAGCTTTTTTATGCTTTTGTATACTCGATTAGGTGGCTGGCGACCGTTCGTTGAAATTGATTCGATGGGAAAATTTTATCCAGCGTATCAACGAAGCTTTTTTGAAACTTGGTTGATAAATATGAATATATCGTAAATTTCTGCAAATTCTTGAGCTGTTTGAACTCATTGAGTGAGTCAAGGTTAAAGGATGAGGGTTTTTTGATTTCACCCTCCAGATAAAAATGCTCTAAATGTTGGAAATGAGCAATTCCCTCAAGGCTATTGAAACGCCCAATGTGATGCATGGTGAGTTTTTTGACCGCAGTGTTGTCTTTTACCCATTTGAAATCATCCATTGAAAAACTGGCAAGCGAAAGCTCTGCTAGTTCTTTTAATTGAATGACAGACTCCAAGTAGGACTGCTCTTTTAGAGATGCATCTGTGATCGAAAAAAATTCAAGGTTGGGCATTGTGGTTTGCATGTCAGGCAGCGGCTCATTGATTTTCTCATTGGACAGTGTGTATTTTTTAAGGTTTGACGGTTCACCATCCCAGCGGATGGCCTTGCTGCTACAAGAAAGCTCTTCAAGTTGAGAGAATTTGGAAAGATCGAGGCTCCTGGGTTGAAACAATATTTTTTCAAAAGATAACACCTGCAAGTTTTTCAGGGGGGTTAAAAAGTCCATATCAATCTTTTTATTATCTCTTCCTTCGATGGTGCCTGAGCTGAATTGAATGGATTGGATTTGAGATAAGGATGAAAGGCAGCGCTTCAGGGTATCGACATAACGGAAATCAAAATTGTTCATGAATAACTCTTGTAGGTTATTCAGGTGTTGCAAACCAATAAATTCTATAAAGCCTGAGCCAGGGTCCAGTTTTTGATGAGAGAGGGCACCCAATTTCAGTGACTGAATGGAAGAAAAATTTCGAAGGAAGTCTTGATTGTCGGGATGGCATTTTTTGTCGTCTGAAGATTCACTGAAGTACAACTCAATAGAAAGACGCAATCCTTCTTTGTACCTTTCAGCGAGCTCCTTGCTGTGATCAATGATGTGTTGTGGAATCGGTTTGGAAAGATCCAGGCGTATCTCTGAGCCGACCATGTCAGCATCGTAGAATCGATATTCAAAGGTATGGGGATATGATTGCTTTTCGAAAAATGGAGCCATGGTTCATAGAAAATCATATTCCTCAAATCTGATCAAGAACAAAGCGTTGGATAAAAACCCAGAACAACGCCAGTTTTGTGCATCGATCATAGGTTTTGGGGGAAGTGACGTTAAAGCTGGAGTTTAAAGTGATGGACAATGCTTGATTGCAGAATCCTAAAGCAACCTCGAAGAAAGTTTGCTTTTTACAGTGTGAGGCTCGGAATCAAAAGTTTTGTTGTTCGCAGTTTCTTTGGTATCGGGTGGATATGCCTTCGATCAAATGGTTTCTGATTTTTTTGTTTTTGAATTTTGCTGGGCTGGCTTTGGGTAGCTACCTGATGGCGGGTGGCCCGAATGGTTCGTGGTATTTGGGACTTGAAAAAGCGCCATGGACTCCGCCAGGCTGGGCGTTTGGGGTGGCGTGGACATCCATCATGGTTTTATACTCCTTGTTTTTAGGCTATTGGCTCACGGCTGATGTCTCGGCGCGCGTATGGATATTCATTGCGGTTGCTTGGGTATTAAATGTGGCTTGGAATGGGGTGTTTTTTCAACAGCACTGGGTGTTGTTGGGGCTTTTTATTTTGCTTCTTCTAACGGCTCTGCTTGTGTACATGTTTTTTCTTTTTGATCCCCCAACTGTGCAATGGCCTCGCTTATTGTTGCTTCCATACATTGGCTGGATGCTCGTGGCCATTTCCATGAATGGATATATTTATCTTTATAATTAAATTGTGACTTGGTCTGTTTTGTAACGACATTATATTGAGCGTCGTCTTTAAAATGCTTTTATTCGCCCCCCTGGGCTTAGCCTAAAGGTCCTGCGCTTGGAATCAATCCAAGACTTAGCAAGTCTGTTGCCAGGTTGATTGCCGGTAAGATGCCATAATATAGGCGATATACGCTATTTTTGTTATTTAGGGAACATTTGTTTACTTAAAATTCTAGTTAAATTGATAAAATTTACAATATCTTATATTTTTAAAGTGTAAGTTAATCCCAATAAAGGAATTGTATATGCAGAAAGTTGTAAAGCCCCAAACGCGTCAAACCCCCTCTCACAACACGCATCACTCCCATACTGGAATGAGAAGTTTGGTTGTAAATGCAGTAGGCAAGTTTGAATTTAAATCCGTTTTGACAGTCTTTACAATTTTTGTTGCAGCCCTTTCTTTTACCCATTGTTCGGGTTCAGCCTATGAAGAAATGTGGCAGGATGATTTTAAAGATGCGCCAAGGTTAGAAGACTTTCAAAGTGTAGGTGATGAGTTTAAAAGTGTGGGTACATTGGATGACCCACAGGTTGCCATCATACCGGAAGGCGCCCGACGTTTTTATTATGCCGGGGCTCAGGTGCAAGATAGTACACGCGTGAATGCTTTAGGAGACGCGCAAGTACTTTATTATGATGTATATGAGCCTAAAGGCAACGGACCTGCGAATAAATACATGGTGTTGTTTTTTCATGGTGGGGGGTATCAAGGTGCTTACGCCAACGAAGAAAAGTTTGCCGACCAATGTCGGTTTTTTGCCACCAAAGACCTATGGTGCGCAAGCGTGGAATACCGTCGCGGGTGGTTAAAACAGAAAGGTTCTTTGGCCCTGATTGATTTTAAACCGGAAGAGGTCGCACTTCTAACTGAAACCATGGATATGGCCAAACAAGATGCCCTTGATGCTTGGGATCATATTCACGCTCAGACACAAACTTCTGCAAGCCTTCCGAGTAAATACATTTTGGTGGGAACCAGTGCTGGTGGGTCGATCATATCCCGAATTTCTCTGACCAACCCTGATTTGGACAAACAAGTGGCTGGGGCGATTGTTGGCTTTGGTACCCATGAAGATACGGAAGCGGTTATTAGCAACTACAACAACATACCTGTGGTTTTGCAGGGTGGATTGGGCGATACGACCAGTCCCCTCTACACCAACCATGCATGGTTCAATGAGGACTTGCCTCGGGCCAAAGGGATGATGAACCTTTATGAGGAGTTGGAAAGCAAAGGTTTTGACGTGCGGTTTTACCTTTCAGCACAGCGTGGCCACGGGTTTGGTTTTTACAATCGACCTTCCGGTATTCCGAGTCATTACAGTGAATCTTTGCAGTTTTTTCAAGCTGTGATCACAGGAAATACGCCCGCCAATTTTGTAGAATTTGGATTTAGCTATGCAGATCCTCGTGTCGGCGTTTCAGGTGGCGATCGCATTCGAACGACGCAGCGACCAGGTTTTCGATATGAACCCTATCAAACTCAATTGGAGTCAGGACTGTCTCCGTATGAGCTGACACGGGATTAACACTTCCTGTTCGGTCTTTATATACGCAAGCCATATTTTTAGGATGGCTTGCGGTATAAGGGCCGCCCCTTACATATAAAACTCATGAATACTGGGGCTTAAAAAAGGTCTTTTTTTGCTTAAAATATGTACAATCTTTGAGAATAGGATGCATTGGTATAGACTCTAATGCATGAAATCTACAAAAGCTGTCGTTTATAAAATCATTTTTCTATGTTTTTCGTTTGTGCTTGTTCGTTGCAGTGGGGATTCAGATACTTCTTCATCCACCCCTCCCCCAAACAATGCCTCGCCTGTTGTAGGACTTGATGGAACCCTCTCCATTGATTTAACTTCGACGGTTTCGACCCACGTAAGCTGGGAAGCCGCATCTGATGAAGAAACAGATGAGCAAAACTTGGAATATCTTGTGTATCATTCAGCGAGCAACAACCTTTCTTCCGTCGAAGCGATCGAAGCCAATGGTTCGGCCGTGGGCAGTTTTTCTGCCAATGTCCTGGAGAAAACCGTGGATGGATTGAGCCCAAATACCACTTATTATATCAATGTCATTGTTCGAGACGAAGAGGGTTCAAAGTCGGCTTACGAGAGCACATCGGTCACTACAACCAATGCAATTTATCTATTTTCAGAAGGAACGGATCGCGATGGAGATGTTCAAACAGCAGAGGGCCAGGCCAATGCAAGACAAAGCATAGATGCCCTCTGTGAGGCCCGACGTATCATGTCTCATGATTCTTTGGCGTGTGCCCAAACCAGAGGATTTCTAAGCATTTCTGACGTAGATTCACTTGTAAATTATCCTACCAATTACGGCTTACCCTCGGGCGTTCCGATTCGATCTTCCAATGAGACATTGATTGAAAACACTTGGCTCGACTTATTGGATGGCATTATTTTGAGCTCTCTGTCTGATGCAGGCGTGGTAAGTTCATTTTATTGGACTGGAAGCGATGCGTCTGGCACCTTCGATGATGAATCGGACAATCAATGCATGGGCTTTACTTCCAATATAGCTGGTGGGGGCGCTTTTGAAGCCAACGTAGGAGACAGCGGAGTGACCAATGGAAGTTGGCTTGAATTCACACCTGCACAATGCGGTGGGACCAGACCATACCTCTGTGTTTGCTGGTAGATAGACTGCAATTGCTAAGCATGTCGAATTTTTTTACGATGACGATAAAATAAACAACTCGATTGGGTTCAATCAGAAATTAAATTTCTTTTGATAGACAGTTTTTCAATTAATTGGCTGGTCTCAAAACACAGGTGCTAATTTTCAGGTTTTTGTGAGTGTGTATGAATAACGTTTTGTTTTGCTACCTACAAACTTTTATGAAGCTGTGCTTGTTGTCAATTTGAGCTTCGTGCTTGACTTTTAAAAGTGTTTTTTGGTAGCGATGGGGTATGAGAAAATACTGTTGGGTTGTTTTTGTTCTTTTGGCTGCTTCCGCCTTTGCTCAGCACGAGCCTGTAAACAAAGTTTTTAAAGATCCAAATGTCAATTTTGAAAAACAAAGATTTGGATATTGCAATTATTCCATGATGGATGATTATTTTGGTGAGCTACAGGTGGCGTGGCGTCAGTTGCCGACCAACTGGCAGCATGCGTCTTGTTGGTGGGGCTCCAAAACCAATATTTTCTTTTTGGAAAATGGAGACGTTTACTATTTAGATGGACCAAGCATGATCGAGCAAGCTTGCTCTGAGCTGGATGAAGGTTTTATTCGTGAGTTGGGAAATTACAAGGGCAATATCCATGAAAATGGCATGCAATATAAAACGCATCACTACATCATGCTGGATTACGCACCTTATTCCATCAACATTTGCCTTCCTGAGCAGAATAGAGAAAAATTTGTTCTTTTTTTTGTTGGTTACCCTGCAAAAATTCAAGCTCCCTGGGGTCAAGGGATGATTTTTAATGCGGGTAGTGCGCTTCAACTGCCTTTTGATTTAAATTTTCAGTCGTGGTCCTTGTTTGAAACGGTGTCAGATTACGTGACTTATAGTCAGTTTTCATGGCAACGTTCCACACTGAAGTACGCAGAATAAAAGCATTTTAAACTAAAAGTTTGTGGTTGAGTCGATATCGATTTCTGCATCTTCCATGGAATTTGCGTTGGGGTCTATGTCTTCAAGGTTTTCTTCGGGTAGCTGTTGGTTTTCTTCCAGCCATGATTCATTTTCAATGTCTTGATCCATGTTGGGATCGGGTGCTGAAACATCGTCATCGGTCAACGGCATGTCGTTGGTGTTTTCTTCCAGTAAATCTTGGTCGGTAGCCTCTGGCATTGAATTGTCGGTGTCTAAACTTTCGTAAGCATGATCTTCTCCCCAAACGGGTTCATCGGCTTGATCGGAGGTGTCTTCGATGGCAGGCGAATCTTCATTGGTTTCAATGCCACGTCCTGAAATGGTGGTAACGGGCGAAACCAGCCAGCTTGCAATCCAGCCTTGTTTGATTTGAAACCAAACCCTGTTCTGTTCATCTTTTTTTTGTGCATACACAACCACGGTTGTGCCTTGACTTAGGGTATCGACCACAGTTGAATTTTGGGTTGAAGGCGCGTTTCTGACGTTGAGTTGATCCACATGTGGTGCATATTTTTGTTGGGCCATTGTGGTGCCGGCGACAACAAGCAAAAATGTGAAGATAAACTTTTTCATACGAACCTCCGGTTGTGAGATTCCGTTGATGGAATCCAACAAGCCCATTTTGTTTTTTTCTGTAGGAAAGTCATCTAAAATCGTTAAAAAAATACGATTGGGTGGAGCCCTCAAACGTGGCTTTTAACTTGGGCGACGATGAAAAAAAACCAACTTTTTTATAGGCGGGCAGGCTTGTGCCTGTGGCCGGTTGGGCTTATTTGTTTTTTCTCTGCTGAATTAATGCATCCACACACTCAGGGTTGGCCAGGGTCGATGTGTCACCCAAATTGCTGACGTCGTTTTGAGCAATTTTACGTAGCAGGCGGCGCATGACTTTGCCGCTTCGCGTTTTTGGCAAGGCTTGGGTGACATGTACAATGTCTGGTTTGGCAAAAGAGCCGATGGTGTTTTGCACTTGTTGTCGGATGATGGTTTCATAGTGCTGATGATCTAGGTTTTGAAAATCTTGGTCAATGACCACAAAACTATAGATGGACGTGCCCTTGATGGGATGGGGAATGCCAATGACGGCGGCTTCGGAAATTTCTTCGTGTTCAATGAGCGCGCCTTCAATTTCGGCGGTGCCCAGTCGGTGGCCCGAAACGTTGATGACGTCATCCATGCGACCGCGGATCCAAATGTAACCGTCTTTGTCTCGATAAGCGCCATCGCCTGAAAAGTAATAGCCAGGATACTGAGAAAAGTAAGTTTCTTGAAAGCGATTGTGGTCGCCATAGATGGTTCTGGCTTGGCCTGGCCATGATCGCGCTATCACCAGCGCGCCTTCTCCTTGACCCTCAACGCGTTTGCCTTGGGCATCGACGATTTCTGGCTCAATGCCAAAAAGTGGTTTGGTGGCGCTGCCAGGTTTGGTAGGGGTGGCGCCAGGCAGTGGCGATATTAAAATGCCGCCAGTTTCGGTTTGCCACCAGGTGTCCACGATGGCACATTGGCTTTGGCCTACTTTTTCATAATACCATCGCCAGGTATCGGCGTCGATGGGCTCACCCACACTGCCCAAAATTTTTAGACTGGATCGATCGTATTGTTTTAAAAATTTCTCGCTGTGGGGTGCGATGGCACGAAGGGCAGTGGGCGCCGTATAAAAGGAATTGACTTTTAAATCTTCAATCATACGCCAATATCGACCGGCATCGGGATACAGGGGCGTTGATTCAAACATGACGGTGGTGGCACCATTGGCCAAGGGGCCATACACAATGTATGAGTGGCCGGTGATCCAGCCCACATCTGCGGCGCAAAAGTAGACGTCTCCTGGTTGGTAATCAAAAACATAGCGATGGGTGCTGGCTGCATACACCAAATATCCACCGGTGGTGTGCACCAATCCTTTGGGTTTGCCTGTGCTGCCAGAGGTATAAAGAATAAACAGTGGGTCCTCTGCATTCATCCACTCGATTGAACACTGGTTGGACTGCTGAGTCATTTCATCGTGTAGATCAAAGTCTCGATCTTCCACCATCGGCACGTTGGTGGGTGTTTTTTTCAAAACCAAGACGGTTTTCACTACATCGGTTTGGGCGAGGGCTTGATCAACAATGTTTTTAAGCGCGATGGTTTTGCCGCCACGAACCCCTTCATTGGCCGTAAGCACCACTTTGGTTTGGGCATCGACAATGCGGTCTTTGAGTGCGTCAGCGCTGAAACCTGCAAAAACCACAGAATGGACCGCGCCAATGCGGCTACAGGCCAACATGGCATAGGCAGCCTCGGGCACCATGGGCATATAGATGCAAACTCGGTCGCCTTTGCCAACGCCGTGGGCTTTAAGCACGTTGGCCATCTTGCACACTTGATCCTGTAGCTGTTGGTAGGTGATGGATTCGTACCGACCTGCCTCATCCTTGGCCCACACGATGGCTGTTTGAGAACCCAGGCCATTTTCTACATGGCGATCGATGCAGTTGTACGAAACATTGAGTGAGCCTTCGGTAAACCAGGAAATGGTTGCTTGGCTAAAATCCCATTGTTGAACAGTCTGAAAGGGTTTGTGCCAAGCAATACGAGCGGCCTGCTTGCGCCAGTATTCATCGCTGTGTTGAAGTGATTGATCATACAACCGTTGATATTCTTGCAGCGAGGTGATGTGAGCAGTGGAAAGTTGCGGGTTAGGAGGGTAGGTGGTGTTGTTGTCCATAGCATATATGTCTAACAAAACTGCTTCGATGCCACAAATTCTAAAATGGACACGAAGCCCAGGGTGATCGAATTAAGATGAAGGCAATGAGTCGTTTAGCTTGTCTTCGATATAAAGACGTTTGGTGGCTACCATGGTGGCTGCTGTCAGTGGTGTGGCCAATGCGATGCCCAATGCGCCAAAAAGAACGCCCATGAGCACCTGTACAGACAGGATAAGAGCCGGGGGGAGTTCAATGGTTTTTTGCTGGATCAGAGGTGTGATCAAATAGCTTTCCACCATTTGAATGCCCAAATACAACAAGCCAATGTAAAGCGCTTGTTGGGGGCTATCAATCAACCCCAACAAGATTGCAGGGATGGCTGCTAAGATGGGGCCAATGTTAGGGATGAATGTTAATAGTGCGGCAATCACGCCAAGCACCAGTGCAAGGGGAATGTCTAATAACCAAAGGCCCACCATGGTTAGTACACCAATGATGGCCATACCAATAAATTTTCCAATCAGCCACCAGCGCAAAGTTTCTACCATTTCCTTGAGGACTTCTTTGATGCGGGGTCTTCGATCGCGGGGAATCAGGTGTAAAAATCCGCGTTGGTAAATGCCAGGGTCGACCGTGGCATAGATGCCAATAAAAAAGATCACCACCAAACTGGTCAGTCCACCCAGGACTGCGCCGAGCACATCGGAAACCCCAAATAAAATTTTACCACCGCTTTTGTCCATGGCTTGTTGAGGGTCTGTGCTTTCCAAAAGTGATTGAGCCCATGAATATTGCTGTAGCTGTGATTTGATTTTTGACAAAGATTCGGGAATTTTTTGCACCAGCTGATCAAATTGATCTGCCACGCTGGGGGCTGCCAAAACGCCCAATCCGCCCACCACCAGCAAAATCAAAATGCATACAATGGCCACAGACCACCCATAGGGAAGGTTGGTTTTTTGGCTGACAAAATCAGACAACCCAGACAATAAAATGGCCAAAAGTATGCCTGCAAAAACCATGAGAAAGACTTGCGAGGCAACCACCAAAATGGCGCACGCCAATATTACCACCAAAATGAGTTTGATGGCGGTCGATAACTTTTGGGTAAATGCACGCTCTTGCGGGTTGCTATTTGAGGTTTGACTCATCCTGGCAGCTATAGCAGAAATACAATGTAATATAAGAGAAATTATGCACAGACCTCACCTTGGGTAGGTATGACAAGTCATGGATTCATGGATCGTAAACAATTGATAAAAATGGTGGTTTTTTTTGAATAAGGCCGTAAAATATATTTTAGTTTTGTATTCATCGACGGGCTGGGAGGCAAATATGATTCAAAAAATAACAAAAAATTTCTTTTTTTTCGCACTGTGCGCAGGGGTTTTGGTTCACTGTAGCAGTGACTCGGATTCGGATTCTAACTCAACGCAAACGCCAGAATCATCAGCATCTCTAACAACAGAGCAGTCCAATGCACTAATGAACGCGCTAAGCAGTGTCGTTGGCTTGGTGGTTGATGGTGCATTTGAAGCAGGTGCCGTGGGGTTAACGGCAGCCAATTTCATTACAGCTGATATTTCAAAGACAGACGATTGCCAGCCCAGTGGGACTGTTTCTGCTACGGGCACACAAGAAGGTGTTGAGGGTGGAACCATTGATGGTGCATCCGCCGTATCGTTCAATTTTGACGACTGCGCGATTGAGTATGAAAGTGATACTTTTTTTACCATCAATGGCACCCTGGATGCCGAAGGTGTTTTTGACCTTGTTACTGAAGAAACGGGCCTCAATGGTCAAGCGTCTTTAAGTTATTTGGGTTCATTGGAAGTTGCTGGTGACCCGATTGATGAAGAAGGTACATGCGGCGTGAATATTACCGTGGGTGCAGATGCCATGGGCACAACGGTGGAATTAACCGCGACCGGCACGCTTTGCGGTGACACGGTGGATTATACTGAGACCATCAATATCGATGAAGAAGAGTAAGGTTAAGAGAGGTGGATTTTAGGCGCGCAGTCGCAGGGGTTTTCGGCCTGCGACTGCGCGCCTTTGGTTGATTTTTTTTAAAACATGGGTTTTGTCTAAAATAAAATGGATGATTCGATTTTTTGCTTTGAATTCTACAAGCAAAAATCCCAAAAAAATGGCAATAAAGCTTTGGCTTGGCAGCATAAAAGTAGCCAGACCAAATAATATCAGTAGGTAGCCCAATCCATTTTTAGCAAAGCACCGAACCCATCCCCAAAAGTTTTTCTTGGGTTTGGCTTGCTTAATGCAAGTGGCGTAAAAATACTCATGCGATGTACGCAAGAAGAAAAGAATGATCCCTGCTGTAAACAGCACTGTAAATACCAGTGAACCGCCGACCACATACCAAAAACCATCGAACTGCTCAATCCATGAGGATATTTGTTTGATCCAGTTTTCCATCAATCACACCTGTTCATATCTACCTATCATTTTGATCGCATCATGTTTTATGCACCACTAACCTTTGGCTGCTGGCATGCCAATGAATAGGCCATAGTCTCGCTGTAATCGAAGATGCGCGTTTATGAAGATATACAATGATAGGGTAAGTTTTTTAATAGGATTTGTTTCATGTAGGGATTTTCTTGTAGCTCAATGGTTTCTTGATTTTCCTCAGAGAGATATTGAATGCTGTGAAGTTTTTGATCTTTTATGTGGACCAGACATTGTTCGTCAGCCGTGCGCCCTTTGAGGGTGATGCTGAACCGATCGCTCGGATAAGAAAACGTCTGTAAGTGATGTAGGATTTTCTGATTGTAGGCATCTTGGCCCAAGATTTTTTTGAAATGCGAGAGGGTTTGATGGGCGCGGATGTCATTTTGGGGAAGGGCAAACAAGTGTTGATGCATTTTTTTGATAAAGGCAGCGGCTGAAGCGCGGCTGCTAAAGACAAGCGCATCTTGATCGCCTGGTCGGGTGCGGCATACATTGAAATAAATAAAGCCATCATTGTCTTGGCGCGTGCGTAGTGCGTATTCAAAACGCTGGTATCTCATGGCACGATTGAAAATGGGGCGGTGTTTGCCAATTTCTTGGGTTTCAAAAAGCAGTGCGGCCAGTTCGTTGCCCATGGTTTTAAAAGTGATGTGCGCAAGTCGTTTTTTTAGTTCAAGGTCCCTTTTGACTTTGGTGTGGAGTCGAAAATGGGTTTGGACGCGTTTTCGGATATTAACGCTTTTGCCGATGTACAGAAGATTGTGATCTTCATCCCAAAAATAGTACACGCCGGGTTGTTCGGGCAGGTTGTCATAGGTTTCTTTTTTTAATTGGGTGGGCAGAAGAAGATCGGCATGTTTTCGGATCAACATATTTTGAACCGTGGTGGGGCTTTGTGCCAAGATTTCTTGAAACAAGAGATAGGTTGCATGGGCATCGCCCATCGCACGGTGACGCGCGGTAAGAGGAATGTTTCGATCCTTGCATAGTTTGCCCAAACTGTAAGAGGCGTGACCTGGAAATACTTTTCGGCTTAAGCGGACGGTGCATAGTTTGTCGCGGGCAAAGCGGTATCCGAGCTCGGCAAACTCTTGTTTTAGAAATTGAAAATCAAAATAAACATTGTGGGCTACAAACACGCAGTTTTCAGTCATTTGGACGATTTGTTTGGCCACCTCATAAAACTTGGGTGCTTGGCCCACCATGGCATCGGTGATGCCGGTTAAACGCTGAATGTAATGTGGAATTTTTCGTTCAGGATGGATCAAGGTCTGAAATTGATCCAAGACTTTTTGCCCATCGGTTTGGATGATGGCGATTTCGGTGATTTTTTGCCCCTTTTTGCGGGCGCCTGTGGTTTCTATGTCAACAATGCAGTAATTCATGGATTGTAAGGGGTTCTTTTATATTTACGGTGTTACCTTACCACGGTTGGATCCACAACCTACCCACCGTAAGTGGAAGGGCAAGGCTTTTTTCTTTGTCATAAAAAAGGGCTGAGCGATCAACGCTCAGCCCTTTTAAGGTAGATGTGGGTTATATTTTATTTGTACTCACTGACAAACAAAACGTCGTAATCATCACCTGGTTCATCTTGTTCCCAAGCAATGATGGCTTCACCATTGTTGCTCATGGCCACGGCAACATCATCGGCGTCACGGCCATTTTTGTCCAATGGCCCCACAAAATCTGCAAAGGTGGGGTGGACCCAACTTCCATTGCGGTATTCGCTGATATAAACAACACCAGCACTGAACAGATTTTGTGACCAAGCAATGATGGCATTGCCATTGTCATCCATGGCTACTGCAGGTTCATCTTCAGCGGAAGTGCCAGCAAAAGAAATGGTGTCTTCTAGATCCGTGGGATTGGTCCAGGTACCATCGCGAAGCTCGCTCATGTAAATTTGATCGTGATCACCATCATACTGCTCCCATGTGATAACGGCATCGCCGAGGTTATCCATGGCTAGTTCGATGTTGTACACGTCTTCTCCAGCCGGGCTGAAATGATCGGTCATTAAGTCCGTGGGATGAATCCATGTGCCATTGCGGTATTTACTACGATAGGCTTGGTCATTGCTTCCATCATACTGGATCCATGTGACAACGGCATTGCCAGCGTTGCTCATGGCCACTTCCACATCATAGCTATCTTGACCATCGATGCTGATATGATCGTCGGTTAAGCTTGATGGAAAACTCCAAGTACCGTCACGATATTCACCAATAAATACTTGATCATTGGTGCCATCATGTTGAATCCAAGCAATGATGGCATTGCCATTGTCGTCCATGGCCACTTCACCTTCATAAGCATTCTCTCCATCGATGCTGATGTGATCATCGGTGAGGCTGGTTGGGTGCGTCCAAGTGCCATCACGGTATTCACTAAAGTAAATTTGATCCTCGGTGCCATCATATTGGTTCCAGACCACAAGGGTGTTGCCGTCTTCATCCATAGCCACTTCTACTTCATAAGCATCTTGCCCATCGATGCTAATGTGATCATCGGTTAAGCTGCTAGGATGCGTCCAAGAACCGTTGCGGTATTCGCTAATGTAGACTTGCTCATCGCTGCCGTCGAACTGAAGCCATGCCACGATGGCATCGCCGTCGCCGTTCATTGCTAGGGCGACATCATCCACCGCGCTGTCTGGGTTTAAACTAATATAATCTTCGGCGTTGGATGGCTTTGTCCAGGTGCCGTTTTGGTACATGGCAATGTAAACTTGTTCATCGCCATCGGAATCTTCTTGCTGCCAAGCCACGATTTTGTTGCCTCGGTCATCCATGGCAACTTCTTGATTGCCAATATCCCGAAGGGGGTCAGCAAATGTGTCAAAGTAAGTGGTGGGATGATTCCAAGCGCGTGCATCACAAGTAACAGTAATGTTAATGGAGCCACTTCCTTCAAAAGTTCCGCGGGCGTTGTCCAAATCGCATCCTTGGTCGATGGGACCAGTGGCCACTCTGACGTCATACGACTGTCCGTCTTCCAAGGTGGTGTCAAAAGAATAGGAACCATCTTGCGAAATTTCTAAGGTTTCATCTTCGTTGTATTCTAAAACCAAGTCTCCGGACAAGCCGTTGACTGTTACATTGATTTCTCCGTCGTTGGAGTCTCCACACGCCGATAGCCAAATAAGGCCGCCGAGTGCGAGAATATGCGCTGCTTGCTTAAGCATGTAATCCTCCCTGGTAAAATGTTTGTATAAGGTAAGACCTCTGTAAGAAACAGCCCGATGAGGTCTGTGGCGTTCATTCAGTATACTATTTTAAAGAGAAAGGGTGGGCCGTCAAGATTAAGAAGTGTTTTAGGAAGATGCAAAAATCTTCTGGGTCAGTTTGGCGTCTAAAAAGGGAATGATGCGGTTGGGGTTTAGGTTTTCATGTGAATAATAATAATGACGTACAATGTGATGCATGTGGGTGGTTTGATCAACGGCTGGATGATCCATCATGATCGATAAATAATTGGATAGGCATGGAAATTCGGTAATTTTGGTTCGACTGCATTTAAAATGAACATAGTATACAGGATCAAAGCGTATCAGTGTGGTGACCAGGCGCACATCGGCTTCGGTTAACTGGTTGCCCACCAAATAGGTGTGGTCTTCAAGGTGGCTTTCAAGCTCGTCCAAGACTCGAAATAGATCCTTTACTGCTTGCTCATAGGCTTTTTGTGTTTTGGCAAAACCAGCTTTGTATACACCGTTGTTTACATGGGGATAGATTTTATCGTTCCAAGCGTCGATGTCTTTGCGTAGGTCCTCGGGGTAATAGTCGTCGTCGTTGCCAGTGATATCATTAAAAGCGGAGTTGAAAATTCGGATGATGTCGGCCGACTCATTGTTGACAATGGTTTGTTCTTCTTTGTCCCACAAAATGGGTACAGTTACGGTGGTGGTGATTTGGTCGTCGGCTTTTAAATAAATTTCACGCAGGTATTGGCTATCGTATAGGGAGTCTTTGGTGCTATCGGGAAACGAAGGGTCAAATTTCCATCCATTTTCCAGCATATCGGGAGAAACCACGTCAACCGAGATATGCGCTTCAAGCTCTTTTAACTTGCGAAAAATCAAGGTGCGGTGTGCCCATGGACATGCATAGGATACATACAGATGGTACCTACCTGAGGCAGGCTGAAACCGATCGTGCTCATCAGAAATTGTCTCGCGAAAACTTCTTTCCACGCGGTCATAAGATCCATCTTCATCGGTGGTGGCTACGTCTGCAACCACCCATTTGCCATCGACTAATTTTCCCATGGTTTATTCATATACGGATGCATATAAAAAAAAACCAACGATGGTTAGGGATGAACTTGAAAAAGGGTTTCTACCATGGGCAACAATTCTGAAGCCAAAATGGCCCTGCCATTTGTGGCCGCGCCTCTTTTTTGACCAAGCAGGCCATGGTGGAAGACTGCTTGGCAAAGGGCCTGCTCCAAAGCTACGCCCTGGGCTAAAAAAGAGACCATCATCCCTGCCAGAACATCGCCGGCACCCCCGACGGACAAAGTTCGATCGCCTGTGGGGTTTACCCAGCTTTCACCTTCGGGGGAGGCAATCACTGTATAGGCGCCTTTGAGCACGGTCCATACGTTGTGATTTTGTGCGAACGTTCGCGCCACTTCCATGCGGTTTTCTTGAATTTCTTGGATGCTTTTTTCCGTCATTTTCGCCAGTTCACCTGGGTGAGGGGTGACGATGATGGTTTTTTGATGCGTTGGATGTTGCTCTAACCACTTGCTGGCATAGACAAGTCCGCCCGCATCCACCACCACGGGTGCGCAAGCGTGTTGCAGAACTTGTGCCACGCACTGCTCTGTCCAAGCGTTTTCAGGTAAACCCGGACCCACCAAAATCGCACTTTTATCGTCGATCAGCTTGGGTATTTGTTCTGCCATGGAAGCTGCTTGGTTTGACAGTGGGGCGGACATGACATCTATGAGCTGGCTTTTGATGGGATCGTGCGCATCCTCAGTAGTGGCCAGTGTGGTTAGGCCTGCACCACTTTTTTGACAGGCCAGACTGCTTAATATCGCTGCCCCTGAGAACGCTTTGCTGCCTGCGATCACCAGCGCATGGCCCCGGTCTCCTTTATGGTCTACCTCCGTGGGGGTCTGAAGGGATACATCGTGTAGCAAATGCATGGGATGTTTGGGTAAAGCTGGCGGCACGATGGAAACAGGCAGCCATTCAATGGCGCCGCAGTGTTTTGGGCCTTGCTGGAGAAAAAACCCAGGTTTTAAAAACCCAAAACTGGCTAGCAGATCACTGGGTAAAAGCGCGCCCATTTTTTTTCCTGTTTGTGCGTGGAGGCCTGTGGGGACATCCAAACCTAGTACTTTGCAATGGGTGTCTTCGGCCATGGTACTCAAGTCGTCAACGACTTGTTTGAACATGCCTTCCAAAGGGCGATCCAAGCCCACGCCGAAAATGCCGTCAATGATCCAGTCCCATTGGGTATGGTGATTGCGCCAATACTCCGTCCATTGGTCCTGGGTGGCGATTTCCATCATGGATACACCCATGCGCTCAAGCACCGACACCTGATGGGCATGGGCCTCATTGCGTTTGTTGGGGGCCAACAAGATGATGGTTGGATTTAAGTTGGCCAAAGACGCATAACGCGCAAAAACCAGCGCATCTCCACCATTGTTGCCAGGGCCAGCCATTATCAGCATGTTGCCCATTGCACCTTTTTGTTCAAACAAAGAAAAAGCCCGCTGACCGGCTGTTTCCATGAGTGTTTGAACGCTGATGCCCAATTTCTCTATGGTGTGCTGTTCTGCCTGAGCAATGTCTTGCATGGAAAAAATGGGGATGTTTGTAGAATGCTGTTGTGCCTTGGACATAGTTCTATCTTATAGGTGGCATGTTTTTGTGTGTCCACCGCAATTTTAACACCGTCAAACAACATAATTTTGGCTTTCAGTCCTTTTGAAAAATCATAAAACTTATTGATTGGCAGATTTGACAAGTTTGCGTCAAAGTTGATTCGATTTGGGTGGTTTTCATCCATTCAAAGGTGTGGGGTTTTTGTCTCTCCTGAGGGCAAGCACTCCAAAAATATCCATCAGGGAAAGGGTATACAAATGAGAAAATTATTTTTGTTATCACTATTTATCCTTGCATCGGGCTTTTATGCCGGACATGCAAATGCACTGTTGGCCCATTGGACCGGCACCAACTGTAATTTTATGTGCGGCTCTTCTGGGGGTGGAGGTAGCTCTGCGGAAGAATGTGGTACAGGTTGTCTTTTGGATGGTAGCTGGTGCAGATGTGAACAAGCGGCCGCAACTTCCAGTGGCGATTGTCACGACCTTGCCACAGACCGTTGTGGGGACCGCGGTGTAGCCGATTGGGAATTTGATTTTGACCGCTTATTAAAAGACGCATCCAAAGTAAAAAATTACCAGCTTTCCAATTAACAATGATGAAAGAAAGTTTTTTTAGGATGAATTCACAGAAGGAAAAAACAATGAAGGTAAAAACAAAAAACAACCATTTTCTTTTTTCAATGATGGTGGCAGCACTTTCGTTGATGTCATTTGCAACGGCGCATGCAGCCCCAGGAGTGCATTGTAAATTTAAGTGCAATGACGCGCCTGGTATGACTTGCCCTACCGAGTACATTCATTTGGTCAATCAAGATGTTTGCGTCAAAGAACAACCCACCACGGTTGATGCGTGCATTCAAGATGCAGATGCGGTGTGTGGTACCCATGGCCACATCCTTGGGTTTGGACCGCATGCGGATGTTGCTGAACAACACTATACGGTAGACAGCGTAGAATTGCCCAACGGCACCGTGCTTCGTGGCACACAAGCAATGGACTATTTGGAGCAAAACTATCCGTTTGCCAATCAGGGTGGGCAATAAGCCATGCGTCTCAAGCATCGTTTTATGTCTGTCGCCCTCATGGCCTTGGTTGCTGTGATGGGAATTGGTTTTAAAAACTGCGGCCCGATTCAATCGGATGCTCCGACAACGATGGAAGAGGCCGCACTTACCAATGATTCAGTAGAATTCGTGGTGGTGACGTTGAACAATGGGGCTAAGGTTAAATTTGTGGCCAAGGCACCAGCGCCCAAAAATACCCTTGCAGCCGATGGCTTTGGCAACCCGATGGGGTTGGCACAAGGCCCATCTGGCTCAGGCTATGACAAGGTCGAAGTGGTTACAAAAGACGGAACCATCATTACATTTGTTCAATCCAATTAGTCGCTGCTTGTAAGGCAACGCGCGATTGAACCCATTGGCAGCTTTGAGCTAATACTCAAAGCTGCCATTTTTTTAAGTTTTTGCGCGTCCTTGATCGTAATTTTGCGCCACACGCATGGTGCCATAGTCGTGATCGTTTTTTTTGTCTTTTTTGGGAATCACGCTCAAAGAGCCATTGGTTTCCATTAACACCAAGTCTACTTGCGAAGGGTCTGCAAAGCCCTTGTATCGAAGGGCAGCCAATATTTCAATTTGAGTGATGCGCTCTGCATGCATTTGATCACTTTGAAATTCACCGTTTTTAAATAGAACTGTGGGTTGGGACTTGATCACTTTTTGAAAAGTTCGAGACCGTACCTCACACCACGCAATGATATACTGCATACCAATAATGATGGCCAAGGCGGTCATGCCGTCGGCAATCGATAGCTGCTCATTGGTGATGACACTGGCCAATGTAGAACCAATGGTAAACGTCATGATGAAGTCAAAGGCATTCATTTTGGTCAGGGTGCGTTTACCGCCGAGTCGAAGTAATAAGACCAAACCGGTAAAACACACCACGCCCCGAAGCGCAATGTTGCCCAATGATGACCACCCGTCAAACCACATGGGCTTGTCCTTGATGGCGCATAGTGAAAAGAATGTGTTTGGAATTTATGTTCAAGATCTTAACCCTCCATTGCATCATTGCGTAGAGTTATGACAAGTACCAACCATTACGAAAACTAACCAATGGTTGATACCGCTCGAAAGACTGAATGTAAGGCGCTTTGATTCAATAATGACGGCCTTTTTTATCTTTGGGTTGCAATTTGACCATCCAAACTATAGGGATGAGAAGTTATGACGCTCATTGATATGATTATTTTGGCTGTTTATCTTTGCATCATGCTGGGGATCGGGCTGTTTTTTATGAAAAAAAACAGCGACATGGATGACTATTTTGTGGGCAACCGCAATATGAATAGTTTTCATGTAGGCTTGTCGGTGGTCGCCACAGACGTTGGGGGAGGCTTTTCCATCGGCTTGGGTGGTCTGGGCTTTGCCATGGGATTGGCAGGATCTTGGATGTTATTTACGGGCCTGGTGGGCGCTTGGTTGGCGGCTGTTTTTCTGATTCCCAAGATCAAAAAATTGGAAGCCACGCAAAAGTTTTATACCTTTCCCCAAATTTTTGGCCATTATTATGGGCGCAAAACTGCGCTATTGGCCGCACTGATTTCTACTTTGGGTTACATTGGCTTTACCTCATCACAATTGTTGGCCGGGGCCAAACTGGCCTCTGCTACATTTATCACCCTCGATTTAACCACCGCGCTAATGGTGATGGGCGGTTTTGCCATTTTGTATACGGCCATTGGCGGTATCAAAGCCGTTATTTATACGGATACCGCTCAATGGATGATTTTAATGGGGGGCCTGATTTTTATTGGCATTCCAGTAAGTCACTATGCCATTGGTGGCTTTGACGCGATTGCGGAACATTTGCCCGCCAGCCATTTGGACATCACCAACATTTCGTGGCAAACGTGGGTGAATTGGGCCATCACCATTACGCCCATTTGGTTTGTGGGGATGACCTTGTATCAACGCATATACGCCTGCAAAGATGTAAAAACCGCCAAACGTGCTTGGTATACTGCTGGTTTATTGGAGTATCCCGTGATGGCCTTTATGGGCATTGTGCTTGGAATTTATGCGCGTGTGGCGCTGGCGCAAGGAATGTTTGCTGAGCTAGGCTTTGGCCCCGGCAGCGCACTCGACAGTGAGCTGGGCATGCCCCTTTTGCTTCGCACCGTTCTGCCAGCGGGTCTCATGGGGTTGGTCATGGCCGCTTATTTTTCTGCCATTTTATCCACGGCGGATAGCTGTTTAATGGCCGCTTCCGGCAGTGTGGTGGGCGATTTTATTCGACCCCAAGATGAAAAAAAATCATTAAGGTTGTCGCAGATTGCCACCTTGGTGTTGGGGGTGGTGGCGTTGTTGTTGGCCATGAGTTTTGAAAACGTGTTGTCGTTAATGCTGTATTCCTACAGCTTTATGGTGTCTGGCTTGCTGGTTCCCTTGCTTGGGGCTTTGTTTTTTCATCGAAGGGACCCCATTGCGGCCATGGTGGCCATGATGGCAGGGGGCATCACCACCGTTGTGTTCTCGATCAAGCCCTTGTTTCCCATTCCGTTTGGCTTGGATGCCAATGTCATGGGCATTTTGGTTTCAGCGATCCTGTTTTTTGCCATTTCCTCGAAAAGCACTTCCATCCAATCTGTTTAGTACTTTGATTAAAAAAAAGGGTCGATTGAAAACAATTGACATAACGCACCATTATTTGATAGCCAGCTAAGAATGAAGCATCCATTGGCCATCCTTTTGTTTTTGATTTTTACTGCATTAACGCCAAGTACCTTTGCGCATGATGAGGTTCATCCCGCACTTTGGCTGGGCTATCAAGACATTGATTCATGGAAAGGCATCACATCCGAATGCAAAGAAAAATTGGTTGAGCATGGTGGCTTTGCCGTTAAAGACGTAGACATGGAAAAAATGGGCATTTACGTGAGCCACGCCACACCAGCTTACATTGCCATGGATGTTCGGGTATACCATCTAGGTAAGAGGGTCATATTGTTGCACGATCGCACGCTGGCTGAATCTTCGCATCGGGTACCCAACGTGGCAAAATCGCTGTGTGATTCAGAAGATATGTCGCACCTGACGGTGATTCCAACCCAAGATTATACGTTGCACCGTGCACTTCCTCACTATTCATCTTTTTTGCCATCAATGTATCAAAAAATCAAAAAGATCCCTTTTTCAAGAAATGCATTTGATGGTCTACACGCAAAAACTTTTGATCGACTGGTACGTCGCTATGAGCTAACCCCACGCAGCTCCGATGGAAAATATGAATTGGCACTTCTTTTTAGTGAGCAACAACCAGGATTGGTTTTGCTTCATTTGACCTATCGATGTTTACGGCATTCTGCCATCACAACCGATTGTGAAAATTTGATAGCCATTGTTCCATCCCATCAACCTGCAGAATATCTGTGGATACAAAATGAAGAAGACGTTTTTAACGTGGTGTATCACGAAAGAGCCTTTCCTTTTCATATAGTAGACCCAGACTATGGTATTCGGGAACATGAAGTGGATGGGTATTGGCGGGTGTATAAATAACCTTACAATTGTTTGACTCAACAAATGAACCATCTCTTCAAATTCAAATCAAATTCAAAGATGCGTGTTTAAACTAATTGATTATTTTTTTGCCCATCCATATGCCGGCAATGAGCAAAACCACAAAAATAACCAAAAATATAAAAAAACAAATTTTGGCGATGCCCGCAAAGGCTGTGGCGATGCCGGTAAATCCAAGCAATCCTGCAACGAGGGATAATAGAAAAAATACAATGGCTAGCTTTAACATGCGTTACTCCTTATTTGAATGGGCCTGTAAGTTGCCGTATTCGAAAGCTACTTAATTTGTACGCAAACCGATACTTACTTTGGATAAGAAAATGAAATTTTATTTTTTAAAAAGCGCTGCTGCGCCAAGCCAATCGTCGGGTTCCGATGAGTAGCCCGCCTAAGAGCAAAATCCACCCCAAGCCTGCTGCATTTGAGTGACAGCCCCCGCCACTGGGCACGTCTACACATTCGGTGGCATCCTCGTTGGGCATGGTGCCTGAGGGACAAAGTTGGCAGCTGCTAGCGCCCATCATGGAAGCAACGGTGTCTTCGGGGCACGTCTCGCATGCCGCTTGGCCCTCCAAAGCTGAAAAACTCCCTTCTGCACAGGCGGTGCATGAAGCCGACCCGCCGGCAGAAGCTGTGCCCTCAGGGCAGAACAAACATTCGCTATTTTGCGCGTTTGGATATTGTCCCGCAGGGCAGGCCAGACATTCTTGTGCTTGGGTGTCTGTGGCAACGGTGCCTTCCTGGCAGGGCGTGCAAACATTTTGGCCTTCTTCGGAAAAAGTACCCACTTCACATTCCAAACATGTGATTTGTTCTGCTTGATCTTGAAAAAAACCGGCCTCACAAGGCAGGCAAGTTTCAGAACCCATGACAGGTGCGATGGTTCCTGGGTTGCATATTTGACAACTCGTTTGCCCCGTTAAGGGTTGAGCCCGGCCCAGCGGACATTCCAAACAAGCGGTGGCTTGTGCATCAGCTGTGTATGTTCCTTCCGGGCAGGGCACGCACTGATCCGAACCTTGATTTTCAGCGAACGATCCGGGTTGGCAAGGTGTGCAGCTGTCTGCACCGGACAGGCTAAAAAAGCCCTCAGGGCAGAGATCGCAAGAAGTGGATTCAGTATTTGCTGCGAAGGTTCCTGGATTGCATGGGGTGCAAGGTGTTTGCCCGTTTGCGCTAAATTCGCCAGGGTCACACGGCGCGGCCGCAGCCATTTGAAACATAAAGAAAAATAGACAACCGACCAACCATGTAGAAGCTTTCATGGTATAAAAATTTATCATAATTTTGATGGATTGATCAAAAGATTCCACCACGCAGTGTTCGAGAAGATCGTTTCTTTAGAAGCATTGTTGAAACAAAACCGAATTTTATGAACTTATTGGCATTTGTGTTCATGAGCTTGGCAATCAATACCAATTTATTTTTGGTTTGATTCAATGGATGGATATACTTGAATTGAATGAAACATTCAAAACTTAAGGGATTTCCCCTACAATCTTTGTTTATCAAAGATTTATTTTTTATTTGTGTTATTTTAAATAATTGATTTTATTATTTTTTTTCGATATCTCGTAATGTTGTTGACACACGGGCGCATAATTTTTTATTATATTTGTAAGGATAATCCCTAATTCCTTAAATCTTCGTTTACCTTTGGTTATGTTTTGTTATGCGCGATGCAAGTGGCATCGCGCAAAGGAGTACATTTGCCCCATTTTTTTCGACATTTTTTAATCATCAGCATGTGCCTTTGCATGATGATGCCTGCTTATGCCGACACCCTTGCGGTTGGTAACGCCAGGGATGCCATTGCGGTATCGAGGCCATTGGTCACCACTGTGGCAGCCAAACCCAAATCCAGCGTGCATTTAAATATTGCGGGCTCCATGTTGGTGGGAGAGTCGGGGTCAATTTTGGCCTCGGTGCGCGTGGATCACTCTCATGCTTCTATTACAACCGGCATTCAGGCGGACCAGTTTTTTCAAGACCCGCAATCGGGGGCGAGATATTATGGTTATTTCTTGAGTTTGGGCGTGCAAACGGCCCATCAAACCAAGCAAATGGTGAAAATTCAAATCCAAGCGGGAGAAAATGATACACCCCATCGCTCTTATTATCGAAAGGGCAATGGTGGGTCTTCTCCCATGTCCGAAAACGAGCTTCAGGCCGTGGCCCAGACGCCCCAAACGCTAGCTTCAGTTGCCACCAATACCGTTACATGCGGCACGCGGCACCGACAAAATGGTATGCCGACAGAACCTTTCAACTGTGAGCAAGGCATGCAAAACGCCCATATGGACCTGACCCAATATGTTAAAGTTTTACCCTCGGACCCCGAAGGCATGGTCATTACATCTCATATGGTCATCACAGCAGTGATGGAGTAGAAGTTTTTTTGCGAAATAAGAAAAGCACCAAGCTGATCCATGCGTAAAACGACCAGGGCGCATGTTGGCTATGACAACCCGCTGAGCCAGCAGGGGGCGTATCTGAACCATCTTGGATTAGGTTTGCAGCGTTCGTATCTTTAAGTGCATTGCTGTTTGCGCCACCCGGACCTGCTTGGGTGGCGTCAAACACAATCCCTCGAATGCTGGCTTGGTCTTCACCCACTTGTGTGGCGACAAAGGTCAGTGAATCAGTGCTATCGGCTTCCATGTTGAGCTCATAGTGAATCTCAATTTCACCGCTCTGTTGACTGCTCAGGCTCAGGGTATTGTCGGTCATGTACGCATCAATCCAATCACCGGCCAGTGCCTGATCCAATGTGAATGTTTTATTTCCGCAATTGCCGATGTTGTTATTTTTGATGGTGGCGGTGATGGTGCCGGTTTCGGTTAAATTTTCTGCATTAATTTGGGTGGGATTCAAAGTAAGAATCGGTGCTTGAATCATGCATGTTCCGGTGGTGGGGGCTTGAAGTGCGGGTGATTCGAGTAGCTCAGCGTGGTGATTGTTAAAAACCAAACGCATGCGTGTTTTTTGTCCTTCGGTAAAAAAGGGTACACATGAATTGCCACCGTAATCCATCACGTTGGCGGCTACATCATTGACGTCGGTTGTAAAAGGGTTATTGCTGGAAGTGTCGTCTGCATCGGTGTTGCTGCTGTTGATTTCAAGACCACCCGCGCAATACGTGCCATTGGAGGGGCTGGCCCATGCATCTGGAGGGGTGTCGCAGACTTTGTCACCGTGAATTAAGCAATGGTAATTGCTTTGGGTGTAACATTTCCATTGGGGTTCTCCTGGGCCCCGCGTGCAGCCAGGAATTTGGGTGTAGCCATTGAAGGTATGGTCCAAGCCATAATAATGCCCAATTTCATGGGCCAACACGCCGTTAAGATAGGTGTATTCCAATTCCGTGCCAGAAAGCGCCGTGACTTTGTTGTTTAAATATTTGGCTTCAATGAATACACCGGCCAAATGCGCGGAACTTGAGAAACTGGGCATATAGGCAAAACCTGCTGCACCGACAATGTCTTCGACCACCCAAATGTTGATGTATTCATCACCGTTCCATGCCGCAACATTGGTGGCGGCGTTGGGGGAAGAGGTGGGAATGCTATCAAAATTTACGGTTTGACGGTTGATGCCATTGAAAGCATTGCCCTCAGGGTCACGCAAAGCCATGGTGAATTGCAGCTTGGTGTCTGTACCGTCGGGGCGATAAAAACCTTTGCCTGGGGGCAGTTGGGAGCCAGGGATATTGGCAAATTGTTCATTGAGAAAATCCAATGAGTTGATGACTTCTTCATCTGTAATGTCGGTGCCATCGTTTGGCAGCAACAAATGATACACCACGGGCACCGTGTGAACTTCCTCTTCTTGAGTTAATTGAGGTTGCAGTCCAAATTGCAGCAAGTTGGTTTGGGCCGTAATCAATTGGTTTTGCGCTTCAATGGCTGCAGCAGCAGCCGGATTGTTGGCCAACACTTCTTGTTTCACTTGATCGTGGGCACAGCCGGCTATGCCGATGGGTGAATCGTCTTCTGCATGGGTGAAGGTGGATGAGAGTAATAAGCCCATCAAAAATAAAACATGAAATGGAGAAACAGCCAATGCGCGCATGCATAAGATAGAGCAAGTTCCATACCAGTTTTTATTTTAAAAATAGATCTATAAAAACAAACACTTAAAAAAAGAATAGTATCGGTCTCTTTTTGTATATGCAAAAAATGCGTAGTTAAAGGCCCCATGGCGCTATGATTGAGCAACCACAAGGCATTTTTTAAGAAAGTCTCACTACTCAGCTTTATGCTTTGGTGGTAAGGCACGGGGATGCAGGTAAAAGTACGATTTTTAGACAATCTACGACTTGAAGCACGGTTTGATGACTTTCAAGTCATCACGGACCAGCCCATTCGATACAAGGGAGATGGCTCAGCCCCAGGGCCCTTTGACTATTTTTTGGCTTCCAGTGCGCTTTGTGCTGCTTACTTTGTTAAAGTGTATTGCAATACGCGCGGCATCCCAACCCACGACATTCATATCACCCAAGACAACGTGGTCGACCCCAACAACCGTTACCGCCAAACTTTTGTGATTCGCGCAACGTTGCCCGCAAACATTTCAGCCAAAGATCGAAAAGGCATCGTGGCTTCGATGGAACGCTGTACGGTGAAAAGGGTGATTCAAAACGATTTGGCTTTTCAGGTAGAAACGGTGGAAGCCGGTCAAACCGAGGCAGGCTTGGATTATACCTCCGACTCCAGCGGCAAAACCATGATTGTCGGCAAAGACGTGGCTTTAGAGGAAACCATTGAAAACTTAACCAACGCCCTTGCGGCCCTGGGCATCAAAATAGAAATTGCTTCCTGGCGCAACATTGTGCCCCATGTTTGGTCGGTGCACATTCGCGATGCGGATAGTCCCATTTGTTTTAGCAATGGCAAAGGTGCCACCAAAGATGCTGCGCTTTGCTCTGCCTTGGGTGAATACATTGAGCGATTGGCGACCCATTACTTTTATAGCGACTATTATTTAGGACCTGCCACCGACAATGGCCCTTACGTTCACGATCCCCAGGAGCGGTGGTTTGAAGTAGAAGCAGATGATCGTTTGCCCGAAGGGTTAATGGATGAACATTTTTTGAACGTGTTTAACAGCCACGGAGATTTACGAGCATCTCACTTAATTGATTTGAACTCAGGACAAAACGAGCGCGGTATTTGCGCACTGCCCTACATTCGACAGTCTGATCAAGCGACGGTGTATGTGCCAGTGAATTTGATTGGCAACATGTATGTCAGCAATGGCATGAGTGCGGGCAACACCCGTGAAGAAACGCGCGTGCAAGCGCTCTCTGAAATTTTTGAACGCGCTGTTAAAAATCAAATTCTTGCGCAAGAGATTGCATTGCCATCGGTGCCCGAACATGTGTTGACTCGGTATCCAAACTTGCAAGAGGGTATGGCCAAACTTGAAAGCCAAGGCTTTCCTGTTTTTGCCAAAGATGCATCGCTGGGTGGCCAATATCCCGTGATGGCCATGGTTTTGCTCAACCCCAACACAGGTGGCATTTTCGCCTCTTTTGGCGCCCATCCCAAATTTGAAGTTGCATTGGAACGCGTGTTGACTGAATTAATGCAGGGTCGAAGCTTTGAGGGGCTCAATGACATTCCGATGGCTACGCTCAACACACAAGCGGTGCAAGAGCATACCAATCTGGTGGAACATTTTATTGATTCGTCGGGCGTGGTGTCATGGAAGATATTGGATGAACAAACCGATCATCCATTTGTCGATTGGAATGTTCCGGGTGATACCCAACAAGAATACCAATACTTGATGGATTTATTGAAGGCCATGGGTAATGAGGTGTACATCGCGGACTATGAAGATTTGGGCGCACATGTTTGCAGGGTGCTGGTACCTGGCTACTCTGAAATTTATCAGCCCGATGACTTGTTGTGGGACAATGTGAACCGGGGTGCATGGTTCCGATCGGATATATTAAACGTTCATCAGCTTAATGACGATCAGCTTGGTCAGCTACTAACAAGATTGGAGGAGGCGCAGCTGGATGATTATTTGCTGGTGGGTGAATTGATGGGCATTGCTTTCGATGAAAATTCTGTGTGGGGCCGGTGTACGGTGGGTGAACTCAAAGCATTGATAGCGCTTGCCCTCAAAGATTTTGAAACGGCCAAACATTATGTGGATCTTCTTTTGCATTTTAATGACAACGTAGCCAGCCGAAAAAAGTTTTATCAATTGCTTCATTTGGGTTTGGCCACGGCGTTGCGACAGGATGTAGCTTGGAAAAATCTTAAAAGTGCGTTTGAAAAAATGTATGGGCCGGACTTAACAGCGCAGATTGAGCAGTGCATGAAAGGTGATCTTCGGTTTCCAGGTTTGGAACCCATTCAAGATGCGCTTGGCAACTTGACCAAGCATCAGGAATTGCTGGACAGCTACCGAAAAATACTTAACAAAAACCGCTCAACTTCCGCCCACTAAAAGTCTGCTTTAAGCACAATGCGATAGCGAGCGTTGCCGTCTTTAAGATGGTCTATGGCTTCGTTAACCTTCGACATGGGAAAGGTTTCAATCTTGGGTTCAATGTTGTGACGGGCACAAAAATCCAACATTTGAATGGTGTTGTAAGGGGAACCCAATGGCGAAGCCGACATTTCTTTTTGTCCCATCAGCAAAGAAAAAACTTCCACCGGTACGGGCTCCATCACGGCACCCACAAAATGAATTCGGCCGCGAGGGCCGAGGGCCGCGATTAATTTTTCCCAATTGAGTGAAGCGTTGGCGGTCACCAAAATAAAATCGTATTGGCCTTCGACTTCATCCAGTGCTTCATCACTGTCGGATGCAACCACTTTATGTGCGCCCAATTCTTTGGCTTCATCCGTTTTGCTTTCAGAGGAGGTGAAGGCTGTTACATGGCAGCCCCATTTGTTTAAAAATTGTAGGGCCATATGCCCAAGGCCACCAATGCCCACCACGCCTACACGATCGGTGGGTTTGATATCAAATTGAATTAAGGGATTGAATACTGTGATGCCGCCGCAAAATAGTGGACCGGCCGAGGTGGCATCCAAACCATCGGGCAGGGCAATGGTCCATCCTTGATGGCCCCGCACCCGCTGCGCAAAGCCGCCATGTCGACCCACAATGGTTTGCTGTCCTTGCACGCACATATTGTGATCACCGCGCAAACAGGGCTTGCAGGTCATGCATGAAGAAGAACACCAGCCAAGACCAACGGTTTGCCCCACTTTCACTTTGGTTACTTTGTCACCGATGGCAGAGACTTTGCCTACAATTTCATGGCCAGGAATAAATGGATACTCGGTCATATCCCAATCGTTGTTGATCATGGATAGATCTGAATGACATATGCCGCAGTATTCGACATCGATGTCCACTTGTTCTGGACCGAGGGAATCGGGCACATATTCAAATTCTGTTAATTGGCTTTTTTGATCTTTGGCAGCATAACCTTTGATGGCTTTCATATTTCGTCCTTTGGTTTGTTTTCTTAGAACTTAGCAAGGTCTGCCAGACTGTAAAGATATCGAAAGTTATGCATCCAGACACCGCAATGGTTTGAAGTGACGCAAAATAAAAAGATGGCGGCGCGAATTTTTTATGGATGATTTTTTTAGATTGGTTACAACAAGGCCATGAAAAAACCCAAATTGAATCGATTTTTCTCCGTGATCAAAGCGTCTCTTTACATTTGCCTTATGATCATTGTGTTTGCTTTGGCTGGAGTTGGCCATGCCCAAACCGATGGCGGCATCAATGAAGTTACGCAAAATCCACAGGAGGCCAAAAAAGAAAAGCAGAGCCTTCCCATGGAGGCAGCCAGCCCTTTTTCTATGTACAAAGACTCTTACGGCCTTTTTGGCTATTCCAGTTCAGCGCTCAATGAACCGCTGGTGTTTAAATTTCAAATCAGTGTGAAGTTTAAAATGCCCGTGGCGGGGCTCTACCTAGCGTACACCCAACGGTCCTTTATGGATTTATTGGAAGAGTCTGCCCCATTTATTGATCATTATTACAAACCAGAGCTTTATTATATATACACTTTACCTGAGCAATACGCGGAAAACCACTGGCTTCAATCTTTGCAAATTGGCTATCGACACACTTCCAACGGGGAGCAGCAAGCTGTGTCCCAAAGCTGGGATCGAATTTATCTGGATGCGGTGCTGCGTAAAGGTGGATGGTACGTGCGCACCTCACTTTGGGTACCGATCTTCACAGATTTGGCCAATGATGTCGACGTGACTGATTATTGGGGGTATGGAGAATTGCAGGTGGCGCGTATTTTAAACAACAACATGCGTCTTTCTGCCATTGCCCGCAAAGGAACCGACCTGACCAAAGGCAACATCCGCGTCGATTTTACGATTCCGTTTGCAAACCTTTTTTCCAATCTGGCGCATGGGTGGGACCAAAGTAATTTGTGGTTTCAATTGTTTCATGGCCACGGTGAAACCTTTATCGGCATTGAAGAAAGCAGCACTGCTTTGGCCGTCGGTGTAGGCTTTCGACCAGACTTTGAGCTTAAGCGAAGCAATCGGCGATAAACCTTAGCCAAGGGCAGTTAAGAAAATAAATTTATTTTTTTAGACGATGGGGCAAATTCAGGAAAAATGGCCTGACTTTGAACACCCATGTGACGATGCAAAATCTCAGACCACACCCTTCTAAAATCATTGGTGACGGGCAAATCGCGTTGTTGATAAAGGTTTTCTGGACGCAGTGACACCCAGTCCCCTGCGATGTTCTGACCTTTGACTTGATCGCCGATGACAAACATCACTGAACCATGTCCATGATCGGTGCCGCCGCTGCCATTTTCTTTCACGGTCCGACCGAATTCGGTCATGGTCACCAGGCAAACATTTTGCATTTGTGGGCCCATGTCTTGAACAAAGGCGGCAATGGCCTGGCTCATGTTGTTAAGCCGATTGGCCAGCTGACCGGAGGCCGCGCCTTGTTGTTTGTGGGTGTCCCACCCACCTGAATCCGTTACGGCCACCCGCAACCCGACGTTGCCTTTAATCAAGCGGGCAATACCGGCCAATCGTCTGCCCAGTGGACCCTTTGGGTAATTCACCGCACGATCATTGGATGGTAAGTTGGACAATATCTTCATGGCATCAAAAGTGTTTTCTCCTGTGCTTCGCAAGGCTTGGTCCAGGGCATTGGCATACATCTGCTCAAACCCTTGGTGCATACCCATGTTTGTCATGTTGGTTTGACCAAGCTTGGTAAAGCTTTGAATGCTTTCCATGGCAAACGCGTTGGCTTGCCCCCACAGGGAACGAGGCAAATTGGATTGAAGCGCGATGGCGCGCAATGTATCATTGGGTGTGGATGCCATGGTTTCAACGGCCCGGCCCAAAAAACCACTGTCGACTGTTTTGTCACCGACTGTGCCGGCTTCCATATAATCTTGTGCTTCAAAATGAGAGCGTGTGGGATGGGGTGAACCCACCTGGTGCACAATGGCCATTTGTTTGTTTTGCCATAGGGGTAACAATGGTCTGAGCGCTGGGTGAAGGGAAAAATCATCGTTCAGAGATATCAGCTCATTGGAAGGCAGCGCCAGCGTTGGACGCACTTGCCGTCCAAAATATGGATCCGAAACAGGCGGTACCATGGCCAAGCCGTCAGCCGCACCTCTTTGAAAAATAACCACCAGCACTTTGTTTTGAGGGGAAGGGCTTTGCGCAAAACACGCGCGGCCCCACCATGGGGTGGCGTACCCCAGGGCAGCCAAACTTGAAAGACGCAAAAACGCTCGTCGGGATAAAGGTTTCATGGTTGCCATCTCAATACCTCTGAAATTCCGGTGAGCCAAAAAGTAGCCCCACCAATTGGGGAACATCCATGGCTGGCACCAAATCAGTTCCATCTTCTTCCATCAACGGGTAATTGTTTTCTAGCTGTGCGGCAATTTGTGTCATGGTGCCCTCTGCCACGTCACCAAAAAGAAGGGTTTGGTTTAAATAAGCCAATGCTTCTTTTGTAGTATCCTTGTTTTTGGACTGGATGGTTGCATCCAATTTTTGAAGCGATTGTCGTACGGTGGGTAAGCCGCGGTGGGTTAACCGAAGCCCCAATTGAATTCGAGCGACCAAAGCACCTGGATTGACCCAAAAGTCTGCTGTATCTTTATACCCTGTAGGCGGCTGTGCCCGGTAGGGTCTTTCACCCAGCGTGTAAAAAGCACGATCAATCTTGCGCCATACATCGGCCTGGTTAGGGTTTAGCTCTGCGTCTACACTTCGCAAGCAAGAAGCAACAAAATGAAAAGGTTTTTTAATTTTGGCACGCCGATGGCTGGGGTCCCAGAAAGCATCCAAGGAAAATAGTTTTTGATACACGGCACGCAAATCGCCTTTTGTGCGTAAAAACTCTTTGGCAAGGGCGTCGACGGCTGTTTGCGGGGGCTGATCGCTGATAAAACGCGTGGCCAGTTTGCGCGCAATGTGTTGGGCGGTGGAAGGGTGATGGGCTAAAAATTCAAGCAGCCGCAATCCTTCTTCCACGCCCTTGCCGGCTGGATATGTCTGACCCATGACGGTTTTGGCCGTTTGATCGTGGGCCTTTGCACGAAAATAAAAATCAACGTTTGGTTTTTTACGAAACGTCCAGCCTGTCAATATACGAGCCACCGCTTCCACATCCGCTTGGGTGTAGCCCCCGTCCACGCCAAGGGTATGAAGCTCTAACAATTCTCTAGCGTAGTTTTCGTTGATGCCTTTCGCCCCCTTATTCTTAGAAGCCTTACGCTGTACGCCCCCTTGTTTGACGCTCTGAAAATTATCAAGGTAGAAAAGCATGGCGGGACTTTGAGCGGTGGCGCGTAGAAGATCTTCGAATCGACCAAATACATGTGGACGGATGACATCTCTTTCATAAGAAACAATCATCCATTTTCCCGCACCCTTGGACGCGTTAACATTGAAATGGTTAAACCAAAAATCAACCAACACTTCTTGGAGTTGGCGTTTGCTCTCTACCGCTCGGATGAGTTTTTGAGCGGTCATTTCAGTGGTGATTTGCTTGGGGGAAGGTTTGCCCATGCTGCGGGTATCTTTTTTTGCACGCATGCCTTTTGGATAAGCATCGTATAGTTCTTTGGTGTCCATATGGAGACTGGAAAAATGTTGAAGCTTTTGATCCACCGCTTGATCATCGATGGTATCGGGATGCAGCTGTTGCGAAAGCCACGCATTTAAGCCTTCGGAACCTTTTTTTGCCAACATGTTGACTTGTTCGTTGGTAGGGCCAAACGTGGTGCGGTGTAGCAAATGGACGGCTTGGTGATAAGTATCATCCTGTTGGGTGGTTTTAGAAGAAGACATGGTGGCACCTTCCAACGGGGCAAAGACCAAAGCAAATATCACCGCAAAGCCGGCGAACGTATGAAGATGTTTTTTTGCAAGCATAAACAGGACCATTCAATTGTCATAACACAATTGTTTTTGTGTCCAAAAATAATCCACAAGCCATGGTTTTATCCAAAGTAAGTATCATGAGATCTACAATGGCCGTATAAAGAGAACACAATCAATTGAAAAGCAGTTGAAAAAAAACTGTGACAAATTTTATAATAACAACAAAAGGAGATTACAATGACCAAAGATTGCGTACTATCATCCAGCTCTTTGACCGACAATACCGTCAAAAACCCACAAGGTGAAGACCTTGGCACCATTAAAGATATCATGATCTGCACAGACACCAACAAAGTTCAATACTATGTATTGTCATTTGGTGGCTTTTTGGGCATGGGCGACAAACTTTTTGCCGTTCCACCCCAAGCATTTACTTTGGACACCGAAGATAAGAAATTAATCCTCAATGTGGACAAAGAAAAGCTTAAAGCCGCCGAAGGTTTCGACGAAAACAACTGGCCGGATCTTGCGGACCCAACTTTTGCTCAGCAAACCTATAGCCACTATGGTTATGAGTACGGCACCGTACGCTAAACAAGTCTGCTGACTAACGATCAAGGCGCTCTATGTTTTAAACATAGAGCGCCTTTTTTTTGTAGTCGGTTTAGATCCATAAACTGCCATGTATTGGGCAGTGAGAAAAATAATTGAAAAAATTATAATTCGACGTGTTCTTTTAGATATGTTCGGATTTGTTTCGCATTCATGTGTGTAATGTTGTGATCAATGGTGTCTACAACCAGTCGAGCCGTGGCTGTGTCTAGGCTGTCTCGAAGTTCGCCCAAAAAAGTGGGGTCGGCAACGATAATAAGCCGCGCATAGTTGGAATTGGCACGGGCATGTTGTAAATAGTCTGCCACAGTCTTCGAAAACATTTTTGTGACATGTTCTGAGGCGCTAACTTCTTTGGTCATCGAATGCTGACCGGGTCCGTGGCGGTTAAATGCTTGTCCCGGGCCATCGGTTTCCAGCTCTTTTTTATCTTTGGTTGCATCTTCATTGATGAACTTTTCAATTTTTTGTAAATTGTCGCCCATGGGGGCACCTTCATAAATAATGGCTTGGCTGGAATCAGCAACCACGGTCCAAGTGTTTTGGCTCATGTTATACTCCTTTAATTGTTCTTCAATGTTTTACAGTGGGATCATACACATCCATTTGCACTTCGCGCATTGCTATCGTTAGGTGTTTCACATGGTTTATTGGTATTTTTTGCTTAAAAAAACTGTTGCAGCCCAAAAGAGACATTGAGCGCACGAATTCGGCCAAAAGTTTGGCCTACATCCAGTCGAATATTGAGTCTGGCAATCTTGGGCGAAATGAATCGAATCCCGCCACCCACCGATGCAATGGCTTGGGCGTCCAAAATATTTTGTGTTGGGGTGTTTGACATCAAAGCATCTGCAAATACAACCGGTTGCAAAATCACCCAACTGGCTTGCGCCGCATGAATGCGATATTCAGCATTGGCTTGTACAAAGTGTTGGGCAATGACATGTCCGTCGAGCAAGCCCCGCACGGTTTCATTGCCGCCCAAAAAAAATTGAGTGGTCAAAGGTGAAGCATTGGTGCTGCCATATCGAAGTTGCGCGCCAAAATTGTGATGGTGGCCAATGCGCTGAAACCACCGAATGCGCTGTTCCCATTGATACCAGCTTAAATCCGAATTCAATACCCCACTTTTGGTAAGCCTCAGATTGGCCGTGGTCTCGAAGCCTCGATCCAAATAAACATCGGTGTTGATTTTACCCAGGCGCACAAAAAATTCTGCGATCCACTGGGTTGTGGTGATCGGAACCATAAAACCATTGTCTTGATTGTTTTGGACTTGCGCATCACTCAAGCCGTCCTCGGAGGACCAATAATGATCGAGAACAACACCCCCACCATATTCAAAATTGTAGTGCACTTCTTTGGATGAGAAAAAGCGAGCGGTGCGTCGATTGAGGGTAAAACCACCGTCAATGGTTTCGTCGTTGCCATACACATACCGATTGCGGCTATTAAGCCAAAGGTCGTAACCGATGGTCACCCGTGTGCCAAAAAGACGACGGTTTCGAAACCAAGTTACACCCCCGCTTTGTCCATTGACATTGTCGTATTGAAGCCCCACCTCGTAGAATCGACCTAGAAAATTCACATCGTAAGCACCCAAGGTGATGGAAGTGGACCCACCGGAGCCGATCACCTTGGCGATGGGCAAAAGGGTCCACCGCTCATCAACAGTGATGGTTACCTTGATGGTATCTTGGGTCAAAGGCAGGACTTCAAAGGTGATATCTTCAAAGATGATCAGGTTTTGCAGCCTTAAAAGACTGCGATCCAGCACTTCTTGGGTGAGCTGTTGACCTGGCGCAAAATCAATTTCATTTAAAATGACGCTAGGCTTGGTTTTTTGTAGCCCTTGAATTTCAATGGATTGCACTTTGCCCAAATCAGTGTTTTGGGCATGCAGTAAAAAAGGCGCAGTGGCGAGCAGTGTGCAAACAAAACAAAAAGCGGGCAAAAAAACATGTCGTAAAATCAGGATCATGATGGTCGGATGTAGGTCACTATAAAGCCATTTGCGCCATAAATACACAAACAAATCGTTGGACCCAACCCCAACGCCCCACGTTTTCAGTTGCCATTATGAAACAATGTGAAAAGGTACTAGGCAGTATGCAACCTTCCATCTTTATTGGCCGTTTTGAACTGGCAGAGCCCGTCACCGTTCTTACGGATGTCATGGTGGGTATGGTGTGTCTCTATGCGTATCGACAGCTCAAGCAGCAAACAAAGCCATTGAAAGAGCTGGCGTATCTTCGCATTTTCTTTGTTAGCATGGCTGCGGCCACCATCTATGGCGGCGTGGTGGGCCACGGTCTCATGCCTCATTTATCCCATGGTTGGAAATTACCAGGCTGGCTGATTTCAATGATATCCATTGGTTTTTTGGAGCGAACGGCGATTGCCTATGCCCAGCGCCACGTATCCAAACGGTGGCGCCAATTTTGGCTTTCGCTCAATTGGCTTGAGTTGGCTATTTTTGTCGCACTGGTTTGCATAACGCTGAACTTCAAGTGGGTGGAGGTGCATGCGGGCTATGGCATTTTAGTGGTTTGTGGCGGTTTTTTTGGGTACGCATGGCTTCGATTTCAGAAAAAAACCAGCTTGTGGTTTTTAGGCGGCGTGGCCATGTGCGTGATTTCGGCCATTGTTTTTTCGATGCAGTGGGGGTTGGGTATTTGGTTCAATCATTTAGATGTCAGCCACGTATGGATGGCGCTGGGTGCCTGGTGTTTTTACCTGGGTGGTATGAAAGTGGCGCAGGAAAATTGACGCTTGCATGGGTCTTAGATAGGGGTCGGAGATAAGTATGTTGATTGAATTTTTGCATAATTTTCAAGCCAATTTATTCAAACCCTTGATTCTCTTTTTTATACTGGGGTTTGGCATTCCGCTTTTAAAAGTTCCGTATGAATTCCCCGACGTTTTGTACAAATCGCTGACCACTTACTTGCTATTGGCCATTGGTTGGCACGGGGGCATTGAGCTGGCACAATTGCGCTCTTCTGAGCTCTTTAGTGCACTTGGATACATAGGTTTGGGCGTCGGCGCCAATGCATTGATTGGTTTGTTGGCGTATGGTTTTTTGCAGTCGTGGTCGAGCCTGCGCAAACTCGATGCGGCTGCCATTGCTGGATATTATGGATCTGTGTCGGCAGGTACCTTTGTTACTGCTGTGGGCATGCTTAATTCTGCGGGCATTGAGTATGACTCGTACATGCCTGTCATGCTCGCCGCCATGGAAATTCCCGGCTGTTTTGTTGCGTTGTTTTTGGTCTCCCGATTAAAGCAGCAAAGAATGGACGCCCAAGGCATGATGCCCCATGAAGTGGGTTACCGCAGTGATCAAGTGGTGGAAGCATCGGCCAAAACCGTGTGGAGTCGAAAAGTACTGTTGGAAATCATATTTAACCCCGGCCTGTATCTTTTATTTGGGGGCATTTTTATTGGCGTGGTGGCCGGCATTCAGGGGTCCAATCCAGAACAAGGCGATTATTTGCTCTTTGTAAAACTTTTTCAGCCGCTGTTGTCTTTGTTTTTGCTTGCGGTGGGCATGATGGCAGCCAACCACCTCAAAGATCTTAAGAATGTAGGTCCATCCTTTTATATATTTGGGTTGTTGGGTCCAAACGTTTTTGCACTGGTGGGCATTGCCATGACCTATGTGTACATACAGCTAACAGGCCATGTGATTCACGCAGGTTCAGTGACCCTCTTTGCAGTTCTTTGTGCGTCGGCTTCCTACATTGCCTTGCCCGCCATTCAGCAGCTGGCATTTCCTAAAGCCAGCCCCACGTTACCCCTGGCCAGCGCATTGGGACTAACCTTTACCTACAATGTCACCATTGGCATCCCCTTGTATCAACAGATGGTTACATGGGTGCTGGGCTAGGGTCTGCCTAGTCTCCCCTAATCCAGGCTTTTCTTCATCACTTTTTTATACTAAAAGTTAGGTGCTTTTGGCTTCAGCTGCGGTACAAAGAAGTCATTCAGCTGGCATTCATGTTTGATATGTCAGTGTATAAATAACAAATTAACCTCTTTACAGGGAGATCAATATGAAAAAGACAATGTATTTAGGCCTTGCGGCTGCGTTGGCTCTGCCCATGGGCGCAGTAAGCACATCTTATGCGATGGCTTCAGACGGCAACAACGACACCAAAATTGCTGCCAACGACACCACCAACGTATCCAAAGAGCAGCTTCAAGAATTTCGTGATAAATATCCTGAAATTTCACGCGACGAAGCCGCTGCAGCTTACAATTTCCACAAAATGCACCCCGAAGTTGAGCAGAGCGAATTTAAACGCGCTTACAACTTTCACAAAAACAACCCCGAATACAACAAGAAAGACTTTTACCAAGCATGGCAATTGTCTGAAAAGTACCCCAATGCGAGCCGAAAAGAGATTCGCGGCGCGATCAACAACAAAGAAAAACTCAACAAGTTGCATAGCAAATATCCCAATGCCAAAGCATCCGATGTGCGCAATGCAGCCAAATACAAAGATGAAGTCAACGAAGTACGCGAAGATTATCCCAATGCGGATAAACAAGATTTAAACCGCGCACGAAAAAACAAAAAAGAAGCAAAGAAACGTTATAAAAATAACTACTAAGCTTTACTTAAGCTGAAAAGAACATTGTTTCTTTTTACAAAAAAAGGAGCCTCAAAAGGGCTCCTTTTTTAATGCTTTGAATCACCAAGATTGATTCTACAAAAAGTTAATTGTCTCCATACAAATCAATGGCCGGACTCATGGCCACCGTACCATCTTTTACGCGCAGCACTTTTAAATAAACTGTACATAGATTGGGATCGGTTAATTTTAAATCGGCTACCGCCAGCATGAGCGTCCAGCGTTCATTGGGTTGTTGCCCAATGCCAAAACCGGCGTAATCAAATGTAAAGCCGCAGTCTTCACCGGATTGGGTTTGAACGATGGCATAATTATTTCCATCGTAACTTCCAGGTTCCATCAATTGTTTGTTACCCACAATGTTGCCAGGTGCAGGTCGTACGACCAAAGGGCTGCCCGCACCATCGGTTCCTCCTGAGGCGCCGGCATACATATACCGATATTCAATACTGCCAGGAAAGGGTTCGCCCAAGAGGCCCCACAGGATTTCAGTGTTGGTATCAACGATGTTTCGATAACGACCATCCGGATAAACGCGTGACCAACTCGGCGTGGCCACGGTCACAAATTGATTTTCATTTTGATGGTATACAATTTGGGCTTGCGCAAAAATGGATAAGTTTTGGTGCGCTTCCACCGACCGAGCACGTCGTACATAGGTGTCATACGATTGAGCGGATAGTGCGGCCAACAGCCCAATTATGGCCACCACCACCATCAATTCAATAAGGGTGAAACCCTGGTTGGCAGAACGAGTTCTATGAGATGGATGTTTTATTTTCATATATATAATGGTGACTTAAACTCTCATTCAAGGCAAATAAAAAAAACCCCAGGGCTGCTCTCTAGCAACCCTTGTTTCCGTAGGGAACTTTCCCTACAGTGGGTTGATTTTAAGGTAATGGGCTTTGGGTTCCCAGGGGTTTTACGAATAGAGCAAAAAATCGGCGCATCAAAAAAAGTATAAGTAATTGAAATTATTTTAGAAAAATTGAAAATCGGTTGGCATATCTTTTGCTCTATTTAAAGGTATGAAATGGAAAACGATATTTGAGTTCTGTGTTTTGGCCCTATTTTTGACCGCATGCCGAAATGTGCCTTTGGGGACGGAGGGCACCACACTGCCGTTGGATGCAGATGCTTCATCGTCGTCTTTGCAGACTTTTTCCGCTTATGTGAATGATGTTCAGACAAAACAAGCCACGGTGGCATGGTTGACGCTGCAAAATGCATCCTTGTTTCATTTGGCATTGGACTTAAAAAAGCAGGACAGTGATGTTTTGGTCAGCAGTCATCAAATCGATGGAGATGCGCAGGATTACATTTTGGACAACTTGGAACCATCCACCAACTATCGCATTGACGGTGCGCTTTATCATGAAGCGCAAGGCATGTTGAAAGATTTTACATTGTATTTCCGAACCCAGCAGGAGCAAGACGATTCCAATGGGTCGGGTGGCCAAGGCAACAACGATCCCGATTTGATTGAATTGGCAGCCCCGCAAAATTTAATCGTAGAAAATTATGGCGCTTTGGGTGGGCATTTATTGGAGTCTGATAACGGCGGCGGAACGGTGATCATTGATGACCCTTATCCGGACTATATAACCCATTTGGCAGCGTGGGATGCTTATGTTGGCAGTGATCATGAGGGTTTTTTGATTCGGTACCAAAAAGGCAACAGTGATTTTTATCATTACCTACCCACTGTGGCGCCCCATATCTTTGAGCGAACCAATACTTTTACAAACTGCGTGCCAGGCACGTCGGTGCGTTATGAAGTCAAAGCCCTGGGGCAAGAGGGTGTGTCAGAGGATTCACCTTGGTCGAATGTTGCTTCCATTCTTTGTCCTGGCATCATCAATTAAAAAAAATGGAAACATTGGTTGCGGTGGTTCATTTTTTTTAAACAAAATGAAGCCCTTCCTGAAGGTCTTTTGTACAATGGAATTGTTTTTAACACCACACAAGGGGTATGGAAATGATTCGATTGTTGATTTGTGCGCTGATCGTCATGGGGGCGGCGATGGGTTTTACCAATATGTCCACGTTAGAAAATACTTATTACGACGTGACCGATGCCGCGCTGGATTTAAAAGATGACATCACTGGCAAGGCCAACGCCACGTTTGACGAAAAAGTAGACAAGTTTGTCGAACCAGCAAGGGAAGCGGCCGAGATGGCAGAATCGGCACGCCAACAGGCCATACAAGAACAAGAAAACGTCTATTAAACGTCTAGGGTCTGCCTAACACCTGTCCAAAGTTATAGCGCTTCATGCGTAAAACCGTGATATAAACGGCGATATGAAGTCTAAAGTTGCCATGATTTGTTTTTTTGGGATGTCTGCGCTTGCATGGATGGGGGCCGATAAGGCTTATGCCGAGTGCAAAGGGGTGGTGGCCACCAAGCAGCTGGCCACACAAAAAGCCACGGCCAGCGTATGGGCCAATTTGCAAAACAAAGATTCGTCGATCAAACATTTGTCCAAAGAGCTTTTGGCGCAAGGCTTGTCCTCTTTTCCACCCGCGCAAACGCCCGAGAAGGTCGCATGTTCCTCTGATTGCAGCGTGCAACCGTTGGTGGGTCTGATTTCTACGCCACTGGTTTTTGTGGAAGATTCAAAAAAGCGTCAAGCTTGTCAACCGCATTTGGAAAAAACCCAGCAAACCCCGCTGGTTTATCAGCCTGAACCTTTTTCTTCGGTGGAAGCATTGCAGGCTTGGATGACCGATTTTTCGCAAGGCAAAGGCAAAGAGGGCAAGAAAATGTATGAAGATTGCCCCGGCGATTGCAGTCCGCAATTTTCTTACCAAGTCGAGCCTGAAAACAAGACTTATACAATGCGAGCAGAAGTGATTTGCGGACTGCCGCGAGATAAAAAAGACGACATGTATGAATTAACCGTGTCGCATATTTGGCGCTGTCAAGCAGTCCCATCTTCCTAAAATGAATATTGTAGCCAGCTTTCGTTTTTTTCTTTCTTTGTTACACTAAAATAGATGAACGCCAAACCGACCATTCTTGCTTTTCAAGACCATACGCCGGACATTGATCCAACGGCAGTGATCATGCCTGGCGCGGTGGTCATCGGACGCGTGCGCATTGGGCCTCAAAGTAGCATCTGGCCAGGCGTTGTTTTGCGTGGCGACATCAATACCATCGACATTGGTGCGCGCACCAACATTCAAGATGGCACCGTGGTGCATGTGACACGTCCTGAATTTGCGCAAGATGGTGATGGGTCAACCTGGATCGGGGATGATGTGACCATCGGTCATGGCGCGGTGATTCACGCTTGTCGATTGGAGCACAAATCTTTTGTGGGCATGGGCGCCACAGTCATGGACGCCACGGTGGTGCAAACGCATGCCATGGTCGCAGCGGGTGCCATGGTTCCGTATCGAAAAACCATCGCATCCGGAGAAATCTGGGCGGGCAATCCGGCTTCATTTTTTCGAAAGCTCAGCGATGAAGAAATTCAATACATTCAGACTTCAGCCCAACATTACGTCGCCGATGCCAAAGCCTATCGCTTGGACTAGGGGCACTTTTTTTCATTCGTCAGTTGTCATGACCGGTTGATTTCACTATGTTGGCGACATGAGTAAAAAAACCGTGCGCCTCAAAGATTACCAACCCCCTGCCTATCGCATCGACCATGTGGATTTAACGGTAGAAATTGATCCTTCGCTTACGCGGGTGACCTCCGTCATGGATGTGGTCCACCAAGGATCGGCTTCCACGCTGTGGCTGGATGGCCGTGACATTGAGCTGGTTTCGGTAGCGATCAATGGCACCCCCACCCAGGACTACCGCTTAACCGATCAAGGCCTTGCCATTGATGTGGCGTTGGATGCGTTTGAACTCACCATTTGCAATACGCTCGTGCCTAAGCGCAATTTATCTGGGGAAGGCTTTTACCCATCGGGGTCTATCCTTTGCACGCAATGTGAAGCGGAAGGTTTTCGAAAAATTACTTACTTTATCGATCGGCCGGACAACATGGCCACTTTTACAACCAAGATGGTTGCCGATGCCAAAACGTATCCTTATCTTTTATCCAACGGCAATGCGGTTGATCAAGGGGCATTGGATGATGGTCGTCATTATGTGACCTGGGAGGACCCTTTTAAAAAACCATCCTACCTTTTTGCCATGGTGGCTGGAGATTTGGCAAAAATAGAAGATCAGTACCAAACGGTTTCGGGCAAAGAGGTCCAGTTGGAAATTTATGTGGACCACGGCAACCAAAGCAAAGCCAAACACGCCATGGCCAGTTTAAAAAAAGCCATGGCTTGGGACGAAACGCGCTTTGGGTTGGAATACGATTTAAATATTTACATGATTGTGGCAGTGGATTCTTTCAATATGGGAGCCATGGAAAACAAGGGCTTAAATATTTTTAACTCGGTGTACACCTTGGCGGATCAAGACACGGCCGAAGACGTTGATTTTCAGAACATTCAAGGGGTCATTGGCCACGAATATTTTCACAACTGGACAGGCAACCGCGTCACTTGTCGGGATTGGTTTCAGCTCACACTGAAAGAGGGTCTGACTGTTTTTCGGGACCAGGAATTTTCCTCCGATATGGGCGCTCGATCGGTCAAACGCATTTCAGACGTGATGGGTTTGCGCAGTCGACAATTTCCAGAAGATGCATCGGCCTTGCGTCATCCCATCCGTCCATTGTCTTATCAAGAAATTAACAACTTTTATACGGCCACCGTTTACCAGAAAGGCGCCGAAGTCATTCGCATGATCCATAGCATACTGGGTGAAGATCAATTTATGAAAGGCATGCGGCTTTATTTTGAGCGCCATGATGGGCAAGCTGTCACCACGGAAGATTTTGTATCCGCCATGCAAGACGCATCGAACATTGACTTAACACAATTTCGACATTGGTATTCTCAATGTGGCACGCCGCATATTCAGGTAAAAGAAAATTATGATGCAGCCTTGCAAAGGTACACGCTTTGTCTTACGCAGTCTTTGCCTGAGGGCAATGAAAAATCCATCAATGATGTGGTGCTGGATATTCCACTTCGACTTGCGCTTTTTTCGAAGGATGGCCAAGTGCTATTGCCGGACTCATTGGTTCGTTTGGATCAGCAAACCCAAACGTTTGTATTTTCTTCCATTGATCAACCGCCCATTTTATCCATTAATCGGAATTTTACAGCACCGGTGATGATGGAGCATGATTTAAGTGTGAGTGACTGCATTGTGCTGATGCAGTTTGACACCGACCCGATCAATCGACACATGGCTGCTCAACGACTGCACAAAGAGGCAATTTTTGGTCTTATGAATCAAAAGCCTGTGCCCAAGGGGGTAATGGAAGCATTTGTGGCATTGATGGAACAAGATCATCAAGAACATGCACTGACCGCCCAGCTGATCAAGCTGCCTTCCGAACACGATTTAAATAATGTGCTGTCGCAATACGATGTAGAGGGCGTTTGTCGTGCCCGCAAAACCTATCGAAAAATGCTTGCAGAGCGTGCCTATGACGGACTTGGAAAATTGTATGCATCACTACAGCAAGACACATATACGCTTACTGCCCAAGCCATGGGTCGCCGCGCACTCAAAAATCAAGTGCTTTCCTATCTTGTGGCAACCCAAAAGCCTGAAGCCATCGATTGGGCCTACGAGCAATACACACAAGCCAACAACATGACCGACCAAAAAAGCGCCTTGTGTGAGCTGGTCTGGCAAGAAACCAAATACGCAGAAGCGGTCAATCAAGATTTTTATGAGCAGTACCAAGAAAATTCATTGGTGATGAATAAATGGCTCGCCATTCAAACCCAAACATCCATGAAGGATATTCCACAAACCATGGATGATTTGGCCAGCAAGCCTGTATTTGACGCCACCAATCCCAACAAGCTGCGCTCGCTGTATGGTGCTTTTACCCAAAACTTACCTGCTTTTCATGATGCGTCCGGGCAGGGGTATGCGTACATGGCCGAAAAAATTCAGGCCATTGATGCGTACAATCCCCAAGTTGCTTCCGGACTGGCCAAAACATTTGGCATTGTTCAAAAGCTCGATCCGGCCCGCCAACATCTCGTGTTGCAAGCGCTTGAGACCCTACTGGCACGACCCAACTTATCCAGTAACTTAAAAGAGGTGGTGCAAAGTTATGTGGACGCATTGTCGACTGAACGCTGACTGGAAGGTGCAGGCATGAAACGGGACAAATTTGAAAAGAAAGTGGGAGATCGGCATCAGTGGATTCGACTGATCAATAGTTTAAGCGGCGCAAAAAGCGCAACATTGATTGGCACGCAAGACGAAAACAAACAAACCAATGTGGCGATTTTTAGTTCAGTGATTCATTTGGGCAGCTTTCCCGCCTTGTTTGGTTTTATTACGCGACCGGTTAAACATGCGCCTCGGCATACGTATCAAAACATCATGTCCACAGGATATTATACATTCAATCATGTCCATGCAGATATGATTGGTCAAGCCCATCAAACCAGCGGAAAATACCCAAAAAATGTTTCCGAATTTGAAGCCACCGGTCTTGAGCCCATTTACCGATCCGATTTTCCTGCCCCTTATGTAAAAGAAGCGCGCGTTCAACTGGGCCTTGAATTTCGTGAGGCCCTCCACATTGCAAGCAATGAAACGGTGCTTGTGGTGGGGGAGCTAACCGATATTCATATCGAGTCTGGCTTGCTCCAAGAAGACGGCACGTTAAATTTAAACCAGAGTCAAACGGTGGCCATTGGCGGGTTAAACCATTATTACCGCTTGTCATGGGTGGCTCAACATGATCGGGTTCAATTAAGCAATGAGGAAAAAGCAAACGCGTGAAATTTTACCAAGAGCTTTTCAAAAAAAATGAATATCTTTTTGCCAATGACGAGGATCGGCTCATTGCGGTATTTGATGATGAGGTGTACGACCGAGGCGATGTGGATATGCTGCATCCTGCACAGCGCAGCTATGTTTCAAATTTTTTACAGCAACATGGTCATCGGGTTTTAACGGGTAAAATTTTGGCCCACCTTGAAACCGATCAGCAAGTAATTTTTTGCGGTACATCCTCCTTGGGTGTGAGTCCATTGATCGAGCTTAAGCGCTGCTGGAATGATGAGGCTGTGTTTGTGGTGACGCCCACGACGTTCGCAATGCATTTGGTTGACACGTACGGTCTTCAAGCCCTTGAAAAGTTAAAAGCATTGATCGCGGTTTGCCCCATTAATATTTTAAAAATTTCTGATTTGTTTGCGATGGAGCATAACACCGAAGTTTGGCACGCCATGGTGGCAGAGTTAACGCAATTTCAGCAAACTTGCCTGGCGCAACAAACCAAAAAAAGAAAGCCTCTAACTTAAATCGCGCTGGGGGACATGGCTGCCAAGGTTTGTTGCGCTTGATTCATTTTTGTTAAAAATTCTTCTTGTGAAATATCCAGATGGTCTTCCAGCCAAGTTTGCATATCTTGGGCCAAGGCGCATTGAAAGCTTTTGGACAGATCACCCCCTAATTGTAAGTGAAAGGCATGAAGGGCATGACGAGCAAGCCCCATATAGTCGTAATCTTCTTGAGTTTGGGTATGGGTAGAAAACCGGGTAAAAATATTCTTGTCTTGCTGGTACATTTTATCACCCAATAAGGGATAACCCAGGTAAGCAGCATGCGCACGAATTTGATGCTGACGACCTGTTTTGGGTTGGGCCAATAAAATCACATGGTCAGCCAGGCTGTGAACGTGAACAAAGTCGGTGTGGCTGGGTTTGCCTTCTGGACGATCGGGTGCAAAACAGTGCATTTTCTGTCTGGGGATGTGGCCTTCGATCATGCCCAATCGTTGCTGGACACTGCAAGGAAACACGCTGTTTTTTGCAGGGCGATGGGCGATCAGTGCATAAGTTTTGCGTGTTTGGTGGTTTTCAAACAGCTGGGTTAATTTTTGAGCATACAACGAAGATTTGGCCATCACCAAAAGACCGGAAGTTTCACGGTCCAATCGGTGTACAGGATGCATGGTGCCTTTGCCCATGGCCTCCAAATGAACCGTCGCGCAGTCGAAAAGATGCGGTCCGGTGGGATATGTGGACATGTGAGGTGGTTTGTTGATGACCATGTATTGATCGGTTTCGAAAACGATGTCGGATATTTCGGGTTGAGGCAGGGGCTGGTGATTCCATAAAAGCGGCGCAAATTCTTTTCGATGTGTGGCCATGTATAAAACATCGCCCGGCTGGATGGTGGTGGATGCTTTGAGTTTGCCAGGGCGATTGGTGCGAACAATGGTTTTGTCAAAAATGTTTTGCTGGATGTGGCGACGTGAAACATTGGGAATGTGCATTTGCATAAATTGATCCAGCCGCATGCCGCCATCATCGGGCTCTGCGGTAAGCCAGAGGGAGCATCGAATGGGGGTGTGATGTCGGTAAATAAATGCCATAATGTTGCCCCGGTATATACCAACTTGCTCGACAGATTTCTAGGAGCAGATGGACCCGTTTCATGTTACAACTTTGAAGGTATGCCCGTTCAAAACATTGCCATTGTCGGCGCCACCGGAGGTATTGGCCGGGCGCTAGTTGAGCTGTATCGCGCCCAAGGCGCGCAGGTATGGGCGCTATCTCGACAAGCGCCAATGCAGGATCAAGACAGCCAGTGCCTTATGCTCGACTTATGCGAGCCAGAGAGCATCAAACATGCAGTCAGTCAGCTTCCCGCTCGGTTGGATGCGGTTGTGGTGGCCACAGGCTTTTTGCATGATCAAACAACGCAGCCCGAAAAAGCCATCCGCATGATGCGGGCGGAGCATTTTCACAAAGCTTTTGCCATCAATACCATCGGGCCCAGTTTGGTGCTTCAACATGTGGTGGCGCACCTTGGCCGAAATAGTCACGCCAAGCTGGCCGCTTTGACCGCGCGTGTGGGAAGCATTTCCGATAACCGCTTGGGTGGATGGCATGCCTATCGCGCATCCAAAGCAGCCCTCAACATGTTGATTAAAAACATGGCCATTGAATGTCGGCGAACCCACCCAAACCTCACCTTGCTTGGTTTGCACCCTGGCACGGTGGACACCAAACTGTCAAAGCCATTTCAAAGCAACGTACCGGAAGACAAACTTTTTACACCCGAGTTTAGCGCAGCGCAATTGATCCAAGTGATGCGAACCCGAGGCCCGCAAGACACGGGCAAGATTTTTGACTGGAACAACCAAGAAATTATGCCTTAGATAACGTTGGTGTTACGATTGATGCTAAACCAACCGGAGATGCAAATATGAGCTTAGAAAAGGATGTATTGCAAGAACTGTCACGCATGCGAAAGCGTGTTGACGAACTGGAACAGTTGTTGCGCACCCACGGCTCAGCGCCTTCATGGACGCCACCACCCACCCCACCGACCGAGCAACCCACATCGATGATCGATGACAAAGCGCCATCACCTTCCATTTCGGGTGGCTCAGCGTCTCCTGGTAGCGTGCTGGGCTGGGTGGGTGCGCTGTGTTTTGTATTGGGGGCGAGCTTTTTGGTGAAACTGGCCATGGATAGCGGTTGGCTTACACCGTTGCGACAAATCGGTATGGCAGCCGTGGTGGGCATTGCATTGATTGTCGTGGGGCTTTGGTACAAAGACAAAGATCAGCCTTTTGTTTCGCTTCTACCTGCAACGGGCGTGAGCGTTTTGTACGTTGCGATTTTTGGCGCCCGACTTTTTTACCAGCTCATTTCGCCAGAGGCCACAACCTTGCTTGTGTCTGTGGTGGCGTTGTTGTCTTTGTATTTGTATGCCTCCTTGCGGCAATTTGTTTTTGTGCTGGCATCGGTGTTGGGCGCCTATATATGTCCGCTATTGTTGCGACAGACCCAAGTGGACGCCTTGGGCTTGATGATTTTCTTTTTGGTATGGGATGTACTGTTTGTGTGGATGTCCATCTGGCAGCGCAGTCGAGTTATTTTATTGTTGGCTTCGTATGCTGCACTGTTTTCGTTTTCTTGGCCGTTGGTGGATAAAGCCATGCCAGATGGCTCCTTGTTAACCATTTGTATCTTTCAATTTGTGCAATTTTTTGTGTTCGCTGGTGGCATCACAAAACACTCGCTTCGCTTTCAAACATCGATTGGCAAAGACATTTGGGCATTTGCACCGTTGCTGACTTTTTTCTATGGCGTGCAGTATTATTTTTTATTCCAATACACGCCCGACCTAGCGCCCTGGATTGCGATCGCATTTGCGGCACTCGTGTTGGGTTTGGTGCTGGTCGCCCAACGAGGCATGCAGCGACCCGGCCATGAGGTTAAAAAGCTGGTGTGGGGGTTTTTGGGCTTGGCGTTGTACCATGCGCTGTATTTAAGTTTAATGTCCAATCGCATTCAGGTTTGGTTTTCGGTGGCTTTGTTTTTATCGGTGCTGGCACTGCATCGATTCCGGTACTGGCTTGCCCGCTACAAAACCCTATGGCTGCCCATGGGACTGGCCGTGATCCAAGGTTATGGCATGGTGCTTTTTGCCATGGCTTCTAAAGTCTCAACCTTTGGTTGGATCTTGATTGGGCTGATGTATTTTGCAGGGTGTGGCGCCATCTTTGTCGACAAGGGACAGGGGTCCAAAACTAATCCCTCGCCCATTTGGAAAGTGCTTTTGATGGCAGGGTACATTCAGCTTTTGGTGGCCTGGATTCGATTGGCCGATCAAATCAACATTTGGGTTCCTGAGGTGTCGGCCAGATTTATGGTGTCATTGTTATGGGGTTTGTCTGCATTGAGCATTTTGATATGGAGTCGAAAAATTCGACACAAAGCTTTGGCTTATTCATCGATGTTTATTTTTGCTTTGTCGATTTTAAAAGTTTTGTTGCTCGATGTGTCCTCTGCATCACCGACGCTGCGAATTTTATGTTTGTTTGTACTGGGCGGCGTGTTGTTTGCTGGCGGTTATTTGTATCGGCAAATTGATCATTGGTCTGATTGAGTAAAATTTACATCGTCGAATTGGATAGTACCGTGGGCCCGTGGGGCTTTCGCATTCGCTAGTCCTCGCTGCGCTGCGGAGACGCTCATGCAAAAGCCCCACGGGCTGATGTTTCGAGTGTGTGTTGAAGGGGTGGAGAAGTAATAAGGTCAAACGCCAGAGGCGTTTGTCTGTATTCATTTACAACCAACCCAGTATTAAATGAACTCCGGGCGCTTTTTGGGCCGGTGCGAACGTCTCCGGTAGCTGCGCGAGGACTAGTGAGCAGCGGCCCAAAAAGCGCAACGCGCACCCCCTTTAAAACCAACCCCAAAATTACCAGTGAATGGGTTGTGTGTTTTTGTTTTTGAGGGTTTGGTTGGTTTGGCTGAAGTGGCGGTTGCCGAACCAGTAGCCTCGGTTGGCGCTTAAGGGGGAAGGGTGGCCTGAGGTGAAAATGGTGTGTTTGCTGCGGTCGATGAGGGTTTGTTTTTTTTTGGCAAAGCCGCCCCACAATAAAAATACCACGTGGTCTTTTACATCGGATACACGTTGGATCACGGCATCGGTGAAGGTTTCCCATCCTTTGCCTTGATGGCTGCCTGCTTGATGGGCACGTACAGTTAATGTGGCATTGAGCAGCAGTACGCCTTGTTTGGCCCAGGCCGTGAGATCGCCGCTTTTGGGATAGGGTTTTTGCAGGTCGGTTTCAAGTTCTTTAAAAATGTTGATCAATGAAGGTGGATGGGGCACGCCATCGGGCACCGAAAAACACAAACCTTGCGCCTGCCCATGCCCATGGTACGGGTCTTGGCCCAGCAAGACCACTCTGAGCTGGGGCAAGGGACAGTGATCAAATGCGGCAAAGATTTGCTTGCCGGGGGGAAAGCAGGTTTTGGTTTGGTATTCGGCTCGAACAAAATCGGTTAGCGCATGAAAATAGGGCTGGTCAAATTCTGCTTGCAGCGCTTGCTTCCAGGAAGACTCTATTTTGACATCCATGATTTACGCGTCCACCTGTGCCCAGGTGCGCTTGCCAATTTTAATCCATGTGCCATGTGGGGCATGCGCAGTGGCTTGCGGATCTTCTATGATGACTTCACCTTCTAACGCTTGGTTTTGATAGGTGCGAATGGCTTTTTGTTTGAGCAAGCGGCGAAATTCCCCTTTGGATTTATCCAAGTATGCAAAGCAGCGGGCAAGATAGTCCACCCATGTTTCTTGCGGCTCGGGGGGCGCAACCATGGTGCGGTCGTCGGGCGCTGTTTTATTGGAAAACTGAGTGATAAAATCTTGGGCTTGGGCCTGGCCTGTGGCTTGGTCATAGTAGCGGGTCACCATTTCTTTGCCCAAGGCCATTTTGGCGTCTCGGGGATGTTGGGTGCCGTTGTCTAACTGTGTGGTCAGGGTTTTTAAGTCTTCGGGTGAAATATCGGATAGCAGTTCGTAATAGCGCAACATTAGATCATCGCTGATGCTCATGATTTTGCCAAAAATGTCCTTGGGGTCTTCATCAATGCCAATATAGTTGTCCAATGATTTAGACATTTTTTGCACCCCGTCAGTGCCCTCCAGCAAAGGAACCGTTAATATGGCTTGGGCGCTTTGGCCGTAAGCTTTTTGCAGTTCTCGACCCACCAGCAGATTGAATTTTTGATCGTTGCCGCCCAGCTCGACATCGGCTTTCAGCGCCACAGAATCGTAGCCCTGCACCAATGGGTACATAAACTCTCGTATGGATATGGGGCTTTGGGATGCATATCGTTTTTGAAAGTCATCGCGTTCCAACATGCGGGCCACCGTGTAATGGGTGGAGAGCTCGATGAGCTGTGCGGCGGTCATTTCGTTCATCCAGCGGCTGTTGTAGGCAATTTGGGTTTTTTCAGGGTCTAGAATTTTAAAAATCTGTGCTTGATAGGTTTTGGCGTTTTCTTCCACCTCTTGTCTTGTGAGCGCTTTGCGGATGGAAGTTTTGCCCGTAGGGTCACCAATCATGCCTGTGAAATCGCCAATGAGAAAAACAACTTTATGCCCAAGCTGCTGAAACTGTTTCATTTTCTGAATAAGCACCGTATGGCCCAGGTGAAGATCGGGCGCTGTGGGGTCAAACCCTGCTTTGACAATCAACGGGGTTTGGGTTTTGTAGGACTGCGTAAGTTTTTCCAATAGCCCACCTTCAGGCAAAATCTCGGCTACGCCGCGCGCCAAAAGGGCAAGCTGTTTTTTTGGCTCGATAAATTGTGTTTCTGATCCGGGCATTGTACAAAGGGTATTAACATATTTTTGTAAAATTCAGAGAAAAAATGGCTCTGTTTCATGCAAGATTCATAGAGAATGATACACTGATGGCAGTGGCAAAAACTGATTTTCAATCAGATGTATCATTGTAAGGAGAAATCATGTCTATATTCCGTTTGGGTTCCATTTGTCTTTTAACTGTAATGGTGGCGTGTTCCGCCAAAAAAGAGGCATCTCAATCCAATAGCACCATCACACTTGGCCCTTCCGATTCAGACGTTGTGCTTGTGATGGGCGATGAAAAAATTTCAGAAAAAGAATTCATGGCCAACATGCCCGCAGCGCTCAAAGGCGAATTTGCCAAAGCCCAGCAGCAGTACATCGATGCCAAGCAAGCAGCCGTGGCCCAGTTTGCCTTTGACCGATTGCTTAAAAAAGAAGCAGAAGCCACCGGCGTGTCTGAAGAAGAGCTGCTAAAAAAAGAAATTGACGCCAAAACCAAAGATGTCAGCGACGAGCAAGTCAAATCCTTTTACCAAGACGCAGCCAAACGTTACGAGCAAGCGGGCCGAGAAGCGCCTGAACTCAATGATCAGGTCAAAGAACAAATTCGCGGCTCATTGGTGGCGCAGCAACAAGCCGAGCGTCAACAAGCCTACTTGGATGAGCTTTTTGCCAAATACAATGTGTCCATTGTGCTTCCCGAAGCTGTTCGCTTTGACGTGGCCAAAGGCACCTTGCCCGCCAAAGGCAAAGAAAATGCCAAGGTGACCATTGTGGAGTTTTCAGACTATCACTGTCCGTTCTGCAAACGCGGCAGCGACAACATCAAAGAAGTGATGGACAAGTACGGCGACAAAATTGAATACCGTTTTCGTGACATGCCCTTGGAGCAGATTCATCCACGTGCCAAGGCGGCTGCACTGGCTGCACGTTGTGCCAACGATCAAAATGAATTTTGGGCCTACCATGACAAAGTATTCAACAATCAAGGCAAAAAAACCGATGAAGACTTTGTCGCGTTTGCCAAAGATTTGGGTTTAAAAGTGGAAGACTTCAAAGCCTGTTACGATGAAAAACGTCATTTGGCCGCGGTAGAACAAGACATGGCCGATGCCCGTAGCTTGGGACTCTCCGGTACACCTGCTTACTTTATCAATGGTGTGTTGATGTCAGGTGCGGTCCCCCCTGAACAAATCATTGAAGTCATTGAAAAACAGTTATAACGGGGCAACCCATTCAAAAAAAACAGAAGGAATAAATTATGAGCACTGTTAGCAACCAAGAGCTAGAGCAAATTGTCATCCCCGATCAGATACCGGTTTTGCCCGTCAAAGATGTGGTTCTGTTCCCTTCTGTGATTTTACCACTGTTTGTGGGGCGAGACTCATCCATTCAAGCGGTCAATGAGGCCCTTGAAAAAGACCGGCTGATTTTCTTATCCGCTCAAAAAGATGGCACCGCCGATGTGGTGGACCCTGATGGCATGCATGAAGTGGGCTGTGTGGGTGTGATCATGCGCATGCACAAATTGCCTGTGCCCGATGGCCGCATCAAAATTTTGGTGCAAGGTGTGCGCCGTGCCAAAATTAAAGAGTTTACCCAAACCCAACCCAATTTTTGGGCCAAAGTGCAGGAAATTCCCAGTCCCGACATCGAAGCCCAGCGCGTAGAGCTTGAGGCCATGATGCGCAGCGTGCGCGATGTGTTGGAAAAAATTGTTTCCCATGGCAAAATTTTGTCTCCTGAAATTTTAATTGTTTTGGATGATGTTCGTGACCCCGGTCGATTGGCCGATTTGGTGGCATCGTATCTTGTGTTGAAGATTGATGAAGCCCAACCCATTTTGGAAATGACCCATCCCAAAGATCGTTTGAAAGCGGTTTTGGATTTGTTGCACAAAGAGTTGGATATTCTTTCTGTGCAGGAAAAAATTCAAACCCAGGCCAGAGGTGAGATGAGCCGAATCCAGCGGGAGTATTACTTGCGCGAGCAGCTCCGTGCCATCAAGTCAGAGCTGGGCGACGGCGACCCCAAGGGCGAGGAAATCCGAGATTTTCGTGAAAAAATTGAAGCGGCTGAAATGTCGGATGAAGCCGAAGACGAAGCGTTTAAACAGCTAAAACGTTTGGAAAACATGCATCCTGATGCAGCCGAAGCTTCCATTGTTCGAACCTATCTTGAATGGCTAATTGAATTGCCATGGAACAAAATGTCGGATGACAACATCGACATCAAAGAAGCCAAAAAGGTATTGGATGCCGATCACTTCGAATTGACCAAAGTCAAAGACCGAATTTTAGAGTTTTTGGCGGTCACCAAACTCAAACAAAAATTAAAAGGTCCCATTCTCTGCTTGGCGGGCCCTCCAGGGGTGGGTAAAACCAGTTTGGGTAAATCGATTGCCAAAGCCATGGGACGTGAATTTGTTCGCGTGTCAGTAGGGGGTATGCGCGATGAAGCAGAAATTCGTGGCCACCGACGCACCTATGTGGGAGCGATGCCCGGTCGAATCATTCAAGGCATCAAACAAGCGGGCACCAAAAATCCTGTTTTTATTTTTGATGAGGTGGATAAACTGGGCTCCGATTTCCGCGGTGATCCATCCTCGGCCCTATTGGAAGTTTTAGACCCCGAGCAAAACAACAGTTTTCGGGATCATTACCTCAATCTGCCTTTTGACTTGAGCAATGTCATGTTTATTGCCACGGCCAACTTGATTGACACCATTCCGGCTGCGCTGCGCGATCGGATGGAAATCATTCATATTCCTGGTTATACGATGGAAGAGAAAGTAGAAATTTCCAAACTCTACTTGATTGACAAGCAAATGGAAGCCAACGGCATCAGTGATAAAAATGTCGAAATTTCAGAAGACGTCATCAAGCAAGTGGTGGATCAGTACACCCGTGAATCAGGCCTGCGGAACCTAGAGCGCCGCATTGCCGCACTTTTCCGCAAAGTGGCTCGACGCGTGGCTGAAGGCGAGAAAAAGAAAATTAAAATCACTCCCAAAAATCTCGTCGAATACTTGGGGCCGCCGATTTACGTGTCCGAAGGCGAACGGGAGAAAAACGAAGTGGGTGTGACGACGGGTCTTGCATGGACTTCTGCAGGTGGTGAGGTGTTGTACATCGAAACCACTTTAATGAAAGGCAAAGGCACGCTTACCTTGACAGGTCAGCTTGGCGACGTGATGAAAGAGTCTGCCCGTGCTGCATTGTCTTACGCACGAACCAACAGCAAACGGCTGGGCATTGATGACAAAAAGTTTCAGGACTATGACATTCACATTCACGTGCCAGCGGGCGCCATTCCCAAAGATGGCCCATCGGCGGGTGTGACCATGGCGACATCATTGATTTCTGCACTCACGGGCAAACCCGTCAGTCGTGACGTGGCCATGACCGGTGAAATTACACTGCGTGGTCGTGTTCTGGCCATTGGTGGCTTAAAAGAGAAAATCTTGGCAGCCAAACGCAATAAAATCACCAAAGTGTTGATTCCTGAAAACAATCAAAAAGACCTGTATGAAATTTCAAAGCACTATTTGGACGGTGTGGAAATTGTTCCGGTTCATGATGTGGATCAGGTATTGGAACATGCCATCTTTAACATTGACTCGCCCAAAAAGGCGCCGAAAAAAGGTGGGTCTTCTTCCAGTAAGGCCAAAGGTACAAAAAAAGACAGTGCTCGTGGGCAGCGAAGCCCTGAGGCAACCGCTTAGTTTTTAAGCTTGCATGAACGAAACAAGTGATAAAAAGCAGTCACGCAAACACAAGCGCTATGAAACGCCAGGCTTGATCGACTTTGTCATTGATGACGAGTCAGACTACCACTATGGTTTCTTAATCAATTTGTCGCGTGAGGGTTTGTACGTGGAGTCTTCACGTGTTTTTGAAGTGGGATCGATCCACAAAATTCGTTTTGTGCTTCCGGTATTAGACTGGGTATTTGAAACGCATGCCAAAGTGCAATGGACGAAAACCTGTAGCCCAGAGGAAAAAATGACGGGGTTGGACGATGGACTGGGGCTGTTTTTTGCTGAAATCGACGCCAAGGACGTTGAACAATTGGATGTTTTTTTTGACATGCACGAGCGGGGAGAAACTGAAATCACAGATTTTTCTTCGCACCGTTCTTCGTACAGGGATTAGCTTTTTTACTCAAAGAAGAAAAATAGATGTTGCATAAGTCATGGACTTAGGGATTGGATCTGGAGGAAGGACCGCCTCTTTTCCACATCTCTCGATAACAGTCAATGACATCTTTGCCTTCGCAAATGGATCGGGCCGCTTCTGGCCGATCGGTCGCACTTTTTTCATAAGGATTGGGACCGTTGTGTCCGGCTGTGCAAAAAGGGTTGGTGGTGCTCTGAGAAAGGCTTTGTTTGGCTTGCTCGGTGTTGGCCCACAGTGTTGGGCTGATAGCAAGACAGAAAACAAAAAATAGGGACCATGCATGTGCTCTCATGGTTTGATTCTACCACAAGAAAAAGAATAAACACAACTGTTAAAATTATAAAAAAACAAATAATTACATATACTTATAAATAAAATAAAAATTTTATAACGCAAAGCATATATTTATAAAAGCTTAAAAAGTATGTTTTGCCGTCCTTTGTTCTAACCTTCCGTCCCCAAGGGGACGCAAGCCAGGGCTTGATAAAATAAAAACTCACGCCCAGCCTACATTTGACCCCCTCCGTCCCCAAAGGGACTGTCCCTTTGGGGACGGAGGGTGGTGATGGTGGGATGTGGTTTTTGGGTTTTTCGGGACGGAAACGTTATACGTCGATTTTGATGATTTTGCGCATCCATAAACCGCCGATGGCTTGAAGCACCAGCATGATGAAGAGAAAAATCCAGCCTAGTTCGGTTTTGATCAAAGGCAAAACGTAGGTTGGGTTCATGTAGTACATGGCGGCCAACAAAAAGAAGGGCAGGGCAATCAAAATCATACCTTGAACTTTGCCCTGGGCAGTCATAGAGGAAATTTTTCCCTGAATTTTTCGGCGTTCCAAAATGGTTTTGGAAATGGTTTGAAACGTTTCACTTAAATCGCCGCCTGTTTCGCGAAGAATTAAAATGGAATTGATGGCAATGGTGAGGTCATCGCTTGGGATTTTTTCCATCAAATTTTGCAACGCTTCGTCTAAGGTCAGACCCAGCTTTTCTTGGCTCATCACGGTACCAAATTCTTGCGCAATGGGGGCAGCCATTTCTTTGGTAATCAAGCCAATGCCCTGCGATAAGTTCAGATTGGAATTTAAGGCGTTGGACAACAGCGTAAGGGCATCGACCAGCTGTTCATCAAAGGTTTCAATGCGTTTTTGCCACATGGTGTTCATGTAGATTTTAAAAGAGTAAAAACCCAGCAGAGCAAAGGAGAGCGTAAAAAGCCACTGCACCCAACCCTGGCCGCGGGTTAGCCAAAAGCCAAAGCCGCCCATGATCAGCGTGCATGCAGCGATGATTTGAATCATTCTTTTTTTTGGAATTTCTTGAAACATTTTATGGGCCAGGTCTTGGCAGTGTTCGACGTAATGGAAGACATTGCCCCGCAGTTTGCTTTCAACAATGGGATACAGAACGTAAGCAAACGATGCGATGATGACAAAAATAATCATCATCATGAGCACCATGATGATGGTGTTAGCCATCGAGCAGCCCCTTGGGTAGTTTGATGCCTTTTTGTTTAAATTTTTTGGCAAACGTGGGCACCAAACCGGTGGCCATGAATTGTCCTTTGACTTTTCTGGAGGCGTCCATGCCTTGCTCTTTAAAAGTAAAAATTTCTTGCAGCATGATTTCGCCGCCTTCCATGCCGGTGACTTCGGTGATCGAAGTGATTTTTCGTGAGCCATCGCCCAAGCGTGAAAGCTGGACAATGAGCGTGACGGCACTGGCAATTTGATCCCGAATGGCCTTGGATGGCAAGTCCATGCCGGCAAACATCACCAGCGTTTCCAACCGGCTGATGCAATCGCGCGGCGAATTGGAATGAAGCGTGGTCATGGATCCGTCGTGGCCTGTATTCATGGCTTGCAGCATGTCGAGCGCCTCAGCACCTCGGCACTCGCCCACAATGATGCGGTCCGGCCGCATGCGCAAGGTATTGCGAATCAGCTCGCGAATGGGGATGGCGCCTTCGCCTTTTAAGTTGGCGGGTCTGGATTCCAATCGGCCAATGTGTTCTTGGGGTAGCTGCAATTCGGCAGAATCTTCCACCGTGATGATGCGTTCTTGGTTGGGAATAAAGCTGGCCAAGCAATTGAGCAGCGTCGTTTTACCCGTGCCTGTGCCACCAGAGATGACAATGTTTAAATGTGCTTGTACGCAGGCTCGAAGAAAGTCGCCCATTTCAGGAGTCATGGCGCCAAATTTGATCAACTCTTTGGGGCCCAATAAGTCGGTGCTGAATTTTCGGATGGTCAGAATCGGGCCATCCAAAGCCAAGGGCGGAATAATGGCATGAACCCTTGACCCATCGCGCAGGCGTGCGTCGACCATGGGTGTTTTTTCATTAATTTGTCGGCCAATGGGCGCGACAATGCGCTCAATGACGCCCATCAACTGTTTGTCGCTTGAAAAGCGTGCGGAAGACAGGGTTAATTTGCCGTTTTGTTCAATGTAAATCTGATCACAGCGATTGACCATGATTTCAGAAATGGATGGGTCCGATAGCATATACTCCAAAGGGCCCAAGCCAATGGCTTCGTTGAGTACCTCCGTCACCAGGGTTTGTCGCTCTTGACGTTGTTTGATTTCCGGCATGTTGCTGACAATGGATAAAATCATTTCATGGGTTTTTTGACGCAGTCGATCCAGCGAAGCTTCATCTTGTTTCATCAGTTCTTCGGCAGAGAGCTGCTTGAAATCCATTCGGTTGATGAGTTCTTGGTGAATTTTTACCCGAATGGCATCCATGCGTTCAATTTCTTTGTTGGCCACTTGTTGAATGCCCTTGGGCATGGGCTGAGTGGTGCCCTGTTGCAAGTGATGCACTTGATGCAGGCCGGCCGAATCGGCCAGTTTGCGCGCGTCGATGGGTTTGAGCATGTCGCTGGTCACCAAGCTACGCAGGATGGCTTCGATGTTTTGAGCATAGGGCGCGCGGGGATCCACCAACGTTAAGGGCCTAGCTTGTTGGACAGCGTGCGCGTGTTCTTTGGGCTGGGCGGCCAATGTCCCCAGCACCGATCGCTTTAGTTTTTGCTCAATGACTTTGGCCGGGATGGCGCCTTTGGGATCATACTGATTGAGCACCAGCTGCACCATCTGGGATGGAAAAGCCAATTCCTCAAAAGTTTGAATCGATGCGCCGCTGCGATGAATGGGCACCAGCTCGGGTGTCAGGCAAAACAACACCAGAGAAGACACTTCCAATACGTTTACATGCAGTGGGTAGATGGCGTGACCGCAGTCGATGAATATGTACTGAAAATGCTTGCGAAGAATTTGGAGCATTTCGGATACATGCGCTTGCTGCAAGTTGGCAATGTGCTTGATTTTTCGCACAGCCGGTAGGACATACAATCCCTCTTTGGTGGATTTTAAGCTGGCAATCACTTCTTTTTCGCTCATCTTATGAAGGTTGGGACCATAATCATAAATGGAAGGCACATTGCTTAAGCCCAACAGCAGAGCGACATCACCGCAATCTTGCAGATCAAAATCAATGATCAATACCTTGCCACGACTTTGACGCGCGCAGGCCTGGGCCAAATTAAGTGCAAAGGTGGTTTTGCCGACGCCCCCTTTGGGGCCGGTGATCGCCAATGCGTAGGACGTGTTCTCACTCATAAATTCTGATCGTCCGACTCAAGGCCCCTAAGCCTACTTAGACGGATACACCTCTTGAATGTTGAAGCTGTCTTTAAGCTCTTTGTTGGCATCTTTGGCAAACTTCATGATGCGCGGTGTGATAAAAATCATAAACTGGCTTCGCGATTTGTTTAAGTCGTTGGACTTAAACAACGTAAACAAAGAGCCCAATGGAAATGGGTCCACAAATTCTTGCGAAGCGGCAGAAGGCGTTGTGTTGCCACCCACGCCGGGCGAGCTGGGGGGACGATCAAAGGCTTGTCGGAACGAGTGACGGATCAAACCACCAATGACCACGGATTGACCAGAACGAACCAACTGGGACGTTTGCACCAAGTTTTCGGAAATGGCGACACCGCCGTTGATGTCGGGTGACCCGAGCGAGCTAACCTTGACTTCAATTTCCATGTCGATGTCACTGCTACGCGCGTAAGGCGTGATTTTAAGCAGTGCGCCCACGTTTTGAAATTCCAGAGAAACTGTGCCGTTGGGCTGCGCCACGGGAAAACCAAGGCGGGTGCCGCTTTCGATTACAGCTTCATCGCCACTTTTCACCGATACGGTTGGGTTTTCCAGCACACGTGCCACGCCCAATGCTTTAAAGTAATTGAGCTTGGGTAAAATATCTTGTGCGGTACCGGTTAGCGCGCCGCTAAAATTTTCACTGCCCGATACAGGGTTAAAAGTATACGACCCATTGACCCCAATGGCAGGAATGGGATTCCAGCGGAAATTGGAATTTTTAGAAAAGTTTTTGGACACTTCCAAAAAATGCGCCGTGACTTGTACGGTGTCTTTGCGAACGGGGGGATTGTCCACGATGCGCAGTTCAATGGCATTGATGACATTGTTGGCATACAAGCCGGCAATTTTTTCTGCCTTCATTTTGGCCTGCTGAGAATACACTTCGCCTTCCAGCAAAATTTTGCCTTTGACGGAACGAACTGTCACCTCATCAAAACCAATTTCTCTTTCAATGCGTTTGGCCAGCAAGTCACTGGTGTTGCTGTTGATGGTGGCCAAGTTGATGATTTGAGACGTGGTGCTGGCTACTTTTTTAATGCGGGTTAGGTCAGAGGGTAGAATCACCTGGCCATCAATCACAATGTTGGGACCCACTCGTTTGATTTCGATGCCTTCGATGTCCACCAACAGCTCTTGAATGCTTTGCAATAGTTTTTCCGGATCGGTGGCATAGACGGTGAGGTTGATTACATCGCGCTGTTTTCCACTTTGGTCATAGACAAAAATGGAAGTGGCGCCTGGATTTTTTGGAATCAGCGTAATGCGGCGTTTGTTGCGGTCGGCGCGAAAGTTCACCACATCTGGATCCCCCACGGTCACGTTGCCAATGGAGTGGGAATATTTAAGCACTTTGGGATTGTTGACAATCAATGTGGCGTCTTGTTGAGTCTGCGCCCACGCAGGGTTGCTCCATAGTAGACTGGCCAAAAGGCCAGCGGTGATGGTTTTGATCATGGTACCAATACTCCTTGTTCGCCGCGCAGCTCAAGCCATTTGGGCGTAGTTTGAATTTGTACAGGCTCTTTGATGCCTGTAACCGAACTGGTGGTGCTTCGATTGGTTTTCAGGCTGTCGATGGTTTTGCCGGTGTTGCGATCTCGATTGGAACGCAAGGCCAAGGTGAGGGATCCAACCTCTTGTGCGATGACCAAGTCCATGCAGTCGCGGGGGGAGGTTTGAAGCGTGACATGATTGAAGCCTTGATTTCGAGACGTGGGTGGGGTTTTAAACAATCCCTCTGGATTGTCTGCGGTGGACCGAATGCGCTGATAGCGATTGTCGTGGCCGGTGGCCAACACGGGCACATCTTGAAAAAGGGTTACGGCTTCCAAATCTTTGATTTGGGGTGCTTTGTCATCACTCAAGGTGCGAAATGTGCCAATGACGTCCACGTGATCGCCGGTTTGTACGTGCCCCCCTACGCCACTGACTTGGTTGACGGCCACCGTGCAAGCGCGGGAGCCGCGCGGAATTTTTTCCGACACTTTGACATCGGCATTAAAATCAATTTTGGTCAGCAACAGCTGCTCGCCTTGTTTCATGGCGGCCAGCGAAGAAGGCGCATTGGTGAGCACCTCGGGCAATTTTTGCACCAACACAGCATCGGGCTGCACAAAAGGTTTGGGGATCATTTTGACTTCAAACATGGTTTGATCCAAAAACATACCCGCTGGAAGGTCGGTTTGAACATGCACCACGGGCATTTTTTCATATTTGGCTTCATATTGGCGTTCAAAACGACTGACGTAAGACCAAATCATAATGATGGCCAGCACAGCAAACAAGAGGGCAAAAACAATGGCACGTTGGTTTTTCATATAAGCTCTTTCATTTGATCGTTCATCCACCCAAGCGTGAGATGGGCGATCTCGCCGCTGCAAAAAACTGAACGACTATAATCACTTATTCTACCGTATGGGTCTAAGCAGACCAAATTTTTTGGCCGGTTTATTCGCCTAACCCCATCAGAAACGCCAGGATGCATCTCAAGCATCGCCCCACCATTTTCGCTTTAATTTCTGCCAAAAACTCATGGGGGCGGGAGGGGTGTCGTCGCGCAGTTGGCGAAGCGCGCGCTGTTTTTCCATGCGTAGGGCCATGCGCTGGGCCTGGGTTAGCTCTAGCCATCGATCGGCCACTTCTTGATGCATCATCATCACTTGCTCTTCAATGTGGTGCGGCTCCAAATAGGTATCAAGATAGGCACTAATTTGCTTATTGAGGACAGGGTTGTTTCGAATGCGGTCAAACAGAGATTCAAAGGCCGGTTTGGCCAAAAGTGATTGAATATCCGAAGCGGAAAAGCCATTGGCTTGTAAGCTTTGCGCAATGTCCAGGCGGCTGCGGCGTACGTGGGTTTCAATTAAAAAAGTTTCAAGCGCTTCACGCTGCTGGCGCAGGCGCTGGGCATGTTGATGGATTTGCAGCTGAAGCATCACCTTGTCATCGGAAACAGGGCGATCCTGCGCCCAGCCAGTATGGATGAGCCCCATGCTCAGTAGGATCAAAAGTGATGTTTTGCGCATCATAAATACGGCCCCTGAAAAATGCCGCTGTTGGTCGAATAGCCAAACTGAACCAGCATTTCGTTGAGCTGGTCCATGCTGGATGCAATGGCTTCTTCGCTGATGGTTCCCGCTACTTTTTCAGCTTGATCCGTGGAGGTTACATCGTTAAATGCTTGGCCCACCTGACCCGCCGCTTGGCTTTGGGCATAGGCCAGTGTGCCGGCCAAGGCGCCTTGTCCCACCGCTTCAATGCTGTCGCCCTTCAATAACCCTTTGCCGGCTTGATACCCAAAACTTGCACCCAACCGTGCCATGCGACTGTCACCAAAGTTGCCCTGAATTTGTCCACTGTAAAAAGCGCCATCCATCGCGGCATACACCGAGCTTTCAAAATCGCCCCCACTGATCGCCGCGCTCAAGCCGCCATTGACCGCGCCAAACATGGTGGACTGCATCGCATTGCCATCGTAAGTACCACCGGTGACCACATCGGCAAAAGCCTGGGTGCGAATGGCGCCCATGCCCATGCTTTGGGCCACGTTGGACCACTCAAAATCGCCGTACAGCAAGCCACTGGTGGCAGAAGTCACAGCGCCCCGGCCTGCGCCAATGAGCATCTGGCCCGCATTGCCGATTTCTTCACTGCTGGACCAGTCCCCAAAAGTATCTGAGCCAAACACGCCATTGACAAACCCCATGGCTGCAGCATTGCCATCGCCCTGTGAACCCGCAAACCCAATGCTGGCCTGTTGAAAACCACTGCCAAATAGTTCACGACCCCCGTTGCCGTTTTCACCCTGAAACACTTCAGACGCCTGCTGACTGCTTAAGCCCGCCACTGCTGAGTCCCAAGCGGCGCCTTCCCAATCGACCTCGGTAAAGCCCGAGCTAACATACGAAGACACCGCCGAGGTCACGTAGGCTTGGGTCATGGCCGGTAAAATTTGTCCCGTGCCAAAAAACGACAGATTGGAAAACAATTCATTGAGCAAAAAATCTGCGCCATACTGCGCCACCAGTTGCGTGGCCATGTCCCCGACATTGAACGCATCGCCCAAGGGCACCAGGTCATTGAATTGCCCAGCATCCAAAAAGTCGCCCGAAAAGCCATCGTAAATCAGGCCATTGCCGGCATCAAACTGTTCAAGTTTGTGGGCGTGGTCCAAGCCTCTTTCTTGGGTTTTTTCAGCATTGATTTGAAAAATTTTTACGCACATCACCAATAGAAAAAAAAGAATGGGCAGCAGCAGCGCCAATTCGGTGGTGGCTTGGGCGCGTTGTTTGATTTTTTGATGAACGTGGATCAATGGAGAAAGTCCTCCTTAAAAATACGCCAAACGTTTCGGGTATTGCCTTGCGCATCCTGCTGGTTGGCCTCAATCTCCGCACGAAACAAATGATACCCCCCAATTTCATCACTGTCGGCAATGCCAAAAAGCTTGGCCCCGGTAAATTCTTTGCCGGCACTGGCCGAATATTGACTGGGCGGCTCGAAGTCGCCATCCAGAAGTTGTTGGATAAAACCCAAGGATGGCGCAGAAAGGCCCGATGGAAAAGTGCCGCCAAAAGGTTTGGCCGCACTGCGCACGCCCACGGCACTTTTACGCTGAAAAAAATACACATCATCGCCACGGTCTTCATCGCGGCCAAAGTTATCCGGATTGATTTGTTTTTTCTTCAAGGCTTCGTTTTCTTCAAATGCATGTTTGGGTGGTAGGTAGTTCACGCCAGTAAAAAAATGCGTTTGAAAATCACCCGTTTTGATAATTTTGGCTCGGGATGATTTGGATCGGGGTGGTGCGTAGGAAGGAAAAAATGTATTCTGACATTTGTATTGGTATGTACTCGGATCTGGCCGATCCTGCCAGTGGTAGGTGGGGAGTATAAAAGGCCGGATTTCGTCAGTGGGTAAAAATAGGGGATCTTGCGCATTTTCTGACACGATTTCATATCCCCATTCATGATTGTTTTGGGCAAAATTAAATCGGCCTTGATCGTACAAAGACAGCACATTTTGAAAGGTAAAACCCGCGCCCAGTTCTTGTTCTAATTTTTGTTGAAGATTCCATGGCAGCTGTGAAGGCACTAAAAATTGCCGAAGCGCCATACGGAACGCGCGATCATTGGTGTTCATGATTAAATGCACAATGTATTGGGCCAAAGTGGACCGAGCTTTGTCATAGTCGGACCGAATTTTTTTATTGATGGCATCATTGTATTTTTGACAAGCCGTTGCACACAAACCCGCACCCGCGGAAGTGTCTTCGGGATCAATGCTGGTCAGTGTTGGGTCAGAGATTTGCAATGAGGCAAGCTTGGCATTGATGCCCGCCAAGCCAGTGTAATAGAAATATCCTGCAGCTTTCATGGGCCCCGCCAGACCGTAAGGGCCCGTGTCACAATGATCAAATTGCTGGGTGGCCAGGGCGGTAAACCACAGTTTTTCAATGTGCTGATTCATTTGTTTGATTTCATCGAGCGCTTTCCATTGCGATACCGAGGCCGCCAGCGATGCGTAATCGGATGTTTGTTGCAGCGCCATTTTTTCGCGCACGTTCATGCTGATGCTAAACACAAAAGCAAACATGCTGACCACACCAATAAATGCGATGGCCACACCAATGGCCAGCTGGCCTTGAGTCGATGGTGAACGGCGAATCATGGCTGCACCGGCTGTCTACCCAAATCGGTGTTGGTGTAACTTAAGGCCAGACCTTTGTAGCTTTTGCCATAGCGCTGAACCGTGCAAGGGTTTTCTTTTTCAGCGGCGGCAAACAATAGATCGGTGCCCGGAAAGACAAAGGGCGCGCAGTAGGTGACCGTGACGCCCTGACCGTTGGGGCAACCGCCCGGCTCACTGCATAAAAAATTAATTTTGACCGAGCCGCCCGACGCGTTGCTGGGAGATGTACTGTAGCTTTCATCGATGCCGTCGACATACACCCGGTCGAATATTTCATTTTGGCTAAGAAGCTCAATTTGGGACTGCTCCCACATCAAGCTTTCAAAAATGACCATCTCGGCGGCGGCTTCAGCGATGCTTTGATCGCTGGAAGTGCGCGGCGTGCTGCCGGTTTTGCGGTAGCCTATGTCGGACAAAGGACGATCGCCGTACACCTGAAATGCACGCGCGGCCACAAATGCGGCATACTGAGTGGCGGATGCGGATTGAATGTAAATGATGAGTTGGGCGCTGCCCAAAAAAAGTAAGAAAAGAATGGGGAACAAAAGGGCCATTTCCACCGTGGACTGGCCTCGCGGATGGGCTGGGTGAAATGTTGCAATCTTTTGGTTCATGATCTCCTTCACTGATTTGCCTATCAGTATAACGCATTTTCCATCAGATGCCGCGCGCTTGCCGGAAAAACTTTGCTTGGGTCAGGGCCACCGAGGTTGGGAGGTAGGCAGAGCCCTGGCCCAAACAAAGAGGAGAATCCCAATGCCGCCAAAGCAGCACTGGAAATGGATGCAAATTTTTACTCTTCCATGGTTTTTGCGGCTTTATTGATGGCGCCTTCAAACAGCTGACCCGCAGGGGACTCTTCTCCACCCACAAAATGTTGGGCGGCAATCACAATACCGGTTACGATCACGCCGATCACCAGTGCGTATTCCAAGGTGCTTTGGCCTTTTTTGTATAATTTTTTGAGTGTTAGGTTTTTCATTTTATTCTCCTTTTTACTTATGGCAGAGGCAATGCAACAATCATTTCCTGACCCAATGCTGGGTTGTCTGCGTCATAAGACCTTTCATAATTTGCGTTTGACCCGTACAAATTTTCCTGAATAAACCCTTGGTAAAAAAGGATGGATAAGCCAAACATCGCTGCCACCACCGGTAGCAACAAGCTAAACTCCACCATCGTTTGTCCAGCGTTTGATCGGGATATGTTTTGTACATGTCTCACGCTTATAACTAATACAAAGGTTGTGCCAAGTGCCGTCTTTGAATAAGTGTTTGGAATTATTTAGTTTTTTATTTTTTTGGTAAAGGGTGAATTGGGCTGATTTTCGCCATATGAGGAAAAATGGGGGCAATTTTATCCTTTATATCGGGGTTTTTTTGGAGTTTCGTGGGCCCTTGGGGGCTTTCGCATTCGCTAGTCCTCGCGCAGCTACCGGAGACGCTCATGCAAAAGCCCCCAAGGGCTCGAAGTTTCAGATTTATAGAGGGTTTTTTAGGAAGGTAATAAGGACAAACGCCGGGGGCGTTTGTTTTTATATCTATGATTAATCCCTTTTTTAAATGGGCTACGGCAGCTTTTTGGGCTTGTGCGAGCGTATCCGCAGCGTAGCGAGGACTAGCGAGCTTCAAGGCCAAAAAGCTGAAAACTAAGCTGGTTTTAAATCAAGAGACCAGACGCACTACCAATTGCAAATGGGTTATTTTTTTTAGATTTTTGGGTTTATATATAGATAGCGCTTTGGGTTGGGGTTTTATAATTGGAGGTTGTCGATGCGGGTTTTGGCTTTGCGGTGGTATTGGGAGTTGGGGTCAGGGGCGTAGGTGAGTACTTCTTGGTATAAATCGAGGGCGGTGGCGTAGTCGCCGGCAAGCTCTTCTTGGGCGATGGCTTCCGCATACAATTGTTTGGCTTTTTCCAGCATTTTGTCTTCGGCTTGCTGAAAATAGCTTTGGGCGTCTTTGCGTTGGGGAAATTGCTCGGTAAGGGTTTTTAGCTCTTGATAGCCTTCGGGCAGGGTCGACAGCGAGGCGATTTTGTTTTTGGCCTGAATGATTTTTTGTTCGAGTTTGGAGTCGGTTTGCGTGGCAATTTGTTGCAGCAGTTTGTCTGCGCTTCGGGCTTTGGCGTGTGAGCGATCTTGGGAGACGGTGCGTAAAAACTCTTTGGCTTTGCCAAATTGGCCTGCTTCAAATGCTTCGACGGCTTGGAGGTAAATGCGGTCTAACTCTTGATGGCGCCTTTTTTTGGCAAAATCTTTGTATTCTTCCTGCACGGATAGCTCTTCGGTTTTGGTAAGCCAGTCGGTGCTTTCAGGATGGCCGGGCTGGATAAGCAGAATTTTTTCAAAGGTTTCTTTGGCCGCCTCAAATTCTTTTTGATCTACCAGCTTTTTGCCTTTGGCCAGCAATAGATTGATTTGCTGCGCTTGTTCTTCTTGCTGCTGGGCTTCGAGGGCTTGCTGTTCTTCCATGGCTTGCTTGGCCTGCTCGTAGATAGGCATGAAGCTTTGAAGGCTTTGGGTTTGTGCGTAGGTTTCGGTTAAAATTTTCATTTTGGCTTTGGCGGTTTCAAGGTCTTGGGCATCAAGGGCGGCCTGGGTTTCTTCAATGAGGTGGGTGGCCAGTCGCTCGTCTTCCGCGCTGCTTTTGGGCGTGGAGGGGGTTTGCTTGGTGGACGAAGGGGTGGTGGGCGCTTTGTTAAAAAGCGCATCTTTTTCGTCGATGAAAAGCAGCACCATGCCCACCGCGATGGCCACCAAAAACAAAAACAGGGGTTTGCGTTTTTGCGTGGGTTTGGAAGGGTCGGGCTGATCTGCTGGCTCGACGGTGAAATTTCGTATTTCGGTTTGGCCGGACGAAATGGAATCGGCAGGCGGGGCAGGAAAATCACCCGTATCCAAATCATTTTCACTGTCTTCTTGCGCTTCGGATGCGGGGGCATCCGATGGCTTAACTGTGGCAGTAAATACATCGCGAATTTCATCCACCTGAGCGTTGGGGGAGCTGTCCATGGAAGAGAAAAAGAAATTGCTGGTTGAAGCGTCCGGTTTATCAAGCGCATCCGAAATCGAATCCGAATGATTGGCGACTTCGGTTTGTTGATCAGCATCGGCAGGGGGCTCTGGGGTGGGGGGTGCTGCCTGCTCGGTTAAGGCTGGATCAAACTGACCTTCACTGAAAGTGGCGCTGTGAAGGGCCTGGTCCAGTGCATCTTCAATGGAAGCTTCGGGTGCATTGGCAAAGCTTTGTTGCTCGTCCCATACATCACCAAAAGGTTGGCTGACTTCGAACGTTTCACTTCGATCTTGTTGATCCGATAATTCATCCACGGCATCGGGGGACTGGTTGGACACAGCAATGGCTTCCATAAAAGCCTGGCTGGGTGGATCTTGGGCTGCACGGGTGGGCTCCAGGTGTGCTTCTTCAAATATTTCTAGATCATCGCTGGCCAGAGCGACTTCGGTTGCGCCATCATCTTCCAACATGGCCATGGTGTTTTGCTCAGTGGTGTTTACATTTTCGACTTGCAGCACATAGCCACCGATTTTTAAACTTTGCTGGGCAAAAAGCTCTTTGGTTTTGATGCGTATGTTTTTAAAAAAGGTGCCGTTTTTTGATTGCAGATCTTCAAAAATAAGGCCTTTGTTGCTTGCGCTGACTTTTAAATGGTGGCGTGAAATTTTTTCGTCTTTGAGTTGAAGGTCGCATTTTTTGGACCGTCCCAAGATCAATGGCTTATTGGGTTTAACATCCAACCGCTGCAATAATTTGCCATCCTTTTTGACCAGAAGATGCATGGTCGATTATAGACTCCGGATTTCGTTTTCGAGGGAGGCGATGGTTTCTTGGGTGCGAACGTAAATGTCTTGGTCAAAGTTTTCAGCCAGTTCCAACACGCGTCTCCAATGCATGAGCGCCTGCTCGTATTCCAATTTTTGATATTCCATGGCGGCCAGTGTTTCATGCTTTTGAATTTGCGCGTACATGTTGCTTTGGGCAATTTTCCAAAATGATTCAACCGTTGGATCCTGTTGGCGCACGGTTAAAACTTTGGCATACAGCGCCATGGCGTGGCGATAATCTTCAAAACGCATGGCCGATTTGGCTTGCGCCAGCAGAAGGGGCACTTGATCCAAAGGGGGTGGCTCGATGCCATTTAAATTGATATCGGGACGGTCTGCCATGGGCTTGGGTGTTTCCTGTTGATAGGAAGACAAAGAAGTCACCGTGGTCGTTTGGCTGGTGGGAATCAACGTAGTGATCCAAATCGCCAATAAAAAGAGCCCGAGCCCGCCATACATCTTTTGACGCTTGGAAAGTTGATCCAAGGAAAATTTAAATTTCATTTTGGGTTTGGCGCTGGGTGGCTTGGAAAACGGTGATTGTGCTTTGGCCAGGTATTCTTCAATGGAATGGGGATGACGGGTGCGCGTTGGATCGGGCGCATCATCAAAATCGACCGGCACGCTGCTTACCGCATTGGTGAGCTGTACAAGACGAAAACTAGAACTACCCAGCGTCACGACATCATGCAGGTTGACGCGCGTGGGGACACCCGGCGTAATCAGGCGATCGTTTAGAAGCGTACCATTTTTGCTGCCCATATCTTCCAGCCAAACGCCGCCATGGTCCAGCCAAATTTTGGCATGCTTGCGCGAAACGGGATTTTCAGCCAAACGGATGTCGTTTTGGGAGGTGCGACCAAATTCAAGCGTGGTGGTATCCAGCTCAATGGTGTGCCCTTTGAGCAGCCCCTTGGTGCCCTCCAGACAGAATTTAGGTTTTGAAATACGCGTCGACATGGTTACCCTTCATATTTTCGCATAATTTATGAAAATGATTAACCATTTTATCAAATTCGGTGGCCATTTGGACGCAAAATGACTCATTATTTGTGCTGCGCGTCTTCGATGGTGCGCTCGATGGCTTCATATAAAGGAGACCAGTCTTGAAAAGGGGGCGGATCGGTTTGATAAATTTGCCCCGTTCGCCAGCGCTGAATTTTTTCAGCCAGGGCAAGCAGCGGCAGCGATAGGGTTTTGGCCGCCAGCCAACCCAGGGCAGCCGATAGCCCTAAGCTAATCAACAGCATGATCCATAAAAGTTGTTTGGTTTCAGGCAGCTCGCCGATGGCTTTGGTGGTTGAAAAAATCAGTTTTGCCACACCCACCGTGACATACTTGCCTTGTCGATCGTCGTAACTTCGAATGGGATGCACAAACACCATCTGGCCATTGGGGCCCACAGGGCTTGGGGGCAACAGTGCATCGCTGGTTTGGTTTAAAGCTTCCATCACAAAGGGGCCGCGGTCGGATTGATCCATTTTACCAACCGGTGCGAGCACACGCCCATTGTTGCTAATGATCATGGCTTCCACCACGCCTTTTTCATTTAAGATGCTTTCGGTGTCTAAGAGCAGATGGTTTTGCAAAAAAACATTTTGACGATTTTTTTCTGCCAAATACCGCGTGAGCGTTTGGGCTTGGGCCATGGCATCCTGGGTGAGGCGCTCTAACAAAAGGCTTTTAAAAGAGCTGTAAGCAAAAAACGTGATGGCCATCAGCGTTACGGCAAACAACAAGGTAAAATAAGGCCATAGATTTTTGGGTTTGAGGGTTTGGGTGACAATTTTTGTGGCCTGAACATACAACGTGCGGGGCGTATCAAAGTTGGTGTTGCTGACGCGGTCTTCATCGCGATACTCAATTAAAACATCGCCCATTACAATTTGCTCTTTATGTTTGAGCGTGTGTTGTTGAATTCGTTTTTTTTGCACCAGCGTGCCGTTGGAACTTTTTAAATCTTCCACCATCACGGCCTGGTCGGTGACCACAAATTGAGCATGGCGGCGTGAAATTTCTTTGGAGGGTATTTGAATGTCAGCATCACTGCCCCGGCCCAACACGTGTGTGCCATGCGTAAGGGGGTAGGTTCGAGCCAGCGCAGGGCCCGATAAAATATGGAGCACGGGTTTCATGGCTGAAACTCGATTCGGTCATGCAGCTGGGTGTTGGACGCAGCCAGCGAGTGAGCCGGCAGCTCTAGCACACTTTTGGCCAAGCCAACGCGTTTGGACATACGCCACGGGGCCATGGCTTCAATTTGATGAAGCACCTGACCGTCTTGCGCCAAAAACAACACATCAATGGGGTAGCGCATAAAAAAAGTATGAATGCTGTTGCATGGGTGCAACAACAAAGCCTGCATATGATCCGGAAAGGCAGGTGAAAACATCAAGCCTTTGAGCCTGGCCCAAAAATGGTCGGCCCGGTGCACCCCTCTGGCCACAATGGTTTGCTGGGTTTGGTTCACAGCATTCACGTCACATCAACCCTTGGACTAGAAATTTGATCACCAGTGGGCCCATGATGACAATGAACACGGCGGGAAAAATGAAAATGACCATCGGAAAAAGCACTTTTTGTGAAGCCTTGGCGCCTTCGGTTTCGGCCATTTGAAAACGTTTGGTTCGGAGCTGGTCGGCTTGCGCGCGCAGTACGTCCCCCACATCCGAGCCCATTTGGTCCGATTGAATCATCAGGGAAGTAAAAGAAGAAATTTGCTCAATGTCCAACCGCTGACTCATGTTGCGAAGCGCATCGCTGCGGGCGGTACCCAGCCGAATTTCACGCATCATGATTTCCAGCTCTTCGAGCATGGCGTTGGACTTGCTTCGTTCAATCATGCGCTGAACGGCTGCGGTAAAGTCCATTCCGGCTTCCACCGATAGGGTCAGAAGGTCCAAGGTGAAGGGCAGGGCGCGGACAATGGCTTTTTTGCGCTTTTGAACGGCATCATTAAGCCACAGGTCGGCGTAGAAAAACCCGAAAAGCCAAATGGCCAGCGTAATCAGTGGAGACAGGTTGATGCCCATGGCACCAAACATATAAAAGATTAAAACAGGCACCAAAAAAGTCATCACCAACCGAAAGGCGATAAATTCGTCGGGGCTAATTTCTTCCCGCTGACCCGTGATGGTTAATTTGTAGTCATAGCCAGGGCGTTTGCGCTCGATCCATCGGGTGAGCCAAGCTGGACACTGTTCCAAATAAAAAAGGGAAGCGACCGTGGTGTACACCGGATAAAGCAGTTTGAATAAAAATGTGTTGGTGGGTTTGCCGCTTTGATGCTCCACGCCCAATCGCCTGCGGGCGGCCAGCTCATCTTCATTGGGAAAGATCGCGTACACGAAAATAAAGGCAGCGGCAGCGCCCAACAAGTAGCTTGCGTATTTTACACCCGTGGTCGATAATTGTTGAAGTAGTTCTAACATAATGAATTACCATGATATTTTACCACAGTTATGATACGGTATATAGAAGTAAGTCGCTTAAATGACTTATCTTTCTTAAAGCGGACAAACACTGCTATCATGCAAGCGTGAATCGAGGGATTGTGATCAAAGCGGGTAAGATGCACGAGCGACTGAAACCATGGCGCGTATGGCTGGCCATGTTCTTGGTGCTGCACGCCTATGCCCCCATTTCTTACGCACAAACGTTTGCTTTTTCATCCCGCAAAAAAATTGCCATTGTTGGTTTTCAGCATGGGGAAAAGCCCGCGCAAGAGCAGAAAGCCTACGAAAACATCCGCGAAACCATGCAAGCGCAAGATCATTTGCTGGTGCTCGACCGTTCCACTGTATCGCAAAGCCTGAGCGCCCAATCTTCCACCCGCGAAGATGAATTAACCCAGGCCAAAATTGAAGCGGCGTATGAAGAATTTGTCAAAGGCGTTGAATCGTATCAAAACTTAAACTTAACCCAAGCCATCACCCAGCTGGAAAATGCCGTCCGAGGATATCGCTCGGGAATATCGGCGCTGCGGGACAATCACTATTTGTTGTATGCCCATCTATATCTAGGCATGGCTTTGTTCTTTGATGGCCGCCCCGATGACGGCAAAAGATTTATTTTGGAAATGATCAAGCTTGATCCCAACCGAAACACCCGCACGCTGCCCGCACGAGATTTTCCGCCCACCATCGTAGAAATTCACCGCAGCTTAACCCAAAAAATTCAAAAAATTGCCAATGGCACCCTAAACGTGACGTCCACACCTGCGGGTGCCACCGTGATCCTGGATGGGATGGAAGTGGGCAAAACACCCATGGATTTACACAACATTCCACAAGGCAAACACTTTTTGGGTGTGGTGATGCCAGGTCATGAAATGTATTCTCGATTGGTAGAGGTTGGCCCTGGTCCACAAAAGGTTGCTGCCAGGTTAACCGCAGAAAAAATGTTTTATGCGCAAAACCAATTTGAACAGGAGAAAAATCAGACCCAAGAACAGCTGATGCAAAAAGTGGCCAAAGACTTGGCGGTGGATACTTTTGTGTTGGGGCAAGTTACGCAAAATGACAAAGGGCAAACGGTGGTCGAAATTCAAAGTTACGATGTAACCAATCGGAAGTTTTCGTCTGTTTATACCAAAACCCTCTCGAAGAAAGAACGCAAACACGCATCCCAATACGTCAGCCTGACCAAGCAATGGTTGGAACAACAAGGTTTGGATCGCGCGTTGGCCGAAAGCACGCTCATCCCCGATCAAGATTTTAGTGATTCCTTTCAAGCCGAGCCGCCACCATCAGTTAGCAAACCATTTCTGGGTTTGGATAAGAAAAAGTGGCTATGGATTGGCGTAGGGGCAGTGGTGTTGGGTGGTTCTTTGCTCTTGCTTAGCGGCGGATCGGATGATCCCAGCGGCAACGTCTTAAACGTGACCAATCCATTGGCACCGTGAGAAAGGCGCGGACGAAAATGCACGCATTGCGAAATTCTAGTTGGATGGCCTTGGCCAGTATCTTTGTCTTGGTGACCAGCATGATGCCAGCATCGGTGTGGGCCCAAGCGCAGCCTCTGATGATTGTTGCGCCCATGCAGGGTCAAAACGTGCGCAATGCCACACAAGCCATCATGAAAGAAGTCGAGCGTCATCCAAGGGCCATGTTGGTGGCCAATGACAAAGTGCAGGCTTTTCTAACCCAGCATGCGGGTTTAACCCAACAGACCAACTCGAAAGAAGCACTTGAATTTTTTAACAAAGGCAAACAGGCCTATCAAGAGCTGGAGATGCAGCAAGCCATCGACCATTTGAGCAAAGCAAAACGGCTGTATCAAAACAGTTTATACGACAAAAAAACGTTCGATGCATTGCGATCCACACAGTTTTATCTGTCGCAAGCCTACATGGCCCTTGATCGCGAAAGCGAGGCCTTGCTTGAACTCAAAGAAGTGATTCGGTTGGATCCGGATCGCCAAGACAAACAGCTTTCACCCAAGTATTATTCTCCTGAAGTCAGAGATTTATACAAAACAGTGCTAACGGATTATGCCGCGCAAGGCGTAGGCGATGTCTATGTTGATGCCCCCGACGCAACGGTGTTGCATAATGGTAAAACCATTGGACCATCGCCACAAACATTGCGCAATGTACCTGTCGGCAAACACTATATAGGCGCCCAAAATGATCAAGGCACCATCATTTTACAGGAACACTTTGTGGTTAAAGGCAACAACCGGGTGCGGTTGGATACCCAGTTGCTCAGCAGCCACAGCACAGATGATTATTTTGGTACAGTGGCCATGGGGCAACCCATGTCCGAGATCAAACAAGCCTTTTTGGATAAAATGGGCCTACACGTAGGGGCCGATGTGTTTATGCTGCTGGCGCCACAAACCGGCAAAGTCCAAGCCCAGTTGTATGATTTGCGCAGCCAAGAAAGATCCCCCATTGTTGAGGGTGAAAATCCAACCCAGCTGGTGGAAAAAGCCATGCAGTATTTGGATGCCGATGGGTATGTTCAGGCCAAGGTTGCACCTTCTGTTCAAAAGCCACTTGAACTTGAAACCAAACTGCCACCGCAACAGCAAACCGCTTCGGACGTTTCTTCCCCACCCAAGAATATGGGTAAAATGAAGCCAGATCAACGATCCCTGATTCAAAAGCCTTGGTTTTGGATGGCTGTGGGCGGCGTGGTGCTGGCAGCTGGTGCCGGTGTATACTTTTCGGGCGCATTGGAAAGTAGTCCCACTGTGCGCAACGTGCAAACGGAGATTCCATAACATGAAGATGACCCATGTTCACCGTGGCATCGCGTTGTGGACCGTTCTTTGCTTTATGCACAGCACGATCGCGTGGGCGCAGCACTCGGACTCAGTGCGCCTTTCGTCTCCACGTCTTTTGGTTGATGCCATGAAACCGGGCGAAGAAATCAGCACCCAACAGGCCATCATTGCCGCCAATGTCATGAAGCAGGCTTTTGACCAAACGGCCCAAGTGAAAGTTGCGGATGACAAAGCTGTCCGCAGTGCGCAAGAAGTCATTGGTCAAGTCAGCGCTGGTTCGGTGGATCCCAAATCGTTTTTGGCCCCCGCCATGCAAAAACTCAATCAAGGCAAACAGGCCTACCGATCGCTGTCTTTTGTGCAAGCCCAACAGCTACTTTTGGAAAGCCGAGACTACTTCTTAAAACACTTAAAATATTTGCGCACCAACCAACCTCTGTTGGAAGCTCATTTGTATTTGGGCATGACTTATTTGGCTTTATCCAAAGAGAAAAATGACGACGAAGCATTGCTTGAAGATGCAAAAAATGAATTTAGAAAAGTGGTTTATTTGGACAGCGATCACCGTCTGACCGACCGTAGTTATTCGCCAGAAGTCATTGCGCTTTTTGAGCGTGTAAAACAAGCCACATTGGCACAGCCACGGGTGACCCTGCAAATTCAAGCCAATGTAAAAAGAGCCAACGTCTTTATCAATGGACAATTTGAAGGCAAAACTCCCTGGTCGGGACAAGTCTTACCCGGCACCTATTTTGTGCTGGTGGAGGATCGTGTTCAGTCAGATCAACCATGGACCAAACTGGTGACTTTAAGCCGAACCATTGAGCAGATTCGTGCAGGACTTTCGCCGGTAAACAACTTGGTGACGTATCAACAGATGTTTCGCATTCGAGAAGGCAACGCGCAGCAGTCTTCGGATGTGCAAGCGCTTGCGCAGATGGCCCAAGCTTCCCAAAGTCGGTATGTATTTTTGGGCAATGTAGAGCAAGTCGATGGGTATCGACTGTTGGGACAATTGTGGGATGCCCAAACCCAAGAATTTTCCCAGGTGGCTTTTATTCAAATGGGGCCCGATTTTCAAGAAGTCACCACAGCCGGATATGACCTGGCCCAAGCTTTGGTAACGCAAATTGCACCCAATGGATATTTGGTTACTTCATCTTACAATCGATCCGCGCCCACCGCAGAAACCATTGCCAATCAGCGGCAAAAAAATCCAGCGTCTTTGCAAGCCCAAAGCCGTCCGTCTCTTCTAAAAAAATGGTGGTTTTGGGCTGGCCTGGCAGTGGTGGGCGGCGGCGCTTACTACCTCATCAGCCAACAAAGCGATGGCGGCGCTGGAGAAATCAAAATCAACAACCAAGGCAATTTTTAACCATCACTTCTTGGGCTAAGATTGGTCGCCACAGCTTTGATCAATCAATGGCCAAAAGCCTGTTGGGTATGAAAGCAGTTAAAGATTTTTAAAAAAGTATTGCCTGTACGTTGGTAGGGTCAAGTTAAGGAGCGACCATGCTGACTAAGTTTTCATCGCCTTCAGCACTGGCATCGACAATGGTCCCTGCCAAGTATGAATCCAGCGCGTCACTGGGAAAGTAAATCTCTACGTCGCTGCGTAATTCTTTATCTAGGCCTTCAAGCACACCTTGCTCTGCAAGCGTTTGCAAAGATACCCATCGCCATTGAGAAGGATCGGTTGCTGAGCCTACGATTTCTATGGCACCATATACAATCATTTCATTTCGTCTTTGAACGCCTTCATCTTGTTTTTCCAGCATGCCTTTAATGACTTTGCCATAAATGCCTGTTTTGGCCATGTTCAATGATAGCATTTCAACTTCGATGGTTCGACGAAACGATAGTTTGTGAGGAAGGTAACATTTTTGCACTTTGTCCGAGCAAAAAACATGCATTTGAGAAGGTGAATTGTTTTGTCGCAGCTGCATACGGGTTGGATTGGTGACTTTACTCAAAACCGTTTGGTATGCATCGCCATCAAAATCAATGGCATGAGAATGTTGCGCCTTTAACCACTTGTCCTCTTTGGGCACCAGGTAATCTTCATATTTTTTGATGCTGCCTAATTTCCAATCTTGGTCACCCCATTGGTGGGCTGTTTGATAAGTCGATAAAAAGCCGTCGAAACTTTGTTCAAGCGGATTAAAGCATATTTTTATGTCTAAAGGTTGACCATTGCCATCCACACCGGTTTTCATGGGCGTGTCTTCCATTGTGCCACGAAACACGGCTTCGGTGATGGCATCGGTTAAATCCGTAGCCATTGAATCCACAAGATTGCCAGGTTCTTTGTTTTCTTTTTTAATCATCATGTCGATCATGCTTGGTTTTACACCCACACCCACTTCCAATTTGACCATGTCTTTGTAGGTCAATTTCTTATTGGGCAGATCAATGTAATATTGTCCTGCTTCGGCATTGTTATGATGATAATATTCATAGGGCGCATGAATGATGGCTTTAAGATCTAGATCAATTTGATAATCATACTCTGAACAAATATTTTGAACCTGATCGTCGGTAGCACTGGTATCAGGGCTGCTAAAACGGTCCATATCCCACATATCATTGTTTTCAGTGAGATAACCTGCGGGTACCGGGTTGGGCACTTTGGTAGGGTCAAGCATGTATTGAATGTCATTTTTTCCAGCATTGGGATCTGGAACAATGTAATCTGCAAACTGTCTTCGAAGAATGCCCGAATAGATCTGGTCACTTTCGTTGGGTCTGGCTTTGGTCCAGGCTGAAACTTGTTCTTTGATCAATTCATATTGCGTAGGGTCTCCAGGGGTGACAGTGGCACGTTCTGGAGAAAGCTTTTGAGTTTTGGGTTTGTCAGTTTGGTTTGGACTCGTTGTACTTTTATCTGAATCCGTAGAGGTCACCGGCAATTGTTTGGTGTTTGGAATCACAGGTGCGGGCGTAAAAATCACGGGTTGTTGACGCAAGGGGCCCTGCTGAGCGATTTTGGGTTGATTGTTTTTATCCGGTTGCGTTGTTGGCTTGGCGGAGGGTGGGGTGGTTGTTTCTGGCTCGCTGCGCTCAACAACTTCTTGCTCTGCAGCTTCTGTGTCTTGAGTGGTTTCGGTATTCTCTTTGTTTTCGATGGGCTCTTGTGCTGCAGGGATTGGGTCAGCTTTGGGCGTTTCTGATGGCTTTTCGGAAATTAACCCAACAATTTTTTGGATCGGCAATATGGTTGCCTCTTCCACATGGTCGTATTTGGGAAGTTCAAAAATGCTGTTGGACTCGCCTTCCCCCATGGTGATGTTGGCCAGAGATTGTCCGCCAGTAATGGGCACTTGCGAAAGGTATTGACTATCAACTGGACGCTGCATGCTGATTTGCCAATATTCGCCATCGGTTTTGACATTGTTGGGGATTAGCTCTTCCAGTGTGTATTTCCATACTTTGGGGGAAGTGCCGCCGCATAAAAAATAAAGGTTGTTAAAGGAGGTTTGGATGTTGCGAATGTCAGGTGTAAAAGATTCTAAAATTTTATCTCTATATATATCTTTTAAATCAGCAAAGGTGGCTACGCCGCTTACTTCCTTGTTTTCAAGGAAGATGGGGTCAACATTAATTTTGTTAAATTGAAAATTGTTAATTTTAAAACTACTCACAGTATTGAGCCATATGGGCGTCAACCCGCCATCACATTGTGCTTTGGCTTGAGCTTTGGCAGAGTCCCACTGGCTTTGGGTGATGTTGAATTTTGAAAGAACACTGTTGGGCACGGTGCGAATTTCAATGGTTTCCTCTGCATCAGAAGAAATTTCTACGCCGTTGCTAAAGAAGTATGATGCCAAATCAGAGCCTTCCGACATGCTGATTTCGCTGTCGTCCTCGGCCAATTCTTCCAGGCGATCAAAATCAATTTCAATTTCTTGATTGTCTTCATCCAAAAAGCTGACATTTCCTGCAGGGGATAAAAATTTGGTTTCGTAGTGAAGTCCTTTAAATTGGACATTCGAAGCGATGACATCGTATCCCAAGGCTTCTTGGTTGCCTGTATCAATGGCAGATGGTGTTTGATCACCGGTCATTTTGTTGTTTGCTTGAGATTCTGAATCTTTTGTAGACGCGCTTTTTTTGCTGTCTAAATTTTTATTAAATCGAATAAAACCCATGTCGCTGGGTGAGCTTAAAAAAGTTTTGGTGGCTTCGGACCGGTCTTCATTCATCCCGCAGCCGGCTGCAAATATAGTGCATAGTAGTGCAGTGCAAATTTTTTTAGGCATATGTGTCAGTTGTTTTTTTTCAAGTGATTGATTCAAAACATTCCCCCTTAGAAATATCCTGTCAAAGCTGGGCCCACAAATTGTATGTGAGCAATTGGAATTTTGGTATCTAAATCTTCCATGTCCTCAAGCGGGACTTCATCTTGGCCATATGTAAAGAGTTCTAATATCTCTTCCATGTTATTTTTCAAGTCTTTGAGTGTGATGAAAACAATCAGGTCTACGCGCGCATACAGCTTATTATCGGGGTCTAAGATGGCTTCACCCGCTACTTGTACGTTCATTTGTCGTATGGCTTTGGTGGCAGAGACAAAGTCATTGAAGAAAACGTGTCGTGGATTGTCGGGATTGACGGTGGCACGAAATCCAGAAAACTGGAGTTGGTCGTCGGGATGCAACCCTTTCTTTTTGAGCGTGTATGCCAAAAGTTCTTTGTCATGCTCACTGGCATCGGCCATCAGCATTTCTCGCAGTGAAAATGGTTTGGTGTCTGGTCCGGCCATCTCTGCGGTTTTACCATCGGATTGAAATGCAATAAGAGCGGGAGATACTGTTTTGGCCATGATCTCTTCGTCCATTCCTGGCGTGACCAATAGGTAACCGGAAAAAGCTTCCATCATGCCTTCTTCACCGAAGTCATCTACCTTTTGGCAGTTGGCCATCGCCATACACACGCATACAAGCGCAATGGGTTTCATCCATTTCATTGCTTTTCGTATACCAGAAAACATCGCTTGACTCAACGCAACTAAACACTTGGTTTTTTTGCTACTTTGATGGGTTTGTGGTATGCGTTTGCGCGATCTAAGTATCTGGAATTAAAAGATTTTTATTTTTTAAATGCTGAAAAAATCCAATGGGGTTTTTAAAAGGCTATGGTATAGCTAACAGCCATGTCGCCAGATGAAATTTTACATCGAAGTCGCTCCAATTTTTCGATCGCATTTTCAGGCTTGTCTGAGCACACCCGAGAAGCCCTAAGCATTGTGTATGCATTCTGTCGTTGCGTGGATGATGTGGTGGACGAGGCGACATCCAAAGAGCAAGCGGAGCTGGAGCTGGAGCAGTGGTACAAAGGGCTAGATGATTTGACAAACATGGACCATCCGCTGGCCAAGCCGCTGCAATGGTTGATGGATCACTATCCCATCCACATTGCTGATTTGCATTGGATGCTTCAAGGCATGCACCAAGATTTAACTCAGCATCGGTATCAAACGTGGGAAGAACTTTTTTCCTATTGTGATGCGGTGGCGTCCAGTGTGGGCCTTATGTGTTTGGACATCATGGGGCTTTGCTCCAGAGAGCACGTGGATTATGCGCTGGCCACGGGAAGGGCGCTGCAGTTAACCAATATTTTGCGCGATCTGCGTGAGGATGCACAACGGGGCAGAGTGTATTTGCCTCAGCAGCATTGGCAAGCCCATGGTCTGATGTTCGATGATTTTTTAAACAAGCCAGGGCCGGCCATGCAAGAAATGTTAACCGCTTGTTTGCCCAGGGTTCATGCACTGTATGAGGAGTCGCTGCAATTAAGCAAGCACTTGCCAGCCAAACAAATATGGCCGACAAGAATCATGGCCGATGTGTACCATGCGCTTTTTCAAAAAATCCAGCGTCGACCCCTCCGTGTTTTTGAACAACGCGTTCGGGTGTCATCATGGACCAAACTTTTTTTGGCAAAGAAACACAAATGGAAAAGCAAGTTTGGCTAAAGTTATTGAACGTAAAAGTGGCTTTTGGTTTTTGGTTTTGACATGCGCGTTGTTTTCTGCTTTTTGGCCTTATGTTCGCTAGTCCTCGCTTACGCTGCGGAGACGCTCACATAAGGCCAAAAAGCTGCCGCAGTTACCAGCAACTATTTTGAGATAGAATGGATTATATATAAACAAACGCCACCGGCGTTTGTCTTTATTACTTCCCCATACCCCCAGCCGAATAGAAGCCACCAAGGGGCCCACGAATCATAAAAATTTACGCCATACATTTACCGCAAAAAAAGCTTTTCAAGAATTTTCTGCGCCAAAGCAACCGTCTTACCATCCTGATCCAATTCCGGATTGACTTCAGCCATCTCCATCACCAACGTTTTGGGATGTTGCCAGTAATACTGCAAAACACGCGTGATTTTTTCTGTATCTGGGCCTTGACCCACGGGCGTGCCTGTGCCGGGCACGGCTTTTGCGTCCAGGCAGTCCACGTCAAAACTAATGTATAAAAAATCACAGTGTTGAAGATGGTGATCGATCTTGCGAATGATGATGTCGGAAGACATGTCGTCAATATCTTGGGCATACAAATTTAAACTGCGCTGACGTTCAAGCAATTTTTTTTCTTCGATTTCCAAATCGCGAATGCCCACAAAAGCAATGTCTTTGGGGTGGACCATGGGCATGATGGAAGCCAATTGCTCCACGGTTTCCCAGTGAAGGGCTTCGGTTTGTGTAATGTCGTTGCGCATCTGACCGAGATTGGGTTGTCCTGTGGCGGCTGAAAGCGGCATGCCGTGAAGGTCACCAGAGGGTGTGGTGTAAGGAGAATGGATGTCGGCATGGGCATCAAGCCAGACCACCCCCAAGCGTTTGTCCGGGTGGGCTTTTTTTAAACCGGCGATGCTGCCAACGGCGGTGCTATGGTCTCCAGCTAAGACAAACGAGCGTCGGTTTCTTTGCAAAACTTGGCTGACTTGAGCGGCAATGTTTTGAACCACGGGAACAAAGGCGGTGATGTTTTTGGCGTGCGGGGTGGGCGAAGGGTTGGGCTGGTCCTCGTAGGCGTAGGCTTGTTGAATACGGCCAATCGGCACTTGCTCCCACTGGGGGTGTGCTTGAGTGAAATTTTTCCATACGGTGTCGGGCCCTTTGGAGGCGCCGCTTTGTTTGGCACCCAAATCATGGGCCACCAGGGTTATTTCGATGTCGTTTGCTTTATTCATATGCATTTCATATGTCGTTGATATTGAAAGTAAAGGAATTCTTTTTGGTAGCCCATCAGGGGTGTCTTAAGGGGTGGCATTTAGAAAAGCATCAATCTCTTCTTTGGTTTTGTCCGATGGGTCATCCAATAAACAAAAAAGACCGGTTTTATGGGTGCGCACGGGGTGTTGACCTCTTTTCGAAACCGTCACTAAAATTTGTAAGATTTTTTCTTGTTCAGGATGCACGATGGTGAGTTCCAGGGTTTCACCAATTTTTTTTTCAATGGGTGTGTTCACAAAAATGGGATCGCGGATGTCGTCAGGGAAAAAAGCACGAAGTTTTTCTAGGTTTTTAAAACGCAGCGTGAAGGAGGGGTAGGGTGTCACTTTAACGGATTCATCTTGTGTTTTTAGAACCTTTAAAGGCATGGCATCTTGTTCTTGCTGCGAACTTCCTAAAAAGTTAAGCCATCGGTGTAGATCTTCTACCGCAAGTTCGAGCAGCTCAATGCCCATAGCATCTTGATTTTGGTATTTGGTGTGATGAACCACCTTTCCCACAATTTTGACGCCTTCCAAATCTTTTTTGCCCAAGTATGCTTTTAGCGTAATAAAAGAGTTGATGGGCTTGAGTCCTTTGGGCAATATGATTAAACAACCCTCCCGGGATACATCCACCATTTTGCCTTTGGCCTGAGACCGGTCTTGCATGGTGATGTCAATGTCGGTGTGAAAGCGTCGATATTTTCGGAGTTCTTTGGTCATGAGCTTTGAAATGTCTTACCCTATATTGAGAATTTTTTGTACCGTATCTGTCTCGGTTTTTTTTAACCAGTTTTTTGCTTGTTGGATTTTTGCAGGCGTCCAATTTTCAGGCCTTGCGCGCGGACAGCCATCATGTTGTGCCAATTCCTCCAGCGTGCTCTTATAAGGCTCCATGATGTGATCCATCATTTGGGGCAATCGAGGCCAAATGGAATGAGGCTTGGAGTTTAACGGTGGGAAAAGCCATTTGCTACCTATAAAAGGAAAGTAATCGGCCCAAAATTTTCTCATTGTTTCTGGATGGGGTGTTGTGCGCAAGAACCCCGGTAAAAAATAGTGAAGAATGCTGTGTCGTTGGTAGTTCATGGCAATTCGTGCAGAGGCGACAATGCGATAGCGGTAAGGAGCTTTTCGCTCCAACCATCGTTTTGCCAGCAACCATTCCACCAATTTAGGAAATCGGGCTTCAAGGTTTTTCAGACATGGAGCAAACTGATCTTCAAACTCAAGCAATTGTTTTCGTATGGCCATGGCTTGTTCGAATATTTCTTCTTCAGGTGCTTCATCTTCGATGCACAATAGCGCACATGCCACCACTTCAATGGCGGTGATGGGTGTATTGTCTTGTATATCATTAAAGGTTTTATTTAATAGCTCCTGGCTTTTCTCTTTTACTGGTAGATCGCTTGCCACGGCGGTGCTTGGAATGGCGGGCAAAAATTTAAAATGAATGGCTCCATGGTTTTGTACACGTGATGCGCCTCGTAAGAGTTTCCAAATGGAATCTTGTTTTTTACTTTCGCCCAGCTCTTCTTTGGCAAATTCTGGCATGTCGGGCACAAAGTCATAACCAATGGCCACGGGCACGATGTCGAAAGGTTGGTTGGCATGACACATGGCTTGATACAATAACTGGAAGAGACCTGTTTGAGGATTGCGTATCATGCCGTCCCTGCTCCGGCCACCTTCGGGATAACATTCGATGTGTTGTTGATGCGCCACCAACCATTGCATGTAGTGTTCTAAACAAATTTTATAAATGGCATTGCCCGAAATGCGCCGCCGAATAAAAAAAGCACCCAAGCGTCGAAAAATAGGGCCCATAGGAAAAAACGATAGATTGATTCCGGCTGCGATGATGGGGGGAGGAAGTCGATTTTGAAAAAGAACATACGATAAAAAAAGATAATCCATGTGACTTCGATGCGCTGGAATATAGAGGATTGGACGGTTGTTTTGACGAAGGGTTTCTAGATTCCCCTGGACTTCAATCTTTCCAAACATGAGCTTTTGAATGCCCCACACGATCCATCGGGACGCATGCACCCATTTGGGATGGTGGGTGGAGATCATCTCTTTGAGGATGTCTTTGACTTGATTCTGCACGGATGCCAAAGAGCCATTTGATTTTTCAGACACATGCGCCATTGCATCGCACATGGATGAGTCAGACATGATTTTGTCAATGACTTGTTCAGGATCGTGTTTGGGTAAAAAAATTGCTTTGTTTTTATCCATCTGTTGATAGGTTTATCATAAGCAGGCCATCATGAAAGAAATTCAAAACCTTATTCATCAAGCCACCGAACAATCCATGGCATCGGGTATTGCAGTTGCTGTGATCGAGCGTGATCAGCCCATAACGATGCTTTACGCCGGTTATGGACTAACAGCGGCACACCCCATTGACGCTCGCAGTATATTTGACCTTGCCTCGCTCACCAAAGTCATGGTCACCACTTGGCTTGTGGGTCTTTGTATGGACCGTAAAAATTTAAATTTGGATCAGCCCATGTCCGAGGTTTTGGCCGATCCACCTCCAAACGTGGCCCAGTGCACCTGGCGCCAGCTGCTTAGCCACCAATCTGGATTTCCTGCTTGGGCTGATTTTTCTAAAGTTCCATATGATGGCTTGCTGTCAGCCATTGGACAAATTTCTCCTTTGCATGCGCCCAATCAAGTCACCGTGTACAGTGATATCAATTTTTTGCTGTTGGGATTGGCGTTGGAAAAGTTTTGCAAGCAATCCTTAAAAATGCAGCTAAGTGATGCTTGCAATCAATACGCGGTGGCTTTGGCCTATGCATCGGACATTCCTTCAAACAGTCCTTTCGTGCCCACCGGCAATTCAGCGCTACGCAAAAATATTTGTGGGACTGTATATGATGACAATGCTTTTTACTTGAACAGAGCCACGGGACACGCGGGATTGATGGGCACTCTTGAAGCAGCGTGCCAGTGGTGGAAGGCGTACAGACACTCTTTGTCGCATGAAGTTCATAAAAAAATATTTGAAGCGCATACAGCCAAAGATGGTTCTGTCCATGCACTGGGATGGGATGTGCCCACGGGTGATTCCTCCGCAGGGTCTTTGGTTGGACAGCATGCGCGGGGGCATTTGGGTTACACAGGCACGTCCATATGGTACGATCCTGAAATTGAAGTGATGGTCATCACGTTGACCAATCGAACTTTTTGCAACACAGAAGCAGGGCGCATGCGCGCGTTCCGGCAAAATTTGCATAATGAGGTATGGAGACAATATGGCAAATCCTAAACGCGTTCATTTGATGGGCATTGGTGGCTCAGCCATGGTGCATTTGGCCCGCATGTTTCAGACATTGGGTTGGACCGTGCAGGGGTCCGATCGTGTGATTTATCCTCCAGCATCGGACTTTCTTGAGGAAATGAACATTCAATTGTTTGAGGGCTACAGCGCAGACAATCTCGACCCTGAGCTTGATTTGGTCATCGTGGGCAATGTGATTGCGCGCAACAACCCAGAAGCCCAAGCCTTAATGGATATGGAGCTTGCGTACATGTCCATGCCGGAGGCCATCTATTCTTTTTTGATGAAGGATTATCAACGGTTGATGGTGACAGGCACCCATGGCAAAACAACTTCTTCCTCTTTGCTGGCATGGATTTTTACCGATGCGGGGTTGGATCCTGGCTACTTTATTGGCGGCGTGCCAAAAAACTTGCAGCAAGGTTTTCATAAAGGCCAAGGTTCATATTTTGTTTTAGAAGGGGACGAGTACGACACATCTTTTTTTGAAAAAACGCCCAAGTTTTTACACTATGGTCCACAGCACGTGATGATCACAAGCATCGAATTTGATCATGCCGATATTTATAAAAATCTTGCGCACATTCTTGAGCAGTTTGAAAAACTGGTGGACCAAATCAGCCCAGACGGAAGTTTGGTTGCCTATGCGCCCAGCGCTGAGGTGCGCAAAGTGGCTGATCGGTTTGGTCAAGATGTTATTTGGTACAGCGATGGGCCAAGCACAGATTTTTCAGTGGACTACTATGCAACGGATGTAAAGCAAGACAAAGGTAAACAATTTTTTACCATCATGCATCGGCAGCAAGCCCTGGGCAAAATTGAAACGCATTTGTGGGGCCAGCACAATGTAGCCAACATTGTGGGATGTGTGGCCATGGCCCTCAACCAAGGGCTGGCGTTTGATGCCATTGCCAAAGCAATACGGTCTTTTGAGGGCGCACGCAAACGCCAAGACTTTCTCGGTGAAGAAAATGGTGTGGCCGTGTATGAAGACTACGCCCATCATCCTACAGCCATCGCCAAAACCATCGCAGGGTTTGCCCCACAGGCCAAAAGCCGTGGGGGGCGTTTATGGGCCATCTTTGAGCCTGGCTCCAATACAGTTCGTAGAAAGTTTTTTCAAGACGTGTTGCCTCAAAGTTTTCAAGGCGCTGACGTGGCCATCATCTCGAAAGCCCATCAAAAGGCGGACAATTTGGCCGAAGATCAACGGCTCGACGGCGCGAAAGTGGCAAATGATATTGCAGCATCTGGCCTACGCGCCCACTACGAAGAACCCGAAGTGGTTTTAAACAGACTTTGCGAAGAGGTGACCCCCAACGATGTGGTGCTGTTTATGACTTATGGAAAATTTGAAGACGTTCCCCGCCGATTGGTCAAAGCGCTCAAAGAGAAATCAGGGTAGCGCCATTATGGCATCGGTTTCAAGACGCCCCATCCAAAGACTAATATCGTCTTCGAATTAAAACGCTTTGATAGGTATCCAGGTCTTTTAAAATTTTACCTGTGCCCAATACCACACTGAGCAAGGGCTGTTCGGCCAGTGTGACGGGTAGGCCGGTTTCTTTTTCGATCAATTTGTCCAAATTTTTTAACTGAGCCACGCCGCCGGTTAATACAATGCCTCGATCGTGAATATCAGACGCCAGTTCAGGGGGTGTTTTTTCAAGTGTTTGACGGATGGTTTCAATGATGTTGCGAATGGGCTCTTGCAACGCTTCACGAATTTCGGAAACGGTGACTTCAACGGTGCGTGGCACGCCACGAATTAAATCGCGCCCTTTGATGGAAACCTTTTTTTCATCTTCCGAAGGATACGCTTCGCCATAGGTGACCTTGATGTGTTCGGCCGTGGTGTCGCCGATGAGCAGAGAATATTTTTTCTTCATGTGGGTGACAATGTGTTCGTCCATTTGATCGCCAGCAATTCGTATGGAGTTGGCAATGACGATACCGCCCAGAGAAATCAAGGCCACTTCGGTGGTGCCCCCACCAATGTCTACGATCATGTTGCCAGAGGGTTCCAAAATGGGCATATCCGCGCCAATGGCCGCTGCAACAGGCTCTTCCACTAAAAAAACTTCTCTTGCGCCTGCGGAAAGTGCAGACTCTTCTACGGCTCTTTTTTCAACCTCCGTCACACCAGAAGGAATGCAGATGGCCACCCGCGGTCGCAGACGAAAAAAATGATTGCCCCCCGAAGCTTTGGCCAGAAAATGTTTAAGCATGGCTTCGGTGGTGGAAAAATCGGCAATGACACCATCTTTGATGGGGCGAATCACGTGAATGCTGTTGGGTGCTTTGCCTGCCATCTCTTTGGCTTTTAAGCCAATGGCCAAAACTTTTCGGTCTTCAATCTCGTCTTCATTGGTAACAGCAACAACGGAGGGTTCGTTGACCACAATTCCTTTGGTTTGATGATAAACCAAGGTGTTGGCTGTGCCCAAATCGATGGCCACATCGGATAGAAACGATGAAAAAAAAGATGCTAGCAATGGTTTTCGCCTATGTTTTACGTTATAATCTGAAAATCATGCATACATCACTTAAAACTTTTTGCCTACTAACGATCACCTTTTTTTCATGGCCCTCAACCAGTTTTGCTCAAGGCACCATTTTGGAAGATTTTTCTTCTTATGCGGTGGGCCAACTTCAGCCATCTTCTCGCTGGCGTTCACGCAACGGCATTGCCTCCGAAGTGTATTCCATACAAAAAGAAGAAAACAATCAGTATTTGCAGGCTTATGACACCGGTCAGTCGGTGCAGCTTTTTCGAAAAAAGGGTTGGGACATCCATAAATATCCAATTCTATCGTGGAAATGGCGAGCCCATATATTTCCTGAAAAAGCCAATGAGCTCAGTGGCAACAACGACAGTGTGGCCGGCATTTACGTGGTGTTTCCCAAAAAATGGTTTATGCCCAAATCCATTAAATACGTGTGGAGTAGCTCTGTAAAAGAAGAAACTGTCATCCGTCGGCATGAAAACTTTCCCATCATTGTCATTCGTAAAGGCAAAGAGCCGATTGGACAGTGGGTCACCGAAAAGCGCGACGTGATGAAAGATTACAAAATGCTTTTTGATTCAAAGCCCGATGATCCAGTGGCCTTTGGTTTTTTAACCGATGCCAACAGCGTAAAAACACTGCGCAAAGCCAAAGGCGACTACGACGACATCAAAGTGATGAAAAAGTAGATCTTTTTATTGCGATCCTTTGAAATAACAATCGATGAATTCGTAGCCAGGCGGCCCTAGTTTCGATGCACCAATAAATTGTACCCTGTTTGCAAATCCTGCTGATCTCTGGTCACAATTTGTATGTCGTTTTCCTCGTCTTCCAGCGGTAGATGAATTAAGAACTTTTGCATGGCTTGTTTGGTTTTAAAACGATTGTAATAAACCTTGTCTCCATTGATAAACACGTACAAGTCTTTGACTTCTTCATTATCCTTGAGCAAGCCTTGAATATCAATGCTGCGCGATTTGGGATCTTGTTTAACATCCATCACATCAATCGTAGGAGGAATGAGTGTTACGAGGTCTTTGGTTCCTTTTTCGGGGGCATCTTGCATGGGAATGTTCACCATCGAAGACAGCACATAGCGATTTTTAATATCCGTAAGCTGAATCTGGAGTGGCAATGCATCGTCCATCACCTCGTTAAGACGAAATGAAAAATCCAACGAAGCTTCTTTGCCCGATGCCAAAGATTCAATGGTGTGTCGAGATTGATCGAGCGTGATGGTTTTATCTCCCTTTTGCTTTAATGTAACCATCAACTCTTTGCCTTCAAATTCGCTTTTGTTTTTCACTTGAACTTTGAGGCGGTATTTTTTGCCTACAGAAACATTGCCCGTGGCTTCTTTGCTTTCTTGATTAAAAAGCTGATGGGTGATGGTGAACGTAGGGCGATTCGAAGCTTCAATGTTGATGGGAACCGTTCTTGTTTCATTGAGCTTATCGTGGGCATCGTAAAAAACAAAATCGATGGCAGCCAAACTTCTGGGCTGGTATTCATCCAAAGTGATGGTTTTGCTTTGAGACACCGTTTGACCTGCATCGAGTTTGCCCAAGTACATGTGCAGCTCGTTCAGAGACTCTACGCCTGATTCTGTTGCCGAGCGAACTTGGTACAGAGTACATTTGCCAGGGTTGGTGACCGATGTTTGCAGGGTAATCTGCTGGCCGGGTTTGTAGGTTTTTGCTTTTGGTTCAATGCTGGTCTCAATCACCAAATTTTCTTGCTGGCAGGTTTTTTCGTCTTGTGGCGGATAAGTCCAGTCGATTTTCTCATTCATCAGCGCCGAAGCGATTTCTTGTTGCTGCTCTTTTTTAATTTTTTCCATTTGCTTTTGAGCCAATTTGTAAAGTTGACTGCCTTTTTGTGTATCGGGGGTGGCTTCTTGCAAAATTTCATGTGCAAATTTCACCTCAAAAGATTTAAACAGTTGTTCTTGTTTTTTCTCTGGCGACAAACGACTGAATTGATACTCATTGACCACCTTTTGATCTTCATCATCTTCGGAAGTATTCAACAAATAAGACATGGAAAACTTAGGTTTATCCTTTAATGCTTTTTTATTGACGAAGTGGCGATCAAGCGTTTTTTCGGTTCGCCCTTCATAAAACTCTGCAAAACGAACCTCTTCGTCATCCACCCATACTGGATGGGTTTGGATGTCTGGACTGATGCCAATACTTTGGATGGAGACTTCACCTGTGGTTAGGTACTGTGCCACGGTTAGTTTAAGCGCTGTTTGTTCAGGCAGAGGAAAAATCTGCTGGACGGTTCCCTTGCCGAAGCTGGTGTCACCAATCAAAAGGGCACGATCATTTTTTTTAAGGGCGCCCGACACAATTTCAGATGCACTCGCGCTGCCCTGATTGATTAAAACAATCATTGGAAATTCGTAATCATCTTGCTTGCGTGCATATTGATGATCATTCATTTTTTTACCGCGCTCCACTGTGCTTACGATATCGCCTTTGGGCAAGAACAGATCGGCCACGGCGATCGATTGATCCAACAAACCGCCTGGATTGTTGCGCAGGTCAAAAATCAAACCTTTGAGCTCACCTTGTGGGCTTTCGGATTTCATCTTTTCAATATGGGCGCGCAGCTGTTGGGCAGAAGCCTTGTCAAAACCTTTTAAGCGGATGTACCCAATGTTGTCGCTGAGCAACGTGGCTTCTGTATTGACAATTTTAATTTGCGCACGGGTTAACTTGTAGTCTTTTTCCGCTTTGGCCCCTTTGCGTGAAATGGTGATTTCGACTTGCGTACCTTCTTCTCCCCTCATTTTGGAGACGGCCTCTGTCAAAGTCATGCCCAGGGTGGGTTCATCTTCAATTTTAACAATTCGATCGCCAGCTTGAACGCCTGCCCGTGAAGCCGGTGTGCCATCAATGGGAGAAATCACCGTTAAAAAACCATCCCGAAAACCGATGACAATGCCCAACCCGCCAAATTTTCCTTCAATGCCCACGTTGGTTTCTTTGAGCACCTCCTTGGACAAAAAGACAGAATGGGGGTCTAAGGTTTTTAATATGCCTTGAATGGCAATTTCTTCCAGCAGACTCTCATTGATATCACTTTCTTTGTACTGAGAGATAAACTTCAATAGGTCTGTAATTTGATTGCGCAAGCTATAAATGGACGCAATTTGCGTTGAAAATTCTTTTTTTTCATCCAGCACGTTGGCATGGATGGCTTTGTCGGATGTAGGGGTGTACGTGAATTCAGCAATGTATTGTGAAAGTTCGTCACAGGCGGACAAAAACATGTCCGAATAATCAATGCGCCCTGGCTCCACATATTCTTTATGGACATACAGCAGAGATTTGTTGAGACGCTGCATCGAAGAGCGTTGAAAAGCCGAATGCATAAACCAATCGGTGATAGAACTGGCGGCCGGTGAGGTGGAAGGTGTAAGTATAAAAAGACACGACAGCAAAAAAGCAATAAAAGACGAGCGTTTCATGAATAATCCTTTAACGAGCATGGTTGTATCGAACCCATCTGAGCAAGCACGATGTTTTTATATCCGACTATGATAGCGAAAATATGCCTTGAAAGCCAATGGTTTTGCGCTTTTCATTGTTTTGCTTGGCTTTCAAAACACGATCGGTGCTTGCGTTGGCCGAGTATGGTTCAATGTGAAAAGAAACTTGACAACCGCACCAAATTTTCATATCTCTCAACACTACTTTTTGCGGGAGTAGCTCAGCTGGTAGAGCATCACGTTGCCAACGTGAGGGTCGAGGGTTCGAATCCCTTCTCCCGCTCCATCTTTTCTAAGGTGGGTCCTCAAAGATTTTCGATTTCGATATATACACTACACTTCGAGGGGATTCGACCTGGATTTCCGCTCACTGTTGTGAGCGAAAACCAGGCATAAGCCGTGTGCTAAGTCGCTTCGCTCCGAGCACGGCTAAAACAGAGTTCGTCTGTCTATTGGGCGCTCACGCGCCATGGCTTCTCCCGCTCCATCTTTTTTAAGGTGGGTCCTCAAAGATTTTCGATTTCGATATATACACTACACTTCGAGGGGATTCGACCTGGATTTCCGCTCACTGTTGTGAGCGAAAACCAGGCATAAGCCGTGTGCTAAGTCGCTTCGCTCTAAGCACGGCTAAAACAGAGTTCGTCTGTCTATTGTGCGCTCAGCGCCTTGGCTTCTTCCGCTTCTATTTTAATTGTTGTATTTTTTGGTTTTCATGAACCAGTGGAGGGTTTTTAGGTTGGTGAGGGTGAGGTTGCTTTTTGACTGGTTGCTTGTCACTTTGGGGTAGCCCATGTGATTGACCATGAATGTCCATACGTCCATCAATGTTTGATTGAATTGGGTTCTCTCTTTTTCGGATGCCTCATATCCCAATGCCAGGCCCTTAAAATAGGTGACCATTTGTTGAAAGCCTTTGATTTTGGCCATTTGTACGCGAAGGATGTCATCGCGGTTGGGTTTGCGAAATAAGTAGTTGGCCAATTCACCCTCTACCTCAATGATGGGTAAGTGTTCGTTTAACTTTAAAAAATAGTCCGGCTGACCGTGATCGCAGTGGTATTCATGCTGAAGGGCATGAAACGTTTCCTGTAGCATGGTGCCTTCCTGCACGCTGTAAAACGTTTTGTCGCCCACAGGGATATCGCGCATAAAAAGCAAAATAACATTGCTCATAAACCGTAAGTCATTGATGGCATTTTCTTTGGCAAGTGCCGGATTTTGCGCAATTTGATCCGGAGAATGTTGCACGTTGGCATTCGAGCTCACGTAAAAAGCGCCATTGAAATGAAAGCCCGGTTTGGCACCGCCCCGAAATTGAGGATGAAGATCGGTGTCCACAAACACCATTTTATAAACTTGATCTGAATTTTCATCCAGCTCACGGATCATGCCACGAAAATTTTCATTTCCATTGTACAGCAGATCAAACGTGTGCGCTTTTACCGCTTCAACTGTCTGTAAACGGCTTAAATTTACAAATTCGATGGTTGCCTCAGCGCTCCATGCCCAACAGGCACCCAAAAAAAATAAGCACAACTTGTTTAAGCGAGAAAAGGTCATAAAAAATACATATCCCACAGCAATGCAATACGTCAACTCCCAGACTTTTCCACTATATCTAGGGTTGCTCCAGGGGAAGGATGGTTTCCCAGAGGAGAACTCAAGCGGACTGAAGCCGAAGGCTGAGGGAGCCATTCGACGGCGGGAAACCATCCTTCCCCGATCTACGGGAGAAAGGAGGCGACGGTCGGATTTTAGTCAACCTTCCGGCTGCCTCGCTTCCCAATGATATCATTTTTACTAATCGTAAAAATGATGCCGGTATTGCATGTGCCTTCTGCACATTTGTCGTGACCTGGATTTCCGCTCACTGTTGTGAGCGAAAACCAGGCATAAGCCGCGTGCTAAGTCGCTTCGCTCCAAGCACGGCTAAAACCTTCTCATTCGTCGGTTCAACTCAGTGCTTCGATCGTAGAACTTTGCTAGTTTTTATGTGTTAAAGTGGAGGCGACGGTCGGATTCGACCTGGATTTTCGCTCGCGATGCGAGCAAAAACCAGGCATAAGCTGCGTGCTAAGTCGCTTCGCTCCAAGCACGGCTAAAACCTTCTCATTCGTCGGTTCAACTCAGTGCTTCGATCGTAGAACTTTGCTAGTTTTTATGTGTTAAAGTGGAGGCGACGGTCGGATTCGAACCGACGAATAACGGTTTTGCAAACCGGCCCCTTAACCACTTGGGCACGTCGCCTTTTGAGGAAGTATTCTCTTACCTGCAAATTTTGTCAATTTCAACGAGTTTATGTGAAAAAGCCGATGGGTTGAACATCGTTTTGTTTTGAAACTCTCTCTAGGGGATTTTTATTGAAAGGAAACCAGTTCCAATAAGAGCTGATTGCCCACAATTCGGTCGGCTACAATTTCACCGCGGGCTTTTTTCATGTCCAATACCAAATGCAATGAAGGGCCAGTTTCAAGGGCATGAATACCCACGCGAATTTGTTCAACCAAGGGGTGCGTCAATGCAAATTCATTTTGCGCCAGTTTGCTTTGCGCCAGTGGGAGTTTGATCAAGTAACGTAGGTTGTTGGGATCAAAATCCAACTTTTGGATTTGATAAGAAAGACCGGAGGGCAATTGATCAAAAGAAATGTTGAGGGTCAAACGCTCTTTGGGGCCGGACCAAGCAATGGTCTGAATGCCTTGGGCAGAGTTGATACTATGCTCACCTTCCAACGCATTGGTTTTTACAACCGGATTTGGCACAGCCGGCTCTTCGGCGATTTGTGGATCGGGTATTGCAGGAGGTGGAGTGGTGGTATCATCGGGCTTTAGGTCTTGCTCCAACCAACCACCATCCCGAATAATGACAGAAACGGCTTCTTTGGCTTTGCTAAAAGTTAATGCTTCTTCATTTTGCTGTTGAAGCCACCATGTTGCCCCTGCAAGGCCGACCAGGACCAAAAAAAGCAAAAGGGTTAAAAACCGAACGCCTTTGGAAGAGCCTGGCTGAACTTGGCTGGGCGGCTGTTGAACAAGGGTGGGGTCCACAGGTGTATCTGCTTCTTCTTGGATGGAGCGGGCTCCGTCTGGGTTTTCGGTTTCATCTTGTGTATCGGGCCTAGCCAGTATTTTTGAAATTTCTTTTTCCAAGCTGGGTGCGTTGGCAAAATGACTGGAGGATTTTTCATCTGCGTTTTGAGTGCCCGAAGCCTGTTGCATCAGTTCTTTAAGCTTGGCCAGACTATGTCCATCCAATGGATGAAACGAAATGCCTGCCTGTACGCGGCTTTCGCTGGTGTCTTCCATCCAACAGACTTCACCGATTAAGGTGACATGTTCTTGGGTATGTGGATTTTGAAGGTGCAACACGACATCTTCGTTTTCATTAAAGGTTAATTCAGTCGAGATGCGAATGCCCTTGGTGGAAATGTCGTGAATACGCCCCTGTTGACTACCGCCAAATTTTTCTTTGTGGACTTCGACTTCGCCATCAAGATCGAGGCGAGGTTGATTTCTCTTTTCTTTTTCATGATCTTGCCAAGGCTTCTTCATAAGTTAATGGCTTTCAGACGCATTGGGTTGTTCAGTGGTCCACTGATGCGAAAAGATAGGGTATCGCCCTGCATTTGGAGTTGCTGCGTGGACGCACCGATTTCCACCATGGATTTAAGTTGTGACAGTGTTTCATCCATGGTTAAGCGCACGTCAAGTTTGTCAATTTTGCTGTTGATGGCGTTTTTGTTGATTGAAATCAAGCCATTGCTTTTGAGTTGCAGATGCTCGCCCAACGCATTAAGCGGGTCAATGGTGATTTTGCCTTGATCCATTTTTAATTCAATGTCGGTTCGATCAAAGGTCAGTGGGCCGGTTAGTGCGGTTTCAAGAAAAAGATTTTTTGACTTAACCGTCAGTCCGCCTTCTGCTTTGGTCCAATCGCCTTTTTGAATAAGGGGCGTGGCGGCTTCCACCCAAAAGTCGACATTCATGCTGCTTTGGATATCCAGTACCTGGCCCTGAAGCATGGGGCTGGCAGCACCCAAATTGATTTGGGCTTCATAAGGGATGTTTTTGCCCTGAATGGATACATCGGTGTATTTGGGACCATGGGCTACACTGCCTGATATTTTCATTGCGTTTTGAGTGGCCACAAAGCCAAAGCCCACCGATCGCTTGCTTGCGTAGGTTAAAAGCGACATCCATGAAGGCGAAAGCCGAAGGGTGTCCAGCGTGAAAGTTTCAGGGATGGGAATCACGCGCCCGTTGTTTAAAGGAAGCATGCCTGGGCCTTGTACGGTTACATTTTTAGCATCAATGGCCAGCGGAAATACAATGTCGACCTCATCCATTTGAATTTGATAGCCGGTTTGTTTTTCGATGGTTTGAGTCATCCATGGCACCATGCGAGCAATGGGAAAATTAAGCACCAGTCCAATCAAAAATACAATCAGACCCACCCAGATGTATTTTCCATAATTTCGATGCCATTGAGTCACTGCGCGCATCATGAGTTTGGCTCCAGGGGTTGAAATGTAGAAATAACCGTTTGTACGCTGAGCTTGGTGGGGTCTTTAAAGCCTGGTTTAATGACCAAATCCGAAATAAGCATAAAACGATTGGAGTTTTCCACCGATTGTAAAAAATCGATCAGGGTTCGGATCTCCACGTCCTTGAGCGATAAAATCACTTGGTTTTCTTCATAAAATTCATGCGGCGGGCCTTTTCGGTCTTTGATCGAATCAATCTGCAGACTGTTGGCCGAGGCAATTTTTTCAAGCTCTGTGGCCAAACCAAAGTCGCGGGGCACGCGTGAAATCATTTCATCTAAGCGGGATACGTTGGCTTCCAATCGTTGATAGTTGGATCCCAATTCGACAATGGTGCTGATGTTTTTTCGGCTGGAAGCCACCTTTTTTTGCCATGAAGATGACGATGAGCCAACCCACACAAGAATGCCCACGGCCAACAAACAGGTGAAACCAATGCCCATCAATAAAACAATGCTTCGCTCGCGGGACGAAAGCCGATTGAATTGAGTGCGCAAAGGCTCGACGGCAGAGTGAAGTTTTTCAGAGATGGCATTCATGATGGATCCCCCTCGTTGATGCCAGACGCAGTTTTGGGATTGTCTCCAATCATCATGGTGATTTGAAATTCAATGCGCTGATCGGCTGTTTCCTTCATGTTGCCTTTTTCAATGCGTTCAAAATGTTCGTACTTTTCCAGTCGATTTACAATTTGGTCCACCGAGGCATACGAGGTGGTTTTGGCCCGCAGAACTACTTTGTTGTTGGCGATGCTGATTTCTTCTGCGTCCAGGCTGATGGATTCAGGAATTTGTTTGGATAATTCTAGAAGAATGTCCAAAGCCGTGAGCTGGTTGAGACCCGAGGTTAATAACTCTTGTTTTTGTTCCAAAGCATTGAGCTTTTGTTTGAGCATGCGCAAAGCTGTTTTTGAGCTGCTTACCCGACCTGCATCGGCGACATAGTTTTTGTATTGCGTGACGGCACGTTTTTCCAACGTTTGATATTGGCTGCGCAAGCCTTGGTTTTTTACACCAAAGAAAAGCCAAGTCAGCACAAACAACACACAGAACCACTTGGCATAAAACAAACCTTGGTCTTTGTACTGCCCATAGTCTTGGACCATGGAGTAGGGGCCTTTTCGAAAGTTGATTTGATCTTTGGGCAGTTGGTTTTTACCGCGAGAAGAAAATTTAAGTGCTGTACCGATGGCCGTGGCAAATTTAGCCTGAGAATCGGCTTGCATTTCTACGCCCAGGCCATCCATGGACAAAACTTGGCTGGGCAAGCCCGTGATTGACGTGCTTAATTGGTCCAAATCACGGATCAGCGCGTTGCCACCGGACAGAAAAATATGTTCAATCTTTTTTTGCTCATTGCTTAAAAAAGTTTGGCCACGGTACATGCTGATGGTCTGAAGCACTTCGCGCAACAAGGGGTCCACCACAGTGGTGATGGCAGAAGAAAGTTTTTGCAAATCCTGGCTTTGCAGCGGTTTGCCTTCTTGTTCGACAATGCCGTGTTTGTGTTTGACTTCACTGGCCTGCGCCAAGGTTAAATCGAGGTGGGTTTGGATGGCTTCATCAATGTCTTGGCCGCCGGTGTACAGGGTGCGCAGAAAAGCCACTTTCTGATCGGCAATGATGCATATGGACGTTTTGGTATGGCCGATATCCACCAAAGCATAGTGATCCATGGGGTGATGCTGCAAAAACTGCTGGTTGTTGGCCAGCACAATGGAATCCAAGGATACAAAAGTCGGATCCACCTGCGCGCGCGCAAGCAGGTCCAAATGGCGCTGAATGTGAATGTGCTGAACACAAATGGCGTGCAATACCGTGCGGTTTTTTTCCTCAATGAACGTTTCATGTTCGATCATTAACTCTTCCACAGGGATGGGAATGTCATCATCGATTTCGTTGGGCAGCACTTTCAGCGCTTGTTTTAACGCAAAAGGGTATTGCTTAATCCGAAGCAGCGTATCTTTGCCCGATAAGCTGGAGCAAAACGTGGCCTGCTGCAGGCCATACTTTTCGATTAAGGTGGCCAATGCCAGCGCGACTTTTTCATCATAGCTTTCGTCGCTGGGATCCAGATGCGTGATGGGTGAAGACTCAATCAAATTGCTTAATTGAAGGCTTCGAAAGGAAGCATCAAATACGGCTGCCTTGATCGAGTACCGGCCAATGTCCAGGCCAACGACTTTTTGCGCCATTAGTGGATCCCTCTGGGTAAAACCACACTTTGAATGTGTAAATTCAATGCCATCATCAGTTTCGCTATTGTACTTTCCAATATACGGGTTGTACGTTTGCTTGTGATCTTACCACAACAGCAGAAATTGTCTTTTGTATATTTCCAGAAATGCCAAGAGCATGGACGCGAAAAACATCGGAGCGCACGTCCAAAATGGCCAAAATTTCCTTTTCAACAATGCTCGCAGCACCGTTTTCATCTTGGGTTTGCACCACTTCACAATTGTTTTGGACAAAACCCAAAAATGACGGTTCTGTTCCGCCGGGTTTCACCGATCGAAACGCCATCAGCGCGCGTGCGTTGGCAATGGCAACCGCGCATTCCAAACGGGCCCGATTGCTGGTCATCATTTGCGGGGAGAACAAGGCAGCCAGAAGCTCAACAGGCGCCGTATTGACGTTGATTTTGCCTTTGGGCGTGATGGGCTGCGTACTGACACGTGGCAATTTGGCATCATAAGGATACACGGTGACAAACGGCAGCAGCTCTTCCAGCAGTTCCAAATCAATGGCTTCAATGCGGCGCAGTTCACTTAGAGCAAAAAAGGGCATGTTTTTTACCTGATAAGGATCATCCCCGGTGCTGTATTCTTGATTTTCATCCCCGCCGCCCAGATGGTTGATTTGGGTGTCGCTATCGGTCCAATCGTCGATGGCATGGATCACGCGATTGACCCCATTTTGATCGTATCGAAAATATTTTTGAAAGCGCGGAGAAGACAATAAATAAGACAATACTTTGGCCGCGCCGGATACAACCTTTTGTCCGGGGGGGCCGCCAATGCCTACGTCATTTAAATTGATTCTGGCACTTTCATCACTCAAGCTGGTGACAAAGGATCCACCCAGCGATTCCTGCGTGGCCAACGTTTCCGCCGAATCATCCATTTCTTCGTCTGGCTCACCAGCCGGCACGGGAAAGGGGTAGGTCAGCGGAAAGGTCCACTGCATTTCGGTTAAATCATCTTTTTTGCCACCATAATTGGTGCCAGGAATCACAGGGATGGCATCCAATTGGGTGTCGAGCGTGAGTCGAAACACCGACCATCGGTACGCGGCTTTGGCCAATTCAATGGCTTTGGCCTCATCGCGTTTGCCAATGACGGTTTGTTTGGCCATTTGGGACTGCTGTGTGAGTTCGATGGCAATGATGGCAATGATCATCAGCGCGCCCATGACAAAAAGCAGGGCCACCCCTCGATTATTTTGGCGTAGTTTTATCATCGCTGCCTGCCTGCTGGTTGCGGTTGTGAACCGGGAGTGTTGGGCTGGTTGGGATTTTCATTGTTACTGCCGTTGGCATTTTGTCCCTGAGCCGCACCCGTTTGGGGTTGGGCCATGAGCGATAAGGGAATGTCAATCAACGACGTAAAGCTGGCCTCTTTGGGATCATCTCGAATTTCGCCATTTTCAGAAAGGGTAAAGGACAAACGAACCAGTTTGGGCAGTTGATCGCGGTTTTCGTTGGTGGTGGTGTCCCACGTTTTGACAAATCGAATGCCATCGGTGCTAAATTCCCACTCAATGGAGCTTAACGCGTCGGTCAACGTATAAAACGGGGCATCTTCAATGTTTTCCACCGGGCCATCAATGTAAGAAGTCTCTCGCCGCTGGAGCAGCATGAGGTTGCGTCCCCTTGGGTTGGATTCGGTTTTGTAGGTGATTTCGGTGAGCTCAGACTCCCGCGCGGTGGGCGACGCATTGGCATGGCCCAACGAGGTAAACTGAACTTCACCTCCCTTGGCTTGAAAAAAAGTAATCGGTGGGGTTCGCACCACATAAAACGATTGGCTGATGTCCATGGCAATTTTTCCACTTACGCCATGGCCAATTTCTTGAAGTCGGCTGTATCGCTGCATGGTCCGTTGCGTGCGAAACGAGGCGTCCATGGAAAGCCATGTATACACCCCGATGATCGCCAAAATCACTGAGGACAAAATCAGTTCGATAAGCGTGAACCCTCGGTTTCCAAATGTGCTGTGCTTTATGCCGATCATTCTTGCTCCTGATCAGAAGCGTCGCCTGAGCCGCCCGCGCCCAAGCCACTCATCATCGACTGCACCTGTTGCATCACATTGCTTTCTACATAATGGGTCACCAAGCTATAGCTTTTCACGGTGTCTCGTTCTTTCCATGTCACCTCGACGGTCACTTGTTTGATGCCTTTGCCCCACAGTTCGGTTACGGCTTTCATGGGGCCTTCAAAATTGCCTTGTGTTTCTTCTTCATCCACCACTTCACCACTGGCAGCGGACATCAATGACGTAAAGTCGGGTACCGGTATGCGCTGTTTGATTAGCATCCATTCATACCCCGGATAGAGATCTTGATCGAATTCGCCCTGGCTATTTTCTTTGATTTCACCCAAACCCTTTTCAGCAATCAGATGGTTGGTTTCAGCCATTTTGGTTTGGGCCAGGGTCACAGCGGTGGCTCGTTTGTCCGCGCTCTGAATCAAACGAATCGATTGGGTTTGATTGGCGGACAACGCGATGATGCTCACCGACAAAATCAGCAAAGCGGCCAACACTTCCAAAAGTGAAAAGCCTTGTTGGCGGGTCCGCGCTTTTTTAGATAACCTCATCGGGATCCACTTCTCCTTTTTCAACCGTCGCGCGACCGCCCAACGGTGGAAAAACGATGCTGTAAACAATTTCTTCTCTTAAGGCGATGTAGACAATGGCAAAAGGATGATAGCCAGATGCCGAAATGGGGATGGTGTAGATGCCTTGTTGATCTTGCTCGGTCTGTCCCTGAATAAAAACTTTGGCCACCGACAAGGGGGCTTGTAGCTGACTGGGTTTGAGCTGGCCGTCGGTGATTTTGCTTCGCCGGGCCATTTTGCGTTTTTCAATTTCTTCGGGGTCTGAAAAAGTTTCGGCTTGTTTGCGAAACGCCATCAGCACTTCATCGACATCCACCGATTCATCCAACAGAGGCTCTGGCTCAGCAGGCGCAATTTTTTCGGCCCAAAACTCATTGCGCTCCAGATCAAAAATCACATGGTGCGCCTGGTGGCTTAACAAAGCTTGTTGATACGTATTTTGAAGAAACCCAGCCATTTTGATGGCCGAGGATTTATTTTTTAACCCCATGGTGCTGGTGATGCGCGGCATGGCCACGCCACCCATCAAAGCCACCAAAATCATCACAAACACAAGCTCGATGAGCGTAAACCCCTGCCTGCTGTGGTGTTGGGCTTTGATCATGGTTGAGATGGATTACTCCTCGTCTTGCCCAGAGTCGCTTTCCCAGCTGGTTACATCATCATCGGTTCCGTCTTCTGCATCGGGGCCCAAAGACCATAAGTCGTAGCCAAAGCCGCTGCGTGAACCGCTGCTGTCATATTGATAATCGCTGCCCCATGGATCGGCGGGGATCGATTTCTTCTTCATGTAGCCACCTTTGGGGTAGCCTTTGCAACGTCGCGCGGTGGGCGCTTGAATCAAATCATCAAGGGAGGTTGGAAAAAAACCACACTCCAATTCAAAAAGGGAAATGGCTTGGTCAAAGGTGGCAATTTGTGTTTTGGTTGCACGGATTTTGCCTTTTTTGACCTGCGCGTTGATCCCCACCACACCGGTTGCAGCCAAAATGGCAATCAGAATCATGACGGCCATAATTTCGACCAGTGTAAAACCTTTGGAATATGAAAATTTTTTTACCACAGTGTTCACTCCTTTTATATCTTTAACGCGACCTACCCAAACGAGTTGTTCATGTTAATCAGCGGCAACATGACGCTGAAAACAATAAAGCCAATGACAACGGTCATGACCAGTATCATGACTGGCTCCATCAGAGCCGTCAAGGTCGCAACCTTATTTTCAACTTGATTGTCGTAGGTTTCTGAGACTTTATACAACATTGACTCCAATTCACCAGACTTTTCTCCCACCGATATCATGTGGGTGACCAGCGGAGGAAATTGTCCTGAGCGGCGTAGCGGCTCTGCAATGCTGTCTCCTTCGGATAAATTGGTTCTAACTTTTTCAATCACTTCTTTTAAGATTACATTGTCGATGACTTTTTTGACAATGTCCATGGAAGTCAAAATGGGCACGCCGCTGCTTAAAAGGGTAGAGAGGGTGTTGGAAAAGCGCGCAATGGCAATCATTCGAAACAAAGGCCCAAAAAGGGGCATGGTTAAAAGGTATTGATGAAATTTACGTTTGCCGGTGGGGCTTCGCACATACGCACGAAAACCAACAATCACAGCAATCAGCACAATCAACAACAAGTACCAATAGTGTTGCAAAAAGTCACTCATGCCAATGAGCATCTGCGTGGGCAGGGGTAAGGTTTGGCCCAAATCTTCATACAGCGCAGTGAGTTTGGGAATGACCACCGTAAAAATGACCACCAGCGCTATGATGCCGGCAATGATCATAAAAATAGGATAAGCCAAGGCCGAGGTGATTTTGCCCTGAAGTTTGTTTTGATTTTCTGTGAAAAAAGTGAGTTTTTCCAACACTTGATCCAGCGTACCGGAGGCTTCGCCAGCTCGAATCATGTTCACGTATAAATTGTTAAATACTTTGGGGTGACGGCTCATGGAATCACCCAAGCCGCTACCTTCATTGACCCGGCTGCGTATATCCGACAACGTCTCTTTTAGGCGTGTGTTTTCAGTTTGTTCAATCAGCGCGCTCACCGAATCCACCAGTGGAATCCCGCTGGATAAAAGCGTGGAAAGCTGTTGGGTCATCAGGGATAAATCTTGGGTGTTGACTTTGCCTTTGCCGGTAATCGAGCGGTTGGCGCCACTGGCGGCCGATACTTTGGCGCTTTCATCAATGTCGGTGACGTAAATTTTTTCAGACTTTAGCCGACTGCGCGCCTCCGAAGCGGTGCCGGCATCAATCACGCCTTTGACATTTTTTCCTTGAGCGTTGATTCCTTTGTAAGCAAAAACGGGCATGAGAAATAATATACTAGCGTATTTTTGGGAGATTTTCTATGTTGAATCGCATCATGATTTTTCCATATTTGGAATCATGTTTGTCTTTATATTGAATATCTCTTTGTTTAAAGCCACTAGCATGGGGCTCTTTGGCACGAAGTTGATTACGGAGGCGAGGTGCACACCCCGGGGAAACGCTGCGC